>JBIPPB010000019.1:0-30892 GCA_044368655.1 Chitinophagales bacterium | reverse complement strand
AAATAAACAACCAATTGCGACAAAATAATTTGACATTCGGGATATCCTATTTTAACAACGGCATCAAATGTCGTATTGGCAAGTAATAATGCATTTGGATTGGCCAAAGAAATATCTTCGGAAGCTAAAATTAAAAGTCTTCTGGCAATAAATTTTGGATCCTCTCCCCCATCAATCATTCGAGCTAAATAATAAAGCGCCGCATTGGGATCGGAACCTCTAATTGATTTTATAAAGGCGGAAATAATATCATAATGCAAATCGCCTGTTTTGTCATAAGCATCTGTTTGTGTAGCTACAAATTCTTCGACAAGTGAATCATTAATAACTACCGGCAACTCTGAAAAATTTACAACCAATTCCAACAAATTCAATAGTTTTCGGCCATCACCCCCACTGCGATGAATTAAAGCATCTAACGATTCCACTTTAATTTCCTTACTTTTTAGAATTTCATCTTTTTCAATAGCATTTAAAGCCATTTTCTTTAAAGTTTCTTCGTCAAATGCTTTAAGAACAAAAACTTGACATCTTGAAAGCAAAGCGTTATTCACTTCAAAAGAAGGATTTTCGGTCGTAGCTCCAACAAAAATGATCAAACCTTCTTCTATAGCTTTCAGTAAACTATCTTGTTGTGACTTATTAAAACGATGGATTTCATCTACAAATAAAATTATTGTTCCTTGGTTGGCCGCAATTGCAAGTATTTCACGAACTTCTTTAACACCACTTTGAATGGCACTAATTGCATAAAAAGGCAACTTCGTTTTATAAGATAAAATCTGGGCTAAAGTAGTCTTTCCCACGCCTGGAGGTCCCCAAAGAATTATAGAAGGCATGTACAAATCTTTAACAATTTTATTAAATTGTTGTGCAATTTTTTCGTTTCCAAAAAAATCAACAAAGTCTTTCGGACGCATTCGTTGGGCTAAAGGTTCATGAATATACATATAAAATCAATTAAATAACAAACTGAAAAAAAAGCAAATCTAAATAATTGTTTTATATTTGTTGTTTAAATTAAATACTCACTAATACCCAATTTATGAATTTTAAATCTTTATTACTTATAGCTATTACAAGTATTCTAATAGTTTCTTGCAACTCCGATACGATGAAAATTGAAGGAAAAATTGACCCTTCGATTACCAAACTTTATCTAATTAAAGAAGGCGAACCGATGGCATTTGACTCTTTTGATGTCAAAAATGGTACGTTTAGTCATAGTTTAAAAGTACAAATGTCTGATTTGATTCAAATATCTAACATTCCGATGATGGCGGATGTACCGAATGTATTCAGACAATATTTTGTTATGGAACCTGGAACGGTTAAAATGGATTTTGATATTGTAAACCCAATAAAAAATAAAGTTTCTGGAAAATTAAATGATATTTTCAACAACACCCTTACGACGGTTAGAGAACTTTATGAAAAAAATCAAAGTTATTTCATGGCCGCTCAACAAAATGATCCTGCGGCGATAGCTGTTGCTCAAAAAGTTCAAGACTCCATTTCAAATATTGTAAGAAATGTTTTTTATGAAAACAAAAATAATGTATTGAGTCTTTGGGCGCTTTCTATGAGTGGCGGTGATTCTGCTTTAGATTGGTTTAACAAAGTAGACACACAAGTAGTAAATAATACTGGAATAGGCAAAGCGATGAAAGAACAAGTGAAAATGATGCAAAAACAAAATGCTACTCCAGATAAAACGCCGAATACTAAATTTACAAGTTTAGATGGCAAAACCGTTTCATTTAATGATTTAAAAGGCAAATTTGTATTTGTAGATTTTTGGGCATATTGGTGTAAACCGTGTAGAGCAGCAAATCCAAAAATAGCGGCATTGTATGCAAAATACAAAGATCAAATCACTTTTTTAAGTATTTCTATTGATCCAAGTAAAGAAAAATGGCAAAAAGCGGTAAAAGAAGATCAATTAACATGGAGCCAATGGATAATTGGAGAAAATCAAAATGAAAACCAAGAATTAATTGAAACTTATGGTATCGTTGGCATTCCGCATGGACTTCTTATAGGTCCTGATGGGAAAGCAATAAAAAATGGCATGCGAAGCGAGCAAGAAATTGAAGCCGCTATCCAAAGCATTTTGAAATAAAAAATAATAAAAAGAGTAGTTGAAAAGCTACTCTTTTTTTATACAAAAGAAAACTCAAATGACATTTGAAGAATTTGAAAAAATAAGAGTAACAATACCTACCGAAGCCGGTATTTATAAATATATTGGTGAAAACGAAGAAATACTATACGTAGGAAAGGCTAAAAATATTCAAAAAAGAATTTCTCAATATTTTGTAGAAAACCGACAAACTGCGGCGCGAATCAAAGCCATGATTAAGCTGACTGTAAAAATTGAATTTGCCGTAGTCCCAAATGAAAACGATGCATTAATTTTGGAAAATGCATTGATCAAAAAGCACCAACCCAAATATAATATACGATTAAAAGATGACAAAACCTACCCTTTTATTGCCATAAAAAATGAAAAATTCCCTCGAGTTTTTTTTACAAGAAAATATATCAAAGATGGAACAGAATATCTAGGGCCATATACCTCAATTCATTTTGCTAAAGAAGTTTTTAATACCTTAAAAACGTTGTTTCCACTTCGTACCTGTAATTTGAATTTAGCTCCAGAAAAAATTGCACAAAAAAAATATAAAGAATGCCTCGAATACCATATTGGTAATTGCTTAGCTCCATGTGTTGCATTTCAATCGGAAACTGAATATAATCAAAATATAATCAATATTCGTCAGATTTTAAAAGGCAAATTTGGAGATTTGAAGTTGCATATGGAAGTCGAAATGACCAAAAGTGCTGAAAAACTAAATTTTGAAATGGCGGAAAAATGGAAACAACGCATTATCAAACTTAAAGACTTTGAAACCAAATCGGTAATTTTTACTCCATCTTTAAATAACGTTTCTGCAATAAGCTTATACAGTTCGCAAGAACGAAAAATTATTAATTATTTAAAAATAAAAAATGGGGTTATCGTATCTACTCGGAATTTTATCGTAGAAACCAAACTGGATGAAACCGAAGTTGAAATTTTAGAACATTTTATTTCAAAATTTATATCCGAAAATAATGAAATAAAAGAAATCATTATCCCTTTTGAACTTCAAGAAAAATTTGAAAATATAAAAATCACTATTCCAATTTTGGGTGATAAAAAAAAGATTTTAGACTTGAGTTTATTTAATGCCCGAAGTTATGCCATGAGCCTCATCGTTGATCCAAAATATCAAAAACGAAGGGCCGATTTTAGTATTTTGAAAGAATTACAAGATCGGTTACATCTAAAAGAATTACCATTTCATATCGAATGTTTTGACAATAGTAATATTCAAGGAACGAGTCCAGTATCAGCTTGTGTTGTATTTAAAATGGGTAAACCTGCAAAAAATGAATATCGACATTTTCATATAAAAACCGTTAAAGGTCCAAATGATTTTGAGAGTATGCGCGAGGTAGTTTATCGACGCTATAAAAGATTTGTAGATGAAAACATAGCGCTTCCTAATTTAATCGTGATTGATGGTGGAAAAGGACAACTAAGTAGTGCTATTGAAAGTTTGGAAAAACTTGGAATTTCTGAAAAAGTACCTATAATTGGAATTGCAAAAAAGCTTGAAGAAATTTACTTTAAAAATGACCCAATTCCACTATATATTGATAAAAAAAGCCCTGCTTTGCAATTAATTCAAAAGATGCGAGATGAAGCACACCGTTTTGGAATCACATTTCATAGGGATATTCGTTCTAAAAAAATGACGTATTCTATTTTGGAATCTATTGAAGGTTTTGGAAGCAAAACCATTGAAAAATTATACAAAGAATTTAAATATATTGAAAATATGAAAAATGCTGAATTTGAAAAACTTAAAATGGTTTTAGGCATGAAAAAAGCAGAAATTTTAAAAAAGTTTTTTGAAGAAAATTTATAAAAAAAAATACTTATTAACAACTTCAATTAAAAATCTTAAAAAAAACTAAGAAATTTATTTTTTTTATATATTTTTACACTCTGAAAAAAATAGGGAAAAATTATGAGGTTCAAATTCTATGTTTTATTCATTTTAAGTATTTTTCTTACGACTTTTGAACTAGAGGCTCAGAGACGAAGAGCGGACCCTTATATTGGAGGCGTTGATATGGAAATCACAAGTACCAACCCAAATAACTCAAGGGAAGTTTCCGTAAAGCTAACCTATTACCGAGATTGTAGTGCTTCAACAAGAAGAAATCCAACGGTAGATAGTACCATTATCAACTTAATTAGTTCGGAATGTTGCTCGAGGATGATTACATTTTTAAAGCTACGAAATGAATTATCTGAATCATTTGCAACACCAGAATGTCCCAACTCTACTGAACCCTTGCTAAATGACTGTTACAATCAATTATCTGGAAATCGTGGTTATCGAACTGAGGTTTATTTTGACACTTTTGAGCTGCCTTTTAATTGCTCCGATTGGTATATTTTTCACAATTTTTCGAGATCCGATAATGATGCTTTCCAAACATTAATTGACTCCTCGCAAGGTATGCAAGGCATTCGAAATGCTAATGGAACCATTTTAGGTACTAATCCGAATGGATGGTCTCAAATATTTGGTGGCCGAATTATTACACCCAACTTAACGAATCAAAGAAAACATCAAGGCGTTTTTACAGAAGCATGGTATAATAATAAAATTTCAAAAGGTTTATTGGCTTCAAATTCTGATGATAAATTTATAGCCAATAATTCGCCACGTTCTGCAATAAACCCTTTAATTTTTCAATGTTTGGGTACGCAAAGAGAGTACGACTTAGGATATTATGACCCGGATGGTGATATTTTAGAGTTTGAAGTAAGTACACCTTATTTTGATTATGCTGGCGGTCAATGGCCAAATTACTTAGCGGACAACGGAGAAAAAATTGAATGGAATGCTGTGGCTAACTGTTCGGAAGCTAACCCTTTGTGCGGCAACTCAACCTATTCTGTAAATGCTAATACGGGCGCCATTACATTGAGACCCATGGTTTCAGTTGGTCAATTTGCTACTGCAATAAAAATAACAGAACGAGATCGTAACGATCCAACAATTGTAAAAGGTATTACACGAAGAGATATTGTATTGAATGTATATAATCTTGAAGAATGTAATAGCTATAACAACAAATTGGCGAACAATTCTCAATTTTTGGGTTATGAAAATTTAGTTAATTGTGCCGTTGCGCCAAAGAGAAATAATACAACAATAGAAGCTTGCGCTGGTGAGTCCATAAGTTTTGGTGTTCGAGGTGCTAATTTTTCAACAGCGGCTCCTGCGGAAAGTCAATCTTTAGAAATATTAATCAATTTACCTTCTGAAATAACGAATGCAATTGTATCAAATAATTTCAAAGTAAATCAATTGCCAAAATTTGATACCACTTTGGCTAATTTTAGTTGGAATATTCCTCCAAATATGCCATCAGGTACCTATCCATTGGTATTTTTATTTAGAGATTGTATTAATAACGTTTATAGTTTGGAAAATTACAAAGTTGTATTATTAAGAATAAATAAACCCGTTTCGGCCCAACTAATAGTCCCAACTAATATTCCTAATGAAATTGTAAAAACGATTCCATCTTTTCAAACAAAAAAGGGTTTTTTCTGTAATAATCCAAATGCACTTAATCAATATAGTTTAGCTGATAATGGTCAAATTGATGCTGAATTTTCTTGGTCTATTTTAAATGGTGGTGGAGGATTTAGTTCCTTTTCATCTGTACCATCTAAAATGGATGATATTATGATACCTGACTTCTTAAATTCATCTTCCTGTTTTACAGTTACAGCTAATCAATATTGTAATAATAAAGACACTGTTTGCTATGATTTAGGCGCTACGATTACCCCCTCATTAGTTGTAGATATAGATTCTTTCTTTGATAATAATTTAGGCAGATTTTTAAAAAATCAATGTTTAGGTGATGAAGTTGATTTAGAAATTATTAATGCTTCTTCAGGATCCGAATTTTACTGGAATTACACAAAAGGAAATATAGTAAACTTACCAGTACCAATTATTAGCCCTATTGCTCGAGGTGTATTTATTGATCCGCTTAACAATTTCAATGTATATGTAAAAACTCCCGACAATTGTATATTAAATGTTTTTAAAGAGGACCCAACCATTGGAGTAAAACCAAATATTGGACTTAGTACTGATAAAGTAAACGTTTGTCCTTTTGATACGATACAAATCAAATCCGAAATTGGTTTGAAAAATCTTTGCGGATTTGACAATTTTTCAAAATTCTTAAATGATACTAATGTTGGAGAAACCATTGGTGATTTTTCAACTACTGATAATGAAAGAGCGCTTATTTTTAATGCTAGAAATAGTGTTAAATTTATGCGGACACAATTTTTATATCGTGGAAAAGAAGAGTTAGCATGTTTTTTCAAAAATGGTTCTTACAATAAAATTAGCTTTTTTATCGAAGGAATCAACGAACCAAAAAGATATTCGAATTTAAAAATTAAAGTTACGTGTACTGATAGAGAAGATTTAAATTCAAAACGATTTGAAAATGATACAACCAAACTACTAGAAATTTATTCGAATCCGAATTATGATTTAGAGCCAGGATGGAATGATTTTAGTTTAAACAAAAATTTTACTTGGGACGGGGAATCTAATTTGATTTTTGAGATTTCAGCTTCTTGTGTTAATACCGATTTTGGAAAAGTAGGAACCCCACCCGTAATAAAAAGTAATCGAACTTCGTATATAAGCGTTTTAGGATATTACTTAAAGGAATTTGAAGAAGGATGGGACAAACAACAAGCAAGAGATACCAGCATGCTTAGGCCTGTAATTCGAATGACTTATAAAAGTATTGACTCCTCTATTATTAAATTTAATTGGAAGCCCGAAACGGGATTAATTACGAGTACGTCTCCAAATCCTAAAATTTCTGCTGAAAAACGAACGATGTATAATCTTACGGCTATTAATCCTTTTGATTATACAGATCCGAATACTGGAGCTATTATTAAATATGAAAATTGTTATTATATAGATTCGACGTTAGCTAAATATGATGATTCATTTAAAATCACATTAAATAGAAATTTTGCTTCCATATGTAATGGAGACACGGTTTCCGTAAGCTCTAGAACATCTTCTGTCATTCCAGAGCCTATTGATGTAGAATTTAGAACATATAAGACTAATGAACGTTGTAAAGTTATAGATTCTAATTATCAATTATATTTAGGCTTGAAGGTTGGGCCTAATAATGTAAACAACGAAGTTTTTTCTCCATTTGGACAAGGTGTCGTAAATAATACGGCTCCTACGGACAAAAAAATACAGTATATTATTACAAGGGATGAATTGGCGGCTACAAACCCATTAATTTCACAAGGATTAATCAATGCAATTTCCTTTAATGTAAGACAACTTGGTGCCAATCAAATAGCAAATGTATTAAGTGATTTTACAATTAAAATCAAGCCTATTCCTATTGAAATAGATTCGTTTTCTTCTACAACATTTATTGATTTTTCGATATGTGAAGATAACATTGTATTTGACACAACAGAATACAAACCTAAAATTGGAATTAATAAGTTTGAATTTAAAAAACCTTTTGGATTCAATCATCTAAAAAATCAAAACTTATTAGTTGAAATTTGTTGGAATAACGGTGTGGGTAGAAATTATTTAGGAGACCAAGTAGAATCCACCAATTTAATAAATAAAAAAAGAAGTTTAGTTCAAATTGCAACCAATGGATTACCTAATGCGTGTAAAGACTTTTTTACCGGTACTATAGGAACTATTCGTCCTAATTTTATTTTTGATATCTGTACACCTTCTGCGGAAGTGCCACCAGTAGCTAAATCTTTCCAGTGGGCACCTCCTTTAGATATAAGTAACTCAGGCGTTTCAAATCCTATATTTTTCCCTAATGGATCACGTAAGTAT
The DNA here is from genome assembly GCA_044368655.1 of Chitinophagales bacterium. GTDB lineage: Bacteria > Bacteroidota > Bacteroidia > Chitinophagales > JADJOU01 > CHPMRC01. The sequence continues at coordinate 22,886 of JBIPPB010000019.1, read as the reverse complement.
CATATCAGAGCCGAATACCGTAGAGATCTATTTGTAAATAATGTAGCGGTTCGAGATACTTTAATTTGTATTGTTCGAGATACGATTTTAGTTGATGTTTCGAGGCCACAAATTTTATTCAAACCTCAAAATCCAGCGGCTTGTGAAGATGGAAAAGTTAAAATGGAAGTAGAAGTTAATGTAGCAAACCAATCGGAATACAAAATATTTTGGGATCCAAATCAAATAGGAATTGATAATGATGACCTCAATGCAGAAGAATTAGAAATTGCACCTATAAAACCAAGTTATTATTACGTTAGTGTGGCTAAAAATGATACCCCAAGATGCTACAACAGAGATAGTATTTGGATCGACGTGCAACCTAAAAAAATTATGCCTGCATCACTTGCTGGAGTAGATTATGTATGTTTTAATGACTCGGTAGAACTTAAAATACCAATAGATGTAGGATATAAAAATCCTATTTGGCGAAAAGGAAATCAAATCATTAGTAATGAATACATTATCAAAGTAGCTGATACTGGAAGATATTTTGTTGAGGTCGATTCAGGAGCATGTCGAAATCGTTCTGGATTTAGAGAAATTATTTTTTACAGACCGGATACCGTTGAATTTACAACATATAAAGAAGATATATGTGAAGGCGATTCCGTTTTTGTTTCCTTAGATCTTAACTCAGGAGTTACAACCCCATTATGGAACGATGGCATATTAAGCTATAAAAGATATTTTAAACAAGGTGGTGTGTTTTTTATTGTAAATCCAATTGGAAATAATGGCTGTCCGATGTTTATTAAAGATTCCGTTATTATTAATTATATTGACAATCCGGACTTTGCTTTAGAAAATGATACCCTTTGTATAGGAATTGATCGTTCTAAAACGTTAATTCCAATTCCTTTAAATACAAGCGCTAAATATACTTGGTTCCCTAATAATGCAGTTGGTCAATCTTTAGACATAAAAACACCAGGTCGATATAAAGTAGTTAGAGAATTTGGTGGTTGTAAAAAAGAAGCCTATGTAGAAGTAGTCCCTGAAACATTTGGAAGAATTGTTTTTAGAGCTGATTCCTTAATGCGAGTGGCGGTATGTTGTAATGAACAAATTGAATTGGACGCCAACAAATTAAATCGTAAATATGTGGATTATAATTGGAGTAATGGTGAGAAAAACCAAACCATATTTACAGCAAAAAATACTTCTGGGCTATATATTGTAGAAGCTGTTAGACCAAGTGGTTGTAAAGATACAGGCTCCATTTTTATAGACAATAAATGTTTGGATGTAACAGGAATACCCTATAGAAGTTTAATTCAATTGGGTGATACCAATTCACTTTTAGGAGATCATTTATTTACAACGAACAAAAATGTAAAATACAAATGGATTCCAAGTTTAAGTAGAAACAAAACCCTTATAGACAATCAAAGACTTGGTTTATCTAAACCTGTTGATAGTGGAGACGTAGAATATATATTAGTTGTAACAAGTGTTGATAGTTCATACAGCCCTCCAAAAGAATGTATTGAAAATGCAGTCGTTCGATATCGAGTTAAAGGTAATGGAGTGAAAATTCCAAATGCATTTACTCCAAATGGAGACGGAACCAATGATTCATATTACCCACAAATAGATGGCGTTGCAAAATTAACGGATTTTAAAGTTTACAATCGTTTTGGACAATTGATTCATAATAATCCAAATAAACCATGGGATGGAAGTTTTGAAGGACAAACGCAACCTGTGGGTGTATATGTTTGTCAAATTACATATGAAATTGACGAGCACGCTCAAGGAAGAAGAATCGTTCACGAACAAATTAATTTAACGCTTATTAGATAGGGATACGAAGAACATATGTATAAAATTAGACTTTTACTTTTATGTATTTTGTGCTATTCTTTAATGAACGCCCAAAATAATATACACTTTACGCAATATTACAATGCTCCAATGACATTAAATCCAGCTTTAACAGGTCAATTTAATGATGCTTTTAGAGCAACCGCTATTATGCGACAGCAGTGGAGTGGTCTGAGTACTCTTAGTAGTTCTGAATATTTGATGAAGACTGCAAGTGGTTCTTTTGAGACCTCGCTTTTAAAAAGAAGGTTAGGTATTGGTCTTTGTATTTTAAATGATGAAACAGGAAGTTCTATTTTTAATTCATACAGAGGTTATTTTTCTTTATCTTACGCTCAAAGAATTGGAGACAATTATTTGTCATTTGGGGTTCAACCGATGTTTAATTTAAGTTCTTTAGATCGAACTAAATTGGATTTTGGAAAAATTGATGAAAGTAATTTTAATGATAATGTATCCTATTTTGACTTGAATGCAGGAATAAACTACCACCATGATTTTGGTTTCTTCTTAGCGGATTTTGGAGCCTCAGCAACGCATTTATTACAACCCAAGGAACAATTCAGTAAAGTACCTACTAAAGAACGAATTCCTATGTTTTATAAAGCGTATGCTACGTTTAAAGATTGGGAAATTGTAAATAAATTGGAACTGCATCCAGGAATATTTGTAGGGTTTCAAGCCAATACAACCAATATCGTTTATGGTTCCAATATTTCTTATAAATTATTTGAAGTAAAAGGTCAAGCAAGTAAAATATATTTAGGACTTTGGGGACGATCGAATCGTACGAATGTAGAATCCATAATTGGACTTTTTGGAATTGGATTTGGAAAAACAACATTTATGGCTTCATACGACTATAATACAACTTTTGCCACACGCGAACAATATGTAACTGGACGGACAAATACTTTTGAATTTAGTATTGTTCATACATTTACGCCAAAAGTAAAACCACCTTTACTTGAAGATAATTTCATTTTTAATCCAAGATTTTAATTCATAATTCACTACATAAATAAAAAAACATAGTATATGTATTCTATACAACAAAAAATTATAATTTTACTACTTCTTTTTTGCACAACCAATGTTTTTGCTCAAAATAGATCAAGAACAAAAAAATCTGCTGAAACGACTGCATCAGAAACTAAAGAGACGCCAAAAGCATCTTCTAAAAGTTCAAAGAATAATGAAAAAGCAGAAAGCAAAAAAACACAATCAAAAGAAGAAGTTAAAGATTTAAATTTAAAGAATCTTAAGGATGAAAACGGAAAGAAAGAACCGGGGAAGTTTGATCAAAATGTGGCTAAATACAAAAATATTCCTTATGGAAAATTATTAAAATATGCAAACAAGTTAGAAGCCGATGGCAGTTATTTGAATGCGGTAGTGTATTTTGAAATGGCACATAAAAAGAAACCGAACAATAAATGCATTGTTCAAAAACTTTCGGAACTCAATTATAAATTGAGAGACTACGAAGCAAGTCAAAAATATACGGAATTAATTCTCGAAATGGATAAAGGCTATGATAAATTAGCTCCTTTAAGGTTAGCAATGTGTATGAAAGCAAACCAAAAATATAAACAATCCGTCGAAGAGTTTAAAACTTTGGAAGAGAATAAAAAAATGCAAAAATATGCCAAAGAAATTGATATTGAAAAACGTGGAGCAGAGTTAGCATTAGAAATTCGAGGTAAAGAAGATAAAAAAATTAAAGTGGCTCCTGAAAGTCAAGTAAACGGTAATTTGCAAGAATTTGCACCGCAACCCCTTCCAGATGGCGCTATGATTTATTCGGCAATTGTAAGTGATACGGCGCCAAATATTACAAAGATGAAAGAAGAAGGATGGGATTATACTTCAAAATTACTCTTTACAGTGTTTAATGACGAGTTAAATCAATGGACTAAGCCTCAATTATTACCTCAAGATATTAATACTCCTGAGGTTTTTATAGGTAATTCTTTTATGGATAAAACGGGTAAATTGATATACTATACACAATGTAGTGAAAGTAAACAATTGGAAATGAAATGTAAGTTATTCATGGCTACTAAAGATGGCGGTCAATGGAAAACGGAAGAATTAAAAGTTTTAAATGCTAAAGGAACTACGAACACCCATCCTGCTATTTTTGAAGATGGTAATAAACGATTCTTATTATTTTCAAGTGATCGACCAGGAGGAAAAGGAAAAATGGACATTTTTTATGTAGCGATTGATGAAAAAGGTAAAATTAAAGATAAAGATGCAACCAATTTAAAAGAAATCAACTCATTTAATGACGATATCACACCATTTTATCACACGCCTTCCAAAACCCTTTATTTCTCATCTAATGGATATCCAAGTATAGGTGGTTTTGATGTTTTTAAAGTTCAAGGTACTATCGGTAAATGGGATAAAATCATCAATTTAAAGCATCCTATTAACTCTTCTTTAGATGACATTTATTTAAAATTGAGAGACGATGAAACTGGATATTTTGTTTCGAATCGAAATGGCTCTAAATCTACTCGTGGGCAAACATGTTGTGATGATATTTGGAGCATTAAAAAGAATGAATACAATGTTTGGGCACGAATTATTTATGTTTCTAGCAAAGATTTAGAGAAAAAACCTTTAAGCGGTGTTAATAGTATTGCCATAGATGACAATAAGAAATTAATCTATAACAAAACGACAGAAGGCGAAAGTCCAATTTTTGTAAAATTATCGCAAGGGAAAAATTATAAAGTTAATGGCGTTTTAGATGGATATTATCCAGGTATGGATTCATTCCGAACACCAAACGAATTATTCAAAGACGATACGATTTACAAAATTTTTGTCTTAGATCCCATTGAAAAAGGTAAATATGTTGTGGAAAATGTGTATTACGCTTTTGACAAATCAGTAGTTCGTCCAGAATATTACAGTATTATGGATAGCGTGTATAATTTATTACAAATTTTCCCAGATAAGTTCTTAAAAATTGATGGTCATACCGATTCAAGAGGTACAAATATTTATAATCAAGCACTTTCGGAAAGAAGATGTAAGGCTGCTGCAGAATATTTACTCCTTAAAGGACTAGCTCCTGAGCGAATTATTATGCGTGGTTATAGCGAAGATGTGCCAATTGCACCAAATGAAACACCAAGTAATGAGGATGATCCTGCCGGAAGAGCAAAAAATCGTCGTGTCGAATTTAAAATCTTAGCCCCTACCGGTAAAGATCCAAAATTAGATATTGAGTATCGTGTAAATGATCCTTTTGGTATAGATTAAATGATATGAAAGTTGACAAATATGCAGGTATAGATATCGGATCCAATGGGGTTAGACTATTGATCATGAATATTTATGAAAAAGATGGTCAACGAATCTACAATAAAAATATGCTTGTTAGGGCTCCTATCCGATTAGGTTCTGATAGTTTCGTGCATAATGAAATTAAAGAAGATACTTTAAATAAATTGGTTTTGGCCATGCAGTCCTTTAAAAACTTAATGGATATTTATGGGGTTTCTAAATATAAAGCCTGTGCAACTTCTGCGATTCGAGAAGCGCAAAATAATCAAGAAGTGGTTTCTCACGTTTTTGAAAAAAGTGGAATTCTTATTGAAATAATTGACGGGAAAGAAGAAGCCGATATCATTTTTAAAACTCAAATTAATGATTTTTTAAAAAATGATGAAGCCTATTTGTTTATAGATGTTGGTGGTGGGAGTACTGAAATCACATATTATAATAATAAAAAAAGAGTTCAATCCAAATCTTTTAAAATTGGTACGGTAAGAGCGCTTAAACAATTAGTTAGTAAAACCGAATGGGAAGAGGTTTATGAATTTATTAAAGAATTGAAAATTAAAGAAGGCACTTTTGCTGTAGGAACCGGTGGAAATATCAATACCTTATTTAAAAATAGCAGAAAACCGCTTGGTTCACTTCTATCCTATAATTATATTAAAGAACAACATAAAATCCTAAATGAACTTACCGTAGATGAACGGATTGTTGAATTTGGATTTAATCCAGATCGAGCAGATGTTATCGTTCCCGCATTAGACATCTATTTAAACATCATGAAAAAAGGCGGATTAAAACAAATTTTAGTTCCTAAAATTGGATTAGCCGATGGAATTGTTAAATCACTTTAAATATATGCTTCTCATTTTACCAAGACTTTTGTATTTTTTGGGAGGATATCATTTAAATGCCTTATCATTTTTCCCTTTTATTATTCTTAAGTCTAAAGATCAAAAAGATAATAAAAAACTGATACGTCATGAAAAAATTCATTGGAGACAACAAATAGAATTATTCTTTATTGGTTTTTATGTTTTGTATCCTATATTTTATCTTTTAAAAAGAATCTCAAAAATGCCGCATCACGAAGCGTATCTGAATATTCCTTTTGAAAAAGAAGCATACGCTTACCAAGACAATCTAAAAACATCATGGTATGGCTGGATACAATTTATTTAAAATTACTTTTTTATGAAAAATAATTTTTACCTCCTTATTATTTTAATGTGTTTTAACTTAAATTGTAAAACGAAAGCGACTCAAATTGAAAATAACAGCCACTTTGATTTAAAACATCAAGATAAAATATTCAAAACTTTAGACGACCAAAATAAATGGGTTTATATCATAGAAGCGACTCAAAAGAATTTTAAAAATCCTGCTACATTTGAAAAATGGGCAGTAGATCAAGTACAACAATTAATTCAATTAAATCGAGAGCCTTCTAACGAAATGCTTTATAACTTAAATTATAATTCAGCTAAAAAGTTTTATACCAATTTAAGTTTTGTTTTAGCAAATTATTCTATTTCAAATCAAACTATTACGATAGAGACCAAAAATTTGCCCATCGTTTATTGTAATTTATCCAATTATTATTATACCAAAAAAAATAAAGATAGCTTAGGGAAATATCTTCCTTTATTTGAAAAGTATATTCATTCTGATTTAAATAATTATTTAGAACTGAATCTATATGTTCTCAAATCAAATCTCGCGGACTTAAATGGTGATTATTATGAAGAAGCGATTTATCTTCACAAAGCTATTGAAAATACAAAAAAAGATGATCTAAAAAATTTAAGTTCGTTATATCTCAACTTAAGTAATTTATACTTAACGATGGATTACGTAGAAAAAGCAAAAATTTATTTAGACTCATCCATAAAGATACTTGGAATTAAAAACTTTGATAAAAATTTGTTAAACACCATAGGAATCATTCAAGCAAAAAATAATCAATTTGTTAAAGCAAATCAAACCTATCAATATGCGATTGACTATGCCCTTGAGAATGAAAACATGGGCTTATTGGCTCAAACTTATTCCAATCTAGGTAATTTAAAAAGAAAAGAAAAGAAATTTAATGAGGCGGTTTATTATATGAATTTATCAGACTCAATTTGTCGTTTGATTCAATTAAATTTTGGCGTTATTATTAATTCTATTAATCGTGCAGAAACGTATTATGATATGAAAAATTATAATCAAGCCATAGCACAAATTAAAAGCCTAAATACATTTACCGAAGATTTAAAAAATAATCCTAAAATAAATAAAGAATTTTTTGCTATTGCTTATAAAATTTATGATAAAACCGGTGATTTGGCAAAAGCAAATTTATATTATAGAAAATATATGGAGCTCAAAACCAAGCTTCAAGGTGACTCACCAAGAAGTTTAATTGCGGAATGGGAATTGCTTAAAGAACAAGAAAAAAACCTACGAAAAATTACAGAATCTGAAAATCTAAAAAATAGATATTTATTCATTACGATTATATGTTTGGTCATTTTATTTTTCATAATGATTTTTTATTTTAATAAACGAAAAAATCATTTAAACCTTCAAAGTGAACTTTTATTGAAGAATCAAAAAATGAATTATCAGTTAGAGTTAAAATCTAAAGAGCTACTTACCGAATCCATTCAAAGTATTTCCATCCAAAATACAAAAAAACAAATTTTAGAAGATTTGGATGAAATTCTTAAACAACTCCCCGATACCCATCAACGCAAATTTTTATCATTAAAAAGAAAACTAAATTACCATACAGACACGCAATTTCTAAATGAATTTGAGACCCGATTTAATGGTGTTTACGAATCCTTTTATGAAAGGATAAAACAAATAGCACCTGATCTAACGACGAATGAATTGAGAATATGTGCATTGATGCGACTTCAAATCTCAACTAAAGAAATTGCATCGCTAACCAACCGAACTATTGGAACCATAGACAATACCCGAAGTCAAATTCGAAAAAAACTAAAATTAGAAGACAGCGATAATCTTCAAGAGTATCTTACAAGCATATAATATTGATTATCAAAATATTAAAACATATTCATGAGATTAATATGAGTAATATATTATATAACTATGAGTATTTCATGAGGTATATTTAACATAGTGTCTTCATAATTGAGTTACTTTTGTGAAATATTTAAAATTTCATAATTATGAAGAAGTTGTTGCTCATTTTAACATTTTTTACTTTAATTTACATCGATTTACACAGTCAAGTGCCAGGTGTAATTTATACTCCTTCATCATCAGTATTAGGAAGAAGTGTTATGGATCCAAATGGAGATGGTTATGTTTCATCTTCCAACCTTGGTTTTTCAACGATTGATTATTCTACGGGAAGTGAAATGAGAATGATCGCATTACCCGTAATGGAAGGAGAGCCTTTAGGAGATATCGTTACTGGTGGATCTGGAGGACATACCGATATAGCTAATTTTACAAGGACGGGTCAAAGCACAGGGATTACTGGGCCAAATTCGGTATTTGTTTTAAAAAGAACGGTCAATGGAGTAGCATATTTAGTCTTTCGATTTAGGTTAGGTGGCGCTTCTACCGCTACTAAGGGGTATTCTGTTTTGATGGATATTGATGGTAATTTTGGTACCATTTGGAATGGAAACAATCCGGGTTTTGATAGAGAGGTCGTTTTTGAAACTGGAACTAATGGTCGAGTAGCCATATATAGACATGAGAATAATAATGCAGGTCAATTAATGGCCTCGTTTAATGTAACGGATCATTCACAAAGGTCGGTTGCTTTTTCCAATGCCGGAGGAAGTACTGATTATTTTTATGACTATTTTATTCCACTTGCTTCGCTTAATGCACCAGGTATTGTGAGAATGGCAGCAGCTACCATTACCAGTGCGGGAAGCGGTATTACAGGAACAGTATCCGATTTTAATGGAGTAGATGATAAAAAATATGGAAACAATCAGCTATTAATTATGCAGGAATTGATCAATATTTTCCCTGGAGTGAGTTTAGATGATTTGGACGAAAATTTTAATGCCGCTAATTGGTTAATGAAATCGTTAGCACCAACCGTTAATATTGGAATTATTACATCAAGTACTTCTATTTCGGGAACTAGTAAAGAGCCGAATGGTACATTAATTACTGTTTTTAAAAATGGCGTTCAAATAGGTACTACAACGGTTACAAATGGAACTTGGACATTGTCTGGAGTCTCGGGTTTATTGGCTGGAGATTTGATTACATCTAGAGCTACAGCAAATGGAAAGTCAATATCCGACATATCAAATACCGTTATTGTTACTATTCCAGAACCTTGTTTTACACCTATTCCAATGGGTTTGACCCGAACTACAGGTCAAACCATTACAGGAACTTATACACATGATAAAAATGCAACTATAGTTGCCAATACAGTGAGAATTCGTTTATATTCTCAAACCAATTCAGGATCTTCTGTTGTATATTCTGAAATTAATCCATCTGCTAGTGTCTTTGTTCAAACAAATGGCACATGGTCTTTTGCTACTGCAATTGCTAATAACAACGACTTTAATACAACTTCATTTCTAGCAACTGCTACTTTTAATAATTGTGAATCTAGATATTCAAATGTAAGTCAGAAAACGAATGGACAAGTTGGAACGACAACCGTTGCTCCTACTATATTAACTCCTGTGATCCTAGCATCTCAAACTATTTCAAGAACAGTTAGAGTAAGAAATAATGATGCTACACCTGCCATATTAATTTTATATTCAAATAGTTTAGAATTAGCTAGAACCTCTACAACAGTAGCCTCTGGAGATAGCACCACATTTAATTATACAGGATTTATAGAAGGAGACTCAATTTCTGCAAGAGCACAATCATCTACACTAGATTATTGGTTGTCAAATATATCTAATAGAGTTCCAGTAACTACAAATGTAAGTGCTGCGGCACCTGTAATTAATGGCGTTTATTCGGCCGGAACTAATAGAACGGTAACGGGTACTTCTACAGAACTACCCGGAACTACTATATTTTTGTATTCAAATGGTACTTTAGTAGGAACCACAACTGTTGATGCTTTTGGGAATTGGTCTATTTCGGGATTGACATTGACATCAGGAGCTCAGTTAACAGCTACAGCAAAAGTGGATGGTAAGAATATGAGTCCCTTATCTAATACTGTTGTGGTACTCCCAGCGCCACCAAATGCTCCTGTTATCACAAATCTACTAGTGGAGAATTTCTCTCAAAGTATTACTGGAACCATTTCTGGAAATACAGATTCTGTGGTCGTATTCATAGATGGTATTCGTCTTGGAAGAGTAACTCCATCTGGTGGATCATGGAATTTAACTGGATTTGCATTGAATGAACTTTATAAGGGAGCTAATGTGTATGCTGTAAATTATTTTCAAAGAAGTCCTAGCGTGAGTTCAAATATTGTAATTGTTTCTGGCCCTAATAATTTTGATATTAAGGATCAAAATGGGAATAATATAGGAACACAATTTGCAGGCGTTCCGTTTAATATCAATATAATAACAAAAGACAATAGCAATAATACATTTACATTTTATAGCGGTAAAAATTCTTTATCTTCTCAGGCAAATATGACGCAAGGAAATGGGCCTACTAGTTCTTTTTCTTCGGGTTTATTAAACAATCATACAATTGTTTTGACAAAAGCAGGAACTTATACCCTTTCTACATTGAGTATTGATAATCCTACAATAATGGGAAATTCAAATGTGTTTTTAATTAGACCAGGAAGCGTTAATAAATTAAACATAAGAACGCCAATAACAGATACCGCATTGTATACTCAGGTTTTTGATAGACAACCCGTAGTAGAAATTACGGATGCTTATGGAAATCTTATAGATTCGTCAAGCTATAATTCAGTGACATTAACCGCCTCTATTCATTCAAACAATGGAAATTTATTGGGGACATCGACGGTTAATTTCAATAATGGTGTAGCCACTTTTACAAATTTAAAAGTAGATTCAGTTGGAGATTTTATAGTAAAATTTCAGCCAAGCAATTCTTTAAATCCTGTTTATGACACGTTTATGTCTAGAGGATATACTTGGTATGGAGGGACTAGTACGGATTTTAACACTGCTATAAACTGGTTGGATAATTCAGTGCCAATTCCAGGGGCAAGAATTGAATTTCACCCAACACCAGTAAATCATTGTATTATGGATCAAAACCGAATTATAGGTGATATAAAAAATGGATCTAACAAATACCTAGATTTAAATAGCTATACATTAACCCTTCAAGGTAAACTATTGTTTTCAAATAATGCTGTAATAAAAGGAAATGTAGGAACATCAAAGATGACTCTTAAAGCATCTTCTATCCAAAGCATTGCAAAACCAACATTTGTAGAAAATACAATTAATTATTTACAAATGGAAAATCCAGCGGGTGTTACATTGTTTGGAACGAACAATGAGTTAAAAATTGGGAATGATTTGAATTTTGTAGTAGGTAAGTTTGATGCTACAGGCAATGGAAATTTACTAACTTTTTTAGATAATGCTAGTTATTCAGGAGTTGATACTTTAAAATTTGTTATGGGGGTTTGTAAAAAAATTGGGAATGACGCATTTATATTTCCAATTGGAAAAGGCACAAAATATGCGCCTTGTGAAATTTCAGCGCCTGCTCAAACTACAGATGCTTTTACTGCAGAATACTTTACGTCACCTCATGGCACTCAGTCAAAGAAAAATCAAAATGCTACTTATGGAAAATCCCTTGTAAATATTAGTAAAAAAGAACACTGGGAAATATCAAGACAAGGAAGCTCAGCGGTAAATATTTCTTTGTATTGGTATGATGCAATAGGGAGTTCAATAAAAAACACAACCGATTTAACGATAGCACATTTTGACAATAATTCTTCAGAATGGGAAATTCCTTCAACAAATTCAGCAATTGTTCCAACAGCAACAACATTTAATTCTCGTTCTGGCAAAGTGACTTTTCCTTCGGTAAACACTTTTAGTCCTTTTACGTTTGGAGAAACTACCAATTTAGTAGGACTTCCTGTGGAATTAAAATCCTTTAATGCCGAGTGTCAAAGTGATTATGTTCAAGTAAACTGGACAACGGCTTCAGAAATCAGAAATAAAGCTTTTGAACTTTATAAAAGTGAAAATGCCATCGAGTGGACTTTAATTCATACCACCGAAGGACAAGGCGATAAAGCGACGGAAACCGACTATTCGTACAAGGATATGGATAAACAATCCACTTACTATCGTTTGAAAGATCTAGATTTTGATGGTATCGAAAACTGGTCGCAAATTATTTTTGCTGATTGTAAAAGTGAGGTTGGAGATGTTAAAGTCTATCCAAATCCTGCAACTGATTACATCAAAGTAATTACTGAAATTGATGAGAAAACAACCCTTCGAATTTTAAGTGTGGATGGACGTATTCTAAAAACATTACCGTTAATTTCGAATCAAACCTTAGTAGATATCAAATCACTTATTTCGGGTGTTTATATTATTGAGATTATAAATCAAAAATCAACAATAACCTTTAAAATAATTAAAATATAAATAATGAAGAGAATTAAAGATCAAATGAACAGAATTTTCACCATTGCCTTCCTTTTTTTTAATGCCTGGGCCATTGCTCAACCAAGCATTACAAGTTTTTCACCAACAAGTGGAGAAGTTGGAACTGCAATAACCATTACTGGAACAGGATTTAATACAACCGCGGCCAATAATGTGGTATATTTTGGAGGGATGAGAGCAACTGTTACTGCTGCAACATCAACAGCATTAACAGTAGAAGTTCCTAATGGGAGTATTTCACGCAGTTTTATTTCAGTTACTTCTGGAGGCTTAACATCGCAATCAAGTGTAAGATTCAAATTAATTAATAATAATATTGCTACAGCCACACGTAGTTTTCCAAATCGTGGAAATGTAACCAATATAGGTGCAGGTGCAAATCCAACGAGTGAACCCAGTGCCAATAATACTGATGTCATTGTTGGAGTTGGTGATTTTGACAATGATGGCTGGCCAGATATTTTTAAAGGTGGTATTAATAATCTTGCAGTCAACAGAAATTTATTGACTGGGACAAATACAACATTAAACACAAATCAATTTTCAGCACCTATTAGTTTTGCAGTTTCAGGTACTATTAGAACTATTGCAACTGGTGATATTGACTTAGACGGAAAGTTAGATATTATTACCGGAAGTACATCAGGCTTGAGCATTCTAAGAAACACATCAACTACTGGAAGCATTTCGTTTGCTACAGCGGTAAATATATCTACATCAACTACTTGTATCAGAGTAGCTGATTTTGACTATGATGGAAAAATAGATATTGCAGCAGTTTCTAATAACGTCTTAAATATATTTAAAAACACCTCCACACCAGGCTCAGTAAGTTTTAATGCTGCAGTTGCTACAGCATTATCAGCCACATCTTTTAATGGCGTTGATATTGGAGATTTAAATAATGATGGAAAGATTGACTTAGCTGTATCTAAGGGTTCAGGTTCAAATGGAGTAACAAATATAATAATCAACAACTCCGCTAGTGGAACTTTATCATTATCAAACTCAATAACCATAGCAAATGGAAATCATTACATATTAATTGATGATATAGACAATGATGGAAAAAATGATATCTATATTTGGAATATAAACTTTAAAAGCAATTATACAACTGGTACTTTAGCTAGTTCAAATTTTACAGCAGTTACAAACGCTCAAGTAAATGAAGGAGCTTCTGGAAGTTCTTCCTTAGACATAAATGGAGATGGTTTTCCTGAAGTCGTTTTAGGTACTTGGTGGTCACATTTTCATGTACAAATTAATTCTTCAACTGGTTTTACAGCTAAAGAAATTTATGCTTCCGTAGGTGGAACCGCTTTAGGTGCTGACTTAAACGGAGATCAAAAAGTTGACATTATCTCTTCAGCTATAGGAAACAATGCGGGTAATGCAGCTATAGCACTTAACCAAAACAATATGGCGCCAACATCTGGAATAACAGCTACATGCGCCTTTAGTACTTTTGGTCAATGTGCTGCAAACACTAATCCATCAGCAAATCAAACCATGACTATTTCGGGTTCAGGTTTAACCGCTGATATTGTTATAGGTGCTGCAACAAATTTTGAATATTCATTAGACAATATAACTTACAGTTCAACATTAACTATTCCCTTTGGAATAGGAACTGTTGCACCTACTACTGTTTTTGTTAGGTATAACAGAATTGATTTAGGTTCTGATAGAGTAGATATTCCCATCAGTTCATCAATTACAGCTGGCGCAAGAAAATTAATCATTGCTGCTACAGGAGTACGAGTACTTCCTGCTATATCAGGGGCGGCAACAGTTTGTTCAGGTTCTAATAGCACCGTATTAACTTTAAGTGGTCATACAGGAACAGTTACCCGTTGGGAATCTTCCACTTCAAGCACTTTTGCTTCTGGGATAACTAACATTGTAAACACTACTACTACTTTAACAGCAACAAATTTAACAACTACAACATATTATAGAGCGGTTTTAGCAGGTGGAAGTTGTGGTGCTATAAATACTGATCCAGTTATGATAACAGTTAATACTTCAACCATAGGAGGAACACTAACCATTTTTAATGGAACTTCGCAATTAACAGGTTCTGGCATTGCTGATGCCAATACCCCTTGGACTTCTTCAGATATATCAGTTGCTACTATTTCAAACACAGGATTGGTAACTGCCATATCAGGGGGAACTTCCACAATTACTTACAAAGAAAATACCGGTTGCACTGTTACTGCAATATTTACTGTAACAATGCCAAAGATTACAGTATCAGCCGCTGCTTTAAATGCATTTACAACTTGTGCGGGTACTGTATCTGGAAGTCAATCTTTTACTGTATCTGGAATAAATTTAACAGACAATATTATTATTACACCACCAGTAGGATTTGAAATTTCATCTACTAGTGCTACTACTGGATATAATGCTACGTCATTGACACTTACACGTACTGGTGGTACAGTAGCTACCAGAACTATTTTTGTAAGAACAACAACTTCAGCAACTGGAACTCCAAGTGGAAATGTATCCATGAATTCAACTGGAGTAACACAAGTTGACAAGGCTGTTAGTGCAACTATCAACGTTTTGCCAACCATAGGAGGAACAATTACCGTTTTTAATGGAACTTCCCAATTAACAGGTTCTGGCATCGCTGATGCAACAACCCCTTGGACTTCTTCAAATACATCAGTTGCTACTATTTCAAACACGGGATTAGTAACTGCCATAGCAGGAGGAACTTCCACAATTACTTACAGAGTGAATACAGGTTGTATTATAACTGCACTATTTACTGTAACAATGCCAACAATTACAGTGTCGGCACCTGCTTTAACTGCATTTACGGGGTGCACAGGTTTTAATTCTACAACACAAAATTTTACAGTATCAGGAATAAATTTAACTTCGGATATTATTATCTCAGCACCATCAGGTTTTGAAATTTCATCTACAAGTGCCAGCACCGGATTTAATCAAACATCATTGACACTTATTCAATCTGGAGGAACAGTTCCAAATACAAGTATTCATGTTAGAACAACTACAGCTTCAACTGGATCTCCTAGTGGAAATGTATCCATGAATTCAACTGGAGTTACACAGATAGACAAAGCAGTAAGCGCAACCATTAATGTTACTCCAACTATTAGCGGCATACTGACTAAACAAAGAACAGAAACATCTCAATTAACAGGCTCCGGAACACCTCACGGAACAACACCTTGGGCATCATCTAATACTGCAATTGCAACAGTCAGTAACACTGGATTAGTTACTGCGGTAGGTGCAGGAACGTGTACAATTACTTACAGAGTTAGTTCAGGATGTACAATGACTGCTGCATTTACAACCACTCCAGTAACTATATATGCTAATAGCAATACAGGAGATGATATCAATAATGGATTAACGCAATTAACTGCTAAAAAAACGTTTACCGCTGCTTTTAACACAGCTGCAGCTGGTGACATTATAGACCTAACTGGAACATTTACATGGGGTAATGTTGGAGAAACTACAGCTGTTACTACTGGTTTGACAATTACTAAAAATATAACCATTAGAGGTCAAGGCGCAGATCAAACCATTATACAAGCGAATGCTTTATCCAATACAGCTAATAGAAGGGTTTTTACTATTAATTCGGGCGTTACAGTTGTATTAGAAAAAATAACTATTCGTCATGGAAATTCAGGAGCAGGTGGTGGAATTTATAACCTTGGAAACCTAACAATAAACTATTGTAGTGTAAGCTTTAATACATCTAACGATAATGGTGGTGGTTTAAAACATGACGCCAATAACACATTAACTCTCGTAGGATGCACTTTTAATAATAATGTCGCACCTTCAGGAGGTGCATTATCTAATAAATTTGAAAATAATTTTGGACACATGATCATAACAAATTGTACTTTTGCATACAACAAACAAACAGCTGCTGTTGCAACAGTTGGTGGTGGGGCTATTTGGGTTTTAAATGGAAACAATATCATAACAAATACTACTTTTGCTTATAATGATCTAAATTTCTCAGGTGGTTCGGGAACAGGTGATGGTGCATCAATATTTCTTAGGCAGGGAAATGTTAGGTTGAAGAACAGCATTTTTGTAAATGGAACTAGAAGTGGTCAACCGTTATCAGGTGGGAGAATTGAGATTGGATTTGCTGGAGGTTCAGCTACTGACGAAGGAAATAATATATTTGGAACGCAGACAGGCATAACTTATAACGCTTCCTCATGGCAACCAAGTTCTGGAGGAGGGTATCAAAATGTTGGAGATAACACAAAAAAATGTGTTTTAAACGTTGATACGGTTTTAGGAAGCAATGGAGCTACAAACGGTACAGTCTCTTTGAAAACAACTGGATTGAATATCGAAGAGGGGTCTACTATAGCTAATAATGGCATCTCAATACCTACAATTGATCAAAGAGGAAATACTAGAGTTGGAACCCCAGACATTGGAGCTTATGAATATACAGATATAGAGCCATTTGTGACTTGTTTTTCACCTTCAACTGGTGCAGCAGGAACTAGTGTAGCAATAAAAGGGGTTAATTTAACAGGAGCATCTTCGGTTAAATTTAATAGTGTTGATGCAACTACATATACAGTTAATTCAGGTTTTTTAATTACAGCAACTGCCCCTCAAAGTAATACAGGATTGATTTCCGTTACAACAAATCAAGGAACAGCAAATAGTTCTTCAAATTATACATATCCTCCTTCAATTGTAAAAACAGGAACATTAACTACTTTTACAAAATGTGCTGGTAGGGCCTCTGCTGCTCAAACTTTTACAGTATCTGGATCCAATTTAACTGCAAATTTGGTAGTAGCCGCATATACAAATTTGGAATACTCATTAGATAGTATTAGCTATTCAGCTTCACTTTCATTATCACCTTCATCTGGATCAGTTGCTACAAGAACCATATATGTTCGTATGACTGCCGCAAGTACTTCATTGACATCAGGTAATATTTCGATTACATCCACTAACGCAACTACACAAACATTTGCTGTAAGTGGAACTGTTAATGCATTGCCATCTGTTACCGGAACATTTTCATTAACTACTAATGCTTCACAATTAACTGGCTCTTCAACTGCAGCAGCTAGTAATCCTTGGGTATCATCAAACACAGCAGTAGCAACAGTTTCAAATACTGGTTTAGTTACACCTATATCAAGTGGGACTTCCACTATTACCTATACCAATTCTTTGGGTTGTAGTGCCACAGCAACTGTTACAGTTACAATGCCAACAATTACTACTTCAGTTAATTCACTAACTGCATTTAGTGGTTGTCCTAATTTAGAGTCAACTACCCAAACTTTCACAGTTTCTGGAACAAACCTTTCTGCTAATATTAGCATTGCAGCACCTACAGGATTTGAAATTTCAACTGCTGCCACCTCTGGATATAGCAATACCTTAACACTTACTCGATCTGGAAGTAACGTTGCTTCTACAACTATATACGCTCGCATGGCTGCACTTAGTAGTTCGCCTTCAGCGGGCAATATATCTTTAACTACAACTAATGCTACAACTAAAACTATAGCTGTTTCTGGTGAAGTTATTAGTGGAGGGAGTATTGCAGGTAGCGCATCTGTATGTACAGGCACAAATTCTACAGTGTTAACATTATCAGGACATACAGCTGCCATAGAAAAATGGCAATCATCAACATCAAGTACTTTTGCTTCTGCCGTTACTGATATTTTAAATACAAGTACTACACATACTGCTTCAAATCTCTCTACTACCACTTATTACCGAGCAATATTATTAAACACTTGTCCGGTCTACTCTACAATAGCAACAGTTACTGTAAGTCCTGATCCAGTAGTTACAGGAACTTTAGATGTCTATGAGGATAATACAACGCAGCTGGCGTGCTCGGATGCTCCAGCTACATCTACTCCTTGGATATCACTCAATACGTCGTTGTTAACTATAAGCAATACGGGATTGATAACAGGAGTCTATCCTGGAATAGGTACAGTTGTATATACGACTAGTATAGGTTGTAAAGATACGGTTACCGTCAATGTTCACGAAACAGAATGGACTGGAACTCATAGTAATGATATTACAACAGGAGCCAATTGGAAATTAAATTCTCAGCCTAGTGTCATAAAAAAGATACGATTTAATAGCAACGCTTCAAACAATATGATTTTGACTTCAAAGATGGTTATTGATTCTATTGATTTTGGAACATCGAATAGACAAATAGAATTGGTAAATAATGACTTGATCGTAAATCATATAAGAAACTTTAATGCAAATAGATATATCAAAACTACAGGAACCGGAAAAGTTAAAAAACAATTGACGAACAATACTCCATTCACATTTCCCGTAGGAAACAAAGCCTATAATCCTATAACAATAACGAATAAAACAGGCACCGCAGATACGTTTTCTGTCAATATCTTAGATACGGCATATTTAAATGGGTCTACATCGGGAAATATCAGCAATCCTTATGTAAAACGAACATGGAATATTTCAAAAAACACAGCAAATGCAAATGCAGGTTCAGGAGTAGATTTAACGTTTAATTGGAATGTAAATGAAGTAGTGGGAACATTAACCAATCCTACCTTGAATCATCACAATGGAACAAGTTGGGAAATTCCTACTATGGGTACTACAACCGTTTCCGGAAATTCATTGACCTATACAGGATATAAAGGGACTTTTTCTCCTTTTGCTATTGGTGGTTCAAATGTTTCTGCACTGCCTGTTGAATTAAAATCATTTATTGCCGAGTGTCATAGCGATTATGTTAATATAAATTGGACGACAGCTTCTGAAATTCGCAACAAAACTTTTGAACTTTATAAAAGTGATAATGCCATCGAATGGACTTTAATTCATACCACCGAAGGACAAGGCGATAAAGCGACGGAAACCGATTATTCATTTAAGGATATGGATAAAAATTCCACTTATTATCGTTTGAAAGATCTAGATTTTGATGGTATCGAAAACTGGTCGCAAATTATTTTTGCTGATTGTAAAAATGAATCTGCTCAAATTGAAGTTTATCCTAATCCTGCAAGTGAATTCATTAAAGTAATCATTCCTTTTGAGGAGCATACTACTTTAAACATTTTGAGTATGGAAGGAAAAACTATAAAATCAATGCCTTTGGTTTCTAAAAACAACTTAATCCATATTAAAGATTTATCTACGGGGGTATATTTTATTGAAATAAATGGAAAAACGGCTTCAAAAACAATAAAAATTGTTAAAGAATGATTCAACGTACTTAAATAAATTTGTGTTATGATAGTTAAAAGGTAATAAAACTTAATATTTTATTACCTTTTTAGTTTATTTTAAGTAAAAAAACATTAAAGAACACATTTATATTATTTAATTTTACATATTTTTGCAAAATATACCCTGTTATGAAATTTCTATTTACAATCCTTTTAATTTTTATTGGACCTTTTGGGATTCAATCACAACATTTAACCATCTCCAATTCAGGTCAAACAGGTACTTCTGGAACCAATTGGTCCATTTCGGGAAGCAATCCAGTTATAATTTCTGCAACTGGAGCAGCCAATGTAAACACTTCGGTAATCATGGGTTATTTAAACAGTGGTACAAGTGTTATTGTTGAAAACTTAACTAGCAATGGTTCCGTAGCTTTAGTGTCGAGCTCAGCGATTGTAAAAAATGCAGGAGGTGATGCTACGCTAACTTTTAAGGCGGCTTATCAAGCAGTTGTTTCGAGCTCAATTACATCAAGTTCATCCAAGTTAAATATCGTTCTTTGGAGTGATTTCAATAACAATAATTTAGCTGGCGTGGCTATTACATCAACCATTAACACGAATGGAGGACATTTTTGGGCAGGAGGAAGTTCTAGTGCAGCTGGAAGTTATACTTGGAATGGGTTGACAGTAGGCAATGGTCCATCTGTAGGTTCTAATAGTGGAAATAATTATGGAATGGATTTCTTTTCATCCTCTATTGCAACAGGTGGTGGTGATATTTTACTATGGGCCGGAGTAGGAAATATATCGACCCATGATGGAATGGGATTGCAAAACAATCCGCATCTCAATGCCGGTTCGGGAAACGTGACCTTAATTACTAGACAAATTTTTAATGCTGGTAACACAGTTTCTATCACTTCAACGGGTAAGTTAACATTAACAACAGATGCAAACAATCCTTGGGCAAGTGCTTTTAATTGGTCAACGACAACAGCTGGATCAAACGCAACCTTAACTTCTGCATTGGGTCAACCTTTGCAAATAAACAATTTTTCCTCATTAGGAGGGCTTTCTATAGGAGTTTATGATGGATTTGGGAGCTCATTCTCATTTACAAATAATCAAAATATTAATATAAATAGTTCCATAAATATTCCAGGACCAATAAACTTTTATGGTGGTCTTATTAGTTTAGGTGTTGGTGTTGAAGTAATTGCAAATACTGCCAATGGTAGCATGAATTTTCAGGGAAAGAGCGGGTTTTCTACAGCAGCCAATTCAGGAAATACAAGAGGTAAATTAATGACCACAGGCGGAGGGGACATAACAATTTCTGCCGATTCAGATAATAACAATTCGGGAACATTAGACATCGACTGGCTAACCATAGATGGAAATATAGGGGATGTATTATTGGAAGCAGCTGCATTTAACTGGAATACGGGTTCACAGGTAACCTTACCTGAATTTTATGGAACAGGAGCCTTGACGATTCGAACAGTTCCTTCAGCAACTTATGCATTTAATACGGCTTGGATTGCTTTATTTAATACAAAAAGTGAATTGAATCTGGGAAGAGCAGGTAATAATGATGTTGTGGAAATCAATCCATGTACCGTTTGTCATCCATCTGCTATAAATGCCTCTGGCAATACAATTCTTGTAGCAGGACCTATTAACATCAACGCAAGAAGCACAAATATTAATTTAAATCTTACCGCTTCGGTAGTTAATGCAGATATTTTAGTCAAAGCGAATGATTTTATAATCGTACATGAAAACAAAGCAATTAGAACGAATAATGGGGATATTACCTTATGGTCCAATGCAAATGGTATTGCAAATACTACAGAAGGTGATTTTATTGGTTTTTATTCCGGTGTTTCAATTAATTCTGCCAATGGCGCAATCAATCAGTTAAATGGCGGAGGCGCTATTACAATAGCAGGAGGAACAACCTCTCAAACACTTCCATCGGGAACGGTAGTTCCTACAGATTATGCGTATTCAAATAGGACGACAAACTGGGTTGGCTTACCTCCAGGCGGAGTTAATTTTGGAGCCAATACAAGTGGGAATGGACAATTAAATACATTAAACATCTACAGCGGTGGCGGAAATATTGTCATAAAAGGCAGGTCAAATTCTAGTAGCGCTGGGGTACAGTGGTTTAGTGGAAGTACAGGTGCTGTCCAAGTGATTCATTCGGGATCGGGAACCGTAACTATTGACGGCTCGTCTACATCAAGCACCGCTCATGGAATTGAGTTTAACTCATATGCAAGCGTTGTTTTCCCTACCATTACTTCTTTAGATACTACCAGCGCAGCCATAAATATAAAAGGGGAAACATCTTCCAATAATAATAGAGCGGGTTATCAAGGTAGCGTTAACTTAATTGCTAGTGGCATTGGTGGAGGTATTGAAATCAATGGAAAAGTAGCATCAGCAAGCAATTATAGCGCTATCGAGGCTAGTGGTATCAACGCTTCTGCATTATCAGGTCCTATTACGTTTATAGGTGATGGAGGGCTTGGTTTAAGAATAGGAGGAAATTGGGGAAGAGGAAATTTAACAAGTAGTTCGAGCAATATTTTACTCCGCGCTAATGTATTTTCACTATACAATTCAAATATAGTTTCTACAGGGACAGTAACCGTAGAGCCGATAGGGTCTAGCTTTTCTAGTGCGGTAATATTTCCTCCAACAGTTCTTTCTATACCCAATACCATAACAGGTTTGACAATTGGCAAGTCTTCTAATACGGCAAACATAACTTTAAGCAGAACCACTTCTGTTGCGGGACCTGTTACCATTTTTGGAGGAGATATAGCAGTCAATCAAAACATCACAAGTACCTTAAATGGTGCAG
>JBIPPB010000018.1:0-31049 GCA_044368655.1 Chitinophagales bacterium | reverse complement strand
TTCTGAATTATACCAATTGAGTAACTGCCTCATAGCGTCTTCGGTGGGAAATCCTGCTTCGGTGGTTTGAAAAATGATATGTTTTGTGCCATCCGTAAATGTTGCTTCAACTGCGTTGCTATGCAACTTATAATTGCCTTTATGCCAATGGTCTTTGGTACTGTATTTCATTAAAATATGGTGTAGACTTTTGATATGGTTTTCAGTAACGTCGAAGTTTTCATATGTTTCAGAAATCAAATCCAATACTTCAAAATATCCAACTATTTCCTGCGAATCTCGGTCAGTAAGCTTAGTAATATCAATTTCATGAAGCAACACATCAACTTCTTCATCGCTCATCTTATTGCCTTCAATACGGTTTGATGCTCCTACGCTTCGCACAGTTGCAATGCTTTTTAACTCTTTAAGGTTTTGTCCTTCTTTGCGTTCAATAGCAGTCCAATTTGCATCAAAACGATCTATTTCGCTGATTACTTTAATCAGGTTCCAATCTATATTCAGTTTAAAATTATATACTACATTGCTCATTTTGATACGATTTGATACGCAAAGATACGATTATGATTTTAAAACACAAGTAAAATTTGATACGATTTGATACGTTTATATTTGATTATGATACGAAAAATGTCATTGTTTTAAGTTGACATATCCGCTTTTTAAAGTCAACCTATTCTAGAACTATACATGGGCGTTTTTTATTCTTGTGGGTTTACTATTTCTATTAAATTTCATTATTATTTTATCGTATAACTCACATTTTCTCCAATTCCTTATTTCTCATTTTAAGTACTTTTCTCAATTTTTTAATTATTTATACTTTTCGGTTCGTGAGGACACGAAACGAGGCGGAGATTTTACAGACATAATTGACATACGTTTAAAAAGTTAAATTTATAATTTTTCTCTCTTAGCGTGTTGTCTTATTTTTGGGGAGTATTATAAAGCCTTTCTTTTTACGTGCAATTTTCAGTTTATTTCGCATGAATTTTCATCGCAGTTAAGTGGAATAATTTTTCTTTTTACGGCTAACTCATTGTATAAAATATTCCCCAAGTTAGTGATATGTAATAATAAAATTAAAGGGTAAAATAGCCAAAATACTGGTAAAAGTTTAAATATTTTATAAATTGAAGTGTAACCGTAGGATATTGTATTGTAATTATCAATACTCGCCATATATTTTTTAGCTAATGGAATGTCCAAATTACTTTCTTTGCTATCAATAGCTCTAATATCTTTTATTTCAATATGATTGAATAGATCAATCTTTTGATTAGCCTTGCAAATCTTCTACAATTATGGCACCATCCATCTATATAAAGTATTAAACACATATTATAACAACTCTTTTAGAATTAGATCTGTAACATCATAATACAAATTTTTATCATCAGAGTTTATAAAAAACACACAAGAGTTTAAAGTTTTAGGATTTATTAGAAATTTTGAATTATAACCGAAATTGTTTCCGCTATGCCCCCATAATTCTGCACCATTAATTTTAAATTTCATAAGCCCAAGGCCATATATATCATTTTCAAAAGTTGTCATTCTAGAAAATAAAGGGTTTTTCCTATTGTCATTGCATTTGAAAAACTGATATAAAAACTGGTTCAAATAAAATGAATTAGAATATAATCCGCCTGCCCCTCCTCCAACCTGAGAAATACTGGAGGGGCACATCTTTAGAAACTCTCGACTGCTATGTGTAAATGGCAACGCAATATTGCCAATATCATTGTTAAGAATTTGAGGAGAAATAAGAGATAACTCTTTAAAAGTTTTGTCCAGTATTAGATTTAATGTAGAATTATAAATAGATTCAATTATATTGGTTAATATGTAATAATTAAAATTGCAGTAATGAAATTCTTCAGAGCTACCTACCTTAAATACTTTAGATAAATCAGGTGATTTGTTGTTTTGTATATTTTGAATTACATCATTTTCTCTTTCAATTTCAACAATTCCACTAGTATGATTTAACAATCTACAAATAGGCAAAGGACTGTCTAAATTTGAAAAGTATTTTCTTGCATCACTATCTAAGGAAATTATTTTAGACTCAAATAATTTAAAAAAAAGTATAGCTATAATTGATTTACTTATGCTACCTATATTAAAAAGTGTACTATTGTCAACATTATCAGTGCCGTTTCTTTTACCATATGAATATGAATGATTTGTTCCATTTATTATCGAACTAATTGAAACTCCATAAGGAGTTTTTATAAATAATTTATGAATTTTATTCGAAATCATTTTTAAAGTTATAAAGTGCAGAGATATTTAATATAAACATAATAGAAGAAAAATAAAACAAATTAAATGTCGCACCGATTCCAATATGTATAATAATAATTGCAGATAAAAAAAGTAATCTTAGTCGTTTCAACATTGTTAAGAAATAAAACAATTGAATTAATATAACGCACCCCGCCGTGGTTCGTGTCTCACGAACCATTTTCTCCAATTCCTTATTTCTCATTTTAAGTACTTTTCTCAATTTTTTAATTATTTATTACATTTCGGTTCGTGTCCCCACAAACCGAGACGGAGTAAACCATTTGGCTGACATATAACTATTTCGTTTTATTTTATTCTATCTCAACCTTATCAATCTCCCTCATTATCCTATCCGTTTCGGTCAAAGCCACGATGATTTTTTGATAGTGCAAAATGTCGTCAAACTCTAGTTTTCGGTCTTTGCGGTCTTTGAGCCATTTTTGTGCAGGCTGATAGCCACCAATATAGAAATTCCAAGCCACTTCGGGCACATTATCAAAATATTGGGTATCGTTAATATATACTTTTTTATCTTGAAATTTTATTTTACCTACTACGTTATCTCCGTCAATTGAATATTGCGTGATATATTTTTCAACTTGTGGACTTTCCAGCAAATGTATTTCTCTAATTTCTCTACCTAACTTAACCAATTTCCAAAAGCTGTCTTTGTCTTTTGGATAAGGTACACGTGGAAAATCAATTTTCAAAAACTCTTTGTATTTTTCTCGGTAGCTAGGCGAATGTAAAACCGCATAGATGTAATCTAAAATATCGATGGGCGCAAAGACTTCTCCCAGCACTTTCAAATCAACCTCCCCCTGCCCCTCCAAAGGAGGAGAGATGGCATCTTCGTCACTTTGTTGATCAGATTTACTATCTAAATTTTCTTTAATTCTGGAAAAAACGAATTGAGGATTAGCAAAAACTTCTTCATTTGTAAACCGTATAACATCATATCCCAACTCATTAAGTCTTAAAGTTCTTAGTACGTCATATTCTTTTTGATTTAAATGAATTTTACCGTCAATTTCTATAACTACTTTTTTACTAAGACAAACAAAGTCCGTAATGAAATCATCAATAATATGCTGTCTTCTAATTTTATGACCTGTTTTTTTATTTCTTAAATATTCCCAAATCAATTTTTCTGCATCTGTAGGATTATTTTTTAAGCTATCTCTCATTTCTTTAATGAGTAAATAGTTTTTTGGATTAGCCGTGATATAACCAGGCTGCAAAAGCCCCTCCTTTTTAACCACCCCCGCCCCCTCCAAAGGAGCGGCGTTTTGTTCCTCCCCTTTGGGGAGGTTAGGAGGGGTCTTTTCACTTACAAACGCCATACCCAATTTCTCAGCAATTTCTTTTACTATTTCTGTATTTAAATTGGGTGTTCTTTTCTGCCCTTCGGCAAACAAATCTTGGTTCTTATCATCAGGGTATAGGTAGAGGGGTAAAACATAACCTCTTTCTCTTGATTTATTTGAAACAAAAGAGTCATCAACAATTTTATTAGTTACAAAAATGTGTGAATATCTATCAGAAACAATTTGGCGACATAAGTCAATTCCAATATTATCGCCTTTTAAAAAATGCTGCATCACGTCAACCCTCCAACGCCAAAGTAATTTATTGTCAAAATAAGTATATCTATCATCGAAAAGTCTATATGAAATTTTTGTAAATTTTGATTCATCTATTTTAACGGATGGTTTATTATTTAATATCCATTCTGCATAATTTTTACCTAGTCCAAATTCTCGATTAAGAAATTCTTCGCTCATTTCACTGTTAATAAATGAGTTTAATCGTTTTTTCAAATTTAGTAAATTCTCTTCAACAATAAAGCTATCACCCATTGTAACAATCCCTGTTACATTTTTGGGAAATAAGGTATCAACTCTAAATCCAGTTTCATACTCTCCTTGCCCTTCATTATTTTTAGGAACAAAAAACAAAAAAGGTTTTTCAGGTTTTAACTCTTTAAAGTCAACTGATTTCAGTGAGTTATCAGATAGAAAATCATATTTCATTTCTCGTTTTCCAAACAAATCATAATGAAATACTTTGCCTAATTCATTTGCTTTTTTCTTTCCTGTTTTTATGAAAATATTAATTGAAACACCTTGCATAATATCAAATACATTTACATCAGCACTTCCGTCGGGGGCAGTTTCTTTTTTCTTGCTATTTCCGTGTAAATCTATCGTGTATATTTTGTCATACGTTTTAAGCAAGTTCCAACGCATACCCCTAAACGTTGGGTTGTCTAAAAATCCGTGAGGATTGATATATGCTAAAACCCCACTTCCATTTTTCTCAATAAAATGCTGTCCATAACGCAAAAACTTGACGTAATCATCATTTAACCAATGTTTACGCTCGTTAAAATGAACGCCATCTACATATTTGTAATCTTCAATAAGTTTACTAATCCATTCGCCATTGTTTGAAGATATTCCGCTATACGGCGGATTTCCTATAATACACATTACGGGCGTATCTCGTTTGACTTTGTCGGCTTGGAGGGCTTCATCAGTAATGAAGGGTGCGGTAAATAAATCGGGTTGTTCCAACTTGGGTGCTTCCAAACTATTGGTCAAGAATATATTGAATCGTTGTTCGCTTTTTCGCATTTCAATCTCTTCGGGATTGGGACTGCTGAGCTCGGAGAGTAAAATGTCCAATTGCAGATGCGCCATAGCGTAGCTCGCCATCAATAGCTCAAAACCATTGAGCCTTGGGATAAGATGCTGTTCTACATAGCTATTCCATATTCCTTTTTGACCTTCAAATTTCTTGTGAATATGCTTAACTACTTCGGCCAAAAAAGTGCCCGTACCTGTGGCGGGGTCTAGAATTTGAACTTTATGCACCTCACGAGTCTTCTCCCCTCCTTTGGAGGGATTGGGAGTAGTTATTTTTGTCTTGCTGGTATCGGCAAGTCCTTGTGGCAAATCAAATTCGGTCTTCAAAACATCGTCTACCGCGCGTACAATAAAATTAACCACAGGCTGAGGCGTATACCATACACCACGTGCTTTGCGAAGTTTGGGGTCGTACTCGGCCAAGAAATCTTCGTAGAAATGGATAATTGGATTCTCCATTTTGGTAGATTTTCCATAAGTCTTGAGAATATCGCGCAGATTGCACGCCAAGAAAATAGACACCAAATCTTCCACAATCCACAAAATACGTTCATCGAGGTCGATACTGGAAATAAATAAAAACAACTTGCGAAGAAATGGATTGCTCAGCGGAATGAGCCTCGACGCTTCCTCTCTCGAAAAATCTTGTAAGGTATAATCTCGATACCGTGCCGCAAAAAATCCATACGTCACCGTCTGCGCAAAAAGGTCGCTAAACTGCTTGACATCGATATCCTGTATCAATGCCACTTGAAAGGCTTTGTAAATGCCCGTGAGCTGGGTGTTTTGTTCTTGGTCGATATCTTGCTGAATCGCCTGCTCTATGGCGTTGGCAAAAAGTCGAGACTTGGTAGCCATAAGCGTAGCCAAAACCTGACTTTGAGTAATAGTCTGCGACACAAAGGTGCAAAAATTCTGAATATACAGCGTAAACTCGGCAAAATGTTGCGGTTGTGCTATGATTTTATTTTTCTCTATAGTGGCTATCGAAATGCTTTTGATGAGTTTGGCATTTTGATAGAAGTGAAATGTGAGATAATCGGTAAAAATAATATTGGACAAAGAGGCTTTGTATCGGTCAAACTGCTCTTTGTTGCCCGATTTTTTCTCGCCTAGCATATCGCCATCGCCAATATCTTTAGCCTCGATATATCCTACCGGCACGCTGCTGTTTTTATCCGATTTGTCTTTCTTTGTCAGGATATAATCAGGCGCACCACAGCTCTGTCTTTTGGGTTCATTAGTAGCCATGATCGTAGGCACCAATGTTTCAATCAACTGTTGCAAATCACCCCGAAACGTGTGTTCGGTCGCATTTCCGAGTTGGTATCGTTTATTAATTTGGTCAATGTATTGTTCTAAAGTCATGTATTCTTTTGTTCTATTTCTTAACCCTAAGTTCATTTTTTTAGCCCTCGCTAAAACAACTACAAATATACATAACTTATCATTTTAATTGATTTTTGTTTTGGGGGGAGTTTTGAATTTAATGAAAGGTGGCGAAGGATGTTGAATTTATAGATAGGGGGCAATAAGTTGAAAAGAAATATTAAGCGAGACGCGAGCGACGGCGGTTTCATTTTTGGCTCGTTGGGCCCAACGTCCTGCGAAGCAAAATATGAATTCCTTTTAAATAAATTTAGAGAGATGAATAAACCCTAGCTATTATATGAGGTAATTTGTTATTTGCTAATTTTTTCTAACAATTTTTCACCATCTTCTTTGGACAAAAGGATAAATTCACTTTTTTTATTAAATAAACTAGGCTGGATGTTGTTTACGATATAATAAATTTGATTAGGTTTGACATCAAGTTCTAATTTTTTATTTTTGTCAAAGTTGTTTTTTATAGTTGTGAGACCTGAATTTACATCTATTTTAATATAACTATTTGCTTTCAAATGTCCTACTTCTCTATTGTTTTCAGTTATTTTCAATTTTACAGCAAATCCAACTACAGATGGACGAATTATATAAATAGTTGACTTATTATTTTCATTTTCTAATTTAAATGAAGTTAATAATAAGAATATCATTAAAATTACTAAATATTTCATAAAAATTTTATTTTGACTTTTCAAAAATTAAATATGCTAAATCCCTTTTAGACGGAATAAATTTATCTAATAACGCCGTTAGGGGTAAAAATATTTTCTCCAATTCCTTATTTTTCATTTTAAGTACTTTTCTCAATTTTTTAATTATTTATACTTTTCGGTTCGTGAGGAAATGAACCGAGGTGGAGAGGTATTAATTTTTAAACAATTTCTTCCAAACAGCTATGATGAGGACATGAACCGAGGTGGAGGACATATTGCGAATTTTATTAGATAAAATATTTAAGTAATGGTCAGCATAAAGAATTTTAGTTCCAGTTTATTTTTATTTCCTACGGCAGTAATATATCTCTATTTTTCTTAACTCTATACTACCAAGATCCCCTCTGCAAGTTTGTTTACTATTTAAAACCCTATAATCCACTATATATTTATAAAAAGTAGCATCATATTTTTTTAAAGAATCAGGTAAATTTACACAGATAAAGAGCTCATTATTTATATTGCAGTAATTATCACTGATGTTACATTCAAAATCATAAAGTCCACTAAACTCCAATTTCATGTCCTTCCCTCTAATTGTATCTCCATCATATTTTGAGCAAGATAAATAAAATAAAAAAAATAATACTAAATATTTCATCATGTTTATTTTAAGTGTTTATAAATAATTTTTACAGTTTCAATTTTATCTCCAATCTTAATTTGGACAAACTGCTTGTTAGCGGTAGTACCTGTTTTTCCCCCGCCGTGGTTCGTGTCTCACGAACCATTTTCTCCAATTCCTTATTTTTCATTTTAAGTACTTTTCTCAATTTTTTAATTATTTATACTTTTCGGTTCGTGAGGAAATGAACCGAGGCGGAGGTTATCAGAGGTTATGGTATTCTTCAATGTAGTCTATAATTTTTGTTGTAAAGTTTAATGATTGTTTATAGCTCTCAAAAATCTCTTCTAATGTTTTTTCTATATTGTAATTGCCAAAATTTTGGTGAACTAATCGGTTTCGCTCTCTACCAATCTCAAGAAAATTTTTTATACTTGAATTTAAACTATCATCATTTTTCACTTTTTCTTCCATAAAAAACTTGAAATCTTGACCAAAAAAAGCAAAAAATGTGTTTGCGTTGTTTTTTTCCCAATCAAATAAAGTATGGTATTGTCTTTTAAGTCCTTTGTTAACTAAAAATTCTTTTATACAAAATGAATTATTACTTTTTTCTGCAAAGTATTCTGTTAGTGAATTAGTTATAGTTACTTCAAAGTAACTAGCAGAACTTAAAATTAAATTTTTCTTTAAGTTTGTATCTGCTAATGAACTCATTGAAATTTCACTATTAGAATTTAAATATGCTAATAGAATTTGAAACTCACTATATAATCCTTCAACAATATTCATTTTTATCTGATTATAGCTATTGCTCTTTCAAATCTTTTTTCTACGCTATCACTATTTGTAGTACCTGCAATAGAAGAAGATAAAAACTCTGCATCTTGACTTAAAGTTAAAATTGTATCGTAATTAATATGATTAGTTACTAGAAGAGAACTATCTGCATACTTTCTCCCGACACAATAAAGCAGGCTTTCAAATAAAAATGTGTTAAACCTTTTGGTTTTTGGATTAATAAATGCATCTGTTGGAAAATGTATTATATTCTCAATCAATGATACAAACAGTTTTTCCAAATAGCTAATTTTTTCTATATCGTATTCTTTTGCTTTTTGAGCAAATTTATTTAAGAAACTAGCTAATGAAGGTTTATAGTTTAACCCATCTAACATAAAGGAAAATCCTCTAAATAATAATTCAACATCTTTCATATGCAAATCAGGATCTTCTAAACGAATTACTCTTCGCCAACTTTCATTTAAATTTAACCTGTGAATCAGTTCTATGAATTTAGAATGGTATAAACTACTTCTAATTTCTTGTGGTCTTAAATTCATGCCCCCTGAGTTTAGCCTGTTAAATATCTCATAAACTGAAGAATTATCATTTGTTGGATAGTTTTGCTTAACAATTATGTTCCTTAATGGTCTTAATTCAAATTGAGTTTTAAAATCCATTAAAGTTTTATAAGACATTTTATTGAAAATATTTTCATCGCCATTTGATTTTTTTGGCAATGAAAGTTTAAAAGAAGTAAAGTAATCATCGTTATGTAAAACATCGTCGGGGATACTTCCGTGTTCAATAAAAATTTTCCGAAGTTGAGTTCTTTTATCTTTACGAGGGAATCGTTGTTTGATAAAATAGAAAATTGTTAAAAGTCTTTGTTGACCATCAATTACTAAAAATTTATTTCTTTTTTCTTCATATAAAAACACTTGAGGTACAGGAAGACCTAATATAATAGATTCAATTAGTTTAGAAGCCCTTTTAATATCCCAAACATAATTTCTTTGAAATCCTGGAATAACTATAGCTCCAGAATCTAAAAAACTATTAATTGTAAGTATATTAAAATCGTTCGGTGTTGACGTTAAATCGTATTCATTAATTTGAGTATCTTCATTGTCCTTTGTCTCTTCAGAATCAAAGTGAAAGTCTTTCTCATTTTCTTCGGTAACTTCTTGTTCAAGCATTTTTATATAATTTGTATTTTAGTTTAAAAGTAGCTTGTTAAATAATCTCTGCTAACTCGTAAATATAGGCAATTATAATACCATTTTTACAATTGGTATAATTTTTTTCGAATTATTTCAATTATTGCGCTTTTTTAATAAATTTTAAGGAAATATTTAGACTTTTTACTGTAAAGAAATTTTAATTTTAAGAAATGTATGCATTTCGTTTGCATTAAATTTCAAAAGTTATAAAACAACTTATAATCCAAGATTTCGTTTATATTCAAGACAAGACGTATAAATTCGTATTTGATTAATAAAAATATTTTAACTTTGCCTTGATTAAAAAAATTACGTAAAATCTGGATGGCGCTATATATTTCAAATGTTTTGGGAAAAGGCCGCGGCGTATTTACCGACGAAGATATCGAGCCCGGAGCGCTTATCGAGATTGCGCCTTTAATCGTTTTGCCACCTCAAGATCGCGAGCACATTGATAAAACCGAAATTTTTAATTATTATTTCCTTTGGGGCGATGACCATCAGCTTACCGCAATCGCTTTAGGTTATGGTTCGCTCTACAATCACAGTGCATCCGCCAATACCATCTACGAAAGCTATTACGACGACAACGAAATCCATTTTATATGCTACCGACCCATCAAGGCCGGCGAAGAAATCACCATCAACTATAACAACGACCCAAACAGCACCGAAAAAATGTGGTTTGAATAAAAAACAAAATTAAATATATGGAGCATACACATTTACACATTTATAATACCTTATCACGAAAAAAGGAAAAGTTTGAACCTATCAATCCGCCTTTTGTAGGCATGTATGTGTGCGGACCAACGCTCTACAACGAACCGCATATCGGCAATCTACGAACTTTTATTTCATTTGATATGATTTATCGATATTTGAAATATTTGGATTATCAAGTAAAATATGTGAGAAATATTACCGATGCGGGGCATATCACCAATAGTTTGGGCGAAGATGTTGATAATATCGGTATTGCGGCGCGTTTGGAGCAAATGCAACCTTTAGAAATCGTTTATAAATACAATTTAAAATTTCAATTACTCACCAAGACGTTTAATTTATTGCCGCCCAATATTGAGCCTACGGCTTCGGCGCATATTCAAGAACAAATTGAAATTATTGAAAAAATTATCGAAAATGGCTTTGGATACGCTGTAAATGGCTCGGTATATTTTGATGTTCAAAAATATTTGGAAAAATATCCTTATGGGATTTTGAGTGGTCGTAATGTAGATGAATTGGAAGCTGAAACGCGCGCGCTTCAAGGTCAGGAAGAAAAACAATTTTTTGCGGATTTTGGTTTATGGAAACGCTACGACCCTAATGATATGCAAATTTGGCGCAGTCCTTGGGGCAACGGAAATCCGGGCTGGCATATCGAATGTACGGCTATGAGTACCAAATATCTTGGGAATTATTTTGATATCCACGGCGGCGGTATGGACTTAAAAGCGGTGCATCACGAAAATGAAATTGCACAAAGTTGTGGCGCTTTAGGCGTTAATCCCGCTAAATATTGGCTACACAGCAATATGCTCAATCTGAATGGCAAAAAAATGAGTAAATCGCTGGGTAATTTCTTTATGCCTTTTGAATTGATTGAAGGGACGTCGCCGTTATTTTCAAAACCGTATGAGCCGAGTGTCATTCGATTTTTTATGATGATGGGGCATTACCGCAGCGAACTCGACATTTCGGACGAAGCGCTTCAAAGTGCCGAAAAAGGGTATTTGAGATTGGTGCAAAGTTTTAGAAATATTGCTAAAATTACCCCAAAAAATCAAAATGAAACCTTGTGGAATCAGTTGCTTCAAATCGAAGCAGATTGTCAAAAGGCCATGAACGATGATTTTAATACTTCGGTTTGTATTGCGCATCTTTTTGAATTGGCAAGCTGGATTAATAAATCCTTGCATCACGAGGTGGAAGCTTCGGAGCGCGAAATCCATAAAATGCAACAAATTGTAACGGATTATTTTGAAACCGTTTTGGGGATTGATTACCAAGAAAAAAATACTATTCGATTTGATTTGGATAGCATTATGCAAATGATTATTGATATCCGTAAACGCGCTAGAGAAAATAAAGATTACCAGACTTCAGACCAAATTCGGGA
This sequence comes from Chitinophagales bacterium, assembly GCA_044368655.1. Taxonomy (GTDB): domain Bacteria; phylum Bacteroidota; class Bacteroidia; order Chitinophagales; family JADJOU01; genus CHPMRC01. The sequence goes on along the minus strand of JBIPPB010000018.1, from coordinate 19,317 downwards.
TGCGTTGACCAAAGCGGGCATTGAGCTTAAAGATTCGAAAGAAGGAACCTCATACGAAATTATTTAATCAAGAAACAATATGGAACTTTTTAATTTATCAGGAAAAACGGCAATCGTAACGGGCGCCACAGGTTTGATCGGTACCAATCATTGCAGGGCATTGGCCGAAGCGGGCGCGCATGTCGTTTTGTGCGATATGAATTTGGAGAAATTGCAAGCCGTAGCGCAGCAATTACCGAATCCGAGTCAGCATCTTTGTTTGGCATTTGATGTAACCAAAAAAGAAGCCGTGGAGCAAGCAAAAAATCAAATTTTAGAAAAGTATAAAACGATTGATATTTTGGTTAATAATGCGGCCATCAATGATATGTTTGAAAATCCACTTTTGGCAGGCCAACAAAGTCAGTTTGAGCATTATCCCGAAGCGATGCTTCAAGCGTCGATTCAAGTCAATATTGTGGGTGTGTTTATATGCAGTCAAGTTTTTGGTTCGGAGATGGCAGCGCAAGGCAAAGGCAGTATTATCAATGTAGCTTCTACGTATGGCATGGTAGGCCCCGATCAATCAATTTATAAAGATAAAGACGGCAACCAGTCGTTTTATAAATCGGCGGCGTATCCGATTACCAAAGGTGCGGTGATTAATTTTACGCGATTTTTGGCTTCGTATTGGGGCGAAAAAGGCGTGCGCGTCAATACATTGTCACCAGGTGGTGTTTCCAATCAGCAAGATGATTTTTTTGTGCAGAATTATGCGTCTAAAACGCCTTTACGAAGAATGGCGCAGCCCTACGATTATAAAGGTGCCATTGTCTTTTTGGCGAGTGATGCCAGTAATTATATGACTGGTGCGAATTTAGTAGTTGATGGCGGTTGGACGGCAATTTAAAAAACTAAAAAATGATTATGAAAAAAATAGAACTTTTATTAATATTTAATATGTGTTTTTCTTTGCTTTTTTCGCAGCAGAAAGAAGTCAAAATGTACGCCATTCCACCTTCGTTTCAGATTGAATTAGATGGATCAATAAAAATATTAAATGAAGTTCATAATCGAATTCATAATGCCAAAATGATGCAAATTCAGCATCGTTATAAAAATGATATTTTTGGTTTCGTGCAGCTCACGACCATTCCGGTTGGTTTGCCGACTACGCATAAGTTGGTTTTAGAAAAACTCAAAACCGAAATTGACAATTGGGAAGAAGTCAATCTTAATGATACCGTCCGTATTTTAGAAGCGCCCAAATCATTTCATATCAATGATTTTATGGGGGTGATTAAAAAAGCGTTTGTCCTCAAAAAACATTATTTTATTACGATTTATACAGGATATTTTTTGGTTGATAAGCACATTTGCAAAGTCGTTTATAATATCAAAACAGATGATATGGAAGACCAAGAGGCGCAATCCGAAGAAGCTGTTCGCAGTTTTGTAAGCCGAATCAGTACGCTAAGTGCAGCCGAAATGGATTCGAATGATGTAGTGAATCATAATTATTCGATAAAGGTTATTGAAAATAAAGATCCAAATGCGGCATTTTGGTCTAATGAAAAGTTTACATTTAAGGGAGAGGCTAAAGTAGAACCGTTTCGCGATAATGAGAAATATCTAATTGAGATTCCGATTGTTTTAGATACCCTTTTGGAAATGAAAGGCATCGAAATTACCGAAAATAAAAGATTCCCTATTTCATTTTGGGATGAATTGCCCGGAAATTATATCAAAGTTTGCCAATTGTTAACCTACAAGAATGGAATTTTAAAGGCTCAAATTCCATTTGATGTAAAATATACGGTAAACCCAAATCAAATTGCTGCGCAACATTTACCAACATATATCATTGATTACAGAACATTTTATACCAATAATCCATTTAAAAATCCAATACAAAAAGTTTCAAAAGATTCGATTGCGGCGTCGCCTTCTGAGCCTTTAAACGTGATTCCGAATGCGGTAGAAGCACCAGCAGAAATTTTTATGGATACCCTCAACGTACAATTAAAATCGGATACGGTAATTACTATAAAAACCAATTCGTTACAAATAGATACCACTCAAAAAGTGGAGCCAAAGCCAACCAAAAATATTGGAAAAGCTAACAGTAAACCTACCAAATCGGCTAAAAAACCAAAAGACTCGATGGTGCTTCTTTTTGAAGAAAAACCAAAAAAATCGCTACGAAAAAAGTAAGGGTTTTGGTTTAATCATATTGCGAATTTTTTTAGCTCTTGCGTGAATGAAATAATTATAAATTTTATGTAATAGTATTATTTTTATTCAAAACCTTACGAAATATTTTTTAAATAAATTACCGCTCGGTAGTTAAAATTGACAATTCAGTAAAAAATAATCTATTTTATTCAATATATTTTATATTTGAAGTTGTTAATTTATGTCAAAATTTGATATATAATTTTCGTTATTATGGAAAAAGTAAAAAAAATTATAGAGTCTTTTGAAAGTCAACTCCAATTAGAAACGGACATCAATCTGAAATTTAAAATCTACAATATTTATATATATAAATTAAATCAAATTGACCTTGATTTAGCTTTAAAAAAGGCTGATGAAGCACTTGAGCTAGCTAAAATAAACCATAAAGATTTTTTTTATCATACTTTACTTTATACAAAAGCACTATGCCTTACCGAATTAGAAAACTATGAAGGTGCTTTAAATTTATTTGTTCAAGTCAAAGACTATTTTATTAAAAATAATCAAATTGATTACTATGCCGCAACGTTATCGAATATAGGAGCTATTTTATATTATCTCAAATGTTATCAACAAGCCTTATTAATATGGAGGGATAACTTAATTAATTTTAATAGTAAGAATAACATTAAATATAAATTTGCACTCATAAATAATTTAATCATGGTTTATCTAAAAACGTATTCGTCTTTAGATGAAATTGAAAATCAAATCAATGAAATTTTAAATTATTATCAGAGTAATCAAATAGATATAGATTCTAATTATTGTAATGCATTAATTAATTTGTCTAATTATCATCGTATTCGTTTTAACGAAAAAAAAGCAATACAAATTGCCGAGGATTGCATTGCGCTTGCAATTGATGAAAGTACTTTAAAACTACAATTTGAAGCGTATTTATGTTTGATTTTTGCTTATAAGCAATTAAAAGATGATGTAAATTTGCTTAAGTATTTAAAAACGACTTTAATTTTTACTGAAAAATATAAAATTGAGTATCGATTAGAAGAACTCTTCGAAGAATTATATCAATTTTATAAAAGAAAAAATAAGTTTAAAGAAGCACTTGTTTATCTCGAAAAAGCAAATTATTTTAACAACAAAAGAACCAATTCTATAATTTATTTTCAAAGCAAAATAGATAATTTTGTACTAAAAATAGACAATTCTAAAGATTCAAAAATAGTATATAATTATATAGAAAAAAATACGTTGCCACTTAATAAAGATATATTTATCGAAGATAAAAATGGAATGTTGTCAAAAATAAATATAGATAATATCGTATATGTAGAGGCGTATAACAAAATGACCAAAGTAATTTTTTCAAATACAGGATCTGAAGTTTTTAAAATTGCGTTTAAAGATTTTATAGTTAAAGTAGAACAAACACTTAATCAAGAACATCTCTTATTTTATTTAAATAAACGAAATTTAATTGTCAATTTATACTGGATGAGCAAGTTTGATAAGTTTTCCAAAATGATGCATTTAAATGTATTTGGAAATAATTATGAATTTGAAATTTCCCGAAACCAAATGGGTCCCCTCAAAGATTTTTTAAGTAATAAGTAAAATAAATCATTTTTTTTACTGCTTAGTATTTAATTTAATACCGTTGGGTGATTGGCATTAAATTTTGCTTCAATTTGGCATTATTTTTGAAAACCAATAACTTATAAAAAAATTTAAAATGGCTCTAATTTTTATCAACAAAAAGTTAATATATTTATTTTTGTTTTTGTTTATTTCGTGGTTTCCACTTCATGCTCAAGACACCGATAGCGATGGTATCCTCAATTCCGTTGACATCGACGATGACAACGATGGTATCCCCGATGTGATGGAAGATATCTGTAATCCCATCTTAGAGCCTACCAGCACGGGTGTAAAAGGAGAAAATAGAGTACCAACAGGATGGTCTATTGTAGCTTCTAGCCCCGATATCGTAGATGTGGTAGGTTCTCCTTATGGTGCATGGGGTGTAGGTTGTATTGGTACAGCTCCCGCTGCACCCAATGGACATACCAAGTGGGTTTATATTTCGTCTCCAACTGGTGAAGCATTCAAAACGACTATCAATAATATGGTTGTAGGGAAGACATATACGTTTACATATCATTGTGGCCGATTTACTTTGTCTGGTGGAACGGTAGGACAAATAACGTTAAGATTAGGTACGGCTATAATAGATTTGTACACCCCTTCTGCGGGCTGTGGATGGGATACGCGCGTGGTTACGTTTACTGCGAGTGCTACATCCCAAGAAATTTCATTTACGGCTACGGGCTCTGGCAATAGTGCTGCCAATATTTCAGTTTCAGCTGATGCAGTGAAAAGTGATTGTGATTTTGATGGAGATGGAATTGTCAATAGCCAAGACCTAGATAGTGATGGAGACGGCTGTAGCGATGCCTTTGAAGGAGGCGCTACTACCACTACTACCGCTAATTTTGTGTTTTTAGGCGCTGTAGGAACCAATGGATTGATCAATTCAAAAGAAACAGTAGCAGATAATGGACTGTTGAATTATACATTGAATTATGATTATGTCTTGGATAGTACTATAAAAGCTTGTACCGATACTGATGGCGATGGCGTGTTTGACCTCAGTGATATCGACGATGATAATGATGGAATATCGGATATTGATGAAGGATATTACTGCGTTTCTACTTTTACTGCTTGTCAAATTTTTACAGAACCTGTTTTGACAAATAGCAATCTAGTAGTAAATGGAGATTTTGAAAATGGCACAAATGGCTTTACTACAACCTATGTGCCCGGTGGTGGTGGCTGTAGTCAATATGCTATTTCACCTAATGGATTTGGACCCGTAGGCGGTTCTTGTTCAAAAGGGAATTATCTAAGTTTAAATGCAGATTGTTCCCCACCGCTTACTCATTTTTGGTCACAAACAATGACAGTAAAACCGTATACTAATTATATATTTGGATATTCGTATGCACATCAAAATCCAGCCGCTATTGGTTTTACGGTAAATGGTGGTGCCATACAAGGTAATGTTAACACTACGGGCAGTTGGTCAAGGTTTCAAAGAACCCTTAATTCGGGGGCGGGAACAACAATGACTATCAGTTTATTTGAACTTACTGGTCAAATGGCTAGTGCGGATTTTGCGGTAGATGATATTTATCTTATTGAAGAAAAACCATTATATTGTATTCAGGATCCCTTAGATACCGACAATGACGGTATTCCTAATTATCAAGATTTGGACTCGGATAATGATGGCTGTAGCGATGCCCTAGAAGGAGGCGCTACAAGCGATACTACAAAAAATTTCAAATTTTCTGCGCCTTTTGGTATTAATGGATTGGCTAATTCAAAAGAGACTGCTGCGGATAATGGTGTAATTAATTATAACTTGACGTATAGTTTTGCTACTTCGGCTTCTATAAAAGGATGTATTGATTCCGATGGCGATGGTGTAATGGATATCAATGATATCGATGATGATAATGATGGAATTCTGGATGTAAAAGAAAATTGTTTTATGCCGGATCCTTCTATAGCCGCTACATATAGCCGCAACACAGGTAATTATGCACTTGTAGATGGAACCTTTAACAATACAAAAAGAGGTGCTGTGCAAATCACTTCTGCTGCTGTTTCTGGAACGACAGGCGTACATGGTACTCCACAAAATGCAATAGCTACAGGGGATTGTATATCTAATGCAGCCGCGGATGTAGGTGTCCGAGATGTTACATTTTCTACTCCCGTAACCAATGCAATCTTCTTAACTGATGGTTTTGAGACGATCAATGAATATCAAGACATAGAAATTTTGGCTCCTTTTTCGGGTACACCCGAGTTTGTTATATTGAACAATACTTTTGGGGCTACGATACAAAAAATTACATCAACCAGATATAGAGTTAAAAGTGGGGCATCATGTAATAGTTATCCTTCATGTCCATCTTCGTTAACACTTCAAATTAGAGGAGCCTTTTATTCTAGAATTAGAATTTCGGGAGATGATCCTGTTGCGGCCAGTTCTTGTAGATTTATAAAAATTGGATTAGACGATGCGTCCACCAATGCGTGTAACTTAGATATAGATAACGATGGTATTCCAAATGATTTGGATCTTGATAGTGATGGCGATGGCTGTAGCGATGCTCTGGAAGGAGGCGCTACAAACGATACTACAAAAAATTTCAAATTTGCAGCGCCTTATGGCACCAATGGATTAGCCAATTCAAAGGAAACGGCTACAGACAATGGTGTTATCAATTACACTTTAAATTATGATAATGCCATGAGTGCTAATATCAAGGCATGTATTGATACCGATGGCGATGGTGTTTTTGATATCAATGATATTGATGATGACAATGATGGAATTCCAGATATACAAGAGGGCTGTAGTTCAGGAAATATAGTACAAAATGGCGATTTTGCTCTTAATGCAACGGGCTGGAACTCGTTTGGTTTTAATAATTTTAATGGAAAAGCGGTATATACTAGTGATATTGATAACGTAAATGACCCTGATGGCCAATTGTCACAAATAGTTTCTGGTATCACAACGATTGTAAACTCAAATGGACATATTCCATTGTCATTTAATTATAAACATAATAATAATGTAGCGCCTCCAGTTTCCTTTCGAGTATACCTTAATGGGGTGCTTTATACGACAATTGCAACACCAAATACAGCAAATACTCCAGCTACAGTTACTGCAAGTAATAATGCAATAACAAATATTACTTCCATTCCTAGCAATGTTTCAACACAAGTCAATATTTTAATACCAGCTACAGGTATACCTAATACGGCAACGCTCACTTTCCAAATTCAAAATTGTGCTGGATGTGCTACAGCAATCCCCGATATAGAAATTGATGATATTTCAATTTCGTGTAATGATATTGTGGATATTGACGGCGATGGTATTCCCAATCGTTTAGACTTGGATTCGGATAATGATGGCTGTAGCGATGCCCTAGAGGGAGGCGCTACAACCGATACTACAAAAAACTTTAAATTCTCGGCACCTTTTGGTACCAACGGATTAGCCAATTCCAAAGAAACCGCTACCGATAATGGAATTATTAATTACACCTTGAAATATAACAATGTAATAACTACAAGTATTAAAGGATGTCTTGACACGGATGGTGACGGGGTGTTGGATATTAATGATATTGATGATGATAATGACGGTATTCCTGATGAAGATGAAGAAAATTGTGAAACAATTATTGAAGATTTTGGATCGGGTACTCCTAGTAGTTTTCCAAATTCCACCGTTTTAATAACAACTTCTGAAGGAGCAATATCAAATGCTGTTCCTGTCGCAACTCCTTGGTTGTCTGGCAATAATAGATCTCCTAACGCAGCGAATGGAAATATGATGATTGTTTATCATATCGATGCCCCAAAAATAGTTTACAGTAAAGTTTTAACGGGTATTGAAATAGGTAAAAAATATACAATGTCAGCATATATTTCAAATGTTTTAAAAACGGGATATTTGCCGGCAAATGTTACTCTTAGGGTTAGAGATGCTTCAAATCTAATTATTGGTCAAGTAAATACCGGAAACTTAACAGTAGGAACATTTAAATGGAATAAATATTCTGTAGATGTTGTTCCGTTTACAACTTCAGTCAAAATTGAAGTAATTCATAATGCAACAGGAAGTGCAAATAATAATATTGGAGAAGATTTTGCTATAGATGATATCTCATTTAGTCAATGTATATTAGATACAGACAATGATGGAATTCCAAATTCTCTCGATCTCGACTCCGACAACGACGTTTGTAGCGATGCTCTGGAAGCAGGCGCTACAAACGATACTACAATAAACTTCAAATTTTCAGCACCTTTTGGTACCAATGGACTAGCTAATGCTAAAGAAACAGCTACAGATAATGGAATCATCAATTATGCATTGACCTATAACTTTGTAACTTCAGCATCTATAAAAGGATGTACTGATACCGATGGCGATGGTGTTTTTGATATCAATGATATCGATGATGATAATGATGGAATTATAGATTTAGATGAATGTGGAAGTACATCTGTAATTTATACAGAAAATTTTGAAGCGGCAACATTGAACCCATATAATTCGGCTGCGATATATCAACCAGGTGTATCTGTAAATGGTCAGCTTGCTGCAGGTGGAGCCAATGGAACGAGCAAGAGTTTGTATCATAATACAGGAGGAGGAACTTACACCTCAGGTGATATAGTATGGGGAACAAGAAATTCTATTACGGTTTTACCCGGAAAATTATATGAAATCAGTTTTTATATGCTTGAAAATGGGGGAGGAAATCCTCCACAGATAGAAACATGGGTGAACAATACAAAAATAGGCAATGCGGTAACGATTACTACCTCTTGGGTAAAATACTCATATCTATGGAATAGTACATCTAATAATAAATTAGATCTCGATCTTAAAAATCTAACTGCGACAGGAGCAGGAAATGATTTCCGAATAGATGAAATTACAATTTTAGATAAATGTATAGATGCCGATTCGGATGGCGACGGCATTCCAAATCATCTCGATCTCGACTCCGACAACGACGGTTGTAGCGATGCCCTAGAAGCAGGCGCTACAAACGATACTACAAGAAACTTTAAATTTTCAGCACCTTTTGGTACCAATGGACTAGCCAATGCTAAAGAAACAGCTACAGATAATGGGATCATCAATTATACATTGAACTATGGCAATGCAATAAGCGCAAGTATCAAGGGATGTATTGATACCGATCGTGATGGAGTAATGGATATCAATGATTTAGATGATGATAATGACGGAATTTTAGATACGGATGAATTACAATGTAGTACATACTCTTCATCTTGTCAATTTTTTAATGATCAAAATGTAATTTCAAACAATTTAATTGTTAATGGAGGTTTTGAAAATGGAAATACAGGATTTACATCAAGTTATATTTTCCGAACTGGAGGTTCCGTTGGTTGTTCAGATTATTTTATTGCCGCATCTGGATGGGCTTCTAGTGTAGGTAGCTGTTCTCAAAATAATGCAATGCAAATTAATGCGGATTGTTCTGCCAATCAAGTTGCATTTTGGTGTCAGGATGTTGATGTATTACCAAATACTTCATATCGTTTCGGATTTTCTATGAGACATGCTGGAGTAGCATCGGTTGCATTTTCAGTAGACAACGGTCCATTAAGTGCTCCTATTCCTACAACTGCTTCATGGTCTAACAGTGAATATGTTTTTAATTCAGGAAATAAAACTAGAATTAAAGTTTGTTTATTTGAGACCTCTAAAGCTGCAGCAGGTGCCGATTTTGCAATAGATGATATTTATTTAGCTCCCGTTGCTTCTTCATATTGTAATGGCACTATTGATAATGACGGCGACGGCATTCCAAACAACCTTGACCTCGACTCCGACAACGACGGTTGTAGCGATGCTCTGGAAGCAGGCGCTACAAACGATACTACAAGAAACTTTAAATTCTCGGCACCTTTTGGTACCAATGGCTTAGCCAATGCTAAAGAAACAGCTACAGATAATGGCATTATCAATTATGCATTGAACTATGGCAATGCAATAAGCCCAAGTATCAAAGGATGTATTGATACCGATCGTGATGGAGTAATGGATATCAATGATTTAGATGATGATAATGACGGAATTTTAGATACGGATGAGTGTTCAAATACTTCAGTAATATATAATGAATCTTTTGAATCCGCTACAATAAATCCATATAATTCTGCTGCAGTGTATCAGCCGGGTGTTTCATTAAATGGACAGCATGACGCAGTAGGAGCCAACGGTACTTCAAAATCGTTGTATCACATTACCGGTTCAGGTAGTTATGTTTCAGGAGATGTAGTTTGGGGGAATAGAAATTCAGTTTCCGTAACCCCAGGAAAAGTATATGAAATTAGTTATTTTATGTATGAGGATGGAAACGGAGGAAATCCTCCACAAATTGAAACATGGGTAAATGGCGTAAAACAAGGCAGTACGGTTACCGCTACAACTTCATGGGTAAAATATACCTATAATTGGAATAGTGGAAGGAATACAACCTTGAGCATTTCTTTGAGAAATTTAACGGCAACAGGACAAGGAAATGATTTCCATATTGACGAAGTAACGGTTATCGAAAAATGTTCGGATATAGATACCGATGGCGATGGAATCGTCAATTCAAAAGACCTCGACTCCGATAATGACGGTTGTTCAGATGCCTTTGAAGCAGGATCTACTACTAATAAAAATGATTCTATTATAGCAGCGCCTTATGGTACCAACGGATTAGCCAATTCAAAAGAAACGGCTACGGATAATGGAATCATAAATTATACTTTAAATTATAATAACGCTATGAATAGTTTGGTGAGATCTTGTATAGATTCAGACAATGATGGTGTTTTTGATGTTAATGATATCGATGATGATAATGATGGAATCCCCGATTGGGAAGAAGATTGTTCGGTTCCTAATCCTAGCAATATAGCAAGCTATGTTATTCCTTCAAATGCCAATCCAAGTTCGATTTCCCAATGGGCTACATTGACTGGAAATGGTGTCAATGCAACCAAAACAGGAAACGTAACGATTTCAAGTACTCAAGTTTCTGGCTCTACTGCGGTTAATGCCACGTTTATTTCAAGTGGAAACTGTTCCGCTAATTCACCAGACGTAGGTACAAGAGACGTTACCTTCTCTAGCCCATTAACCAATGTAATTTTTTCTAACAATGGAATGGTCGAATCCAATACTGAGTTCTGGGAACTTGAATTATTGGGTAATGTTACAGGTTCTCCAGATTTATGGGTTATACAAAATGCAAATAATGCGATCTTAACCAGAATAAGTCCAAGAAAATGGCGTATTACATCAAGTTGTAGCAATGGTTCGTGTCAATCTTTTTTAACTTTCCAAATACGAAATGCATATTATTCTCAAGTCAGAATTAGTGGAGGTTCTTCTGTAAGAACTACATCTTGTAGAAATATATTTATTGGACTTACCGATGCGTCAGATTCTGCTTCTATTTGTAGAAATTTAGATACTGACGGTGATGGTACTCCGAATCGATTAGACCTCGACTCCGACAACGACGGCTGTAGCGATGCCTTTGAAGCGGGAGCTACGAATGCTACTTCCTCAAACTTTAAATTTACGGGGACTATGGGTGCCAATGGATTGGATAATTCAAAAGAAACCTCAGTAGATAACGGATTGATTAATTATACTTTAAAATATGATTATGCTGTTTCAGCATCTCTTAAATCATGTGCCGATTCGGATGGTGATGGCGTATTGGACATCAATGATATTGATGATGATAATGATGGAATTGTAGATTGGGAAGAGGATTGTGCTATATCCAATCCAACAAGTTTAGGACAGTATATTATTGCATCGAATTCAAATCCAAATACAATTTCACATTGGGCTACATTGACCGGTACGGGAACCAATGCAACTAAAACCGGAAATGTAACAATTTCAAGTACTCAAGTATCGGGTTCTACAGCAGTCAATGCTACGTTCTTTTCAAGTGGGAATTGTTCTGCTAATTCACCAGACGTAGGTACAAGAGACGTTACCTTCTCTAGTCCATTGACCAATGTTATTTTCTCAAATAATGGGATGACGGAATCCAATACAGAATTTTGGGAGCTTGAATTATTGGGAACGGTTACAGGCGCTCCAGAATTAGTTGTAATTCAAAATGCAAATAATGCAATTTTAACCAGAATAAATTCGAGAAAATGGCGAATTACGTCAAGCTGTAGTAATGGTACGTGTCAGTCATTTTTGACATTCCAATTGACGGGAGCTTTTTATTCACAAATTAGATTAAGTGGGGGCTCTTCAACAGGAGCTACTTCATGCAGAAATATTTTCATAGGAGTAAAAGAAGCGGCAGATGCTTCCTCTTCTTGTGTTAATCAAGACACCGATGCAGATGGCATTCCAAATCGTTTAGACCTCGATTCGGATAACGACGGATGTAGCGATGCCTTTGAAGCAGGTTCAACATCAAATTTAAACGATTCCATCATCACTGGGCCATACGGCACGAATGGCTTAGCCAATTCTAAGGAAACGGTCACAGATAATGGCATCATAAATTATACACTTACGTATAATCGAGCGATTAATTCAAGTATTAAACCATGTGTCAAGCCGGATGTATCAGGAAATATCAAATCACACTGTCAAACACCAGGTACATATCAAGTGTTTGCGGTACCAAATCCTGCAAATAGTGGTGCGACATTAAAATGGTATACAGTTCCAACCGGAGGCACGGCATTAGCTTCGGCACCTACCGTAAATACAGCCAATGTAGGCGTATATACGTTTTGGGTAAGTCAAACATTAAACGGTGTAGAAAGTGCACGCGAAGAAGTACAAATTACCGTATCGATTGCACCAGCCACACCAGGCGCTATTTCAGGGCCCACTTCGGTAACCCAAGGAAGTGTGAATTTGCATAACATAGCTGCTGTAGCAGGTGCTACATCCTATGTATGGACGCTTCCAAATGGTTGGAGCGGTACCTCAACAACCGCATCCATCATCGATACCGCAGGATCTACAGGAGGCTTCATCACGGTTAAAGCATCAAATAATGGATGTGAAAGTGCGGCGGCATCATTACGAGTATTTGTATCTCCAAAACCAGCAAAACCAACGGTTTCTGTAGATTCCTTTAGTTATTGCCAAGGCGTAACAGCCACACAGCTATCCGCAACACCAACCCCTTCAAACAGTGGAGGTACACTAAATTGGTATACGGTACCAGCCGGCGGTACAGCAACCTCCGTTGCACCAACGCCAAATACGAATACATCAGGCGTATTTACCTTTTATGTATCTCAAACGGTTAATAATATTGAAAGTGATAGAACTCCAATATTTGTAAGAGTCAATGCCAAACCGGCGCAACCGGCACAAATCGCAGGCCCTGCAAATATTCAAGCTAATAATTCCTATACATATAGTGTAACTGCTATTCCAGGCGCTACAAATTATACGTGGACCTTACCAAACGGCTGGAGTGGGACCTCTACGACCAATACAATCACGATTAATTCAAATACAACCACAACTGGCACGTTAAAAGTTAGAGCCAATGCCGACAGTTGTAATGGCGATGAACAAACTTTAACGATAAATACCCTACCAACGAGACCAGACTTAAGCGACAACACCAACTTAAGTGGCGATTCGATCGTGTATTGCCAAGGCGCTACGGCGACGCAATTACAAGCAAAAACCAACCCTGCAAACAATGGCGGCACAATCAAATGGTATACGACAGCCACAGGCGGTACGGCATTAACAAGCCCACCAACCCCAAGCACAACTCTAGCAGGAACCACCACTTTCTTTGTATCCCAAACGGTAAATAGCATCGAAAGTGAACGCGCACCAATCCGAGTAATCGTAAAACCAACCTTATCCCAACCTACAGCGATTCAAGGTGCGACAGCGGTACAAGCCAATACGAGTCAAACGTTCAGCGTAACGTTAGTACCAGGCGCAACGAGTTACACATGGACATTGCCAAACGGTTGGAGTGGTACATCTACAACGAATAGCATTACCATCAATACAAACAATACGACAAGTGGTATTGTGAGCGTAACGGCGAATGTAAATGGTTGTAGTAGTGCGGCACAAACCTTAACGATAGGAACCTTACCAACGAGACCCGACTTAAGCGATAATACCAACTTAAGCGGCGATTCGATAGTATATTGCCAAGGCGCTACGGCGACGCAATTACAAGCGAAAGCGAACCCTTCAAACAATGGCGGCACAATTAAATGGTATACGACAGCTACAGGCGGTACAGCATTAACAAGTGCACCAACCCCAAGTACAACTCTAGCAGGAACCACCACCTTCTTTGTATCTCAAACGGTAAACAGCATCGAAAGTGAACGCAGTCCAATCCGTGTAATCGTAAAACCAACCTTATCCCAACCTACAGCGATTCAAGGTGCGACAGCGGTACAAGCCAATACGAGTCAAACGTATAGCGTAACGGCCGTACCCGGTGCGACGAGCTACACATGGACATTGCCAAACGGCTGGACTGGCACGTCAACAACCAACAGCATTACAATTAATACAAATACCACTACCAGTGGCATTGTAAGCGTAACGGCGAATGTAAATGGTTGTAGTAGTGCGGCACAAACTTTAACGGTAGGAACCTTACCAACGAGACCCGACTTAAGCGATAATACCAACTTAAGCGGCGATTCGATAGTATATTGCCAAGGCGCTACGGCGACGCAATTACAAGCGAAAGCGAACCCATCGAACAATGGCGGTACGATTAAATGGTATACGACAGCTACGGGCGGTACGGCATTATCGACGGCACCAACACCAAATACGACATTCTCGTCGATGACGACATATTACGTTTCCCAAACGGTTAATGGTATCGAAAGTGAACGCGCTCCAATTCGAGTAATTGTTCGTCCTACCCCATCACAGCCCAATACAATACAAGGAAATACGACGGTAGTTGCGAGTACAAGTAACACCTATAGTGTGAATGCGGTATCGGGCGCGACCAGTTATACATGGACCTTACCTGGAGGTTGGAGTGGTACGTCCACAACAAATTCGATCGTTGCTACTTCAGGAACGGCGGGTGGAACGATACGCGTGGTTGCTCATGTTGGCCCATGTAGTAGTGCGGCACAAACCTTATTAGTAAATATACAAGGCGGCGGCCCGAATATTGACGACAACAAAAATATTGTAGGCAATACGATCAAATATTGTGTTGGCACTAAAGCCGAACCATTGGTAGCGAAAGCCACGGTATCGAATGCGATATTAGCATGGTATACACAACCAACAGGAGGCTCGCCGAGTGTAACGGCTCCAACGCCAAACACGACGAATATGGATACACAACGATATTATGTATCCCAAATTGCGAATGGACAAGAAAGTTTACGAAGCGAGATTATCGTAATTGTAACCGATCAAAACTGTCCAAAAAAATGTTTAAGTGATTTGGTGCCAGATATAACGCCATTATTTATAACGAATATTTGTCCAGATACAACTGCTGATTTAAGTAAGATAGAAACTAAGAACCAGCCAAATGGATCCATTTTACAATGGTTCACATCCCTTCCAGTTTCATCCCAAACTCGTGTACAAAATCCGTCAAGTGTAAAAACAGGAACATATTATGCGGTATTTTATAATCCGACCGACAGTTGTTATTCTTTAAATGGAGATACGGCAACGAAAGTACAAGTGGTTACATCGAGCTGTACGAATTGCAATGCAGGCAGTGTAGCACCGAAGTTGTCTACGATAGGATTAAGCAATATATGTCCATCTACGACGGCAGACCTAACATTAGTAACTGCGAGTAACCAGCCAAAAGGAACCACGTTAGAGTGGCATACTTCGATACCGGTAAGTAGTGCGACGAAAGTGGCGAATCCAAAATCGGTACCATCGGGAATATATTATGCGGTATTTTTTGATGCAACGAATAATTGTTATTCCAATGCAGGAACATTGGCTACACCGTTGGTGGTGTCGATCACGAGTTGTCCAAATCCGTGTCAAGCCGGCCCTATAGCACCAAAAGTAAGTCAAGAAGTACTTACAAATGTTTGTCCTTCGACAACGGCTAATTTAACGACCATTACGGCTTCAAATACCCCTTCGGGCGCGTTATTGCAATGGCATACGGGCGTACCGGCGACATCCTTTAATAAAGTGATGAATCCAAGTGCCGTATTAGGCGGAAGATATTATGCTGTTTATTACGACGCGACGAACAACTGTTTCAGTGGTAATGGATTTGGAATGTATGCGGTTGATGTAGTGATTACAAACTGTCCAAATACATGCCAAGCCGGCACGATCAAACCAAACCTAAATGTCACAAGCTTAGATAACGTTTGCCCTAAAACAACGGTAGATTTAACGAGCGTAACGGCAAGTAACCGACCAGCAGGTACGGTATTGCAATGGCATACGGAAATGCCAGCCACCGCTTCAAACCGAGTTGCTACAGTAAGTGCCGTAGGTGCGGGAACGTATTATGCGATATTTTATGATACCTTAAACAAATGCTATACCAGCCAAGGGTATGGAACCGCATCGTTGGTAGTAAGTATTACCAATTGTCCGACGCCATGTAACTCTGGGAATTTTGCACCCGAAGTTACGGGTTCGGATATACTAACGAATACGTGTCCAGCCACAACAGTAAACCTAAACCAATTCCAAGTACTGAATCAACCTGCGGGCACGACCTTAGTATGGCATTCGCGATTACCGGCCTCATCAATCAATAGAATATCAAATCCAACAAATTACAATCAAAGTGGTAAAGTGTATGGATTATTCTTTGATAGTAAGAATAATTGTTATAGCCAAGGCGGCCAATATGGATTAGAAGTTCAGGTAGTGATTACAAGTTGCCCAGACACGTGTCGTTCGGGTAAAGAAACGCCGAAAACTTCAGGAAGTGATGCATTGACGAATCTATGTCCGAGCTTAACTGCCGATTTAACAAAAGTCGTAATTACAAACAAACCTACATCAGGCAGTGTGATTGTGCAGTGGCATACGGGAATACCTGCATCGAGTTTAAATCGAATTAAAACGCCGAGTTCGGTAAACAGTGGCATTTACTATGCGGTTTTCTATGATACCTTGCAGAAGTGTTATAATTTATTGGGACAAAGTGGTTTAGAAGTTAATGTAACCAACACTACGTGTCCAAAATGTTTAACACCAGCACAAGCGCCAAACTTTGGTATAGATAGTATTGGTACCGATTGTCCGTCTACGACGGCCAATTTAAATACGATATCCGTAAACAATAAACCTAAAGGCGTTGTGGTACGATGGTATACCAGTCCACAGATTTTAAGCAGTAATGTCGTATCCAATCCAAGTGCGGTAGGTGCAGGTATGTACTACGCGACGTTCTATGATACGGCGAATAATTGTTTTGCAAATAGCGGAGCAGGCTTATTTAAGCCAATTAAAGTTACCTTAACGGTATGTTGTAATTCAGGTTATCAAGCACCAAAATTAAGTGCCGATGCATTGACCAATTTGTGTCCAGATAGTACAGCAGATTTAACGCGCATTACGGCTTCTAATCAACCGACGGGTGTGGTATTGGAGTGGCATACTAAAACACCTGTTAATGCAACAACAAAAGTATCCAATCCATATGCGGTAGGCTCAGGAATATACTATGGCGTCTTCTACGATGTGGTTAATGATTGTTATACCGATGGAGGAATATACACGACTCCGATATCGGTAACACGCAAAGCGTGTACAACATGTAACGCCGGTGAAGCGGCGCCTAAACTCAGTACATTAGGAGTGTCCAATGCATGTCCATCGACGACCGCAGACTTAACGAAGATAACAGCGAGCAATCGACCGTTAGGAATTGTAATGGAGTGGCATACGTCATCAACGGTAACGGCGACGTCGAGAGTAAATAATCCAAGTGCCGTAGGCGCAGGAACCTATTATGCGATTTTCTATGACCCAACCAATACGTGTTATGCAGGAATCGGAAAATCAACGACAGCCGTAACGGTAACGATACGCAATTGTTCGAGCCCATGTAATGCTGGAACATCGGCACCAACACTTAGTCAAGAAACCGTAACCAATGTATGTCCTTCTACAACCGCTAATATATCGAATATCAGTGCGAGCAATCGACCTGCTGGAACGAATTTACAATGGCATTCGGCATTGCCTGCTACGACCTCAAATCGCGTGATGAATCCAAGTGCGGTAGGTGCAGGAATATACTATGCTGTATTCTTTGATCCAACCAACAACTGTTATAGTGGCAATGGACATGGTGCACAGCAAGTAGAGGTTGTAATTCGAAACTGTAACAGTACGAATCCATGCGATACGATGCAAGCGACACCATCTTTAAAATCGGATACCGCAGTAAATAGTTGTCCGAGCCAAACGGTAAATCTAAGAACATTAGAAAATGCGAGCATCAATGGATATCTCATAACATGGCATAAAGGCACGCCTGCAACAGATGCCAACCGTGTTGATACGCCACAATTTGTAAAAGCGGGTACGTATTATGCATCCTATTATGATACGGCACGAAAATGTTATAGTTTATCAGGAAAAGCGACGAAGCAAGTCACGGTAACGACCTTTAATTGTCCATTATGTTATGCTGGAGCAGAAGCACCTCGATTAAGTACATCGACCCTTATCAATAATTGTCCGACGGCAACAGCGGATTTAACGCAAATCACGGCATTTAATTTGCCAAAGAATACGCAATTGACATGGCATACCAGCGTACCAGCCAATGCAACCAACCGTGTAGCAAATCCAAGTGCGGTAAGCAATGCAGGCACATACTATGCAGCATTCTTCGATGCCATGAATAATTGTTATAGTGGTAATGGTTCTGCAGGCGCTTCGGTAACGGTTACGTTAGTAGATTGTAACAATCTATGTGCTGCGGGAACCGCATCACCAAAACTAAACATCAGTAACGGAACCTTAAAGAATATTTGTCCAGCGGTATTTGCGAATTTAACATCGGTAACCCCTTCAAACAAACCGACTGCAGGTCAAGTGGTATTGCAATGGCATACGGCATTGCCAGCCAATGCAACCAACCGAGTAGCCCGTCCAAATTCAGTAACCTCTGGAACGTATTATGCGATTTTCTATGATACGGTAAACAAATGCTATGCTGGAAATGGAAATCAAGCAACGCAAGTAGTGGTGTCGATTGAGAATTGTACGAATACATGTATTGCGGGCTCACAACAACCCGAATTTAATACCGATATATTACGAAACAGTTGTCCGAATTTAACGGCCGATTTAACCTTGCTCGTATCTAAAAACCAACCGAAAGGAACAATTATCGAATGGCGTACGGAATCGGGACAAGTGGTATCGAGTCCAAAATCCGTAACAAGTGGCCGATATGTGGCCTTGTTTAAAGATACGGTAAATAACTGTTATAGTACGGGAACTTTAAATCCATTAACGGTAATCCAAATCAGCTG
>JBIPPB010000017.1:0-31495 GCA_044368655.1 Chitinophagales bacterium | reverse complement strand
CAGCCGCTTTGCCATATGTTAATGGATATAAACATATCGGACATTTGGCAGGAGCATACTTACCAGCGGATATTTATGTAAGAATGTTGCGCTCAAGAGGCGAAGATGTTATTTTTATTTGCGGTAGTGATGAGTTAGGCACTGCTATAACCATGCAAGCGCATAAAGAAAATATGACGCCTCAAGAATTGGTAAACAAATATCATGAGATTTCAAAAGATAGCTTTGAAAAATTGGCTATATCTTTTGATATTTATCACCGAACGACGGCTCCAATTCATTTTGAAACGGCACAAGAATTTTTCCTAAATTTATATAATAAAGGGCTTTTTGAAGAAAAAACTACCGATCAATATTTTGATGAATCCATTCAACAATTTTTAGCGGATCGATATATTAAAGGCACATGTCCGAGTTGTGCAAGTGAAAATGCCTATGGCGATCAGTGTGAGCAATGTGGCAAGTCATTGGATCCAACGGATTTAATCAATCCAATTTCGGTAACAACAGGACAAAAACCGGTATTAAAAAAGACGAAGAATTTATACCTTTCTTTGGATAAATATGAACCATTTTTAAAAAAATGGTTACTTGAAGACAAAAAAGGGAAGTGGAAGCCAAATACGTATGGTCAATCAAAAAGCTGGATTGACGCTGGATTGCACCCTCGATCGATGACAAGAGATGGGAAATGGGGTGTTCCTGTTCCATTAGATGAATATAAAGATAATATTCTATATGTTTGGTTTGATGCCCCAATTGGTTATATTTCCGCTACCAAGCAATGGGCGATAGATAATCAAAAATCTTGGGAACCGTATTGGAAAGATAAAGATACCAAATTAGTACATTTTGTAGGTAAAGATAATATCGTTTTTCATTGTATTATTTTCCCAATAATGCTTGAAATGCATGGAGAATATATCCTTCCTGAGGATGTTCCAGCCAATGAGTTTTTGAATCTTGAAGGACAAAAAATGAGCACCAGTCGAAATTGGAGTTTAGAAATGTACGAATATCTCCAAGATTTCCCTAATAATATCGATGAATTAAGATATTGTCTGATTTCAAATATGCCTGAAAATAAAGACAGTGATTTTTCGTGGAAAGATTTTCAAACCAAAAATAATTCCGAATTAGTTAACAATGCAGGGAATTTTATAAATCGAGTTTTTGTATTACTTCATAAATATTACAATGGGGTTGTTCCTCAAGCAAAAGGATGCTCAGAATTAGAATTTTTTGTTAAAAATCAAAAAGAAAAAATAACAACGGCGATAGAAAATTATAAATTTAGAGAGGCGCTTTTTGAAGTGATGCAAGTAACCGATCGCGGAAATAAATTACTAACCGAAAAAGAACCTTGGAAGTTATACAAAACAGATCCGGAAGCTACAGCTATTGTTTTATATGATTGTTTGCAACTTATTGCAAATTGGACATTACTTATCGAGCCTTTTCTACCAAATACGTCGAAGTTGATGCTTGAAAAACTAAATATCAAAGAATCTTTAAATTGGTCACAAATTTCAAGACAAGACCTTTTGAAGCCTAATGATATTATTTCAGATCCGTTTCATCTATTTTCAAGAATAGAAGATGCCGTAATTGAAAAACAAATAACAAAACTAGAACAAAAAACAAAAAAAGTTATGGAGCCTAAAGCAAATGAAATAATGGTGGAATCAAAACCAAATATTACGTTTGATGATTTTGTAAAAAATGATTTGGTCGTTGGTACGATTTTAGAATCTGAAAATGTAGAAAAGTCGAATAAATTATTGAAATTTAAAGTAGATATCGGGACGGAAACACGCACGATTTTGTCGGGAGTCGCACAGCATTTTAAAGCTGAAGAAATGATAGGTAAACAAGTTTTAGTTTTGAAAAACCTCGCACCAAGAAAAATTATGGGCATCGAAAGCCAAGGTATGATTCTATTTGCAGAATCCGAAGGCAAGTTGCTTATTATGAGTCCGCATCAAACGGCTGCAAATGGTAGCTCAGTAAATTAAGATAAGATATTGTTTTTATATATCTTTTAAATAATAAATTTTACTTTTGTACTTTAATTTTTTAATATGAAATTTTTTATAGACACAGCTAATTTGGATGAGATCCAAGAGGCGCACGCAATGGGTTTTTTAGATGGCGTTACAACCAATCCAAGTTTAATGGCCAAAGTGGGCATTCAAGGTCAAGAAGCTATTACTAAGCATTATGAAGCGATTTGTAAAATTGTTGACGGTCCAGTAAGTGCCGAAGTTTTAAGCACAAATTATGAAGGAATGGTAAAAGAAGGCGAAGCATTAGCCAAAATTGCCAAGAATATCGTTGTAAAAGTTCCGATGACTGCCGATGGAATTAAAGCAATCCGATATTTTTCGGATAAAGGAATTCAAACAAATTGTACATTAGTTTTTAGTGCAGGTCAAGCATTATTAGCAGCTAAAGCAGGAGCTACAATGGTTTCTCCATTTTTAGGAAGAATAGATGACAGTAACTGGGATGGCTTGCAATTGATTGAAGAAATTGTATTAATTTATGGCAATTATATGTTTGAAACTCAAATATTGGCCGCTTCCATTCGCAATTCATTGCATATTGTAAAATGTGCGCAGCTAGGAGCAGATATTGCGACTTGTCCATTAAATGCCTTAAAAGGTCTTTTAAAACATCCTTTAACTGATATTGGGCTGGCTCAATTTGTAGAAGATACTAAAAAATTTATATAAACTTTAACCAATTAAATTAAATCAATATGAAAAAAAGACAAATTTATTTTCTTGCAATTATGTTTGCAACTCTATTGTATTCGTGTTCTAAAGAAGAATCAAGTTCTTCAAACAATACCAATACTACAGCACCAAATGGACCTGGTTTGGCCCAAAATGTTCAACCTACGGGATGCGGAACGTACAATCCAATTTATAAGTCAATGGAATTTGATATTGTAAGAAATGGAAATACATCTGATATTTTAAAAAGTAGTCTAACTGGAAAAGATACTGTTATAAATGGGAAAACGTATCATGTTACTAAAATTGTTAGTAATGGTTCAACTATTAATGGTTATATTAGAAAAGATGGGACTAAAGTATATTCTTTTAGTTTTCAACCCCAACCATTTGAATTAATAATTTTTGATGATTCTAAGACTAATGTGGGCGATAAGTGGGACGCCGGTTCATTTTCTTTGACTCAGCAAGGAGTAACAGCAACTAATATGTATACATACGAAGTTGTTAAGAAATATGCCAATTATCAGCTTAGTACAGGCTTATCATTTAATGACGTGATAGAATTGAGACTTACTTTGAGTGCTAAATATATTACAAATGGTCAAGTTATAGGTGGTCCACAATATGATGGGGGCACACAATACTACGCAAAATGTGTGGGTATTATTAAAACATTTACAAAAGCAAACCCAACATTTGGGATGATGGAAGATCTTAATCAAGAGGTTATGAAATATAAAATGTAAAACGTAATATTGTTTTATTAAACAATAATCGGTTATTTATTGAAACAACTGCAATCTATGTAATAAAAAAGCGGGTAATAAGTTCTTATTACCCGCTTTTTTTATCTTCCTCCGCCACTTAGTTGTTTATAATAAAATTCATACTGTTGCGCCATTTGAGCATTTCCTTGGCTTGCATAAATTTTTGAAAGCAAGTCGTATGCAGGCGCATAGTTTGGATTTTGTTCAATTAATTTTTCTAATGTAATTTTAGCATAATTAATCTCGTTGGTGTTTAAATAAGCATACGCCAATCCATTTAATGTCATAATATTTTCGGGTGAAATCTTTTGCGCATTTTTAAATGCATCTATGGATGCTCCAGCTTGCCCAGATTGCAATAATGCCATACCTAAATTGGTCCACGCTATTTCATTATTAGGGTCATAATTTAATGCTTTATTAAAGTATTCAATTGCTTTGTTAAACTGCCCCGAATCAAGCGCTAATTTTCCATAATAATCATTTTTATCTTCTCGTTTTACGATCGCACAAATCGGAACACCTTCAACTTCAATAGTTTTAATAGTACCTTTAGGAGGAAAATATCCATTTTTAAGATATTCAGCATCAACAAAACTTTGTGTAAGGATCGCATAATCCCAATCACTTTCATTTCGTTCTCTATATCTTAAATACTTAGCACCAAAATTTAATTTTTTTTGCTTTAAAATTTCATTTACTTGATACGGATTATTGGATACGATGTTTAAATTTTTTAAGTTTGGTTCATTTTCCACAAGCCAATCAGTAGCCGGTTTTAAGGAATGAGAATAATAGTCTAATTCAAAATTTCCCATTGCTTTTTTAGCGCCTCCAAAAGTAGGATTAAAATAAACATAAAAATATGGAAAATGCTTTACCATAAATATTGCGGTAGGAAGAATTCCAATACATATTAAAGATATAATAAAATACTTTTTAATTTTATTTACAGCCCAATAATCAATAAGATAAGCAAAGCCAATAGATGCAAAAATAACGAAAGGAACAAACATAAAATAAGAATGTCGCCAACCTGTTAGTAAAGCAGTTTTATTGTATATAATTAAAAAAACAGGAAA
Organism: Chitinophagales bacterium; assembly: GCA_044368655.1. GTDB lineage: Bacteria > Bacteroidota > Bacteroidia > Chitinophagales > JADJOU01 > CHPMRC01. The sequence continues at coordinate 26,905 of JBIPPB010000017.1, read as the reverse complement.
AAGCCCAGCTAATAGTAATAGCGCAATCCTTCTAATATTGTATACCTTAATTAGTTTTGGTAAAAGTATAAACGATGTAAAAAATCCAATTAATGTTATTTCTGGATTTGAAATCAAAAAATATTTTGGGTTATAATACCATGGAATGGTATTGGATTGTATGTATTGACCTTCCCATAAATTTCTTAAAGTTATAGGGTATTGTTTTAACATATTTAAGGCATCTATTGGTTGAGTAAAAGGTGCATTCATCATCGACGGCCAGAAAAATATGGAGATAAAATAACCACAAGCACCCGCTATACCAATTTTAATTATTACATTCTTTTCATCAATATTTATATTGTCTTTTTTTAAGCTTAAATACTCCCAAATGAGGAATAAGCCAAAATAAAATACTGCCATTAAACCTGAAACCCTTACCAACATCGTACTCATAAATCCAATAAATAGTATAAAAATAGATCTCTTACTTATGTTTTTTAAGTGATCAAAAAAATACATAAAGGCGTAAATTGAAATTAAATATGTAGCAGCATAAGGAGGATCTTTAGGATTATTCATAGATTCCCCAAAAATTCTTGGTAGAAAAGTTAATAAAATTATTGCAATAATTCCTGCATTCCATCCAGCAATTCTTTTAGCAATTAAAGCACCAAAAAATATATAGAAAAAACTTATAAATGCAAATATAAAATGCCTTGTATTCATTAAATCAGAGCCAACAAGTCGGTGTATTGCTTCAGGAATCATATCTACGATAGCACCATAGTTTTTCATTAATGGTTCAGGTTTATAATCTAAAACAGAATCATTGTTACCAAAAGAAACATAATAGTCTAAAGCTTGCTTACCATATGGCACTTGAAAAGATTCATCATTGCTTGGTCCATAGTAAGAGCTCATTAATAACATGCTTAAAAGAACTACAGTTGATAAAAAGAAAAAAATATTTTTCTTTGAGATATTTAATTTATACATAAAATTTATTTATTATCAAGTCATAAGGAAATATATAAAAATTGTTTTCGTAATAGCTTTCAATTTTTGAAAAATATTCTAATCCTATTTTACTAAAATCTTCCTCACTTCTTATGTTTTGCCCTCGATCTTTTGAAATGATATATTTAGAAATAGGATTTTGATTTGGCAAATAAACTGGGTCAAGAGATATTAAATAACCACCTTTTTTTAATACCTTCGAAGCATTTTTAAATACTATTTTTAATTCATCATTTGTCAAATGATGAAAGATCGCATTAGCGGTTATGATATCAAATTGTAAATTATCAGTAAAGTTGTATTGATCGGCAGTGCCACATATAAAATGACCCCGGTCCCCATACTTTTCTTTAGCATCATTAATATAGTTTTGATTAAGATCAAAACCATAATAATTTATATCTTTTGGGTAATACTCTAAAAAATGACCATTTCCACAACCAATGTCTAATAAATTACAATTTTTAAATGGTTTGATGTATTGATTTACATAAAAATTATCAGACCATTTTCGTTTAACAATAAATTGATATAATCTATATACAAATGTAAAATTTAGAATTTTTCTAATTCCATGATTAATATGAGCCATACTTATTTATTTGAAATTGAATAATACTGTCCTCCGAAGGGTATAAACCTTAAAAAATGCTCAAGTGGATGTAGAATACTGAATATTTTATGTCTAGGGAAAAACAAGGTAAAGTTGATTTGAGTATTTTTAAAACCTGTTTTTGCTAAAACCTTTTTTAAATAAAAATGTTTTAATAATACGGCGTCTTCATCAAAAACACATTCATTAACTATTTTTACAGTTACAGGATTTAAAGGGTTATGCTCAAAAATAATTAACTTCCCATCATTGTTTAATAGTTTTTTGATACTTGATAGTACATTTTCATGCAAATCATGATTAATATGATGGAGAACACAACTCGTGAAAATGATATCGAAGTCTTTACAATCTGTTGGAAAGTTGTTCCCATCAAAAGTTAAAAAAAATCCTTCTGGAAACTTAGATTTGGCTTTATTAATGGAATCCTCAGAAATATCTATTCCAATATATTTAGCTTTAGGAAAATGTTTTATGAAATACTTATAAATCTGGCCGTCACCACAACCATAATCTAAGAAATTAAAAACTTCGTGTTTGATATGTTTTTTTAATTCTAAAATTTTGTACTCAGCAAAATAATCGCTGTCTGCACCTGTAGATTTTATATTCTCATTATGAATTTCTCTATATTGATCTGCAAATTCGTCAAAGTTGTCAAATGTCCGCATCTTTTTGGTATATTTTTTTTATGATATATTCTGGTCTTCCTTTTACTTCATCAAAAAGATTGCCTAAATAAGCGCCTAAAACTCCAATCGTAATCAATTGTATCCCTCCAAAAAAAACGACTAAGGTAATTGTTGAAGTCCAACCACTTGCAAAACTACTTTTGTCTATGAAATATCTCACTAAAGAAATGCCTAGAAAAAGTAAAGCAAAAACAACACAAGAAATTCCTAAGTTTGTTGAAATTTGAAGTGGTTTTTTTGAGAAATATAAAAGTCCACGCATCGCAAAACTAACCATTTTGAAAAAAGGATAGTGCGTTTCTCCTGCAAATCGAGCATCACGTTTGTAAAAAATAGGCACTTGTTTGAAGCCTAACCAAGCCACTAAACCTCTAATATATTTTTGTCTTTCAGGGAGTTGATTAAACGCCTCAACAACATTACGTCGCATTAGTCTGAAATCACCCGTATCCACAGGAATTTTATATTCCGAAAAATAATTTAACATTCGATAAAAAGCTTTAGCGGTCATCTTTTTGAACCACGTTTCACCTTTTCGTACTTCTCGAACGCCATACACTACATCCGCTTGGTCTTGTTCTGCTTTTCCCAACATTTCTAAAATACATTCAGGTGGATCTTGTAAATCAGCATCTATTATAGCCACAAATTCGGAATTACTGTTCGCTAATCCTGCCGATACTGCGGGCTGATGACCAAAATTTCTAGAAAAATCAAGAATTTTTACACGAGAATCCGTCTTTGCAATTTCTTTTAAAATTTGTAATGTTTTGTCTTTACTTCCATCATTAACATACGTAATTTCAAATGCAAAGTTCTTGTTTGCCATAACTTCAATAATTCTTCTGTGTGTTTCAGAAATCACAGCTTCTTCATTATAACAAGGAATAATTATATCTAAATACATAATGGTTACAAATATAAATATTTAAATTTGTTATAAAAGAAAAAAGCTACCTATTTAAGGTAGCTTTTTAGTTTGGTTTTGTATTTAGTAATTTTTTGGTTTTGTTTTTCGCTTTGTTTATTGACTTTGCTACAAAAAATATTAATAAAGATAAACTACGTAGTTAATAAATATACCATAATTCTTGTAAATGACGGGATATTTCTTGTAAACGTAATTTATACTATTTATGAAGTAAATTAAATCCAATTCTAAACAAGTATAATGCCGTGATAGTAATAGTTTAGGTCATTTTTATTGACCTATTACTATTACATATAAGGTATTAGCTTTACGCAAACTCCCCATTTTTTAATTAATTTTATCTTATGATCGTCATTTTTTTACTATCAACTATTTTTTCTTCAATAATTAGATAATACATATAATTTTGAGCAGCATATTTACCTAGAGAAACTTTAATGCTCCCATTGCCATGTTTAGGATTTAGCGTTATTTTTTCTATAATTCTACCATTTAAATCTGAAATTTGTATAAAAGCATCTTGATAATTCTTTGCTAAATAATAATTAATCATAGCTATGTCGTCCGTTGGATTTGGGATGCTTTGGTATAGTATATCTATTTCTTGGCTTTCTTTTGGTGTAATATTTTCCAAGCCAGCGCATCCGCTTTCGCAAATATTCATCAATGTTTTTTCAAGCAAATCAAATTTAGACTCCAAAGAATTTACTTTGTTTTTGAGCGTCTCGTTTTCTTTTTTCAATAGCTCGGAATCTTCATTTGTATATATTTTCAATGAACTTGTTTTACCGAATTTTAGCGCATCTATTTGAGTTTGTTGTTCTTTGATAGCTTCTACTAAGATAGGGATAATAGCTTGATATTCTACACCATATCTTCCGTTTACATCTTTCATAACTACATTCGGAAGTACTTCCGCTAGGTCTTGAGCTAAAAAACCATAATGTTTACCATTATCTACTCCCGTTTCTTTTTGGAATTCTTTGGTCCAAAAGTAAGATTTTCCAATCAGCTTGGCTACTATTTGACTTGCATTTGTAATATTTTCGATATTGGTTTTTAATGTTTTGTCTGAAGTTGCTATAATAGCCGTTCCACGTATTACTCCATCGACATCCAATCTTACTGTGCCACTAGTTGCTGGTAATGAAGAACCAGTAAGTCCTCCATTCCAAGTATAGGTAAATCCTGTGGATTTGTTGATTCCTACAGTAGTAGTGTTGTCAAAGAGTTGGGAACAACTATAGGTGTTCGTTCCTGTAAGTCTTGGTATTTGATTTGTCGTGCCGCAAGAATTAGTTGTGTTTCCAGAAGCTAGAGAAGAGGCCTCTCTCCATCTTACATCTCCAGTAGTATTCTGAACCATAACTCTACTAAAAGAATTGTCTTCAATCACACCTGTAAATCGAACAGTTCCAGTAGTATGAAGTTGAGTGCTTGGAGTAGTAGTTCCGATGCCTATGTTACCTGAGTTAGTAACTGAAATTCTAGCTAAATCATTGGTAATGATTGCAAAAGGATGATTAGATTCTGTGCCAACTGCTCCAGCCCCTCCAGAATTCATTTGGAAACCCCAATACCCATTTCTAGTAAGTCCATGGGAGTATAAGCCAGATCTAACACGATTATTTGCTTGGGTTATAATTTTAGAGTGAAATTCATTCGATACATCTAAAACCCTACCCCAGCTTTGCAAATTACTTGGGGTGTTTGTTCCAATTCCTATATTTCCATCGGCTGTAATTCTAATTCGTTCTAGATTATTAGTTGCTAATACGGCTGGATGATTCGAAGTGGTTCCTATAAAATTACTTGTACTAGGTAAAGCAGTGCCAACGGCAACGTTTGGAGGACTTGTAGCGTTGCTATTGCCATTTAAATTCCAAAAATTTCCTGTTGCCGATGGTAGCGTAATTGTATTTGACCTAATACCACTCACATTACTTGTAAGCGTATTTCCAGTCAAAGTAAGTGTATTCGTAATTACTGGTGAAGGGCCAACGGGTCCTTGTGGACCAGTTAATCCTATTGGTCCTTGTGGACCAGTTGCTCCTGTAAATCCTCGTGGACCTTGAAGCCCTGCAAGACCTTGATCTCCTTTGTCACCTTTTACTCCTTGGTCGCCCTTGTCGCCTTTTACCCCTTGAGAACCAGTATCTCCCTTGTCTCCTTTATCACCTTTAACTCCTTGGATTCCTTGATCTCCCTTGTCTCCCTTTGGACCTTTAAATGATAAAGCACTGCTCCAAAATAATTTTCCTGTAGGATCTTGTACAACAATTCTCGCTGGAGAATCTAACGTTGTAAGACCTTCAAATCGAACACCTTGATTAGTATGCAATTGCTCAGTTGGTGTTGAGGTTCCAATTCCTACTTTTCCATCAGATTTTACAATAGCTCTTTCAATATTATTCGTTCTGATTTTGAAATCAGCATTGTTTTTCGAGCCTATGAAATTTTTAGCTGTTACATTATTGTTTCCATTCAAAGTCCAATAGCACTCTTGAGGACAGCAATTTTGAAACACTACAGCTTTATTAGCAATTCCTGTGCATCCACTTGAATTGGTAACGGTAACACTATAATTTCTTGCTTCTCTTACCACAATGTTCGAAGAGGTTTGAGGAGGTGTTGTATTCCAGCTGTATGTCATTCCAGCAGGTTGAGCTGAAAGTACAACCGAATCTCCTTCACAAGTTGTGTCTTTTGAAGATACAATTATAGCATTTATAGAATCCATTGCAATAGAAATTCTTGCCGTATCGCTACATCCATTAGAAGAAACGACCACAGAATAAATCCCAGGTTGATTTACAGATATTGATCTTGAGTTTTGAATAGGGGTTGTAAGCCAACGATAGGTCATTCCTGCAGGATTGGCTGTAAGACTAGAAGAAGCACCTGAGCATATTTTATCAAGGGTAGCATCAATAGATATCTGACCAAGAGGACTAATAGGTACGGAAGTATTCCAAATTCTCAAATTGTCCAAAGACATTCTTATTCTATCTTGATCCGTAAAAGCTGCTGGATTATTACTATTACCTCCACCTGCTAAAGGATGATTACCTTGTTGAATAAAATTTAAGCTATCAAAATTGGTGGTATCACAGAATAATCTTTCAAAAACGACATTTTGACGAGAAGAATCATTAAAGATTTGAATACGATAACTATTTCCATTTTTATTGAATCTAAGATAATACCAAGTAGAAGCTGTTAATCTATTAGGGAAATTAAAATTATGATTGTTTATGTTTGCAGTACAAGGATCTCCTTGTGTTGCCGCAACAGCAGGCGCATCTCTTTTTAAAGATACTCCACAACGCTCAGACCCCAGTGTTAGACTTATTCCTTCATTTTGTGTACAAGTTCTTGCAGCGTTAGCATTATGAAATCCATTTCCTAGCCCATAAAAATGGCTATTGTTGGATGTAAGTGAAAGTACTACTATACCAGCTTCATTAAAAGTTGCATAACTATTTATAAAAAAGTCTAGCTCAATTGTAAAATTAGATTGATTAAAAAGGTTATTGTTTAAACTTCTAAAAATTCTGGCATTTTGATTAAATGAAGATATAGCATTTGCACCGTTTCTCCCATGGTAAGAAGCATTCCACCTCAAAACGCCACCATTTACTCCATGTACATTTGGGTTTGCATTAGTAGAATTCCAGTTATTAAGATTGGAATAATTCTCGGTTAAAAACTGAGAAAATAAATTATTTGCAATAAAGCAAAAGATTAAAAATGTGATTTTTTTCATAACAGATAACTTTAAGTGATTAATAAATTTACCACAAAAATCAGCTATTTATAAGCCCTTAGGTGTGTTCGTCTTGTAATCGCCAAAAAAAATCTTGTAAATGTATGCTATTTCTTTGTTTCCGCTTTCTCGTATCTTTATATTAGTTTGAGAAATTGCTCTTTGCGGCGCGAGGCAAGTGGAAGGAGAATGCCATTGGGAAGTAGAATTTGGTCGCCTTCTCCGCTAGCTAGTTTTTGAATATGCTTTAGATTAACTAAGTAAGACTTGTGGCATCTGAAAAAACCTTTGTTGGTCAGCATTTCGTCGTATTCTTTGAGCGAACGGCTGGAGGTCTTATTTTTCATGTTTTTTAGATGAAAAATACTGTATGAATTGTCAGCTTCTATATAGAGAATATTCTCAAAGTCTATAAAATCTCTACCGTTATGTGTATTGATTACGAGCCGATCAAATGTTGTAGATTGATTGACAAATCCTTGTATACTCTCAAGTGGGGTGGCCTGCATTGTTCCAATGGTAGATTTTGCTTTGGCTACAGCTATTTTGAGTTCATCTATATGAATAGGCTTCAGAATATAGTAGAGTGCTGAAAATTTGATGGCGTCTATGGCGTAGTAATTATAAGCGGTTACAAATATTACCTCCACATTTTGGGTATCGATCATTTTCAGCAAGTCAAACCCCGTGTAGGGCGGCATATCTACATCCAAAAATAGAAGATTCGGCTTCAATTTATCTATTTTTGTAGCGGCATCTTCTACTCCAGTAGCTGTATCTAACAATACTACTTCTGGGCAATACTTCTCTAACATAAGTCTTAGATTTTCTCTGCTATTTTTTTCGTCGTCTACGATGAGCGCTTTTAATTTCATTGCTATGCGTTTATGATTTAAATTGGAATATTTAGTTTGACTTCTGTACCTGTGCTGTTTTTCAAAATAACAAGATTTCCTTTTACGCCGTTTTTTTCATACAGTTCTACGCGCTCTTTAGTGATCATTAAGCTGTGTGCTTTTCCCGACAACGATGCTCTTTCTATCCATTTGCCATGATCTATTATTTTTACTTCAAGAATATTTGCTTCTAACAAATCCATTTTTATTTCTATAAACTTGGCATCCTCTTTAGAATTTGGAATTCCATATTTGATTGCATTTTCTATCAAAGGCTGTATCAGCATGTTAGGAATGAATATTTCAGACCATTCTTCTTCCGCTATTGAATTCTTCCATTTGCAGTCGAACGTATCCGAAAATCGGATTTTTTCAAGCGAAATATACTTTTTGAGAAATTGAATCTCATCTTCTAAAGATATTTGAAGATGTCTAGACTGGTTGAGCATTTCTCGCATCATTAAACTAAAGTCGGTGAGATATTGATTAGTCTTTTCGTCTTCTTTTGTAGCGATGAGGTATTGTAGCGTATTCAGTGAGTTAAATACAAAGTGTGGGTTCATTTGATTTTGGAGTCCATTAAGTCTATATAGATTTAGTTTCGATTCCGTTGCTAATTTTTTCATGATTCTATTTTGTCGTTTTTTGTATGATTGAAATAACAACAAAACAACTATAGAAACTAAAAGAATACTAAATAAAATCCAAACAATTGGTCGCTGATACCAAAATGGCTCGATTTCAAATTTTAATGTTTTGAAATCAGATTTTATATAACTATTATAAATGTTATAAACTTGAATTAAAATTATATACTTCCCATGTTGTAAATTTGATAATGAAAAGTTATTTAGATTAGAAATGCTTTTCCATTCACTAGAATCATTATTTCTAATTACTTTATATCGAAACTTAAAGTTCTTCGATAAACTGAAATACATAATGGATGCTTGAATATTTAACTCATTTTTGTTAGTTATTTTACCAAATACTTCTATTGGTATTCTTTCTTCAAGCTGTTTATGATAACTTAGCGTAAACAGTTTATTTTTATTGTCTTTTATGTATAGTTTTTTATTTTTTACTTCAAAATCTTTGATATTATTTAAAACTAAATAGTCGTTATCCAAAATATTCTGATAGTTTTTTCCATCGTATTTTATAAGATAGTCGTTGCTCAATATCCAAAGATTCCCATCTTCATCCAATTTAATCATTCTGTTGAAAGGATTTAAAATACCTTTTAATATTTCAGAAATCTTTCCCGTTTTTTTATTGTAAGCTACTATACCTTCTCCATTTGTATTTAAAACATACCCATCTTTAAACTTTACTATATTGAATATATCGATAGAAAATTTTATAGGTAATTTGATTTTATTTATTTTAAAATTATCGGAATAATAAAGGCCGTCAAAAGATCCTAAAAAATACTTATCAATAGAGTCTTTACAAATAGAATATACCTTTTGATTAAAATATCTATGTAAATCATCAAAGTCTATTATTGAATTTTTTTTATACTTTATTAGAGAAACCGAAGTAGCTAAAAGTAGAGTGTCTTTATTATAATCTACATAATCTTTAATGTATCTTTCTGATTTTAAATTTACAATTTCTTTAAAATCAGATTTGAAACTAACATTTAAATCATGTACTGCCTTTAATTTATTTTCCTTTAAAAAATGAACACCATCATTTGTAAATAAAATTAACCAATCGTTTTTAATTAAAAATGAATTATAATTTATGCCATATAAATTGATTTTTTTCTTTATTGTTAGTTTATTATCAAGTATAACTATATTGTTATTTACCAATTGAATAAATAATAGATCATCTTTACAAATTACTTTTTTGACTTTATCTCCAAAATCTAAAAAATTAAAACTATGTTTCTTTAAAGAATTATTTTCAAATACCTCTAATACATCTTGATTAAATCTATATTGATAGTGTATGCTAAAGTTTTTATTCTGTATTGTTTTTTCATCTTTTTTCTGAATTATGTAATACCTATATGTCCTTAAATCAATCTTGTAGTTCTTAATATTTGAGTCTAAATATTTTAAAAACAAAAACTCTTTGTTAAAATAATATGAGAGAAACTCTTTTTTGTTAATTATTTTATTGAATTTTTCTAAATTTTTATTGTTTACAACCTTTTCATTTTTAATCAAATTCAATCCATTATAACTTACAGTTGCTATCCATTCTTTATTTTGACTAGCTTCTATGCCCCATACATCATTCGAAACAAGACCATTTGACTTTAAAATATATTTAATTTCTTTATTATTAAAAATTATCAATCCATTTTCGGAAGCAATATAAAGTTTATTTTTAAAGTCCAAAACTCCATAATATGTTTTATTTGAATATAATCCATTACTTGTATTTAGGCTAAAAACTAAGTTGTAACTATTGCCATTTAGCTTAACAATAAATAAAAATTGTATTAAATAAAAAAAGAAGGGTTTCAAATTTATATACAAAACGAAATATATTTTATATTGTAAATATAACAAAAAAAAGCCTTCTTTTTAGGAAGGCTTTTTTTGTTTAAAATAAAGTAGTTAATTATTGAGCTTGTGTTGGTGTAGCTGCTGGAGCGGCTGCTTCACTTGTTTTTTTTGATTTGCAACAAGATTTTGAAGCGGATTTAGAACAAGACTTTTCTTCTTTACCTGCACATCCTTTTTTGGCAGATTTGCTACAACAAGATTTTTTTTCTCCTTCTTTTTTACCTTCTTCACCACAAGCAAATGTCATTGATGCTACTGAAAATGATAACGCAGCTAATAAAATAATTTTTTTCATATGATTTTTTTTAAATTAAAGATTTTATAATTTGATGTAAAAATACAAATAAAAGTTTAAACAGTTTTATTTTTTAACATTTATTAGCCGTTTAAAATTTCTCCAATTATGGTTTCGCCCCCACGAACTTTCTGACCTAACTCTACTTGAAGCTTTGTGTTAAGTGGTAAAAATAAATCAATTCGACTTCCAAACTTAATAAATCCAAACTCTGCTCCTTTTTCTATTTCATCGCCCTCTTCTACATAATAAACGATTCTTCGCGCTAATTTCCCTGCAATTTGACGAACTAAAACGGAGAATGATTCATTCTCTATAACCATAGTCGTTCGTTCATTGTCGGTACTCGATTTTGGATGCCATGCTACTAAGTATTTGCCTGGATGGTACTTAAAATATTTAACTTCACCGTCAATAGGGCTTCTATTTACGTGAACATTTGCTGGAGACATAAATATACTCACTTGTAGTCTTTTTTCGTTGAAGTACTCAGTTTCCATAACTTCCTCAATAACAACTATTTTGCCATCAGCCGAAGCAATGATTTCATTTTCGCCAATAGGAATTAAACGGCTTGGATTTCTGAAAAATGAAACAACAAATGCGCATAATGCGACACTAAATATGGATAGCCCCATAAGTAAGTTGCTTTTAGGAAAATAAGCGTACAACAATACAATGGTTATCAAAGTAGCTAGTGATACTAAAAATATTAATCGATATCCTTCTTTATGTATTTTAATCATATATTATTAAGAAAATAATTTGCAAATGTACGATTTTCATTTTAAATCAAAGCAAATTGTAAATTATTAAAGTGCAGAACGCATAATATAAAAGTAAATTCATTTCATTTTTATTAAATTTGCGAATTAAAATTAAATGATGAATTTGAATTTTGTAGTAATTGTAGCTGGAGGTATGGGTACCCGTTTCTGGCCACAAAGTAAAGTAAATAAACCTAAACAATTTCTTGATGTGCTTGGTTTAGGTCGCACCCTTCTTCAATCTACTTTTGATCGATATGCCAAAATAGTTCCCGTTGAAAATATTCATGTGATAACCGTAGCGGAGTATAAAGATATTGTAATTAATCAATTACCCGAAGTACATGAAGACAATATATTCATCGAACCTGAACGTAAAAATACAGCGCCTTGTATCGTTTATTCATGTTACAAAATTGGCATAAAACACCCTGATGCTAATATTTTGATTGCTCCAGCCGATCACTTAATATTAAACGAAGACCGATTTTTTAATACTATAAATAATTCATTTTCATTTGCTAGTAAGAATAATGTATTAATCACCATAGGTATTAAACCAACTCGCCCTGCTACGGGTTATGGATATATTCAATATATTGAAAGTGAAAATGAGTTTAAAGAAGTCAAAACATTTACCGAAAAACCGAATGAAGAATTGGCAAAAACCTTCCTTCAAAGTGGTGATTTTTTATGGAATGCTGGCATTTTTATTTGGAATTTTAAATCATTGCAAGAAAATTTAGAATTATACGTTAATGATGTTTATGCACTATTCGAATTGATCAAAGATGATATAAATACAAAGAAAGAACCGCAATCAATTTCAAATGTATATAGTCGATTACAAAATATTTCGATAGATTATGCGTTGCTTGAAAAATCAAAAATGGTTCGTGTTATTCCAGCAGATTTTGAGTGGAGTGATTTAGGAACATGGAACTCGGTTTATGAACAAAAAGAAAAAGATTATTTAGGAAATGCGGTAAATGGATCGAATGTTCGCATTTATAATGCTTCAAACAATCTAATTGCTGTACCCGAAAATAAATTAGTCATTGTAGAAGGTTTAGATGATTTTATTATTGTAGATACGAATGAAACGTTAATGATTCTTAAGAAAAATAACGAACAAGAAGTCAAAACATTTACTACCGATCTCAAACGAGATAAATTGGATCAATATTTATAAACGAATCGCATATGTCAATAGCTGTAAAGGATTTAACAAAAATATATGGTGAGCAAAAAGCCATTAATCAAATTTCTTTTCACATACCCAAAGGGCAAATTGTCGGTTTTTTAGGACCTAATGGTGCTGGAAAGTCTACAACTATGAAAATTTTAACTGGATTTATTCCTCAATCATCGGGTAGTGCTTTTATTTGTGACATTGATGTTAAAGAGCATCCTATTGAAATTAAAAAACGAGTAGGTTATTTGCCTGAGAGTAATCCTTTGTATAAAGAAATGTATGTAAAAGAATATCTTCATTTTGCTGCAAAAGTACATCAAGTCTCAAATCCGATGCAGCGAGTACGCGAAATGATAGGATTAACAGGTTTGGACATCGAACAAAATAAAAAAATAGCACAATTGTCAAAAGGATATAAACAGCGTGTCGGTATTGCTCAAGCGATGATTCACAATCCTGAGGTTTTAATTTTAGACGAACCTACCTCGGGTCTAGATCCGAATCAATTGGTTGAAATCCGTAATCTTATTAAGTCTATTGGTAATGAAAAAACGGTTTTACTTTCTACGCATATTATGCAAGAAGTAGAAGCCATGTGTGAGCGGGTAATTATTATCAATCAAGGCGAAATTGTGGCGGATGATAATACCAATGCATTGAAATCCAATATTCAAAAAACGATCGTGGTTGTGGTTGAATTTAAGGAAGATGTTAATAAAAACCTATTGAATAATTTGTCCGGCGTTTCTAAAGTAGAACAAAATGGCAAGATTTTTAAAATCTATTCAAATGACAATAAAATTGATTTAAGACAGCAAGTTTTTCAATTTTCAGTTGATCATGGATTTACGATTCTTAGTTTACAGCAAGAAGAGAAAGATTTAGAATCAATTTTCAAAACATTAACAAAAAAATAAACAGATGAAAAGCATACTTTATAAAGAAATACATACTTTTTTATCTTCGTATATCGGGTTTTTAGCAATGGGAATCTTTGTTGTAATTACAGGTTTGATGATTTGGGTTTTTCCCCAATATAGCGTACTAAACTATGGATATTCAAGTTTAGAAATGTTCTTTTCGTTAGCGCCCATACTTTTATTAATTATTATACCCGCCATTACAATGCGTTTGCTTTCAGAAGAGAAACAAACCGGAACTATTGAATGGATTTATACCAAGCCACTTTCAGATTGGCAGATTATTTTAGGTAAGTATTTTGCGAGTATTTTATTAATTATCATCGCATTGTTACCAACGATTATTTATTATTTTTCTATTTATCAACTGGGTGCTCCTGTCGGAAATATTGATAATGGAGGGGTTATTGGAAGTTATATTGGTCTGGTTTTTCTTTCCGGAGCATTTTGTGCAATTGGTCTATTTGCTTCATCGATTACGGCCAATCAAATAGCCGCATTTATTTTTGCAGCAACTTTAAGCGCATTAATTTTTTGGGGATTTGATCTAGTATCTACGTTTGAAATTTTTGATGGAATGATTGCATATGTTTTAAAAAATATTGGAATCGCCTATCATTACGATAGTATAAGTAGAGGCGTTTTGGATACAAGGGATGTCATCTATTTTTGTTCTATAATTTTTATTTTTCTATATGCTACTTTTTTTAATTTAGAAAAAAGAAAATATTAGAAATGCCCAAAATTCTCCTTTTATCAGATACGCATTCGCATTGTGAATCGGGATTGATTCCTTTTATTCAAGAATGTGATGAAATCTGGCATGCTGGAGATTGGGGCAACGAAATCGTTTATAAATGGTTGGCATCATTTCAAAAACCCATTCGTGGTGTTTTTGGAAATATTGATGGCATTGAAATTAAAAAAAGGTTTCCTGAGGATTTGTTTTTTGAATTAGAAGGTTTTCAAATATGGATGACACACATCGCGGGATATCCAGGAAGATATCATTCACGAGTTCGAGATATGTTAAACAAAAAGTCGCCTAATTTGCTAATTTGCGGACATTCTCATATCATAAAAGCACAAAAAGATGACAAATATGATATGTGGGTTTTAAATCCCGGTGCAGCCGGAAAAGAAGGTTTTCATCAAATAAAAACCGCAATGACCTTTGAGTTAGAAAATAAGAATTTATTAAACTTTAAAATTGTCGAATTGGGGCCAAGATCTTCGGTCTTAAAGAAATAAAAAAAGCATTAAGCTTCCTACGATGATTCGATAATATCCCCAAATTTTAAATCCATATTTTTTTATCATTTCAATAAATCCTTTAATCGCTATTAAGGCTACTAAAAAGGCTATTATATTTCCAAAAATAAAAAACTTGGTGTTTTCGGGCGTGCTCAAAATCATTTCGTATCCTTTTAAAAATCCATCGCCTACCGCCCATTTTTTTATAAAAATAGAATACAACGTCACTGCCGACATGGTAGGAACCGCTAAGAAAAATGAAAATTCGGCAGCAATCGAACGTGACAATTTTTGTTGCATACCTCCAATGATACTTGCGGCGGCTCTACTCGTTCCGGGCATCATCGCCAAACATTGCCAAAAACCAATAATCAATGCTTTTTTAATGGTAATGGCATCTTCCGTTTCTATTTCAGGTTTTTTAAAATAAGAATCCACAAAAAGCAATATAACGCCTCCAAGTATTAATACAATTGCAATTGGAACGGGTTTTTCTAGAATGGCTTCAATGTAATCATCAAATAAATATCCTAAAACCAAAGCAGGAATAACAGCCGTTAATAATTTGAGATAAAAGTTGATTTTTTTAAAATCAAAAAACTTTTTCCAATATAAAACAACTACGGCCATAATCGCTCCGAGCTGAATAGATACTTGATACATTTTTACAAACTCATCTTGAGCAATATTAAAATAGGAACTCAAGAAGATCATATGTGCCGTACTAGAAATAGGCAAAAACTCCGTAATTCCCTCGATTATGGCAATGAGGATACTTTGAATAAAATCCATTTTAAATGTTATTTTTTGGATTTTAAAATAGCATATATTGCTATTCCAAATCCAGATAAAATAATAATCGGCGAAATGATAATGCGCTGCGCACTATAGATTTCTTCATAAGGAAATTTACCACCAGGGGTGTCATTATTTCCTCCAATCATAACGATATAACCGATTAGGATTACCGCTAAACTTAATATCATAAGTTTGTAGTTGATGCTACTAAACAATAAATTTGGATTTTCTTTTTGTTCAGCGGTTGATTTATTTTCATTGCTGAAGGTCTCATTTTTCTTTGACATATGCTATTTTTTTGTAAAATTATTAAATTTTAGTAAAGCGAATCTAATTTTGTTCTTAAATATTTGTGAACGGCAAAAAATGTACTGATACTTGAAATCGTAATTCCAAGGAAAAATAATCCAATAAATACATTAATTAAATGATAAACTTCACTTTTTAAATCAATTAACTCGGTGTAATGACTAATTAAATTAAGCACCAAAACCAATATACCAAATGCAATAAAAGCACTTAATATTCCATTCAGTATCGATCTCCAAATATATGGTTTGATGATAAACCATCTTGTCGCGCCTACCAATTGCATACTTTTAATTATAAATCGATCGGAAAACATTGCCAAACGAATGGTGCTATCGATTAAAACAATAGCGATTAACAAAAGGATAAACGTAATAGCACCGATGATTATCGACACTTTTTTGAAATTTTTATCCAATGATTTTGAAACCACTTTGGGATAAGAAGCATCTAAAACAATCGATTCATGTTGAATTTCTTTTTTTAATTTCTCCAAAATTTCGGGCGTAAAAAACTCGGAATTAATATTAATATCAAAAGAATTATAAAGTGGATTAAACCCGATATTCGAAATAAAATCTTCTTTGATTTCATCTTGAAGCTTTTGAGCGGCTTGGTCTTTATGTACAAATTCAACCTTTTTTACTTCGGGTTTATTTTGATATTTTAATCTAAATTGATCATATAATGCACTATCCGCATCCGAAAGTTCAACGTGAATCGTGATGCTTTCTTTCAAAATATCACTTGTGTTTTTTGCAATAATTACAAAAAGTCCTAAAAATCCTGTTAAAAATAAAACGGTTGTGATACTGAAAATCGAGTTCCAATAGGATATTTTATTTTTCTTTACGTTGCGTTCTCTTAAGTCTAGGGTCATATTTTTTTTGATTAGTCAAATGCTTTACCTCCGGCATTTGTTATGTTTATAAGTTGTTCGTATTGATTAGTATTCAGATCGTTATAGAAAAATAAGGCCGGGTCAACTTTGGTGTTTAAATATTCAACTTCATAGTGCAAATGCGGCCCAACGGATGCTCCGGTGCTTCCGATAAGTCCAATTTTTTGGCCTCGTTTAACTCCCGTTCCTGCTCGTACTATAAATTTTGATAAATGCGCATATCTTGTTTTGTAGCCATAACCATGATTAATTACAATTTCATTTCCATAACCTCTACTATATTTCGAACTTTCTACAATACCATCTCCCGAAGCGTGAACAGGCGTTCCCGTTGGTGCTGAAAAGTCAACCCCAGCGTGCATTTTAGGAATTCTGTAAATTGGATGAATTCGCCATCCGAATCCAGAAGCAATTCGAGTTAAATCTTTGTTATCTACAGGCTGTATCGAAGGAATCGAATTGAGCATTTCGTCTTTTTTGGCTACAAGACGTGCAATTTCATTATATGATTTGGATTGTATCTTCATTTTATTTCGAATCACCTTGAGCTTACTCGCAATTTCGGCGATAATTTCTAAATTTGTGATTTCACGAAAACGATACTTTGTACTATCCGTTTCGGCTACTTTCCAAATATCGTCAGAAATAGGATCTCTTTGATAAATCACACGATATAAATTCTCATCCCTTCTTCGAAGCGTATTTAAATCGGTGTTTACCATATTCAAATGTTGCTCCATTTTACGATATTCTTTTTGTAAAATGTTAATGTGTTTTTTTAATTCGGATTCTTTGGGAGACGGGAAAATTTTATGCGATAACATTACCATAAAAAAGCCAAATACAAGCACGCCGCTTAAAATCATAGCACCATAAGCCAAACGCTCTTTCCAAGAAATTTTTTTCTGTTCAAACGTGAGTGAAGATGGATTGAATACTAAAGTAGGCTTCTTTTTGGCCATATACTAAAAAAAAACAATGATTTTGACCTACAAATAAACAGCTTTTTTTTCAATTTATTCTAAAAAAAATGTAAAACAAAATTGATATTATATGATTTGAAATTTTAAAAATCGATAAATAATATATAAAAGTGAATCATAGATGTTAAAAATTACCAAATTTTTGGAATTGTTGAAAATTAACATTATTTTTGTCTTGTTAAAATTTAATAAAGTTATAAAATGTATTCTATGAAAATGAAATCCACAATAAAAATTGCTATAGGAGTTTTTGTTTTAACGTCAAAAATTCTTTTTTTGTCTGCTCAAAGTAATATTAGTTACATCCCATTTTACACTCAATCTACATTTAACAGCAAAACCATAGATAAAAGTAAAGCTTTTGGTGTTGTTTTGGGAAGTGCAGATGTAGTAAATGGAGCTGCAACTTATTCTATACCTATTGCTTCAGCGCCAAGACCAGAAGAAATAAAAAATCATATAAATATTGCATTAAACTATACATCTCAGGCTAGCGATCAAGGAATGGGTAGAGGCTGGGGATTGTCAGGATTGTCTGCTATTACAAGAGTAGGTAAATCAATTGCACATAATGGCTTTGTAGCTCCAATTTGCACCAGTGAGGACGAGTTTACTTGGGATGGAAATAAGTTAATTAAAAAAACTAAGGGTATAAATATGGTTGAATATTGGAAGACCGAATCAGAAACATTTTCGGAAATCCAATCTAGTAGAGATAATAATGGAAGAATAACAGAATGGGTCATTACTGCAAAAGATGGAACTAAGTATTTTTATGGAGGAAGTGATGGATATTATGCAAGTAATACAACTACAAATAATATTAATTGTAATGTGCCTAATGGGGGTTATATATATTATTATCTAGATTATATTCAAAATACGAATAATTTAATTACCGAGTTTGATTATTATTTTAATAATAACGAGCCTCAAATAAAGTCTATTCATGACGATTATACCCATATTATATTTAATTACAAAAATCGATTGGATAAAAATGTAATTTTTTATGCAGGAAGGAGTATTGAAAAAAATATGTTACTGGATAATATTGAAATTAGAAACAATGTAATAGATGATGTTTTGATACGAAAGTATAATTTGAAATATAGTACAGATAGCATAAATAGTTTTTTATCAGAAATTGAAGAAGTAGGATTAAATAATACAAAAAAAAATAGTACAATATTTTATTACGGAGAACGAAATAACGCCACTTCATTTGTTACAAAGAGTGGTTTCTTCTCATACCCATTCCCAGCTCAAAGTTCAACTAATTACGTAATGTCATATCAAACAGGTGATTTTAATGGAGATGGTCTTTCAGATATAGTCTCTATTGACCAAACTTGGACATTACCAAGATATACAACAGGATATAGAGTATTAATAAATAATGGTAATAATGGATATAGTCAAACATCTGTTCAAACTGGGTTATCAAATGCTTTGTTTCACAAAGATGAAAATAGATTTCTAAATTTTTCAACTTCAGACTTTAATGGCGATGGAATAGATGATATTGTTATTAACAATGTAATTAATTCAAATAATACAAGACAATTTATTAGTACGACTATAAATTATTTTGATAATACTGGTAATGTTAGTAATACACAAACTCTTAGTTTTCCGATTAGCTATACATATTCGCAATTTCAAAGTAATAATTGGGATCGAGTTCATTCTAGTTGGAAGTTTTTTTATACAGGAGATTTTGATGGTGATGGAGCAACAGATTTTATTATTTTGACATCTAATGGTACAACCTCATTTAAAGCGTTTATAAGTTATCCTTCTAAAAATATATATCATAAGGATTTATTTGAACCATACTCATCAATAATGAATAATTGGGTAGAGTCAGATGAAATATTAGTTGTAGATATGGATGGAGATGGCAAATCTGATATAATGACAATAAGTGGAGGAACAACAAAAGTTTTTTCAATAAACGAGTCAATACCAAATTATTATTATATGGCAAATGTGATTTATAGTAGTGGTTATCCTACTAAGTGGCATAAAGTAATACCAGGAGACTTTAATGGAGATGGGAAAACGGATTTATTGTCAAAAACTGAAAATGGGGGGTGGAATATTGGATATTCTACTGGGAATAGTTTTAATGAAGTTTTTAATGCAATTAATTTTTTAGAAAGTCCAATTGAGTATAATCAGTATTCAGGTTCAAATCACTTTTTAAGAGTAGCTGATTTTAATGGAGATGGGAAAACGGATATTATTCATACATATAAGTTAAATGGATATTGTAATCATTCTATTGATGTTTATTACAGTCAAGGAAAGACTTTTCATAGAAAAAGTCATAATTCACAAAACGCAAATTATATTTATTTGGATAAAAACTATTGGCAAATCATTGGAGATTTTAACGGAGATGGCAAATCAGATTTAAATGCAAGTACTCCTGGTAGTTTAGTTTCAGTTGATTACGGCTGTCATTTTAGTCATCCTACGCCAGGAGCTCTTCGAATGCATATTTATTTTGATGAAAATGGCAAAGAACTCGTAATTAATAAAATTAAAAATGGATTTGGTTCTGTTGCAGAATACAACTATAATACGCTATCAAAACTACCTATTACAAGAAGTTATAATGGAACTAACGGCTATAATGGTAACTTATATTATAAACTACCATTTAATGTAGTAACGAATTTTAAAAATGACGACAACAATATTGACCTTTCCTATGATTATTATGGAGCGATGCTTAACAAAAAAGGTAGAGGCTTTTTAGGGTATCGTCAGATTAAAATTACGGATAATAAAAGGACTGGAGAGATTACTAATATATTTCAAAATAAATTTGGTCAAATCCCGAATTGGAATGACCTTGTTTATGTCGATAATATTATTAAAACAAAAAGTAGTCAAATCCTAGAAGAAAAGCGTTTAACCTATAATAATGCAATAAGTAATGCTACTAATTCGTATAAATTGAACCTAGAAAAACAAGTTGTTAATTCTTATTTTTCAGGAAATTCGACAACAGAATATGAATATGACAACTTTGGCAATCTTACTTTAGAGAAAAAATTAAATGCAGATGGATACCTTACCGAAAAAATAATAGATTATGGAAATACCGCTGCAAATAGACCTTCGCTGCCTGCATCGACTATAGTAAATTACAAACATAATAACAAGCCAACGATTTCATATCAAACGAATTATGAATATACTCCATTATTTCAATTAAAAAAGAAAACAGAGTTCCCTAATTTGGCTAATCCAATTATTTCGGAGTATAAATATGATTGGCGAGGTAATATCACCGAATCGTCGGTGAAAGGTAATAATATGCCTCTAAGAAAAACCGAATTTGTTTATGATGCCGATAATTTATTCCTATCTAAAAAGAAAAATAGCATTGGTCAAGAAGAAATATATGAAATCGATCGAAGATTTAATAAACCTACCAAAATTACTGGAATTGATGGATTGTCCACATCGTTTGTTTATGACCCTTTTGGTAATCTCACTACGACGTTATACCCAGATAATACATCCAAAACATCTTACATAGCATGGGCAAGTAATCCAATGCCAGTTGAATGTGTTTATACTTTAGCAGAATGGAGTACCGTTAGTCCACTAAATATAATTGGTTTTGATAAAAATAATAAAAAAATAATTGAATATTCAAACGAAGACAGTAAAGAGATTTCAAAATCATTTTTCTACGATAGCAGAAATCGATTATTTAAAACAACCACAAAGGAGGATCAGGCTGTAGTTAGCCAAATCGAAAATCAATTTGATGACTACGACCGACCAATTAATACATTGATTACAGGCAAAGACCCTTCAATTTCGTTAACTACCAATAATATAACCTACACCAAGTCGAGTAATTTTTGGGAAATAACAGAGAGTACTCCTCCAAGTCCTACGAATCCGAGTGGTAGCAGCCAATATAAAAAAGTGTCTTTAGCTGGCGAATTGCTAGAAACCGAACAAAATAATGTCAATAAACTGACTTATAATTATGATGCAGAAGGTAAAAATACTAAAATTATATATGACAATATCGTAGTTTCGGAGATAAAATATGACCCGTATGGAAGAAAAATGGAGCTCATAGACAATAGCGCAGCCAAACAAAAATACGAATACAACAGCTTGGGCGAACTCAGCAAACAAACCAACGCAAATAATGGATTTGTAAGGTATGAATATGATGTTTTGGGGCGCAAAACAAAAGAAATACTCAATGAAGGCACCATACTTTACAACTATTTCCCGTCGGGGTCGGGCGCCAAAACCAATAAAATAAAACAAATTAAAAATTATAACAACGCACAAGAAGATTTTGATTATGACCCTTTAGGGCGCTTAATCGAAATTAAAACCCGAATCTTAGGGCTACCACAGCCTTTAAATACCGTAAGTAAACAAATAACCTATAATGCATTAAACCAAATCGATAAAATAAAAACGCCTACAGGTAATATCTATGAATATTTCTACACATCAAGTGGCGCATTAAACCAAATACAAAAAGGAGGACAAAATATTTATGAAGTCCTCGATAAAGATGCATTCGGAAATCCAATTACAATTAAAACGGGTAATCAATCGATACAATATGAATATGACAATTGGCTTAAAGTAAATAAAATCCAAAGCCCGTTTATTCATGACGAATATACTTGGGATCCGATGAACGGAAATTTAATGACCAAAAACGAAATACATCATAATTTTTCGTATACATACTCTTATGACCAATTTGAGCAAATGACCAATGAATCACTTAACAATGCTATTCATAATCCCGTAAATTATAATCCAAATGGTAATATCAAAGATAAGTTTTCGGTAAATGAAAATGAAAGCGAATATATATACCATAGTTCCAGTTCAAAAATGTTTGCCGTAAAAAATATTTACGACCTCGACTTAGGAGACTTTTCGGGTTATGTGCAATCCATCGTAAACAATTCTTCGAACCGACCGACCAAAATCACACAGGGAAATTATCGATTAGAAATGTCTTATGACCACTCACAAGACCGAGCAACCTCATTTTTATACCATAATAATATCATTAGTAACAAAAGGTATTATTTTGGTAACTCCGAAATGAATTTTGATAAAAATAATATACTTAAATACGCCTTAGATTATATTTATGCGGGCGACCAATTGGTAGCTATTGATTACAAAGATCATACCAATACCAATAAACTACATTATGTTCATCAAGATTATTTAGGAAATATCCGAGCTGTTTTTGATGACAATAACAACGCCTTTTACCAAAACTTTGATGCGTGGGGCAACTGGCGTGAAACCAATGATCCCAATCACTTAGGAGCAATACGTTATGAAAAGCCAAGCACACTGCCCGAGTGGCTCAGCCGTGGCTATACAACCCACGAGCACCTACGGGAGTTTAGATTAATCAATATGAACGCAAGGCTCTACGACCCCAACATAGGACGTATGCTCAGCCCCGACAATTATGCTACCGACAATACCATACAAGGCTTTAACCGATATACCTATGCCCATAACAACCCCGTAAAGTTTACCGATCCTGATGGGAACTTGCCTTTGTTAGCGGTAATAGGAATTGGAGCTGGAATTGGTGCATATTTTGGTGGGACAATGGCAAACAACTCATTAAATCCATTTCAATGGAATTATAATAGCACATGGAAGAGTATTGTTGCAGGAGGAATGGCTGGCGGAATAGGAGCAGGTGTTGTAACTGCTTTACCTTTTGGAGGATTTACAGGAGGTGCTATTTCAGGAGGAGCAGCAGGATTTACAAATTCAGCAACATTAGGATTTTACAATTTAGCAAATAATAATGGATATAATTGGGGGAATTTCTTTACTGATTTAGGTATAGGTACATTTAGTGGTGCTTTAGCAGGTGGATTGATTGGAGGAACTCTTGACGCATTACAGGGAAGGAATTTTTGGGATGGAAAATATGCTCAATACAGTATGAATGATAGATTGTTAGCTCATAATGCAAACGATCCAACACTTGGGGAACCTTCATCTGAATCTTATGTATGGAATAACAGTGATAGAAGAGTATATTTTAAACCAGAAAATCGACAAGCTCGTTCTTATGATTTCATTAATCCAAATTCTTATTTAAAAGAAGGCGTTAGAGTAGATGGAGTTGCTACAAAATTTAGAGCAGATATGGTGTTTAAAATTCCTGACGGAACAAAAGTAAATATTATTGGAGACGGACGAGTTTTTGAAAGAGGTCTTCTTAGTTTAAAAGGCAGTTGGATGACATATAATGATTTCTCAAATATATGGCATTGGAAATCTTTTGATTATATTAATGCAACTGAAGATTGGAGTAGTTTATTTCGTTTTGCAAAATTTATTAGGTAGCTAATATGAAAAAGTTTACATTATTGATTTTAGTTCTATTATTTAGTCTTTTAATATTTCAAATTTATTATACTCCAAAATTGAATTTAACCCTATCAGAAGTAGAGAAACTGAAAATAGGTATGACACTTCATGATGCAGTTAATTTATTTGCAGAAAAACAGACATTTATAGTTGAATTAAATGGATATAATTGTAATGGTGAATCTAAAAAGGATTCTGTTTTTATCTTTAATAGCAATAATGCAATATCTTTAATATCAAAGTATTATTTAGATTCAATATCTTGCAATGAAAATCATTCGAGAGAAGTATTACTTTATAAAAAAGGTGTGTTTAAACTTGTAGCAGAAAATAGAAAGTTTTCACTTATTAATGGAACTTATCTTGGTATTGTTTTAAATAAAAGTTTAAAAGTAATCGCAATTGATTATATGGAAATACAACCAGATGAATGGCGAACTTTGTATACAATTGAAGATAGTAGTTATTACTCAATTATAAATTAGCTAAAATTTTTAAATAACTTAACCGCCATCGCTCGAATCATATAAGTGAGTATTTATTTGGCTTCTAGCTATTAAGTTTCAATATAAAAATTAATTTATTAAAAGTAATTCATCATTATTATGTATATTTGTTTTTAATATTAAGAATAGAAAATAGGACTAAATTTTGAAATAGTATGAAGAAAATAAGCGAGACGCTAATAATTTTTTTAATAAATAAGACATTATGATTTTTATATTACTGATTTTTTTATTCTTAAATAGTATGGATCAAAATCAATACGAATCAATAAATGATTTTGAAAATAATTACATGCAGAAGTTCAATTCTAAAGTGAATGATACCATGTTTTCTTCTAAAAGTAGTTTTTTAATTGAATATCTAAAAAGTGATTCTTCTAATATAGAAAAAGATAAGTTAATTTCAATATTTAATGTCATGGAATTAACTACCAATAAAG
The DNA here is from genome assembly GCA_044368655.1 of Chitinophagales bacterium. GTDB lineage: Bacteria > Bacteroidota > Bacteroidia > Chitinophagales > JADJOU01 > CHPMRC01. The sequence continues at coordinate 1,692 of JBIPPB010000017.1, read as the reverse complement.
AATTGGCTCAAAATTATTTTGTTTTATTGGTGTTTGATTCTTCAAACAATGGAAATCAATGTGAGATTTCAATAAATGATAAAACATACTTATTTTCAAATTTGAAAAACCGAAAAGTTTCTCTCTTAGAGGTAGATTATAACCTTTATAAATTTAGTATTGAAGAACCACTTATTATATGGATAAAGCCTAAATTTAAAGATTCTAGTTCATTAATTAAGGCTGTTGTATATTCAGAAAATAATCGTGGTCTTCAACCAATAATTTATGAAGAAAATCACATGAAAGATAGTCGATATGATTCATTTTGTACGAAATACATATTGCCATATCGACATGCTAAAAATATTAAAAAATATTCTGACAGCATCCATTTTATAACGGATAAGAATTTTTTATTGAATTCTTTTGATAGAGAATTCATCAGAGGTTACTTTAGTTTAGCTTCAAAAAAGTTAAATCTATTAATGAAAAAAACAGAATTAATATGGTAAAGTTTTTCTTTTTTTGTTTTTTAACTTCAAATGCCCAGTACAAATGCTTAAACACTATAGCGCATTATCCAAGTTGGAATTTTATTGTAGGATATGAAAATATAGACAGTTTTGGGTTTGCACCGATTTATCAAAATGATTTACCTGAAGATTCTATAAAAGGTTTTTTTCCTATACATGTAACGGAGAACGGCCTATTAGAGTTTTATAAGATTTACATATTTGATACCACCTTCGAATTTAAAGAATACAATATTAGTTTTGATTTGGTTGTAGATACTGTTATCTCAAAAGTAGTATTAAATTCCATTTCTCTTTATTTTCAAGATTTAGAGCCACTTGGTCAGAATATTGGCGCATTTCAGAAGATTAAAAATGTTGAAAAGTTAGATTATAAGCTATCTAAAAGTATTATAAATAAAGTAAATTTAGTAGCTTCAAAAAAAATGCTACGTCATTCTATAATTTCAGTTGGGATAAATTTCGATGATTTTGATGATTTTGAAAAAAAAGAAAGATTACTAAATTTTAAAGGTATTAATAAATTCCTCGAAAAAGAATTTATTCCAATAAGCAAACCTATTAATTCGAATGAAATCTTATGTTTATATAAAATTAAAAATTTTAAAATATGTCCAAAATACTAAGTTTTTTAATGTTGACTTTGATTCTTTTTTCCTGTTCCCACAAAGTTATAAGGACGGGTTATGAGAAGCCCCATGGTCATTTGCCTATGCCTTGTGTCGTAAAATTTACTTATGAGGCGAGATTTGATTCTTCGGAAGCAGTTTTTAAGGGAACTATAAAGCTAAAAGAATCAGGTTTTTCTACCCAATGCAATGCAGAAGATGCGTATCGAATAATCCGTATAGAAGCGTGTCAGGTTGGTGCAAATATTGCTATTATCAGAGATGAAAAAATGCCAAACTTAGCAAGTACTTGTTATCGCTGTACCGCCGATTTATATGCAATTGATTCCTTAATTTTGGAAGAAAATTATACTCAAAGCGATTGGATAAGCAACGAAGCCATAGAGTCTACCAATTTAGAAGTTAAAAAGAAGTCAAAAGGTCTTATTTGGGGAGGGATTACAGGTGGATTAATTGGTGGTTTGGTAGCTGGATTGTCTTCAAAGAAGCGCTAAGTATTTATGATAAACATGTTCATCCACAATTAAAATATAATTAAAAACACTAAA
>JBIPPB010000142.1:0-2507 GCA_044368655.1 Chitinophagales bacterium | reverse complement strand
ACATGATATGAAGGTATTTCATTTATTTTTTCTTGCAATACAGTAAATTTTGCAGACCCTGCATTGATGTATAAGCCAATCACCGAATAGTATAAATTATAATTGATTTCTTCACCGCTACTAAAGGCAAAGTTTTTAATGCCGCAGAAATCATCTCCAGCTTTTATTGGATGTGCCAGAAAAAGACAAATAAAAAAGTAGGCTGTTATTTTTTTAAACATCTCATTACAAGTTAAGACCGCTTTCTAAAATATTGTAAACGTAATAAAATGAGGCCACCTAAACAAGCAGGTATAATCAAATTTAATAACCAAATTCCGCCTGCCGCCGCCAAAATACCCATTGTGTTTACACTATACATGCCAAACAAAAATACACTCACCTTTCCCCTGATACCCAATTCCGCTAAGGTTAAGGTAGGTATAATGGCGAGGATTAAAAAAAGTATCGCTGTAAGTGCCATTAATGTTGGGGCATCAATAAGTACGCCACACAATTTAAAAATTAACACATATTGAAGTAAAAATACTATGTATCGGGCCCCAGAAACAAGGATCAATTGCAGGAGCAACTGCTTAGGAATGTTTTGAATAGCTACCAATAAAAATCTATACTTAGAAAAAAAAGCGATCTTGGCTAGTTTATTTGCAAAAAATGGAATAGCCGAATAGCATGTGATGAATACAATAACTAAAAAAAATAAGGTTCCATAAAACGCAGATAAAACCAATTCAGATAGTTGCAACTGCGCTTGCAATTGTAAGTGTAAACTAGGGTACATAGAAATAAAAGCAATGAGTCCAACCAATAGTGTTACTAATAGTTGGCTGGCGCTTGCAACAAATGAAAGCACCACGCCTTTTAAACGATTGCCATCAGATAACAACATTGATTTCCCAATGGATTCTCCCACTCTATTGATACTTGAAAATGAAACCGCCTGTCCCGTTAAAATAGCGGCATAAGCAGCTTTGAATGAAAGCGGTTGCAAATTAAGGGTAAGTTGTTTCCATTTGAAAGCTTCTAAACCCCAATTAAAAGCAGTTAATAAGATTATAAAAATGAGAAAGCTAAAGGCGGTACCAAATGGAATTTCTTGCAAATAACTAATAAAAGTAGGTAGTTGATCCTGCGCTTTTATTTGATGGTAAATAGAATAACATAGCCATACGAATAATATTGGGGCTACCATATATTGAACTACGCTATTTAGTTTCTTTTGCAGTGTTTGGTGCATTTTGGTAATTGGAAAAGCTTGTGCAGCAAAAGTAGGTAGAATCTCAAAGGAAGCATGTAATTTCACATCAAATTGAAAAAAGATCAGATCATATTAGGCATTGACCCCGGCACCCAACTCATGGGGTATGCATTACTGCGGGTAACAGGCAATACACCGCAGGTTATTTTAATTGATGCGCTCAAACTAACGGGGCAAAAAGATATTTATGCGCGCCTGGAAATGATTCATACCAAGGTTGTGGAACTGATTAAATTATACCAACCTACTACTTTTGCTATTGAAGCGCCCTTTTTTGGAAAGAACGTACAAAGTATGCTCAAACTTGGTAGAGCACAGGGCGTTGCCATTGCGGCAGCCATGCAAACTGGACTTTCTGTTACAGAGTACGCGCCTAAAAAAGTAAAACAATCAATTACGGGTAATGGTAATGCCAGTAAAGACCAGGTTTGGCAAATGTTACAACGAACGCTTCAAATAGAAGTAAAGCCACAATACTTTGATGCCACAGACGCCCTAGCGGTGGCGCTTTGTCATTACTATCAGAGCTCATCTCCACTCGCATCAGCGGGCGGAAAAGGATTTAAAGGATGGGACGATTTTATTGCAAAAAATCCAGGAAAGGTTAAATTATAAAGTAACAATACACGTTTATAAAGCAGCTATAATTTTGCTTTGTGCCGACGCCAATAATTCCGGCGTTACCTTTATTTTTTCTTTTGTAAAATTAATATCGTTGGCAGTATTGATTGGCATTAAATGAAGGTGCGCATGAGGCACTTCAAGCCCAACAACACTGATGCCACAACGGTTACAAGGAAATGATTTTTCGATGGCGGCTGCAATTGGTTTTGCAAATACTAATATTTTTTGAAGGTAGATGTCGGGCAGATCGAAAAACTTATCTGTTTCGTTTTTAGGAACAATCAGTACATGCCCTTCTATTAGTGGAAAAACATCTAAAAAGGCGTAAAAATATTCGTCTTCCAAAATTTTATAAGAAGGGATTTCTCCAGCAACGATTTTAGAAAACAAAGTCATAGAATACAATTAAACGGTGATGTTATCAACCCTGAATTTTAAAACACCAGCAGGCGTTTGAATCTCTGCAACTTCACCCACAACTTTACCCATCAAACCTTTTCCGATTGGTGAAGTGCCCGATATTTTTTGTGCTTTCAAGTCCGCTTCTTTCTCACCTACAAGTTGATAGGTCACTGTTTTTTTAGTGGCCATATTGGTAATGGTCACTTTGGTAAGTATGGTTACT
>JBIPPB010000146.1:0-2520 GCA_044368655.1 Chitinophagales bacterium | reverse complement strand
AAGAATCAAAAGATTACGAAAAGGCAAAAGAAGCACTCATCAAGATGCTTGAAAAAGAACAAATTGACAGAGAAGTAATCGAAGACGAGAATGTAGACACACTTTTAGACATGTTGTCTGAACTAAAAGATATTTCAGTTGAAGAAGATGAAGAAGAAGTTGAAGAAGAAGATGTTGAGGAAAATGATGAAGAAGAGGATTACGATGAGTTAGCTGAAGAAGTTGAAGAAGAGTCATCAGAAGATGAGGATGAAGAAGAGGAAGAAGAATCTTTAGAAGAAGATGAAGAAGAATCAGTTAAACCTATCAAAAAGGGTAAGGTATCTACAGTTGCTTCTAAGACATCAAAACCTACAACAAAACCATCTCTAGTATCAAAAGTAGTTAAACCAACTGCAAAACCAGCTGCAGTTTCTTCTGATTCAAACAGATTTGACGCAAGAAACAACAAGAAACACCTTTCTTATCTTGAGCCATTCAAGGAGTTTTTCCCTGAAAAAGAGTATTCTTTTGATATTTTGAAGAATGGATTCACAATTCGCAGGTCATTGAAAAACAACCGTCCTACAATATTGAATTTCGATGAATTGAAAATTATTGATGGTGAGTTATTTGGTAACTTCTACGCAAACAGATTCAAGAATCCAGAAGAATTGGTAACGGTGATTGGAGAAGACTATGAAGACAGAGAGATTGGAATGTTTCGTGGCGAATCACACCCTTGTATCAGAAAAGTAGCACAAGCAGAATTACTAGCAATTCTGTCTGATACAGACTTCATTGAAGTTTCTTTGAAAAAGGCTGGTGAGATGGATGATAAGTTAGGAAAGAGTAGAGTGAAACTTGAAGAGTCATTGAAAGAGTCAAAATCTCCAGCAAAAAAATCAATCAAGCAAACAAACAAGAAATAACAATCAAATACATACAAACAAACACCTGCTTACAATCAAGCAGGTGTTTTTTATTTTAAGCAAAGTTATAATAAGTATGACAGATAATAATAAATTCAAATTCTCACCAGATACAGACTCTATCAAGGGTGACACATTTTCTTCAATGTATCCTGTTTTAAACAGACACATGTTGCTCAAGGCTGAAAACAACGATTCTAGAAATGGAAGAACAAAAGAGATAATGTCTTTTAAGACATCAATAACTAATCCATATAGGAGATGTGTTGGTGGATTTGAGAGAGATGTGAATATTTTTTTCCTTATGGCTGAAGCTATTTGGATTTTCACTGGTAAGAGAGATGTTGAATATCTAACGCAATTCAACTCAAGAATGTCTGATTATTCGGATAATGGTAAGTATTTCCACTCACCATATGGTTGGAGGTTGAGAAATTACGGTGCGAATTCAGAAATGGAATACGAGAGTAGCAACATACACACATCTCAAGGTTTAGACCAAGTCTACGAAGCATTACAAATGTTATCCAAAGATTCTAACTCAAGAAGAGTTGTAATGGAAATTTGGGATGCTGAATATGATTTAAACGTCAACTCTAAAGATTTGCCGTGCAATGATTTAGTATTCTTAAAATTAAGAGGTGGAAAATTATTCACAACAATCTCTAACAGAAGTAATGATTTACATTGGGGATTGACAACAAATCTGTATCAATTTTCGTTTTTAAGCGAAATGATTTCATTGATTTTAGGCGTTGAGTTAGGACAACAAACGCATAATAGCGATAGTCTTCATATATATTTGGACAATCAAACTGCTTGGACGATGTTTGAAAATGTTGAAATGAATACAAACAATGTTGATTTATACGAAGTGAGTGAAGCGGTCAAGATAGATTTCAACTTTGAAGAATTCTATGACAATACAGGTGAGAAGTTGAATGATATTGATTCCACATTGAATTACATAATCAAGTGCACAAGTCATATTGTAGGAGATGATGCTAAAGCGTTTTTGATACCCAAAAGAATTGAAAAAAAGTCAATATACCTATCGTTGGTTATGATGTTACTTCAAATTTACTTGTTGTATAAAAATTCCAAGAAAGAGGATGTTAATCGAACAGAAGCGATAGACAGAATTTTATCTGTTCTTTGTTTTGAAAAATATGAGTCTCTTAGAAAGGCTGACTTCATTGTATTATCATTAAACTTCTTTATGAAGAGAATCAAGTCAAAAGAATTGTTTGATAAGTATTATACATTGATTGGAATCAAAAATTTAGGTAAGTTTTAATGGAATTTTCTGATTGGATTACAGAGTACAAATTACAAATCACAAGAATAGATGAATTCTTGTTTGAAATACAAGATTTCGGAAAATTATTGTTGATTTATGGAGATAATGGTAAAATCATAAATAAAGATTTTCATTTCATAATGACTGATGAAGATTTCAGGAGAGTTGACAAAACTTCTCCTGATTTCTTTTGTTATCAGTTTGGATTAAATTGGTATTATTCAAAAATCATAAAGAAGATAGACAAGAATTCTGTGGTATCTTACGAAGTTGAGATGAATATGTTAAAAAACATAGGATTCTCTGAAG
>JBIPPB010000016.1:0-31939 GCA_044368655.1 Chitinophagales bacterium | reverse complement strand
GTGCCACTAGAGAGGAGCATATATTTTATGGAATTTTGGCAAAACACGTTCTGATCGCCATTTAGTATTTTTTCAATAAATGGTTGAAGATTTTCATAATCTGAAACAGGGATTTTACTAAAAAAGTCTTCCGAATTTACAATTAAATCTTCTGAAAAAGCCTTTTGATATTGCGTAGCATTAAGGTTTTGAATTATTTTTGACAATGTCTTTTTTTGCGACTTTAAAGGATTTCTCGCAAAAAATATTTTGGAATAACAAACCGCATAAATCCAAAATAAAAAAGACTTCAAAATAATTTATTTTAGCATTAACTATTCATACTGGTCAAAAACTCGTTATTGTTTTTGGTACCTCGCATATGTTGTAATACAAATTTCATAGACTCATCAGGATTCATATCCGACATTTGCAATCGAAGCACTTCAATTCGTTTTAAAACATCTCTATCTAATAATAAATCATCACGTCTAGTTGAAGATTGCACCAAATCAATAGCAGGATAAATTCGCTTATTCGAAAGTTTACGATCCAACTGCAACTCCATATTACCAGTTCCTTTAAACTCTTCAAAAATAACCTCATCCATTCGAGAACCTGTATCAATTAAAGCGGTAGCTAAAATTGTAAGGGAGCCTCCATTTTCAATTTTTCGTGCGGCTCCAAAAAATTGTTTTGGTTTTTGCATCGCATTGGCTTCTACCCCACCCGAAAGTACTTTTCCAGAACTTGGAGCTACGGTATTATATGCTCGAGCAAGACGCGTTATAGAATCCAGTAAAATAACCACATCATGCCCACTTTCTACAAGTCTTTTTGCTTTCTGCAAAACAATATTTGATATTTTTACGTGACGATCCGCAGGTTCATCAAACGTAGAAGCGACAACTTCGGCATTAACACTTCGCATCATGTCCGTTACTTCTTCCGGTCTTTCGTCGATTAATAGCACAATCAAATACACTTCGGGGTGATTATGCGCGATTGAATTCGCAATATCTTTTAAAACTGTTGTTTTACCTGTTTTTGGTTGCGCCACAATCATCCCTCTTTGGCCTTTTCCTATCGGAGTAAATAAATCGATTAAACGCCCCGTTATATTATTGGAATTTTCCATTGATAAATTCAATTTCTCAAATGGAAATAATGGCGTTAAATAATCAAATGGAACTCGGTCTCGCATCATTTCAACCGTTTTTCCATTTATATAATCTGCTTTTTGTAATGCAAAATAGCGCTCTCCTTCTTTAGGTGGACGAATTGGACCGACAACGGTATCTCCTGTTTTTAAGCCAAAAGCACGAATTTGAGATGGCGCTACATAAACATCGTCTGGAGATGGTAAATAATTATAATTAGCAGAACGTAAAAAACCAAAATTATCTGGTGTAATTTCAAGAACACCTTCACACATAACTGCACCTTCAAGCTCAGCTAAAATTTTATTTTTAATCGTTTGCTGGTCTTTCTGAAGTTGTCTTGCAATTTGTTCGGCTAATTGAGCTTCTTTTTTTTGCACATCATCTTCAATAACATTATTTTGAGTTGAAACTACCGATGCATTTTCCTCAACTACATTTTGACTTTCATTTAATAATTCTATGGATAAGTCTTCGGCTTGGATATCTTTAATTTCCAAATTATGATTTTGAGCATCTGCATTTTGATGCTCATTCCTAGATGTTTTTTTGGTTATTTTTCCTTTAGGTTTTGAAAAGGTTTTACTTTCAGAAACTAAATTTTCTTTTAAAACAGGCTCTTCCACAGCAACTGCTTTTTCCGTTTCTAAATCAGCAAATAAACCACTAGGCTTTACTTTATCATTTCTCTTTGAACTTTTAGGCGTTTTTTTAGCCCCATCCGAATTCAAAGTTTCATTCTTAGGGCGTTCTAAAATAGGTTCTTCAATTATAGCTGGTTTTTCTCTTAAAGAAATAACATTTTCTGTTTTTTGGATTCTTTTTCTAGGCTTTTTATCTGCGGAACCTTCTTCGAATTGATTTTCTTTCATTAAAATCGTGTTTTATAAAAATTATTATAAGTAAAATGAATTTATTAGAATTGGAGAAACGAAATTTAATGGTGCTGAATTACTGATTTCGTTACTGCAAATATACTATGTTTGATACATTTAATATTAAAAAAAATAACATTTGAGAAAAAAAGACTACTTTTTGAAAAAGTAGTCTTGAAATGTAGCGAGGACGGGATTTGAACCCGTGACCTCAGGGTTATGAATCCTGCGCTCTAACCAACTGAGCTACCTCGCCTTGATTACAAAAATAGCCTAACAAAAGTTAGGCTATTTTGTTGGTGATCCCGCTGGGACTCGAACCCAGGACCACTACATTAAAAGTGTAATGCTCTACCAACTGAGCTACGGAATCTAATAAAGTTTAGAACTTTATACTTTTAAAAAATTATATTTCCTAAAAGCGAGTGCAAAAATAATCTTTTTTTTTTAACTCAATTCTTTTTTTAAGCATTTAAGTTAGAAAATTAACTTAAACATATGAAAATCATATTTTTGCAATTAATATTTTATTGAAAAAAAATTAAGAAATTACTTTTTCTATTAAATAATCATTACGATTTGTAGCCGAACGCGAAATTAATTCGCCTAAAAACCCAGCTAAAAATAGTTGTGTACCCAAAACCATCATGGTTAATGCAATATAAAAAAACGGACTATTAGCAACTAAAGGAGCCGGATTGCCATTATAAATTGAATTTAATTTATCTAATCCTAAATATAAGGCCATTATAAAACCTAAAAAAAACGCTAAAAACCCGATAGTTCCAAAAAAATGCATAGGTCTTTTAGCAAATCTTGAAACAAAAGATATTGATAACAAATCTAAAAATCCAAAAACAAATCGCTCTATACCAAACTTAGTTGTTCCATATTTTCGAGCTTGATGCTGGACAACCTTTTCTGTAATTTTTGTATAACCCGCCCATTTGGCAAGAATTGGAATATATCGATGCATTTCGCCATACACTTCTATGGATTTAATAACACGATAATGATATGCTTTAAGCCCACAATTAAAATCATGCAAATAAATGCCACTCATTTTTCGTGCTGCCCAATTATATAATTTTGTTGGAATTGTTTTTGTTATTGGATCAAAACGTTTTTGCTTCCAACCACTTACCAAATCAAAACCTTCTTTTGCAATTTTATTATATAAATCAGGAATTTCATCAGGACTGTCTTGCAAATCAGCATCCATCGTAATTACAACCCTGCCGTTTGCATGCTTAAAACCTTCAAACAAAGCTGCACTTTTTCCATAATTCCTTTGAAAACGGATCCCTTTTACACAATTATTCTTTTTATTTAGATCTTCAATTACATCCCAAGATCGATCTTTACTGCCGTCATCAACCATCCATACTTCGTAAGTAAATTGATTTTGCAACATCACCTTTTCGATCCACTGAATAAGCTCTGGCAAGCTCTCTTCTTCATTAAATAATGGAATTACTATAGAAATATCAATCATGACTTTGGATTATTCATTAATAAAACAGTTAAAATCGCACCAAATATTGCACTTAAAATTGAAAATAAAATCAAGTTTATATTAAAGATTAGCATATAGGATTTCCAACCTTCTAAATCAGGGAAAAAACCAGGCAGAATAGATTTTTGAATCACTATAATTGACAAAAAATAGAAAAAAGCTTGAATCATTCCGGCTTGAATAGCGGATTTAAAGCCTTCAGGAAAAGCTAGTGAATAATTTTGCTGCTTCTTAGTAAAAAGTAATGTAAAATAGATATTAAAAAACAAAATACCACTGGTTAAAATAAATCCTATTGATTTATCTTCGATTTTTGTTGCTAATATAATATTATTGACTAGCCCAAAGCAACCGAAAAAAAAACCTACAATGACACTTGTTTTAAAAGGCATAAAATTATTGTTCTATAATTTGATTATTATTTGATGTTTCAAAAGAGACACCACCATGAAATTTATATGTTAAATTATATACCCAAGCAAACAACATTCCAAAAATAAAACTAATTATGGTATAGAACATTAAAATAAAGAAAAAAGCGCCTACAAATGCTAATGAAGAGGTTCCAAAAAAAGAAGGCATGCCGCTAGCCATTCCAAGGCCAACAAAAACCGTACTAAAAAGAAAAATAAATGGAAGAGATATTAAAAGTAATACAGCAAAAATAACCACTGCGTATACTTTTCCCATTTGAAAGACATCTAGTTTGTTGATATTTATTTTCATACATATAAAATTTAAAAGACAAATATAAACTAGTTTTTATCTTTTTTGTTCTTTTTTTTAAATCACTTATTAAACCCATATTAATCATTAGAAAACGATTAATCGCATAATAGATTGTAATTCAATCAAATTTGCATTTTATTGAAACAATCTATTTGCGGGGTTAAACCCAATTAACGACTTATTTTATTACTTCGTAACAACCTAATTCGCAATTTGGGTTAAAAAATCAATTTCTATATCCTATTTGATACAACTCTTTGAGAACTCAGCATGACTTCACTAAAATCACCAAGAAGTTTTTTTAATAGAAAAGCTGGTGTTTGGACAAAAAAACAACTACGTTTTTGTTCTTTTGCACAAAATGCAATCAAGCTTTTTTGAGTAAACGCTTCGGAACCCACCAAGTTGACAACTCCCTTTATATTATTTTTTAAAATCAAATCTATTTTCTTTGGAATATCTTGAAGCCAAATGGCTCCTATATAATTATTTCCATTTCCAAAAAGTGTGGCAAAGCGAAATGGAAGCGTCATTAACATTTTAGGCAAGGCCCCTGAATTATAATCTAAAACAACGCCAAGTCGAACTATGGCTTTTGTGATATTTTCGGGCAATTGACATGCATTTTCCCATTTTTCAACCAAGTCCGATAAAAATCCACTTCCTTTACTTGAAGATTCATCCAAGACTTCATCATTCCGATCGCCATAAAAACCAATTGCAGAAAATTGAATAAAATGATTGGTATTCAGCTTTTTATTTTTTATCAAATTTGACAAAAATTGAGTACTTTCAACTCTACTTTTGGTTAACTCCACTTTTCTTTTTTCCGTCCAAAATTGGCTACCAATATTAGCGCCTGCCAGATTTATAATGACATCAAAAAAATCATGGCCTTTTAAATCAATAAATGAATCGTAAGGAGCCCATTTTAAATAATTTTCGTCTGCTTTGGTTTGTGTCGATAAAAAATATACGGAATACCCATTTTTATTGAAATAATGAGCTAATGCAGTTCCAACCATTCCTGAACCACCTGCTAATAAAACACTTTGGTTTTTATTCATAAAGTTAAATTTGATATTTATCTAAACCCAGTCTGAACCACCTCTAATTCAAATTCTTTTGCACTTGTTAATACAAAATCAAAAATATCGGATTGAATTTGCTCGTATTTCTCCCATATTCCGGTATTTGCAAAACAAAATACTTCAATTGGGAGCCCTTGAGTACTGATTTCTCTTTGACGAACCATCAAAATATCATTTTTAACGACGTGAGGATTAGCAAGTAAAAAATTATAAATATAAACTCTAAAAAGCCCAACATTCGTCAGCTTCATATCAAAAATTTTATTTTCTTGTTGATTTTGAGCCTTTAATTCTTCAAAATCTTTCATTTTCTTTTCAATATAGCTTGACAATAATTTATTATGAGCATATTTTTCAAGATCCGAATCTTCTAAAAACCGAAATGAATTAATATTCAAAAAAACAGAACGACGAATTAATCTCTGTTTATTCACAAAAATCGATTCATTATTTTTAATTTCTGTTGAAATTAAATCATATGTTGGAATACTGGAAATGGTTTTATCAAAAGCCTCAATTTTTACCGTAATCAGACTAATTTCTTTTACATAACCTTCTAAATTATGTTTAGGTATAAAAATCCAATCGCCTTTTTTAATCATATGGGATGATGCCGCATGAACCCCAGCTACAAAACCTAAAATCGGATCTCTAAATACTAATAAAATAACAGCTGTAATCGCTCCGATGATGGAAAGCACTTGTGGTGCTTCAAAATCAAAAAGGGTAGAAATTACTAAAAATGAGATAATTATAAATCCTATAATTCGAAGTAATTGACCAAACGAACTTACAGCAATACTTCTATAGTTGTTTTCGTCAGTAGCTAAATCTTCAACGCAAAGCATGATGCGATGCCATAATTGCCCTAATAAAACAAGTAAAAAAATTAAATAGATTTTATGCGCAATATCAAAACTCATTGGATGGTGATAAAAGACATAAGGCACTAAAAGATTAGCAGCCAATGCGGGAATCACATGCAAAATACTATGAATTGCTTTTCTTTTGATCATTAAATGGAGCCACTGACTTCGGGAGTTTCTTTGGGCAAACATTCGGATAAACGGTAGAAAAATTTTTCTAAATAAAATATCGGAAACGATGTAAAAGGATACAATTAAAAATGACTTAATTGTAATTTGAAAAAACAAAACCCAATTTTCAGAAAAAACTGTTTTTACCCAAAAATGAATCTCTTGGGTAAAAACATTATTATATTTCTCAAAAAAATGAATATAATCTTGTGGACTCATTTCATTTTTTATTTATTGAATTAGTCTAAACTATATGGAAATTTATTTTCTCTTTTCTTAGGCTTGTCCGAGTTAAAATCTTTTGATGGCTTATTGAAACTTGATGTTCTATCATTTCTTTCGAAAGATCTTGAACTATCATTGTTTCTATCGAAAGATCTTGGGCTGTCATTGTTTCTATCGAAAGATCTTGAGCTGTCATTGTTTCTTTCAAAAGGTCTTGAACTGTCGCTATTTCGAGAGAATGAACCTGACTTATTAAATCCACCTTCACGTTTTGGGCCTGAAAAACTTCTTCGATCGCCACTTCCTCCTCCAGAACGACGTTCGCCACCGCCAAAGCTTTTGCGCTCAAATCGATCACCTCCACCGCTTGTTCTTGGGCCTGTTTGAGTCCCTGCAACATCCACACGTACTCTTCGTCCATCATGCTCTACATTACGCATTCCATCAAGAATTCCACCTTGAACATCATTTTCAACTTCAAAGAAACTAAACGTTCCTTTCATATCAATACGTCCAACACTGGTTCCGTTAATTCCGGTATTATCACAAACCAAACGCAATAAATCGCCTCTTCTAAGATTGTCCATCGAACCAAGATTTACAAAAAATCGAGTAAATCCTTCCTGAGCGACAGGAGTACCTGGAGCAGATTCTCCTCGTGGCTCTCTTTCTCTTCGTTCACTTTCGTTGATATTTAAATCTCTTGAATTGCTATAATATTCTAAGAAACGATTGAATTCTAAAGATGCGAATCTTTTGATAATTTCTTCACGCTCAATACCTTCAAATGCTTCAAAAATTTTATCTAAATAAGGGTTAATTTGTTCTTCGTTTACTTCTACAGCTTTTGCTTTATCAATAATCGAAAATAATTGTTTTTCACATACATCAAAACCTGAAGGCACATTTGACTTAGCAAATTTCTTACCAATCATTTTTTCAATTGCAAAAATCTTTGATGCATCTCTTTTGGTAATAATAGAAATAGAAACTCCTTTTTTACCAGCTCTAGCCGTTCTTCCGCTTCGGTGCGTATAACTTTCTAAATCATCAGGCAATGCATAATTAATAACGTGTGTTACATTACTAACATCAATACCTCTTGCCGCTACATCGGTTGCAATAAGCATTTGCAACGATTTTTCTCTGTAACGATTCATTACGATATCACGTTGTTGTTGCGTTAAATCACCGTGCAATGCATCCGAATTGTATCCATCACGAATCAATTGATCGGCGATTTCTTTCGTTTCATTTTTAGTTCTACAAAAAACAATTCCAAAAATATCTGGATTGTAATCCACCAATCTTTTTAAAGCATTGTATTTGTTATGTGGACTTACTACATAATATTCATGTTCGATATTATCGTTTCCAGTGTTTACTGAAACTTTAACTTCGATAGGGTCATTCATGTATTTTTTAGAAATCATTTTGATTTCTTTTGGCATGGTAGCCGTAAATAACCATGTATTTTTAGCATCTGGCGTTTTAGAAAGAATTTGATTAATGCTTTCTTTGAAACCCATATTGAGCATTTCATCGGCTTCATCTAAAACGGCAATTTTAATATCACCAAATTTTACTTCACCACGATCAATCACATCAATCATACGACCTGGAGTAGCTACTATAATTTGAACGCCTCTTCGTAGCTCACGTATTTGAGTAGAAATACTAGCACCACCATAAATAGCCACCGTATTAATATCTCTGTTAAATTCGGTAAACTTTTGAATATCCGAGGTGATTTGTAAACAAAGTTCACGTGTTGGACATAAAATGATGGCTTGAGGATTTCGGTTACCAGAATCTATTTTTTCGATAATTGGCAACGCAAAAGCCGCTGTTTTTCCAGTTCCCGTTTGAGCTAAACCGAGCATATCAATGTCTGCAGCTAATAATTGAGGAATGGCTTGTTCTTGGATTGGAGTAGGTTCGCTAAAACCTAATTTTTCTAATGCTTGTAATGTAGGAGCGCAAAGCCCCATTTCTTGAAAATTCATAAAAATGTTTTTTTGTTTAATTAAAAATTACTTTAATAAACTACAAAACTCTATGAATTTTTACCCGAATTTAGAACACAAGAGAGCTCTGTCTTTTATTAATCGGGTGCAAAGATACAACTTTTGTTTTAAAAACACTCTATTTTTTTAAAACCTATAAAAAAATAGAATTTTATCAAGAAAAATATTTATCTTTGCATAAGTGTTTCTAGACACTTCGAATTTTTTTGTTAACTAAATTAAATCTTATGAAATCATTTAAAAAAACAACATTACTTGGCATTTTATCCATTATTTTTTTTGGATGTGACGATAAACCTGTCAACAATAATAATACTTCTGTAATTTTAAAAACCCAATTTGAATTGTTTAATAAAGAAATAGAATACAATAAGTATCTCAAATTTATTGGCGATGATTCCATATTAATTAATCAAGTGAGTATGCTTGTTTCCGACCCAACAATTACAACATCAGGAAGTCCAGTATTTAATAATAGCATTTTTTATGTGAAAAATACAAATCCATTAATCGTATTGTCAGGTATAGATATTTCTAAAACGACCATTGCATCCATTGATTTTCTTGTAGGTCTCAATAAAACGAATAATAAAATAGACCCAACCGATAATGAAGCAAATGCCGTTTTGAAAACAGCAGGACAAGATGGCATGTATTGGCCAGGGTGGACAAGTTATCGTTTTTTTGTTTTAGAATGTAAAATCAAAAAGCCCGACAATTCGATAACAAATATTACGTATCATGTTGGTGGTGATAATTATTTAATTAAAAAGAACTTAAATCTTACTTCGATTTCGTTTACCTCTGGAAAAGAAAATATTATTCCGCTTCGCATTCATATTGATAAAATATTTAGCAATCCTCAAGGTGCTTCTTTAAATTATCATACTGAAAATACGACACATAGCGAAGCGAATCAAGATGCGATTACTAAAAAATTAGTGACAAATATAGGAAGTGCGATTAGTTTGTAAAAAAAAAGCGCTAACAAATGTTAGCGCTTTTTTTTTACATTTTAGATTCAATTGCATTATCATATAGTTCTTTCAAATCATGAATTCTTCCGAAGTCTTCTTGATCAATTATTGCTGCATCGGCTTTAACCATTCCAATTTTCGCAAAAGGAACTTGCATTTGGTTACATATAGATTCTAATGCTTTTTCATCTTTAGTAGAAACTAATACACGACCTTGCGCTTCTCCAAACAAGAATGCATCTTTGCGTATTTCTTTATTGGATACAATTTCAAAACCGAATTGATTGACAAATGAAGACTCACACAACGCCGTCCACAAACCACCATCCGCCAAATCATGACAACTTTCAAGAGCGTTATATTGAATCAAAGATGTTACAGTTTGTTGCATTTGAAATTCTTCTTCCAAATTAAAATATGGCGCCGGCATCTTTTCAATTTTCTTAAGATTTGCTAAATACTCACTTGAAGCTAAATCCGAAACTTGTTTCCCAATAATATATATAGCATCTCCTTCGGACTTAAAGCCTAACGTCATTTTATTATGAATATCGGGAATACGACCTACCATACCAATTGTAGGCGTAGGAAATACAGGACCTTCTTCATTTTGGTTATAAAAACTAACATTTCCACCCGTTACAGGCGTTTCAAACTTTCGACAAGCTTCGCCCATTCCTTTTATTGCTTCTACAAAATACCAATAAATTTCAGGAATATTTGGATTTCCAAAATTTAAACAATTCGTTACCGCTAAAGGCTCTCCACCACTACAAACAATATTTCTAGCCGCTTCAGATACCGCAATCATCGTTCCAACATACGGATTTGCAGCTACATAGCGACTATTGCAATCTACCGAAGTAACCACACCTTTTTTAGTATCAAAAACTCGAACGACTGCAGCATCCGAAGGATTATTGGTATTGGTATTATTAACACCCACCATACTATCATATTGACGGTAAATCCATTTTTTAGAAGCAATATTCGGCAATTGTAACATTTGTTGCGCATTGCTTACAAAATTCGTATCAATTTCAATTTTATTTAAATCAAATGATGCACGTTCTTCAAATTCTTTTGGCGTTGTAAATTCACGCTCGTAAACAGGAGCACCGCCCCCTAAAACCAATTCCCAAGCTGGAATTTCTGCAATAATTTCACCATGCCAAAAATATCTTAACTGTCCGCCTTCGGTGACGTGTCCAATCTGAACACAATTTAAGTCCCATTTTTCAAAAATATCTAAAGCTACTTGTTCTTTTCCTTTTTCCACAACAACAAGCATTCGTTCTTGACTCTCTGAAAGCAAAATTTCAAAAGGTTTCATGTCATTCTGACGGGTTGGAACTTTATCTAAAAAGATATCCATTCCGACGCCACCTTTTTCGCTCATTTCGCTTGTAGAGCAAGTAATTCCTGCCGCTCCCATATCTTGCATCCCAACGATAACGCCGGTTTGAGCCAATTCTAAAGTAGCCTCCAACAATAATTTTTCTTGAAAAGGGTCTCCAACTTGAACTGCAGGTAAATCCGCCGCACTATCTTCACTGATATCTTTTGAAGCAAAACTAGCGCCCCCAATCCCATCTTTTCCGGTATCCGAACCTACTATAAAAACGGGATTTCCTATTCCTTTGGCGGTAGCTGAAATAATCGCATCTTTATCTACGATTCCTACACTCATTGCATTTACTAACGGATTTCCATTATACGATTTATCAAAAAAGGTTTCACCTGTTACAGTTGGTACTCCAAAACAATTCCCATAATCTCCGATGCCTTTTACAACGCCATTCATCAACCATTTTGTTTTATCCAACTCAAAAGAACCAAAACGAAGGGAGTTTAACGCACAAATTGGACGCGCACCCATGGTAAAAATATCTCTATGGATACCTCCAACTCCAGTTGCCGCTCCTTGATAAGGCTCAATAGCACTTGGGTGGTTATGACTTTCGATTTTAAAAACACAGCCAATATTATCGCCAATATTTACAACACCCGCATTTTCTTCTCCAGCTTTCACCAACATATTCTTTCCATCACGAGGAAGCGTTTTAAGCCATTTAATAGAATTTTTGTAACTGCAATGCTCACTCCACATCACGCTAAAAATACACAATTCATTAAAATTTGGAAGTCTTCCTAATTTAGAAATAATAAGGTCTAACTCACTATCCAACAAACCAAGTTGATTCGCTGTTTGTTTCGTTTCGGCAGGTATTGTCATATTAAATTTTTGGAATTATAAAAGAGCAAAAATACAATTTTTTTTTTATTTTAATGTTTTGATTCCGATTTAATACAATGAAAATTTGACAACTTTAGTTTATAATTACTTTATGTTTAAATTCCTTAAAAAAATCTATTTTGTTTTATTTCGTTTTGTTTAATTTTGTGGCAAAATATATTTAATTATGAATCTCACACTTAAAATTTGGCGTCAAGCAAATAAAAATGCAAAGGGAGAAATGAAAGAATATCAAATATCAGGTATTGAGTCCGATATGTCATTCTTAGAAATGATGGATATTTTAAATGAAGATTTAATAAAGAAAGATATTGAACCCATAGCATTTGACCATGATTGTCGCGAGGGAATTTGTGGGATGTGTAGTTTATTTATAAATGGAAGACCGCACGGACCGGATGATCGAATTACAACATGTCAGTTGCACATGCGTAAATTTAAAGATGGAGATACTATATATATTGAACCGTGGAGAGCTAAAGCATTTCCAGTAATTAAAGATTTAGTTGTAGACAGAACAGCTTTTGACCGAATTATTCAATCCGGTGGTTATGTAAATGTAAATACCAGTGGAAACACGATCGATGCCAATGCAATTCCAATTCCAAAATTAGATGCAGATAAAGCTTTTGAAGCAGCAACTTGTATTGGATGTGGCGCTTGTGTAGCGGCATGTAAAAATGCATCTGCTATGTTATTTACTTCGGCTAAAATTTCTCAATTGGATTTATTACCTCAAGGAAAAGTAGAAAGTAAAAATAGAGCCGAGAAAATGATTGCTCAGATGGATAAAGAAGGATTTGGTAACTGTACGAATACCGGTGCTTGTGAAGCAGAATGCCCTAAAGGCATTTCGTTGAGTAATATCGCTCGTATGAATCGTATTTATGCAGATGCACTTGTAAGCAACGATTAAAAATCAATATGGAAATTAATTCATTAATTCAAGAAATCCTAGCTAACCCGGCTTACAGTGCCTTTGTTATAGGAAACTTAATAATCATTGAAAGTTTACTTTCTGTAGATAATGCGGCTGTTTTAGCCACAATGGTCATGGATTTGCCCGAGGATCAAAGAGACCGTGCCTTAAAATATGGTATTTGGGGCGCCTATATTTTTAGAGGATTAGCCATGCTTTTCGCTTCTTTTTTAATTAAAATTTGGTGGTTAAAACCACTTGGGGGATTATACTTACTTTGGTTGGTTTGGGATTGGTACAAAGGTAAGCAAACTTCAAAAACCGATGATGATTTGATTGACAAAAAAAGCAATTGGTTTTATCGAACGACAGTAGGTGCACTTGGCACATTTTGGTCGACGGTTGTATTAGTAGAAATTATGGATATGGCATTTTCAATAGATAATGTTTTTGCTGCAGTTGCATTTTCTGACAACATCATTTTAGTTTGGATAGGCGTATTTATTGGTATTTTAGCGATGCGATTTATTGCACAATACTTTGTAAGATTGATGCAAAAATATCCTTTTTTGGAAACTGCTGCGTTTATTGTAATCGCAATTTTAGGCCTAAAATTAATGCTTTCTATTTTCGAACATTTTTATCCTGAAAGCGCAGCTTCTAAATTTTTAAGCAGCCATACTACAGACATGGGCGTTTCGATATTAACCGTTTTAATATTTTTCATTCCCATTCTTTCGAGCATCTTTTTTAATTTCCCAAAAAGAAATAACGATTAATGTCTCAAGAAAAATTAAAAGTACTTGCTCAATTAAGACAAAAAATCGTTGAAGTATCTGAAGATGAAAATTTTTTAGAAGATGTTTTTTTAAATAACAATTGGTTTATTCCGCAGTTTACAAAATTTGCATTAAATAATATCTCCGATTATTTGTTGGATGCAAATAAATTAAAAGATTGGTCTAATCATTATAATTTTAGTGCTACCGTTCCATATCGAGTAGGAATTATTACCGCAGGAAATATTCCATTGGTTGGTTTTCATGATTTGCTTTGCGCTTATTTAAGTCCGCACCACATTCAGTTGAAAATTTCGAGTAAAGACTTATTTTTGACGAAATGGCTTATTCACATTTGGTGCCAAATCGATATTAAATTTTCAAATCGCATTGAAATTGTAGATCGTATTACAAATGTAGATCGAATTATTGCGACTGGAAGCAACAATTCCTATCAAATGTTTCAACATTATTTTTCTAAATACAATCCCATTTTAAGAAAAAATAGAACTTCGGTGGGTATTATTCGCAATCACATTTCGGATGAAGAAATAGGAGTATTAATGGATGACATTTTTATGTTTTTTGGACTTGGTTGTCGCAATATTTCAAAACTATATATTGAAAAAGGATTTGAATTAACTCGACTTTTTGAAGTTGCAGATAAAAAATACGCGTTCTTATTTGATCAAGTGAAATACATGAATAATTATGATTATCAGCGTACGTTGCTACTCTTAAACAATGTTCCGCATTTGGCTAATAATTTTTGGATGCTCAAAGAAGATCCTCAACTTTTCTCTCCAATTTCCACAACACATTTCTCCTATTTTGATAATGAAACCGCACTTGAAAAATACTTATCGGAACATATGGAAGATATTCAATGTGTAGTTGGAAATGACATTAGCTATGGTCATGCTCAAAAACCAAGCCTTTTTGATTATGCCGACGGCATAGATGTTATGGAGTATTTGAAAACGAACATTTAGTTTTAATTTTAACAAAATAGCGCTTTTTACTTTTTACTAAATTGTGTTAAAGCTCTTAATTTTAAAGCCTTAATCATTTTTATTTTTATATTTTTACGTTTTAAATTTTAATTTATGATCCCTCGTATATTATTTTTCATCACAACAATATTTATATTTAATAACCTTTCGAGTCAAGTTCCTAAACATATCAAGTGGAATGTAAGCACAAAAACCATTTCCGAAAAAGAGGCTGAGGTTATTTACAAAGCGACTTTAGATCATCATTGGCATATTTGGAGCGTAAATCCTGGAGACGAAATGCTTATTCCGCCTTCTTTTACATTTGAGGGTTCGGATTTAAAAAAAATAGGAACACCAAAAGAAATTGGTAAAAAAACAACGAAAAAAGAAGAAGGCTACGATGCGCCTTTGAATTATTTTGAAGGAAGCGTTCAATTTATTCAAAAAATCGCCTTTAAAAAACCTGGAAAATACAAAACCAGTGTAGAATATCAAATTTGCGATGAAAACAGCTGCTTGCCTCCTACTTACGAAGATTTTGAAATTCAAATCAATGCTTATGATGCGGATAAAAAAGACTCGGTTGTTGAAAATGGGATTGTGGCTGCGGAAAGTAATTTAGTAGATTCTTCAAATTTGGAAATTAGTAATCAAAATTCGGAAAACATAAACACCGAAGATGGCATTTATGGTAAATTTGGAAAATTATTAAATGATTGTAGCTCAAAAACGGAAGAATTAAATGCGTTTACAGCTTTTATAGCTGGGATTTTAGGTGGTTTTCTAGCATTATTTTTTCCATGTACGTTTCCAATGATTCCGATGACAATGAGTTTTTTCTTAAAAGGAAACCAAAAGGATAAAGGAAAAGGAACTCGAAATGCAATTTTTTACGGTTTTGCTATCTTTCTAGTCTATTTTTTATTAAGCGTACCATTTGCATTTTTCGGGGCGAGTAGCCAAGCATTAAATGCGTTTTCTACGAATATTTGGGTCAATATTGGATTTTTTGTGGTATTTATTTTCTTTGCATTTTCATTATTTGGCTATTACGACATTTCTTTACCTAGCCGTCTTACCAACAAATTGGATCAAAAAAGTGATACGGGCAGCTTTATCGGAATCTTTTTCATGGCATTGACTTTAGCTATTGTATCTTTTTCTTGTACGGGACCTATTTTAGGACTGGTTTTAGGAAATGTTAAAAATGTTGGGTTAATTATGCCTGCATTTTCTGGATTTGGCTTAGGATTAGGAATCCCGTTTGCATTATTTGCATTATTTCCAAAATTACTGACTTCACTTCCTAAATCAGGAAGTTGGCTTGATGTCGTTAAAGTGGTATTCGGATTTATCGAATTGGCTTTTGCGTTCAAATTCCTTTCGAATGCCGATTTAGTTGGGCAATGGGGCATTTTAAAACGAGAAGTTTTTGTAGCCATTTGGATCATCATCAGCATTGTTTCTGCGATGTATTTGATGGGATGGTTTAAATTTAAAAAAGGTGCGACAATTAAAAAAACCATTACAACCTATATTTTAGCACTCCTGTTTGCTTTATTTTCGGGATATCTCGCAACCGATTATTTTGGAGGTGAGTTAAAAGAAATCAGTGGATTTCCACCGCCAAAATCCTGGAGTTTGTTTCATCAACCCGAGAAATTTGAAATCATTCATAATGATTACGAAAAAGCATTAGCGAAAGCAAAAGCGGAAAATAAACCTTTAATGATTGATTTTACAGGATGGGCTTGCGTTAATTGTAGACGAATGGAAGAAAATATCTGGGTGAAACCCGAAATTTATGACTTGATGAAAGATAAAATTGTGATCGTTTCACTTTATGTGGATGAAAAAACCGAGTTGCCAAAAGAAGAACAGCGTTTTTCAAAAATCACAAATAAGCAAATTATTACCGTTGGTGACAAATGGTTTGAATTTGAGCAAGAGCATTTTCATGAAGCCACACAGCCGGTTTATGTTTTGATTCATCCGCACAAAGAGCAAATTATCAACAAACCGCATTCCGGTTATAACGCCGACTCAAAACCATTTTTAGATTTTCTAAAATGCGGTATTGATGCGGTTCAAAATATCAAATAATGGAAACGTTTGAGGTTTCTAATTGCATTGATACCTTCGATATGAGCATTCGTTCGAATCCATCAAAAAGTGATTCACAACGAATTCTTGCTGCTACTTTATTAAAGCCGAATCTTTATCAATTAAATAACGTTGGAAAAAGCGCCGATGAATTGGCCGCCTTATCCACGATAGAAACCTTAGGTGCGGTAATAAAAACAAATGGCGACTGTATTTTCGTTGACACACAAAATATATTTCAAAAAGAAAAATACCACATCAATATCGGGGAATCGGGGTTGTCATTTCGATTATTTTCTTTATTGTGCGCCGCTATTGCTAAAAGATTTTTGATTGACGGCAAAGGAAGTATTAAAAAGCGGAACATGCATTTTATTTATGATTTTTTTAAAAATCAAAATCTATACGTACACTCCGATTATAATCAAATTCCCTTAGATTTTGAAGGCGGACTCATAGCCCAAAATCTAAAAATTGACGCCCAAGACAGTTCTCAAAATATTTCAGGTTTGTTGTATGCATTTGCCATGTTAAATCCTCAAAAAAACCTTTCAATTAAAATTGAAAATATCGTGAGTTTTCCTTATATTGATATGACGATAAAAACATTAAAACAATTTGGCTTTCATTTTGAAAGGCAATCAAATATTATTTTATACAATGGGAAATCAAGCGAAACACCTCAAGATTTATCCATTGAAGGTTGCTGGAGTAGTGCGGCTTATTTTTTAGTTGCGGGGGCTATTAATGGAAATGTTAAAATAGACAATTTGGATATTAATTCTTTACAAGCCGATCGAGTTATTTTAGATATTTTGAAATCGGTTGGAGCTAAAATTTCAATTCTTGAAAATAAAATACTTGTAGAAAAACATCAACTAAAGCCATTTGATATTGATGCCACAAACTTTCCAGACTTGATTCCAATTTTGGCCATTTTAGCCAGTTTGATTCCTTCAGAAAGCAGCATTAAGGGATTGCATCGGCTGTATAACAAAGAAAGCAATCGTGCAGCGGCTATTGTTGAACAGTTTACAAACATTGGAATTCATTTTAAAATCGACAGCGACACCATCTTTATTAATGGGAAAAAAAGTTATGATATTGATATAGAAATCGAGACCTACAACGACCATCGAATCGCTATGGCATTTTCGATTTGGGGACTATTTAATAAAGGAAAAACTACAATATTGAATCCTGAGGTAGTTGAAAAATCCTATCCTAATTTCTATAGCGATTTAAATTTGGCATTAAACCAAAATTAACAATACTATTAAATCAAAAAGCGCTCCAATTATAAAAAATAATTGGAGCGCCCTTGAAAAAAGTTATGAAAAAAAGCGTGGTAACCCTTTAAAATCCTTTTTTGTTAAAAATTATTTGCTTCTACAGATGATTTCAATTCATAAAATCTTTTACAAGCAAAAGAAGCGTCGTAAGATTTAATGATATTTTGCTGATCAAAAGTACATAAGGACTCGTATAATTCAATGGCTTTATTATTGTTTTTTGGTATTACATGATTTCCGATATCATGAGCTTGTGCCAATAAAAAAGTCGCTTCTAAGTTGCCTTTTTCATGTGCTTTTTCAAGCCAAGTGTATGCATTTTTAAAATTAGGGGCTACGATCATTTCATATTTCGTATTTGTTTCATTAGGGAGATAAATTCCTTTTATAAAAATTTTGTAAAGCGTCATCATCGCTCTTTGATTTCCGAGTTCTGCGGCTTTTTTAAACCAATAAACCGAATTATTATATTTTTTATCCGTATAATACATGCTTGCAATTTCAAATGTAGCGTCTGCGCAACCACTATCTGCAGCCATTTTATAATATTTTAATGCGATATTACTTTGATTGGCGAAATGAAACATTTTCGCTTTTCTTCTTATTTCTTGCATGGTTATCTGCAAAGGCATCGACTTTAACTCATGAAAGTTCTCAAGAAAATTTACCGCACCTCCCACAAAATCGATACGATCAAATAAGTAATTATTATAATACAATTGATCTTTGAGCGCAACCACCTTTGCATTATTTGTTGCATTCCAATTGTCAAATCGTATCGATTCGTGATCAATGGATTTCAATTCATCAAAATAGGTCTTTAACTCATTGCATACATATCCATTCTTAAAATCTTCTTTTTCTATAAAAGAGTTAAAGAAAACAACCACTTGATTGATTTCAGAATCGGAGGCAGACCATTTACGAACAATTTCTAACTTAAAATCGGAAAAGTTGGCAACGAAAATTAATTTTTCATTTTTAAATTCTTTAAAATACGAATTCTTTTCTTCAAAAACAGCGCCGTTGTCAATGCTTGAAAGTATTATCGCATCCACCATCGTTAAATAATCAACGTAATGTTTTTTGATTTCTAATCGTCTTTCTAACATGACATCATATTCGCTTAACTGATTGGTGCTTTTTACTTTTATAAACTGTAGGGCATCATCAACAAACAAGGTTGAATCTCCATTATTGGATGGATTTAAATTTGAATTTTGTATTTTTGACGCTTGTAATCCAAAGTTTAAAACGAGAACTAAAACTAAATATAACTTCTTCATAACTTTCATTTTTAATGTATTAATAATAAAATCTACTGCAAAGGTAAAGCGACTTTTATGCGCAAATACGAACCTATTAGAATATGGAATTTTATTTTTAGTTTGATAAAAAAAGACGTTCCGCATTTAGATTATGGTTCATTTATATTATTTAAAGGGATAATTTGAATTTATTTATAAATTTGCAATTACATAAATACGATTTAATGGATTTATTTATCAAAAAAGCACATTCAAAAGCTACATTTTTCCTGGTTTTTAATATCATTTTTACTCAATTAGTATTCGGTCAATTATTGCAAAAAAAAACTGCTTATGATAAAATAGATTCGCTAAGAGGCCATTTATTTCCAGAACGAACTTGTTTTGACGCAACGTTCTATAATCTTGACCTTGAAGTGGATATGGATAATCAAAAAATAAAAGGAAGTGTTTTGATGCATTTTAATATCAAAGAAACGACAAAGAAAATTCAATTAGACGCTTATCCCGAATTAAAAATTCAAAATGTCATTTGGAATCAAAAAAAAATAAAATTTGAACGCGGCAAAACCCATTTTTATGTATTTTTTCCCGAGAAATTAGCAAAAAACAGTGCTCATAAACTTCAAATTCAGTATGAATCTACCCCTCAAAAAGCAAAAAAAGCACCATGGGATGGCGGTTTTGTATGGAAAAAAGATGATTTAGTTCGTCCGTGGATGGGCGTTGCTTGCCAAGGCGATGGCGCAAGCCTTTGGTGGCCGTGTAAAGATCATTGGAGCGACGAACCCGAAAAAGGCGTAAAAATTGAGTTAAAAGTGCCCAAACCTTTATTTGCCGTAGCTAATGGTAATTTAATTAAAATGGATACGACTCAAGAAAAAAACCATTTTATTTGGGAAGTAAAAAATCCCATCAATTTATACAATGTAAATATTTCAATTGGACATTACACCCATTTTAATGGCATATATAAATCTAAAGTCGATGGAGATGCACTCCAATTAAACTACTATGTATTGGACTATAATTTAGAAAAAGCAAAAAAACACTTTAGCGTTGTGCCTTCTATGTTAGATTGCTTTGAAGCTTGGGGCGGAAAATTTCCATTTTACGCCGATGGTTATAAATTAGTAGAAACGCCTTATTTAGGTATGGAGCACCAAAGTTGCATTGCTTATGGAAACCAATACTTAATGGGATATTTAGGAAATACCGATTATACCGGAGGACATGAATTTGATTACATCATAATTCATGAAACCGGCCATGAATGGTATGGCAATAACATTACCGCAAAAGATCCAGCGGATATGTGGATTCATGAAGGATTTACAACCTATCTCGAAAGTATTTTTGTAGAATGCCAACAAGGTAAAGAAGCGGCAGTGGCTTATATCAATCATCATAAAGATCACGTTTCAAATTCGGCTCCAATTCGTGGAGATTATCATGTGGCCAAAGAAGGTCATGGCGACATGTATCACAAAGGTTCTTTGATTATCAACACATTAAGACATCAGTTAGAGCAAGATTCGAGTTGGAAGCGTATTTTACAAGATTTTAATAAAACATTTTTTCATAAAACAATTCATTACAATGATGTTGTTTCATATTTTAGCAAGGCATTTAAACAAGATTTAAGTTCTTTTTTTCATCAATATGTTACAAATGCTTCTATTCCAAAATTAGTTATTGATTGGGATACCACAAACCCAAAAAATAAAATAGCTAAAGTTACTTTAAAAGCAGATGCATTAAATTTTAAGTTAAAAACCTATTATAAAATTGACGGGAAAAATAAGTCCATTTGGCTAGAAAAAGACAAAACGATTGTGATTCCTTTTGAAAAAACGTTTGAAATAAATAGCGACTTAATCTATATCGATACCATTTTTAAAAATCGTTAATCCTTATTTATTGTAATAATTGTATTTTTGCAATATCTAATAAAAGAGTTCATTTGGAAAATAGAAAATACATAGCAAAAACATTTGCAGGTTTAGAGCAAGCTTTAGAACAAGAATTAAATGCAATAGGAATTTATGATTGTGAAATTTTAAAAAGAAGTGTTGCATTTGAATGTAGCTTCGAACATTTGATTTTAGCCAATCTAATGCTTCGAACCGCATTACGAATTTACATGCCAATAGATACTTTTGAAGTAAGTAACGAGCAAGATGTTTATCAAAACGTTTATAATTTCCCATGGGAAGAATGGATTGGATTGGACCAAACCTTTATGATCGAAAGTATCGTAAACAGTGCGACTTTTAGTAACTCCCATTTTATTGGATTAAAAACAAAAGATGCGATTGCGGATCGTTTTCAAAAAAGATTTAAAAGAAGACCTAATGTAGATATCAAAAATCCAGATTTTCGAATTCAAATTCATATTTCTAGTTTAAATAAATGTACCCTAAGCTTTGATACTTCGGGAGAAGCGCTTTATAAGAGAGGTTATAAAAATCGTCAAACCGAGGCTTCCATTAACGAATGTTTGGCGGCGGGGATGATTATTTTATCGGGCTGGGATGGCAATTCGGATTTTTACAATCCGATGTGTGGTTCGGGAACGATTTTAGTTGAAGCGGCTATGATTGCATCCAAAACACCACCCAATCGACTTCGAAAAAATTGGGGCTTTATGAAGTTTAAAGCTTATAATCAAGAGGTCTTTTTGAAAATAAAAGCAATGACCGAATCACAGATGATTTCGAGTCCTATCAATTTTTATGCTTCTGACAATCAAAGCGCGGCTTTAGATATTGCAAAAATGAATTTTTTTGATGCCAAACTAGACATTCCGTTTATTCATTTTTCAAAAGACAACTTCTTTAGTATCAACTCGGAATCAAGCTCCGGTATTATGATTATCAATCCTCCATATAACGAGCGGCTTGAACTCCAACAAGAGGATTTATTTTATAAAGACATGGGCGATGTTTTTAAAAATAGATTTAAGGGATTTGATATTTGGTTAATTTCAAGTAATAAACCGGCGCTCCGTAAAATTGGCTTAAAAACCGAAACGCGATTCCAATTAATGAACGGTAGCCTTCCTTGCGAGTATTGTCATTATAAAATATTCTAATATAAGGATGCGCGTCGAGTTTGAAAATTATCAAATTAAAACCCGAATTGAAAAGGATAGAAAACAAGTTTTTGATATCGTAAGAAATAAATGGATTATTTTAACTCCGGAAGAGCAAGTTCGTCAAGTATGGTTGCATTTTTTGGTCTTTACATTAAAAATATCAAAACAGATTATTGCCGTAGAAAAACAGTTGATGGTCAATCAAAAAATCAAACGGTTTGATATTTGTGTTTTCAAAAATGATGCGCCACATTTATTAATTGAATGCAAAGCACCTCAGATTGAAATTGGCATTCCTACCCTTGAACAAATGAGTATTTATAATTCGGCATTGAAGTGCGACTATTATATCATTACAAATGGAATCCATCACTTTGGATTGGGTTGGAAAAAAGAAAAACTCGTTTTTTTCAAAGATATTCAAGAACTCTTTTCTTAAACCCAAATTAATCATTAGAAAATGATTAATCGCATAATAGATTGTAAATCAATCAAATTTGCATTTTATTGAAACAATCTATTTGCGGGGTTAAACCCAACTAACGCCTTATTTTATTACTTCGTAATAACCTAATGCGTAATTTGGGCTTAAAACACAAATTTCTTTTCTTTGAGTTTTGATTATTTTCTTTATTTTTGGAAAATAATAGCTTGCTTTATATGAAACGAATCGTTTTTCTGATTTTTTTTGCTTTTAGATTGGTTTCCCTAGAGGCTCAAAATCAAAATGATGCGCAAATAGCAAAACAATTTTATGACCAACAAGAATATGAAAAAAGTGAAATTCTATACCGAAAGTTGTATGAAAAAGAACCGTCGGCATATTATTCTAATTATTTATCGAATTTATTAGCATTAAGACGCTATGATGAGGCCATCCAATTTGTAGAATCTCATAAAAAAATATCGAATGACAAACTATTGGTTCATCTTGACTTAGGTTACATTTTTTTAAAGAAAAAAGATACTACAACAAGTCAAAAAGAATGGAATAAAGCAATTGAAATGGCGGTTAATGATCAAGAGAAAGCACAATTTATCTATGAATATTTAATTCCATATCGTCAATATGAGGTTTTGATTCGACTTATCGAAGCGATTCAGAAAAAACAAAAAAACAGTAGCATCTTAAGCAGAGAGCTGATTTCTTTATATTTAAATAGCGGTCAATTTCAAAAAGGGGCGCAACTGATTATTCAAAAAGCAGAAACAGATTCCTTGGATTTCAATCAGTTTGTATATTATATTCAAAACCATTCGGACAATAAATCTTTTTTACAAATTCTTGAAAAACAAATTTATACCCAATTATCCAAAAGTCCAAATAGTGATTTATGGAATGAATCAGCTATTTGGCTTTCCCTGCAAAATAAAAATTATGATGAAGCTTTAGATATTTGTAAAGCATTAATGAAGCGAAAAAGTGAGAATGGTTATCGCGTTTTATACATTTCGGATTTATCGTTTCAAGATGAACAATACGAAGTTGCATTAGAAGGGTATCGGTATTTGATTGCTCAAAAGGATCGAAGCCTGTATTTTCATCAAGCTTACTATAAAAAATTCTTATCATTTTATTCGATGATAGAAAAATCAGCTCAAAGAGATAGCGTAAAAGTTCTCGCTTTAAAAGCTGAATTTTATGAGTACTTCAAAGAAAATCCAGCAAGTCATCAAAATGCCGAAACGCAACTTTTATTTGCAAAATTCAAGTATCGATATGAAAATCAGGCGGATAGCGCGATATTTATTTTAGAGCATTTAATACAACTTCCTTCCATCAAAAAAAATGAAATCTCTTTAGCTAAATTAGAATTGGGCGATTTATATGTAATTAAAGGCGACGAATGGGAAGCGGCGTTGCTTTATGGACAGGTTGATGCTGATGAAAAAGACAGCCCTTTAGGTGAATTAGCCCGTTTTAAAAATGCTAAATTATTTTATTACAAAGGCGATTTTGAATTGGCGCAAGATTTGTTTAGTATATTAAAATCTGCTACCTCGGAGCTGATAGCAAATGATGCGCTCGAAATCTCGGTTTTTATTCAAGATAATCTTAATGATGATTCCTTAAATCTTGGCATGAAAAAAATGGCGGAATCTGAATTATTTTTTCTTCAAAATAAACCGAATCAAGCTTTTAAAATCCTCTCTGAAATCCAAAACAACAAAAACTATAATGATTTATTGGATGACATCTATTTCTTAAAAGCTAAATATTTAATTCAGTATCAATCTTTTGATGAAGCATTATTGTTGTTAGACAGTCTGATAATTAAATTCCCAAGAAGTATTCTTGCGGATAACGCTTTTTTTATGTCGGGTAAAATTTTTGAGGAGCAAAAACAAGATTTTGAAAAAGCAAAAGAGCAATACATGCAAATTTTACTCAAATACAAAGACTCTATATTTACTTCAGAAAGTCGAAAGCGATTACGAAAACTAAGAGGAGAACTTCAAGACGAACAATTATAAATTTAAAATTTAATAAAATGGAATTATTTGAAAAAATTGAAGCGGCAACATCGTTTATTCAGAATATTTATGATAAAAAAATTGATTTTGCAGTTGTACTGGGTTCCGGTTTAACGAACTTTGAAAGAGAAATTGAAATCATACATCAAATTGAATATCATAAAATTCCACATTTTCCAATTTCTACGGTAAAAGGACATCAAGGAAAATTAATCATCGGAAAAATAGGTGCTAAAACCGTAATTTGCCAAAGTGGTCGATTTCATTATTACGAAGGCTATTCGATGGAGCAAGTTACGTTTCCAATTCGTATTTTCAAACAATTAGGCATTGATAACCTTATCGTTACGAATGCAGCTGGTGGGCTTAATGAAGCTCAAGAAGTTGGCGATATTGTTGTGATTCGAGATCATATCAATTTGCAGCCCGAGCATCCTTTACGAGGACCAAATGACGAGCGATTTGGACCACGTTTTCCGGATATGATGTATGCGTATGACCAAAATTGGGTAGAAAAAGCGTATCAATTTGGAGTTTCGCATCAATATCGAATTCATAAAGGCGTGTATGTTGGCGTTCAAGGTCCTACATTTGAAACACCTGCAGAGTATCAATTTTTTAATCGAATAGGTGGCGATGCCGTTGGGATGAGTACTGTACCTGAAGTGATCGTAGCCAATCATATGAAAATGCGCGTTTTGGGGCTTTCAATTATTGCTGACTGCGGATATCCATTTGATAAAATGAAAGAAATCAGTCATGAAGAAGTTTTGGAAATGGCTTCTAAAGCGGAACCAAAAGTTACGGAGATTGTTAAGTTTATTATAAATAGTATTTAATAATAAATCAATAATCAACTTGGTGGGAAACGTATCTGAAATTGAAACTCATAATAAAAAAAATTTATTTTAAAATCATTTTGTTAACTTATTATGTTCAGATTCCATAAATTATCATGCTAAAAAATCCATTTAAATAGAAATTGATGAATGCTGAAAACCTAAATTTTGATAATTTCAAAAAGAAAGTAAATGAAATCGTTGATGATGATGAAATTATAAATTACACTATTGAATATAGAAATCATATTATTTCTAATAATCCAAAGAACGCATTAAAACTAATTGAAGAACTTTATTATAAATTCGAAAACCACCAAGAAATAAAATACAAATATAGAGTTCTATTAAATTTAGCAAGTACTTTAATTGTTCTAGAAAAATATAAAGAGGCTATAGATAAAATATTGGAATGTATCAATTATTATATTAAAACCAATAATAAAAAACAATTAACTCTTGCCATTGGCAATTCAGCATCTATTTTCTTTAGATTAGAAATGTATAGTTACGCTATTTATTTATGGAAATTAGTTCTTACTAAATATATTGAGCCAAACAATTCGTATTTAGTGAATTTAACTATCAATAATATTATGATGGCGCATATGCAATATTTTCATAAAATTATTTATAGTAATAAAACACTTGAAGATATTTTATTTTACTATAAAAATAAAAAAGAACTCACAAGAAGTGAACTATATTTAAAATTATATACTAAACATAATCTTTCTCGATATTATGCTTTATTAAATAACCATAAAGAAGCAATTGAAATCCTTGAAAATTTGACTTTAGAATATCAAAATGAAGAAATTATTGCTCAACAAATTGATGTGTATTATGAACTTGGTTTATTATATAAGAAAATTGATTGTGAAGAAAAAATGATTAATTCCTTTAAAAAAGTAATTAAAATTGGTGAATCTATTCAATTAAAACTACTTTTTACTAATGTTTACTTTGAATTATATGAACATTATAAAAAGAAATCGAATTATAAAAAAGCGCTTCAAAGTATTGAAAAATATAACATTTATAAAAAACATGAAGATGAATTTAAAATAAAGGCCAACACCTTTATTAAAAATATTGGAATTGACACTTCCAATTTAGACTCTAATTTTTTAAATATCTTTAATAATAAATCAAATTATGATTCATTTGTATATTTAAATGACTTGAACGGAGCCATTGTCAAATTCGATATTTTTGAAATTTTATATGCTCAAAAAGAAGAAAATGTAATAAAAATATATTTGTCAAATTCAGAAATCTTTCAGGTAAAAGGTACATTTAAAAACATCTTCTTACAATTATCAAACATATTTCCAGAACAAAATATTTTTTTTGATATCAATTCGAGAGATACATTTATAAGCTTATTTTGGATTTCAAAAATAAATAATGAAACAAAAAGGATTTTTATAAGGCCTTTTCACAATGAAGTCAGCTTTCATGTCAGTAAAAATCAATGGTTAAAATTCATGAAGTTAATTAATCATAATTAAAAACTCCCGCAATTTTCATTTAGAAAATCACGAGAGTCTCTTTAACCATAAATAGGGAAGATTATTGCTTATTAATCGTAACTTTTAACTCATTTTGAGTAGTTACTATTTGATTACAATCAATACTATTAACAACGCTGGTGTCGCTAGAAATTGAATCAAAAGTAATGAGATAATTGATGTTATTATTCGTATAAAGTTTCCAATTTCGATCCGATAATGTTTCGCAAGGTTGTCCAAAAAGATCTTTTCCAGTATTAGTTTGAGAAACTATTTTCGAAGATTTAAATTCGGTTATTAAAGTTTTATAACATGGTAAAAATGTAAAAATCGCATTTGTAGAATCTCTTCCATTAACTTCGATCTTTGTTGCTTTCCATTTTCCTATAAATGAGGCATCATTGAATCCGCATATAGAAGTAGATTCATCTTTGCCACAAGACAATAAAATTAATAGTCCAACTGATAATAATGTTATTTTTTTCATATTTTTGATTTTAAAGGATTAAAAAAAATTTATATTAATTCCCAATTTCTTGAATAATCAAAGTTCCATTTGTTCCACTAAATGTAATGGAGTCGTCTGAGTTTCCTCTTCTAATTTGAACTTTAATAGTAAGAGGAGTCGTAGCGATATTTGTAAAAACACCCTTTATAGGCAACAATGTACTGCTTCTGAATTCGGGTCCAGATACTCCAATATTAGCTGCCCAATAATTTACAGTAGGAATAAATGTACCAATTACCAATTGTGAATTCCAGTCATCAGTTCCTCCTCCTGCTCCTCCAGCCATTGTGTAATTTTGATTTTGATATTCCACAATAATTTTAGAATTTGAAGAAAGAGGTGTGTAGTTAAATGATATTAAATCAGTATAAGTTGTAGAACTAAAAGTAGTATTAATCATTGCAGGATCATCAATTGCTAAAAAATTAAGCAACTTCCCTGTTTGACTCGCCGTTTGTGTTCCTCTTTTAAGGACGCCATTGGCATCGGCATAAATAATATTATCTGAATTGGATGTAGCACCTAAATTTCTAACTCTTGCAGTTCCATTTACATCCAATAAATCCGAAGGTGTAGCTGTTCCTATTCCAACGTTTCCATTATTTCTTATAATCATTCTGTTTGAATTGTTCGAACTATTTGCTACCGATTCCAAAGAACCGCTTGTAGCAACTACATAAGTGTCAAATCTATGTTCGGCAGCTAGTAATCTTATACGATCAGGACCTATAGTAGAAGATACAAGACCCGTATCATTTCCTTTAAATAATAAAAGTTCGGATGATTCAGGATTTGAATATCTTCTTTCTCCAATAAATGTATGATCATAAGTACCCGCTCCATCCGAGTTTAATCCTCTAAATGAAATAAAATTGGAGGTATCATTGTTTCCTATTCTTACGTTGCCTCGCACATCTAAAGCTTCGCCCGGCGTTATTGTTCCTATCCCGATTCTATTGGAGTTTGGATTGATAAATAAAGTCGTCGTATCAAAAGCTAACGTCATCGCGCCCATAAAAACACTTCGATTATTAGCTAAAAATCCATCATTGTTATAAATATTTGAGTTAAAAAAACTTGCGTTCCGTCTTCTGAAAACACCGTTAGCATCAACTGTAATCATTGAGTCTGAATTTGCGCCAGACAATAATGTATCTACTCGAAGCTGCCCTCTTACATGAAGTTTGCTTAATGGATTAGTCGTTCCTACCCCTACATTTTGTGCATAAATCATAGAAGAAAATGCCATTAATGAAGACAGAACACTTATTTTGATTAAAATACTTTTTCTCATGTTTCTATATTTAATTTATATTATTTAATTATTTTGATATCAAAGGTTTGGGCAAATGAGCTCGATGAACCCGTACCCGTAAAACCAATTTTTACAGTATTCGCGGCTGAAACTCTTGAATACGCAATGACAACTCCAGCGGGTAAATCGCTATTAGGATTTACAATTACAGCATCACCAACGGAAGCACCATTTACAGTAATATTGACACTGCCTACATCACCAATTGATAAAGCAGGAACTGTAGCAGAAAGTGATGCCGATAATTGATTGGCACTTCCTATTGACAAAGGGTCTCTTTTTTTCAATTCACCATTAGCATCTACAACCACAACACTATCTGTAGCAGCACCTAAAGACATAGATGTAATTCGAGCATTTCCTGTCACATGCAATTTTGCAGATGGTATAGTATTACCCACTCCCAAATTCCCCAATACCATAACATTTGGATTTGTAACATCGGAACCACCTGGACAATCTGCAAAATAAAAGGTATTATTTCTGTATCCAATAAAGTCTTCTGAAATACCATTGTGTCTAAACGTTACAAAATTATTATCTTGCACATAAGCTGAATCTATTGCAAAATTTCCATTTCCAACAGCAATACCACCTTGAACGGCTAGACGAACTGTAGCATCAGTATTTCGGCCTATTGCAACATTTCCAAGAGTATCAATTTTCATTTTAACACCCGGATTTGTAAATCCTAAATTAGAAAAATGGAGTTCTCTTGAATTACTTCCATTTGAATTGGCAACACCATTATAGGTATTTGAACCTATCATCCAGCCTCTTGAATCCGAACTACTTCTATCAAATATACCTAATGTCACTTCAGAACTTGTTGTTGTTCCCGAACGCAATCTTAAAGGGAATCCTGACCCTCCATTTCCTACAAAATTCAAAACATTTCCATTATTTGTCACGGTTCTTTCTCCAGTTAGAGTTCCATCAGTATTATAGATATTTGCAATCATCGAATTTAAGTTTCTTCTTCTCAATACTCCACTTCCATCTACCGTTACAATACTATCTGAAGCGGCACCTGAAGCTAAACTTCGTATTCTTGCCCCGCCATCTACATCTAATTTTTGAGTAGGAACAAACAAATTCGCTCCAATACCTAAATTACCATTTTTAGTTAAATTTAATAGATATTGACTATTGAAAAATCCTAAACTCAATGAATTAGAATCATTATTATTTCCAACCGATCTAAACGTAATTTCTGCACTATTTCCAAATGTTGTAGATTTTCCTAATCTATAATATGAAATATCCGAATTTGGTGTTAACATATCTAATAAAACCGTACCATTATTTCCTGTAGCCGTATTGCTCAAAGTCAAAATACTTGAATTCCCTACACTAGGTGTCCCCGTAAATATCATAGTATTTGTTCCTTGTGTAATGGTTGTAGCTGAATTTAATATCCCTCCCAATCTTATATCTTTTCCATTTAAGGTCAACCCATTACTAGCGGTAGTGCTATCATTTGTATTAATCACAACAGCGTTTGAAGCTATTCCATTCACGGTAGTTGTCAACGTTCTCGAAGTAGTGTTAAAGGCATTTGAAACGGTAGTTGCGTTTGACAATACCGATGCCACATTTCTTCTTCTCAAAACACCATTAGCATCGGAAGTAACAATGCTATCGGAAGCCGAACCCGAATTTAATGTTCTAACTCTGGCAGTTCCATTGACATCTAATAGAGAGGTTGGCGCTAAAGTACCAATTCCCACATTCCCATCAGTTCTTATTATCATTCTTGTTGTATCCAAAATACTTCTAGAAACAGACTCAAACGAACCCGATAAATCATTTGTATACGTTTGGAATTGTAATTCACCCGACAAAACTCGAATTCTATCCGTACCCGTTGTTGAACCATTTTGATTATCTCCTTTAAATATAACCATTTCCGAATTTTCGGTACCTCCAAATTTTCTTACGCCCAGATATGCATGGTCATAAGCCGATGGATTGTCACCTGTAATTCCTTTAAAAGCGATATAATTTGAAGTATCATTTCCTCCTACGTGCATATTTCCTTCTACATCTAATCTTACATTTTGACTATTTGCATCGCTATAAACCGAATTTTTACCAATTGCTACACTTCCTGTTTGATAAATATTTTGCGTGTTGCTGGTAGCTTGCGCTGTGCCGCCTTGAACCAACCAAGGCTCTGTAGCTGTTGTTAAAGCTGAATCCAAAACTAAATTACCACTTGCATCAAATCCTAAAAATTTTGTAGTAATAGTACCTGTATTTGGGGTTAAAATTGCTGCAATTCCATTTGTTGTATTCGTTATAGAATTTGAGCTAGCGGTCAAAGTATTTGTTGTTCTTGCATTGATAAAAGTCTTCAAATTTGTAGTATCAACGCCTACTGTCATTGCCGTAAACGTTGCATTTGTTCCGTTTGTTACAGTAACTAAATTGTTAGCAGCGGTTGTATTTGCTCGTGTAATATTTAATGGACTTCCACTCGTTCCATTTCCTGTTAATGGTGCTGAAACAGCTACGGTCTGGCTTCCCCAGTTATCTCCTGATACAACAGCAGATAGGCTTCTTCTTCTCAATACACCTGTTCCATCTACGGTAACGATACTATCCGTAGTAGCTCCTGAAGCTAAACTTCTAATTCTTGCTCCTCCATCTACATCTAATTTTTGAGAAGCAATAATATTACCAACACTCAAGTTTCCATTATTCATCAAATTTAATAAATATCTAGAAGAATGAAATCCAAAACTCAAACGATTTGTATCATTATTACTTCCTCGATGGGTATATGAAATCTCTGCTACATTTCCTGTTGAAATTAATTTACCAATTCTAAAAAAAGAAGAATCCGTATTTGGAGAAATCATATTTAAAACTGTAGCTCCTGCATTTCCAGTTGCATTATTATTTATATTAATACCAGCTGTATAATCAGAAGTTGGCGTGGCATTAAACGTCAATGTAT
>JBIPPB010000137.1:0-2552 GCA_044368655.1 Chitinophagales bacterium | reverse complement strand
AAAATGATTTTCAAATTTATGAAAATGAAAAATATGTTGAGAAAATATTAGCTGCAAAAAAGATGCTAGAACTCAATTTTGAAGTATCAAAAATAGAAGATATTACAGGTATAAACATTTCCGAAATTAATGACTATATTGAATTTTTGAATTCAAAGAATACAATTTTAGAAAATCAATCTAATATTACACAAATTAAAAATGAGGATTCAACTATAATTGAAAACAGTATCTCTGAAATGCAAAATCAAGAGGATGAAGTTCAGTTGGAAAAAGAAAATATAACAGAAACTCAAAACTTAGAAGACGATTATAATCAAAACGAGCAAAACACTATTTCTTCAAATTCTTTTTTTGGATGGTTAAACGAACTAAATCAAAAAGATAGTAAGGAAATCGAGAATCTATCGGAGGATAAACCTATTGAAAAGAATTCGGAAAATGCGCCGATTGAATCACATAAAAAATTAGACAATGTAATCGAACTAGAACAACAGGTTCATTTAAATGAAATTGAATATCAAGATTTTGATGATAAAGTCAATGAATTTATAAGTTCTCAAATTGAGACGAAGAAAAAAGATATAAAAGTAAATTCAAAAAAAAATACGTTAAATGAAATCCCTGAAACTAGCGAATTTTTGAGTGAAACACTTGCTGATTTATATTTAAGACAAGGGTTAAAGGATAAGGCAAAATTACTTTATGAAAAATTAATTCTACAATTTCCCGAAAAAAGTGCTTATTTTGCAGATAAAATAAAAAATTGTAATTAAAATTAAAAAAATTAAATCATTATGTTTGTTGCATTAGGAATCGTTATTATTTTAGTATGTTTATTGTTAATCGGAATTGTTTTGATACAAAATCCTAAAGGAGGTGGTGTTAACGCAACTTTTGGTGGTGTAAGTAACCAAATCTTAGGAGCAGGAAGAACTACAAATGTAGTTGAGCGTTTTACTTGGTATTTTGCTATTGCTTTATTATTACTTAGTATGGTTTCTGTTCTAGTCGTTCCTGAAGGAAAATTAGATAGTAAAGAAGTAGAATTAAGTGAAGTGGAAAAAGGAATTCAAGAAGGTGGTGTACCAACTACAACCCCAACAGCTCCAGCGCTTCCTTCACAAATGCCATCTCAAATGCCACAACAAACAAATCCTCCAGCGCCAGCAGCTCCTACAAAATAATTCAAATTTATTTTACAAATATATAAATACCGTTAGATTCTTTATAAAGCATCTAGCGGTATTTTACATTAGCGCTAAGCCAATCTAGAATATAATTAAATAAATCATTTTTCAAAAAATCATGATGTATTTCATGTCTTACTTTTTCGAATAATTTAAATTGTATTTTTGAA
Source organism: Chitinophagales bacterium (assembly GCA_044368655.1). Lineage (GTDB taxonomy): Bacteria > Bacteroidota > Bacteroidia > Chitinophagales > JADJOU01 > CHPMRC01. The sequence continues at coordinate 1,192 of JBIPPB010000137.1, read as the reverse complement.
TTATTTTTTGCAAATTGTTCCGTAGCTTTATAATCCGTAATTTGATCATCAACGCTGTGAAAAACTAAAGTAGGTGTTTTTATTTTATTTGAATTTTCAATTATAAAATTCGTTGCTTTATATAAAGGTATAAATAATCCTGGCGTAACAAAATTATGAACTAAAGGATCATTGACATACTTGGAAACTTCTTCTGGTTCTGTGCTTATTTTTCTCGGATCTAAAGGTGCTTTTTCAGAATATGAAGGATAAATTTGATACATTAATTTGGCTAAGTTAAACTGAAACACAGATGGTCTTTCAACTAAACCAAACCAAGGTGAAGAAAAAATAGAAGCTTGAACATTAACTTGCCTTTTTAATAACAACTGAGCCAATATATTTCCCCCCATACTATGTCCATAAAGTATACATTTCTGATTTGGATATTCATTTTGAATCATTTCAATAAAATGATTGAGCATATCCAGCGTATCGTCTAAAGACTTCATATGCCCTCTTTTGCCGCTTGAAAGCCCGTGACCATATAAATCAACACCGCAAACGCCATAATTAAATTCATTAAAATGAGTTGCCCAATTTTCATACCTTCCAATATGTTCACCAAGCCCATGAATAATTAGAATAATAGAATTATTTTCATCTTTTATCCATTTTGAATAGTGATAGGTAGATTTATTAAAGTCAAAATTGAAATGCATATCTATTATTTTAAGTTTATTATAATACAAATTAAAATGAATTATTTTAAAAAAATGAAAAAAAAATAATTAAAATTTGAAATTATTATACATTTGTAAAAAAGTATTAAAATATGATTGGAAAATTAGCAATACATTGGAGGATATTATTAGGAATTATATTGGGTGTTGGGTTTGGTTGTATACTTAATTGTTTTGGATTACAACTTTTTGTTAAAAATTGGATAACTCCATTTGGGCTCATTTTTATAAATTTATTAAAAATGATTGCTGTACCTATTGTTTTTGTTTCAATAGTAAAAAGTATTACCGACTTTAAAAGTTTTGAAAATTTTGCTCAGTTAAGTAAACGAACTCTATTTGCGTTTATTTCTACAACTATTTTTGCGGTCAGTTTAGGTTTAGTTATTGTAAATATACTAAAACCTGGAAATTTTATTGATGCGTCTTCAAAAGTAGAGCTTATGAACACTTTTAACAAAGAGGTTACA
>JBIPPB010000015.1:0-32528 GCA_044368655.1 Chitinophagales bacterium | reverse complement strand
TACTTATATTTTGATGTCATTTAAACGAATCATGCAAGAAAATCAGAATAAGTTAACTCAAAGAAATATAGAACTGATTAAGAATAAAAGAGAATTACTTAAAAGTAAAAAAATTAAAGATGAATTTTATGCATTAATTACACATGACATAAGAACTCCAATTATTGCAATAGAACGAATTGCTCTATTAATACAATCGACTCATTTATCAAAAAATGATTCCGAATATTTATCTGCTATTCAAAACTCAACTAAAAAGCTTTCGCTTTTGGTAAATGATTTTATGGATATGAGCAAATTAGAATCCGGTCAATTTAATCTAAATAAAGAACCCATTCAATTAGAGATAATTTTCAATGATCTTAAAATATTATTTAATGATATCGCTTTAGAAAAAAATAATAACTTATTAATTGAAATTGACCCTAAAATAAATTTAGATTTACTTGGAGATGCGTTACGAATTCATCAAATTATTGTAAATTTACTTGGAAATGCACTAAAATTTACCCAAAATGGAACTATAAATCTTAAGGCCAGATTATTAAGCCAATCTGAAAATCATCAAAAGATTGAATTTATTGTTGAAGACAATGGAATCGGTATTGAAAAAAATTATATAAAAGATATTTTTAAAAAATATACTCAAGAAAATACCCAAATTTCTAGGCAATATGGAGGAAGTGGGCTTGGTTTAAATATCTGCAAAAAGTTAATAGACCTTATGGGAGGTACAATTGATATTGTAAGTAATAAAAACATTGGTACTAAAATTTCATTTGAGCTCTCTTTAAAAATGAATAAACCTTATGAAAATCAAAGAAGTATAAAGAATATTAAAATTTTACTTGTTGAAGACGACCAAACCAATATGTTATTAAATAAATATATATTAGAAAAAAATGGCGCTATAGTTTTTGAAGCAAAAAATGGAATCGAAGCGATAAAGTTTATAGAAAAGAATGAAGTTGATATTATTTTAATGGACATACAAATGCCTGAAATGAATGGTTTGGAAGCATCCTATTATATAAAAAATCAAATTAAATCAAATATACCAATTATTGGACTTTCCGCAAATTATTCAATAAAAGATATTAAAAAAGGTAAAGAGAATGGATTTAGTGACTTTTGTTTAAAGCCTATTGATGATTATAAGATAACAAAAAAAATAATTGAAAACTTAGATAGATAAAAATTGCTATTTTTACAAAGATTAACATAAAAAAACAAAAACTTATTATTTAAAATGATGACTTTTTTAGATAAATATATCGAATTTAATAGATTACATATTATAAATAGATCCTCCGAAAAAAACTTTAATATCATAAAGTTTAATATTTTTTTCTCCTTCATTGGAGTTATTTTTTTCTTTTTTTGGAAGTATTTTGGAAATCTACCTATGTCAATTGCCTCTTTATTATTTGGGATATTTGGTTTTGTATTAAATATATTTCATTTTTACAATAAACTTGTCTATCAAAGTAAAAACATTATAAATATTATAGGAAGTTTTAGTATAGTGGTTCTCGTTAGTTCATCCTTTCATAAATATCCATTATTAAGTAACTGGTTTTTAGTATGTATTATTATTTCCGCTGTTTTTTACACGCTAAAAAAGTCAATATTTCTTTCTATCTTTTATGTATTTTTTTACTTTTTCAGTGTATTGGCTAATCAATATTTATTAAAAATTGATTTTTTAAAAATAACCAATCTTAAGTATAACTTTTATGTAGACATTATAGCTACCATAATACCATTTATGATTATTTACTTTGTTATAGCTTATTACATTCGAATTATCAATAAAGAAAGAGAAAAATTAATAGAAACCCAAAAATATAAAGAAACTTTTTATGCGCATATTAGTCATGAAATACGAACACCAATGAATGCAATAATTGGAGTTTCTAATGTGCTAAAAAAAACAAACTTAGATGCAGAACAGATTAAATATGTAAAAACTGTTGAAACCGCAGCAAACAACTTATTAGTTTTATTGAATGATCTTCTTGAAATTTCTAAAATTCAAGCTGGCAAATCCTTTATTGAAAAAAAACCATTTATTTTAACCGACACCATTCAATTTGTATATCAAATAAATAAACAGCTTGCTAAAGACAAAGATATTACGTTTAACTTAAATATTGACAATGAAATCATCGATCAATGCATTGGAGATCAAGTTAGATTAACTCAAGTTTTATTAAACCTTATAAGTAATGCTATTAAATATACAAATGAAGGTTCCATCTCTTTAAATGTTAAACTTGTATCAAAAATTAATGATACTCAAATGATTTCTTTTTCAATAATAGACACAGGAATTGGGATTCCCAAAAATTTTATAAAATATATTTTTGAAGAATTTACACAAGCTGAAAATAGTAATACGTTGAAATCAAAACATAACTTTAACAAAGGATCTGGACTAGGAATGGGTTTAAGCAAAATGTTTATAGATCTTATGGGTGGTGAAATTTATATCGAATCTGAAGAAAACAAGGGCACTGAAGTGCGATTTATTCTTAGTTTTTTATTACATCAAAAAAATGCCGTTGTTTTAAAAAAAGAAGATGATAAAAATGAACAAATTCTTGATTTAAAAAATGTAAATATTTTAATAGCTGAAGACAATATTACAAACATTTTAGTAGCAAAAACGATTCTTGAATATCATGGCGCTAAAATATTTGAAGCAAATGATGGCGAAGAAGCTATTCAAGTTTTAAAAAACAATAAACAGATTCAAGTTATTTTAATGGATTTAGGAATGCCTAAACTTGGAGGAATCGAAACAAGTCGAATAATTAGAAATACTATTGATCAACAAATTCCAATAATAGCTTTAACAGCTAATTCGATGCCCGAAGAACATCAAAGATGCATCGAAGCAGGAATGAATGATTTTGTTTTAAAACCATTTAACGAAAAATTACTAATTGAACTTATTTTAAAATATCTAAAAAACTAAATCTATGGAGTATCAAGACCTATTTATTCTTAAAAATCTTTATGAATTAAGCCGAGGCAATAAATCTTTTGAGAAAAAAATTTTAACGCTTTATATCTCTGAATCTTATAAGATTTTAGAAGACATGAATCATGCGCTTATTAAATCTGATTGGGAGCAACTCGCTTTTTTTGCGCATAAAATTAAAGCCACGATAAAGTTATTTGAAGTCAAATCTGCTTTATTTTTAATTGAAGTTACCGAAAATAAAGCCGATAAATATTCCCCATCCGAAATCACAAAAGCTTATCGCGAATTTGAAAGTATTCTCAACTTAGTTTTAATACAATTTGAACAAATTCTTCAAAAAGATTATAAAGATATTGAATAAAGTTGGAACTTAATTAAATTAATAATTGTTCATATGTTTATGAATAAATATTATTTATTGTTTTTTATCTTAATTTATTTCAAAGTAATTGGTCAAAATAACGAACAATTATGGACTAGATTAAATATAATTTCTAATATAAATAAAAATTGGAGTTTTTCAAACGAGTTTAATATTCGAATGCAAAGCCAAAATAAAACAAATCTTTTTTTTGACAAACCGCTTGTTAATGCTTATCGTATTTGGATTAACTATAAAATAGATAAAAATAATTATTTACACATAAGCCCATTTGCTTATTTCAAAAATTATAAATTAAAAGATTCTGAACCTTCACAAACTAAAGTTGCCAATGAATATCGATGGCAAATTCAATGGGAAAATCATACTAAAACCAATCAAAATGTATTTTTAAACTCAAGATTTGGAATAGAACATCGGATTTTTGAGGAAAAAGAAAATCCTATTCGATTAAGAATTCGAGAAGGACTTTTGATTGACCTAAATCATTTTATATCCTTTTTTATACACGATGAATTTATGATCAATCTTAATAAAATAAACACCGATAATATTTGGGATCAAAATCGAATTACATTTCAAACAAATATTAAGACCTCAAAATTATCGCGATTAGAAATAGGAACCTTTGTAAATACAACGTATGACCTATCAAATAATAAAGTATTTTTTGCAAATCTTCATTTAATGATAAATTAATTTTCATAATTGGAACTTAATTATATGAATATTTGTTCATATAGTAGAATTAAAATTTATAAACACTTAAAATATAAAAATATGCAAATCGAACAAATTTACACAGGATGTTTAGCTCAAGGCGCTTATTATCTTACTTCAAATGGCGAAGGAATTATTATCGACCCGCTAAGGGAAATTAATCCTTACCTTGAAAAACTAAAAAAAGATAATGTAAAACTAAAATATGTATTAGAAACCCATTTTCATGCAGATTTTGTAAGTGGTCATAAAGATTTAGCTGCTGCTACTGGCGCTACTATTGTATTTGGTCCTACAGGAATGTCACTTGGATTTGATGCACATATTGCAACCGATGGCGAAATCCTTGAATTTGGTAATGCCAAAATTAAAGTAATTCATACTCCAGGTCATACTATGGAAAGCTCTTGCTATCTTTTAATAGATGAAGAAGGCAATGAAACGGCATTATTTAGTGGAGACACTTTATTTATCGGAGACGTTGGAAGACCCGATTTAGCTCAAAAAGTAATTGAAGATCTTACTCAAGATAAATTAGCTCGTCATTTATACAATTCATTACGAACTAAAATTATGCCTTTATCGGATGAAATTATTGTTTATCCGGCGCATGGCGCAGGAAGTGCTTGTGGAAAAAATATGAGTAAAGAAACTTATGATACGTTAGGAAATCAGAAAAAAGTGAATTATGCTTTGCAAGAAATGAGTGAAGATGAGTTTGTTCGTCAAGTCTTAGATGGATTAACGCCTCCTCCAGCCTATTTCCCGCAGAATGTCATGATGAATATTCAAGGTTATGAAAATATTGAAAATGTCATTCATCAAGGTATGCGTGCGCTTTCTCCTGAAGAATTCGAAATTGCTGCAAATGAAACCGATGCACTTATTTTAGATACTCGCGATGCGCAAACTTTTGCTAAAGCATTTGTACCTAATTCTATAAATATTGGTATCGATGGAAGCTTTGCACCTTGGGTAGGAACTATGATTCCTGATGTAAAACAGCAAATTTTATTAATCACAGATGAAGGACGTGAAGAAGAAGTTGTTACTCGTTTAGCTAGAGTGGGTTATGATTTTGCTTTAGGATTTCTAAAAGGAGGCATTGAAGCATGGAAAAATTCAGGAAAAGAAATTGACGCTATTCAATCAATTACAGCAGATGAATTGGCTGATATTATGTCTAAAGATTCCAATATAAATGTATTAGATGTAAGAAAAAACAGCGAACATCAAAGTGAACATATTATTGATTCTCTTAATGCACCTTTAGATTATATCAATGAATCGATGTTAAAAGTTCAAAAAGATAAAACCTATTATGTGCACTGCGCTGGAGGATATCGAAGTATGGTTTTTATTTCTACTTTAAAAGCTAGAGGATATGAAAATCTAATCGATGTAAAAGGTGGATTTAAAGATATTAAAGCAACTGATAAATTTAATATCAGCGCCTATGTTTGTCCAAGTACATTGTTATAATTATTAAAATTTTAAAAATATGCTAAACTTATTGAAAAATCTATTTTCTTCCGAAGATTTAAGTAAAATAATTAATGAAAATACATTTCTTGTAGATGTAAGAACGGCTACAGAATTTGATTCGGGTTCGGTAAAAGGAGCCGTAAATATTCCTTTAGACCGTGTTCAAAACAATATAGATAAATTTAAAAATAAATCAAACATTATTGTTTTTTGTAGAAGCGGAAATCGAAGCGGTCAGGCAAAAAACATCCTGAATGAAATGGGAATTAATAATGTAACCAATGGAGGCACATGGCAAAATGTAGCACAATTTGTAAAATAAAAAAACGACAATGAAAGATATTATTTTTAATAATTGGAATTTTATGCGAATTTTTAGATTCGTATTAGGAATTATCATTTTGATTCAAGCTTTAAAGGCCGATGATAAAATGATGCTATTTTTTGGTGCACTTTTTATAATTTTGCCCTTATTTAATTTAGGATGTTGCGGCAGTTCTTGCGCGCCAACTTATTCTAAAGAAAAATCTATAAAAAAAGAATTTAACTACGAAGAAGTAAAATAAAAAAAATGCAAAAACTCACCATCTTATTTTTCTCAATTCTATTTTTGATTGCTTGTGGTCAAAATAATTCAGGCTATCTTTCGATAGATGCAATTCAATTCAATAAAAAACTAGAAAATACGGAAAATGTTCAACTAATTGATGTAAGAACACCCGAAGAGTTCGCAAATTCTAAAATTGGAGATGCTATTAATCTGAATTATTATGATTCTGATTTTGAAGCTCAACTAAAAAAATTAGATACGAATAAACCGCTTTTTGTTTATTGTAAATCGGGAGGTAGAAGTTCGGGTGCCGTTGCGCAAATATTAGATTTAGGTTTTACCGAAGTTTATGAACTTCAAGGTGGTATTATGGCTTGGGAACGCGCGAAATTACAAACAAATAAAAATGATAAAACGCTTTCAAAAGATTCATTTACCAAGAATTCATTAAATAAAATTCTTACTGAAAATCAAAAAGTTATTGTAAATTTTTATGCGTCGTGGTGTATTCCATGCAAAAGAATGAAACCATTTATGGACGAGCTCGAAAAAGAACATCCAAATGTAAAAATGGTTCGAATTGATATCGACCAAGCAAAAGCTTTAGCCGCCGAATTAAAAGTAGAAAATATTCCAACGGTAATGTTTTATGAAAAAAATAGTTTGAAAGAACAAAAAAATAGTGAAATGACGAAATCTGAAATCGAAAATTGGATTCGTAATTATTAATTTAAAATCAAAATCACACAAAATGAATGATAAATTTCAAGAGCTAATAAATAGCGAAAAACCCGTATTATTAGATTTTTATGCCGATTGGTGCGGCCCTTGCCAAATGATGAAACCCATTTTGGTTCAAGTTAAAGAAAAGCTTGGCGAGCAAGCAACTATTGTTAAAATAGACACGGAAAAAAACCAAGAGCTTTCAACTTCATTGGGTATCCGAAGCATTCCTACTCTAATGATATATAAAAAAGGAGAACAACTTTGGCGTCATAGCGGAGTTGTTGATGCCGATCAGTTAAGTCAAATTATTTCTCAACACATTTAAAATTTAATAATATGTTTACATCTCCCCTACCATGGTATATTGCGGGTCCATTAATTGGACTTATGGTTCCAATTTTATTAATTATTGGCAATAAATCTTTTGGAATTTCTAGCTCTTTAAGACACATTTGCGCCAGTTGTTTTCCAGCGAACATTCCATTTTTTAAATATGAATGGAAAAAAGAAATTTGGAATTTATTTTTTGTAGCAGGAATTATTTTAGGAGGATTTATTGCCGCTAAATATATGTCAAATCCAAATCCAATTGAAATTTCGGAAGGCATGAAGCAAACTTTTGCACAGTATGGAATTACGGACTTTTCAGGTTTGGTACCCAATCAAATTTTTAATTGGAACGAATTACTAACTTTTAAAGGATTAAGTATGATGATACTGGGTGGCTTTTTAGTTGGATTTGGCACACGATATGCCGGCGGTTGTACCAGTGGTCATTCCATAATGGGACTTTCAACACTACAATGGCCTTCTTTGGTTGCCACGATATGTTTTATGATTGGAGGCTTTATAAGTGCTTGGTTTATAATCCCTTTTATTTTAAATTAATTTTTTCAAAGGAAATGAAACTTTATTTCCTTTTTTTTAGTTTTATTATATGAATATATTTTCATATGTTAATTATTAAACTTAAATCATAAAAAATGAACCTTATAAAAAACATTTTAATATTTATATTAATACCTACGACATTTTATGCTCAAAACGAGAGAAAAATAGATTTTTATTCGTTTTTAGAAAAAGTTAAGAAAAACAATATTAAAAATATTAATGCGTATCAAGATTATAAAATTGCAAAAGCAGATGCAAAAAGTGCTAATGCGCTTTTCTTACCAAATATCAATATCAGTTTAACTGGTATGAGCACAAATAGCCCCTTAATGGCATTTGGTACAAAGCTTAATCAAAAGACAGTAACGATGATGGATTTTAATCCAGATTTGTTAAACAATCCAGAGTCAATACAAAATTTAAATACGCGAATTGATGTCATTCAACCCTTAATCAATTTAGATGGATTTTATGGCCGACAAGCCGCTATTGAAAAATCAAATGCTACAAGATGGCAAGCACTTCGTTTCGAACAATATATAGAATTAGAAGCATACAAATCATACCTTATGCTTCAATTGGCTTACAAAGCAGAACATGTATTGACAATGGCAAATCAAACTGCAAATGAAAATATGACATTAGTCGAAAACTATTATAAAAACGGAATGATTCAAAAAGCAGATTTATTGAATGCCCAAGTTAGAGTTGGTGAAATTAAAAACCAATTTCAAATGGTAAAAAGCAATGTAAAAAATGCATCCGATCAAGTATTGTATATGATGAATGAAAATGAGGAACAAGTTCTAAAGCCAACGGAATCATTAGATTCAAACATTGAAGTTCAAATATTTAAAAATCAAATACCTGAAGACCGCTTTGATATTAAAGCAATGGAAAGTGCGACAAATGCATACTCAAATTTAGCAAAAATGAGTACTTTTAATATGTTACCAAGATTAAATGCGTTTGGATCCTATGAATGGAATGATAAAAAAATCACTGGATTTGGTGCATCTAATTATATGGTTGGGTTGCAGCTTGGTTGGAATATTTTTGATGGTAGTAAATCTTTACATAAAAATGAAAAAGCCAAATTAGAATTTCAAAAGGCTAAAAATGATCTCGAAGAATATAAAAATCAAAATCAGTTGGAATTGAATAAAACCATTCGTCAATTAAATGATCTCGAACAAAAAGTGTCCCTTTATAACTTGGCTTGGAATCAGTCAAAAGAAGCTTATAAAATTCGTAAAAATAGATTTGTACAAGGACTTGAAAAAACAAATGACTTGATGATGTCTGAAACATTGATGTATCAAAAAGAGTTGGAGTATTTACAAACCATATTTGAATACAATTTTACAAAAAAATATCTTGAATTTTTAACAAAATAATTTTAAAAATAAACATTTAAATCTACAATAATGAAAAAATCAATTTGGATTATCGTAATAGCTTCTTTTAGTTATTTAATAAGTTGTAACGATAAAGAAACTAGAAAAAATGAAAAGTCAATTTCTGTAAAAGTTCAAAGTACGGGAAGCGAAATTGGTAGTGGTTTTCTATCCGCTAGTGGAACTATTGATGCAGAAAATAGCTCAAATATTAGTACAAGAATGATGGGTTATATCACAAAGTTTCATGTAAAAACAGGTCAAAAAGTACATTCTGGTCAATTACTTGTCAGTATTAATAGCACTGATATTTCTGCAAAAAAAGCACAAGTGGAAGCTTCTATTATTCAAGCTAATGCGGCATATAATAATGCTAGAAAAGATTATGAGCGATTTAAAAACTTATTTAACACACAAAGTGCTTCACAAAAAGAGTTGGATGATATGACCGCTAGATATGAAATGGCAAAAGCAGGATTAGAAGCGGCTCAAGCAATGCGTAAGGAAATACAAGCACAATTTTCTTATTTAAATTTAACCGCTCCATTTTCTGGCACGATTACCAATACATTTGCTAAAGAAGGAGATATGGCAAATCCAGGTATGCCACTTATTAGTATTGAAGGTAATGGCAATTTACAAGTAAATGTGATGGTTTCTGAAAATGCGATCCGTATGGTCAAACAAGGTATGCCCGTAAAAATATTGGTTAAATCATTAGACAAAACCTTTGAAGGCAAAGTTTCGGAAGTCAGTAATTCTTCAAAAAATACTGGAGGACAATATGTTGTAAAAATTAATATATTAAACAAAGTGAATGAAATGAAGTCTGGAATGTTTGTTCAAGTGCAATTCCCTATACAAACAGATGAAAATATTCAACAAAACACACAAAAATCCGTTTGGATTCCTGAAAATGCTATTATAGAAGAAGGTCAATTAAAAGGAATATATGTTGTAGGAGCACAAAAAAATGCTATTTTAAGATGGATTCGAGTTGGAAAAAAATCAAATAATCTAATTGAAGTATTGTCGGGTTTAACGCAAGGTGAATATTATATCACCGAATCATCCCAAAAACTATACAACGGAGCTAAAATTTCTTATTAATCGAATTGTAAATTCAAAAAAATAAAATTATGCAAGATGGAATTTCGGGTAAAATTGCCCACTTTTTTATAAACTCAAAGCTTACTATTTTACTGATGGTCGCTTTAATGATTATCGGAACATACAGTTCTTTTTTAATACCACGAGAAGAAGAACCACAAATTAATGTACCGATGGCCGACATTATGATTGGTTATCCGGGCGCATCACCGCATGAAGTAGAACAGCGCGTTGTAAAACCGCTCGAAAAATTAATATCAAATATCAAAGGTGTTGATCATGTTCATGCAATGGCTATGAATGGACAAGCAATGGTAATCGTTCAATTTATTGTTGGCGAAGACATTGAACGTTCCTATGTAAAACTCTATGATGAGTTAATGAAAAACGAACATATTTTCCCTAAAAACATCTATAAACCCATCGTCAAAACACGAAGTATCGATGATGTTCCGATGTTAGGCATTACACTTTGGAGCGAAAAATATAATGATTTTGAACTAAGACAAATTGCAGAAGAACTTAATAATGAAATCGAAAAAGTAAAAAATGTAGCTACAACCAAAGAAATAGGAGGACGAAGTAGAGTTCTTAAAATTAATTTGGATAAAGAAAAAATGGCTGAAAACAAAGTCGATCCTTTATCAATAATGCAAATGATTGAAGCCAATAATGCAAGTAGTCAATCGGGTTCGATAGTAAATAGCGATAAAGAAGATTTAATTACAACCGGTAAATTTTTACAAAGCATTGAAGATGTAGAAAATATTGTTATTGGAAGCAACAACAATATGCCCGTATATCTTAAACAAGTAGCTGAAATTTCGGATGGGCCTTCTACATCAAAAGATTATATTTCATTTGGTTATGGTAATAAAAATATTCAAAAAACAAAGTTTAAATCTGAATATCCAGCCGTTACGATATCTGTAGGAAAAGTTAAAGGTGCGGATGCTATGAAAATTTCAGAAGAAATTTTAGAAAAAATTAAAACCATTCAGCCCAATTTAATTCCTAATGAAGTTCATTTAGAAATTACTCGAAATTATGGTGAAACTGCTTCACACAAAGTAGGCGAATTATTATTGCATCTTGGAATTGCGATTATAGCAGTAACCGTTTTAGTAGTTTTAGCGATGGGCTGGAGAGGTGGAATGGTTGTATTTTTATCGGTACCTTTAACCTTTGCACTAACTTTATTTAGTTATTATGTTTTAGGATACACTTTAAATCGTATTACGCTTTTTGCATTGGTTTTTGTTGTAGGTATTGTTGTTGACGATAGTATAATTATTGCTGAAAATATGCATAGGCATTTTAATATGAAAAAACTACCATTTATGCAAGCGGCAATTTATGCGATTAATGAAGTTGGAAATCCAACCATTTTAGCCACATTTACCGTAATTGCCTCCATTTTACCAATGGCATTTGTTTCTGGAATGATGGGGCCATATATGAGTCCAATGCCAATTGGAGCTTCAATTGCAATGATGTTATCTTTGTTTGTTGCGCTTACTATTACGCCATACCTGGGTTATCATTTTCTAAAAGGACATGATAATGCTTCAAAAGAAGAAGAAAATGGGGTTGAAAAAAATTGGATATATCGTATCTATGATAGATTTGAAAGACCATTACTGGAAAGTTCTAAAAAAAGAAATCGTTTATTTTTAATTACAATTGGACTTTTAATACTTTCCATGTTGATGTTTTTCACAAAAACAGTTGCTGTTAAAATGTTGCCATTTGACAACAAAAATGAATTTCAGGTTGTCATTGATATGCCAGAAGGAACTACTTTAGAACGCACAAATGCTTTAACAAAAGAATTAGCTCAAGCGGTATCTGAAATCCCCGAAGTAGTTAGTTATCAAAATTATGTAGGGACTTCTGCGCCAATTACTTTTAATGGTCTGGTTAGACATTATGATTTAAGAAATGGAAGTCATGTGGCTGATATTCAAGTAAATCTTTTAAATAAAGAAGATAGAAAACGTCAAAGTCATGAAATCGCAAAAGATATTAGACCTATTCTTCAAAAATTAGGTAAAAAATATGGTGCCAATATCAAGATTGTAGAAGTTCCACCTGGCCCTCCTGTTTTATCAACTCTCGTTGCAGAAGTATATGGACCGGACTACAATCAACAATTAGAGGTTGCTTCACATATTAAAAAAATACTTAATAGTACCAACGATGTCGTGGATGTCGATTGGATGGCCGAAGAACTTCAAGATGAATATACTTTGGAAATTGATAATGAGAAAGCCATGTTAAATGGAATTGCACCTCAACAAATTGTAGGTAATTTAACTTATATTTTAAGAGAAATGCCCGTTTCAAATTTATATGATGAAAAATCTGCACAGCCTGTAGGTATAGTTTTAGCACTTCGAGATAAAGATAAGTCCACTTTAGATGACCTTCAAAGCATCAAAATTAAAAATGCTATGGGTCAAACTATTCCAATTGGAAATTTGGTAAAAATCAAAAAAGGCACTTTGCAAAAAACGATTTATCGAAAAGATCAAAAAAGAGTTGTATATGTTTTAGCAGATATGGCAGGAAAGCTAGAAAGCCCTGTTTATGAGATATTAGGCATGAGCGATTTGTTAAAAAATATTCCTTTACCAAAAGGTGCTTCAATAGATGAAATTTATATGGGATCTCCAAAAAGTGAGCAGAATTTTACCGTTAAGTGGGATGGTGAATGGCAAATTACACTTGAAGTATTTCGAGACTTAGGCGCCGCATTTTTAGTCGTGATTGTAGTGATTTATATGTTAATTGTAGGTTGGTTTCAAAATTTTAAAACCCCAATTGTAATGATGGCAGCTATTCCTCTATCATTAGTAGGTATTGTTATTGGTCACATTTTACTTGGTGCCTATTTTACCGCAACCTCATTTATTGGTATGATTGCTTTAGCAGGTGTTATGGTTCGAAATTCGGTTCTTTTAATAGATTTTATTGAAATTCGATTAAAAGATGGTATTCCAATTAAACAAGCAATTATTGAAGCAGGTGCTGTTCGAACTACTCCAATTTTATTAACAACTGGAGCGGTAGTAATTGGTGCTAGTATTATACTTTTTGATCCGATATTTCAAGGATTAGCCATTTCACTTGTAGCAGGTGCTATTGTTTCTACTTTGTTAACACTATTGGTTGTGCCTTTAATCTATTACATTTCTGAAAGAAAAAAATGGATTCAAAATGAAATAAATTCTTAGAACATATTTCAATTTTAAACATAGAAAAATCAAATTCAAATGATAAATAAAATAATAAAATTCATCGCTGGCTTCTTTGTATTAACAAGTCTACTACTAGGAATTTACATAAACGAAAAATTCTTCTGGTTTACAGGTTTTGTTAGTATCAACCTTATGCAATCTTCAATTACAAATTGGTGTTTGATGGAAGACATTTTAAAAAAAGTCTTTAAAATAAAAGATTAAATGGAAGCATGCTGGAATGAGCGATAGTTCGTTTTATTGGAGAAAAAAAGTAAAATATTAAAATATTTTCATATATTTGTACTCGAATATATTTTATCAAAATCAAAGATTATGCAAAAACATTTTGAAATACTAATTATTGGTGCCGGAAATGCCGGAATTGGCTTAGCCGCTCAACTTTTAATTAAAAAGCCTAATTTGAAAATTGGTGTCATAGAACCATCCGAAAAACATTTTTATCAACCTGCTTGGACTTTAGTTGGTGCAGGAACATTTGAAATTGAAGATACGGTAAAAGAACAAATTGATTTTATACCTAAAAATACAACTTGGATTAAAGATCGAGTCGTTACCTTTGAACCGGAATTGAATCAAGTAAAAACGAAAGATGGACTTATTGTTACATACAATTATTTGGTTGTAACGCCAGGTATTCAATTAGATTGGAATAAAATTAAAGGCAGTTTTGAGTCTATAGGGAAAAATAACGTTTCATCAAATTATCTTTTCGAAACGGCACCTTATACTTGGGAATTAATAAAAAATTTCAAAGGAGGAACCGCTATTTTTACAAATCCTTCATCGCCAATAAAATGTGGCGGAGCGCCTCATAAAATCATGTATTTAGCTTGTGATTATTGGAGAAAAAATGGAATATTGGCAAAAACTAAGGTGCATTATATTTCTGGAGCAACTACTATTTTTGGAGTTCCCGAATATCGAATAACATTAGAAAAAGTAATTAAAGATTATGGAATCATTACGCATTTTGGAGCGAATACTATTGAAGTTAATGGTATTAAAAATACATTAACCTATCAAACGAAAGAAAATCCGTTTCATAACAAACAAGTTATGGATCAACAAGCTGCGGGTTGTTTTAGTTTAGCTCAAGGTGACCCAAATGCCGAAATTCATACCATAAACGTAAATTTTGATTTTTGCCATATTGTGCCTCCTCAGTCCGCTCCAGATTTTGTTAAAAACTCAGTTCTTGCTGACCCAAATAGCCCTTATGGATATGCAGAAGTTGACAAACATACATTTAGACACACTCGTTTTTCTAATATCTTTGCTTTTGGAGATGTTTCCAATGCTCCTTGTAGTAAAACAGGAGCTGCTATACGAAAACAAACTCCTGTAGTTTGTGAGCACATTTTGGCTGATATTGATGGTAAAAAATCTGATGCTCAATATGATGGTTATTCCGCATGCCCGATCCCAACGGCTTATGGTAAATTGATGTTGGCCGAATTTGACTATAATAACAAACCCCAAATGACATTTCCATTTGACCAATCAATTCCAAGATGGACGATGTGGATTATGAAAAAGTACATCCTTCCTTGGTTGTATTGGAATAAAATTTTAAAAGGCAAAGCATAAAAAATGTATTTTAATAATCTAGGTATATATCTGCTTGCATTTATATTTTTATTCATTTCCTGTAATGATGAATTTAAACACAAATCAGAGACACCACTTCAAAAATTAGAAGTAGGCAATCAACGATTTATTAATTGCGCATTCAACAATAATCGATCTGGAAAATTATTAGAAGAACTTTCCAAAGGTCAACATCCATATGCAGTAGTAGTTAGCTGTTCGGACAGTAGAATATCTCCAAATGTTTTGTTTGATACAGATTTAGGAGATTTATTTATTATACGAACTGCCGGAAATATTATAGGTGAAGTAGATTTAGCAAGTATTGAATATGCAGTGGAACACTTAAACACACCTTTAATTGTTGTTCTTGGTCATACCAACTGTGGAGCTATTGAAGCCTTTTTAAGCCATAAGGAACCAAAAGGACATATAAAATGTTTAATGGATAGTTTAAAATCTGAACCCGAAGAAAAAGCACTTGAAGCCATGGGAGATAAAAACCCGGATCATTACGTAAGAAACAATATTATACATCAAGCAAACTATATACTAAAAAACTCCGAAATTATTAAAGAACATATTAAAAATAAAAAGCTAATCATTAAAGAAGCACTTTTAGATACTAAAACAGGAAAAATAACTTTTAATTAATAACTTTATGAATAATAATATTGAAATAGAAAATAGACAAACCGATGCAATCTGTATCAATGAAAGTCAACTTGATCACAAATGGTATCATAATTTAAAATATACCCTAGTTGGTATTCTTTTTGGAATTATTTTTGTAAAAGCTGAAATCATTAGTTGGTTTCGAATTCAGGAAATGTTTCGACTCGAATCTTTTTTTATGTATGGAGTAATAGGAAGTGCGGTCATGGTTGGCGCGATTTCCGTTTTTTTAATTAAAAAATTTGATATAAAAACCATTTATGGCGAAAAAATCATTTTCCATCCTAAAACATTTAATAAAGGACAAATTATTGGAGGCTTGATGTTTGGATTAGGCTGGGCAATGACTGGAGCTTGTCCAGGACCTTTATTTGCTCAAATTGGCACTGGAGCCACTGTTATAATCATTACATTATTAAGTGCAATATTAGGGACTTGGGTTTATGGACTTTTAAGAGATAAATTGCCTCATTAAAATTTATGCCAATCCATAACGATAATCTATTAAATGCCGTTTATTGGGATCTTAAATACCAAAATCAAGAAACGGGATGGGATATTGGAACCGTTTCAGAACCTTTGAAATGTTATATAAACCAATTAGAAGATAAAAATATTCGAATTTTAATACCCGGATGTGGCAATGCCTACGAAGCAAAATATTTACATGAAAAAGGGTTTAAAAATATTGCGGTAATTGATATTTCAGAAACGCTTGTCCAAAAACTAAAAAACGAACTCCTGAATTTTGAAAATATTAATATCATTCAAGGTGATTTTTTTGAACATGAAGCAACTTATGATTTAATTTTAGAACAAACGTTTTTTTGTGCCATACATCCGAGTTTAAGAGCTGTGTATGCAAGCAAAATGCATCAAATTTTGTCGAAAAATGGTAAGTTGGTTGGTTTATTATTTGATAAAAACTTTGAAACGGGGCCACCTTTTGGAGGAAACCAAGAAGTTTATCAAGAATTATTTTCAAAATATTTTGAATTTAAAACTTTTGAAAAATGTTATAATTCAATATTGCCAAGAAAAAACAGTGAACTATTTATAATTTTAGAAAAAAAATAACATGAGAAATATTCCATTTGAAAAATTAGAGTTTATGGCGATCATACTCAAAACCATAAGCCATCCAATTCGTATACAGATTATAGAATTATTAGAGTATAATGAAAAATTATCGGTAAATGATATTTGTGAAAAGTTGGGTAGTATAGAACAATCGCTTCTGTCTCATCATTTAATAAAAATGAAAGATAAAGGAATTTTGAAGAGTAAAAAAGAAGGGCAGTTTGTATATTATTCTCTTTACTTAAAAGAAGTAAGCAATATGCTTGACTGCATGGAACGTTGTCCAATAAAATAAATTTTTACAAGAATTAACGAAATATAAATATTGTTAATTTAACGAATCTTAAAACATCAATTGCAGAAAGTCTTTTTATTTTTGCATAAAATCTTTTGATATGAATCGTTATATTTTTAGTTTTATTAGTTTAACATCCATCTTTTTTTTAAGTATTTCAAGTTGTTTTTCTCAAAATAGCGAAGCAAACTTAAATGAACAAAAAGCATATGAATACCTTACAGATGCTTTAAAAAAGTTCAATGCTACGAATAAAGGAAACATTAATTTTGTTGCCGCCGCAGCAATTTCAACACCTTGTGTCGTTCATATTAAAACAAAAGCTAAAATTCGTCAGGTTGTTAACCATCCTTTTTATGACTTTTTTGGAAATGATTTTTTTCATAGAAGCCCAACAGAGCAAACTCAAGAAGGAAGTGGTTCGGGCGTCATTGTATCAACCGATGGATATATTGTAACCAATCATCATGTTATTCAAAATGCCGATGAAATTGAAGTTATATTAAGAAATAAAGTCTCTTATATAGGTAAAGTTATCGGAAAAGATACCGACACCGACTTGGCTTTAATTAAAATTGAAGCTAAAAACCTAACTCCATTAAATATGGCGAATTCCGATAGTGTACAAGTTGGAGAATGGGTTTTGGCTGTAGGAAACCCTTTTAATCTTGAAAGTACTGTAACGCAAGGCATTGTATCAGCTAAAGGAAGAAGTTTAAACTTAAATCGCAATGGAAAAAGTAATTCGGCAATTGAATCGTTTATACAAACCGATGCGGCTGTAAACCCAGGAAATTCGGGTGGTGCTCTAGTTAATTTAAATGGAGAGCTCATCGGAATTAATACAGCAATTGCTTCCCCTACGGGCGCTTATGCGGGATATGCATTTGCGGTTCCATCTAATTTAGTTAAGAAAGTTGTTGAAGATTTAAAACAATTTGGTACGGTACAAAGAGCCTTTTTGGGTATAGAAATTAGCAATTTAAATAGTGAATCGGCAAAACAATTAAATTTAAGTGAATTAAAAGGAATCATTGTAGAGCGTGTTGGTAAAAATAGTGCTGCGGAAATTTCAGGAATTTTACCCAAAGATGTTATCACGAAAATCAATCAAATAGAAATTAATTCGAGTTCGGAGCTCATGGAACAAGTTTCAAAATATCGTCCAGGTGATAAAATTAGAATTACCTATCTAAGAAACGGTATTACCATACAAATAGATGCAATTCTTAAAAATAAAGAAAATACCACTGATATTATCAAATTAGATGAAAACTACTTCAAAAAACTAGGAATAGAGGTGGGAACTATTAGTAACCAAGAAGCAAATCGGCTCCGAATACCAAATGGAGTTAAAGTTACAAAAATAAACGATGGATTGATTCAAAAAAGTACAGCACTTCAAGTTGGATTTATTATTCGATTTATAAATGACAAACCTGTAAAAAACGAACAAGAAATGCTTCAAATCCTTAAAGAAATAGAAAAAGGTACGGTGATATTTGAAGGAATCTATCCAAATAGGCCTTATACGTATCAGTTTGCATTTCGATTATAATAAAATATTCTTTTAACTTTTTAGAATAAAAATTACAATTTTTTAAGTTATTAAAAATGAATTAACATTTTGTGAAAAATTTACAATAAGTTAAAAATGTTTCATTAAAAATTAGATACTTTTGTACTTTATTTAAAAATATTTAAAATATGAAACATTTTTACACAAAAATTTTAGCAGTTATGCTAGCATTAATGCCTTTTTTGGCAAATGCTCAGGGTGTAACTAGTGCATCAATTTCCGGTAAAGTAATTGGAACTGATGGAAAAGGTGCAGCTGGTGCATTTATTTTAGCTATTCATGAATCTTCAAATACTAAATATGGAGGTCGGACTACAAGTGATGGTAGCTTCACAATCAATGGTTTAAGGGTTGGAGGCCCTTATAAAATTAAAGCTTCAATTCTTGGACAAGGTGAAGACACTAAAGAAAATATTTTCTTAAATTTAGGTTCTAATAGACAAAACTTTAATTTATCTAATAAAGAAAATAAAGTCAAAGAAGTTTTAGTTAGCGCTAAAAGTCAAGCTGCTCGAAGTAAAACAGGATCTGAAACAAACATTGGAAAAGAACAAATTATGAGTATGCCTACGATTAGTAGAAGTATAAATGATTTCACTCGTTTGACTCCAGAAGCAAATTTAAATAATGCAAGTGATGGAATTTCAATTAATGGAGCAAACAATAGATATAATGCAATTTATATTGATGGTGCTGTAAACAATGACGTATTTGGACTTACCGAAGCGGGTACAAATGGTGCTTCATCTGGAGTTTCTCCTTTTTCTATAGATGCCATTGAGTCATTTAATGTTCAAACTGCGCCTTATGATGTTCGTCAAGGTGGTTTTGCTGGAGGAGCTATAAATGCAGTAACTCGAAGTGGAACAAATGAAGTTGAAGGTTCCGTTTACCTTCTATACAGAAATCAAGATATGGCAGGAACGACACCTAATCAACCAAATGCTGATTTAAGAACAAAACTAGAAAATTCGTATGCAACGACATTAGGAGCTAGAGTTGGATTACCTTTAGAAAAAGATAAATTATTTTTATTTACAAACGTAGAATACACTAAAGAAGAATATCAATTACCCTTTGATTTTTCAACATATAGAGGCTCTTTTAATCAAAACCAAATTGAACAAATTGCAAATAAAGCAAGAAGCTATGGTTATGAGCCAGGAAGTTATATGAATAGCAATACTACTGTTGAAAATTGGAAGATTATTACAAAATTAGATTATAATATTTCACAAAAAAGTAAGTTATCTTTGAGATATAGTTATAATGGTTCTAATTCAATTAATCCTGAAAGAACACGTTCAAATAGAACTTTAGTTGTTTTTTCAAACAATTTAGTTAGTCGTCCAAATCAAACGCACAATTTAGCATTAGAACACAACACTCAAATTAGTGATAAAATTAGTAATAATCTAATTTTAGGGTATACTAAAGTTAATGATGACAGAGGTATTATTGGAGAAATGTTTCCAAGTGTTGAGCTTTTAGATCAAAACAATTCTACGGTTCGTTTTGGTTCAGAACGTTCTTCTTCAGTTAATTTATTACAACAAAATATTTATACTCTAACAAACAATTTGACTTTTCAACAAGGAAAACATAATATTGTTTTTGGTACACACAATGAGTTTTATAATATTTATAATTCTTTTATTAATAATGCAAACGGTCGTTTTAGTTATAGAAGTACAAATCCAAGTAGCAATTTAAATGCATTTTTAAATAACTTATCTACAAATACTCGACTTGAACAAGATTTTTCTTTAGTAGATCGAAATGGAATTAATGATAATACTGCTTCTGCTGCTAATTTTAATGCAATGCAACTTGGATTTTATGTTCAAGATGAAATGCAAGTTTCAGATAAATTAAGATTTACATTTGGATT
Source organism: Chitinophagales bacterium (assembly GCA_044368655.1). Taxonomy (GTDB): domain Bacteria; phylum Bacteroidota; class Bacteroidia; order Chitinophagales; family JADJOU01; genus CHPMRC01. The sequence goes on along the minus strand of JBIPPB010000015.1, from coordinate 11,908 downwards.
AAGAGCGGATGTTCCTTTTTATTTAACACAAACAAAAACAAACAATTGGTTTAATGATACGGTTTCTCCTTTAATAACTGCTGCTGGCTATGATTTAGCTGGTGCGCGAAGTGGTCAAATGCCTTCTACATCGATTCACTTTTCGCCAAGAGTTGGTTTTAATTACGATGTAAATGGTGACGCTTCATTAATCATTAGAGGAGGTACTGGAGTTTTCACTTCTAGAATTCCTTTTGTATGGATAGGTGGATTATATCAAAGTGATGGATTAACAAGAGGATCATCAAGATTATCAAATACTTCATTTAATTCAGATCCAGAAGCTACTATTCCTTCTTCAAATAACAGACCTTTAGGATTTGATGTTATTGAAAAAGATTTCAAATTACCTCAAGTATGGAAAACTAGCTTAGCAATTGACAAAAAACTACCGTGGAATATGAATGCGACATTAGAAGCAACATTCTCTAAAATATTGAATAACTATATGGTAGATAATTATGGATTAAAACTTAATGGAAAACAAACAAATGGATCTGCTGACGTTAGAGATTTACATTCTGATTTATTACCAAATAAAATTTCAAGTATTATGGTAATAAAAAATACAGGAGTTGGATACTCTTGGAATACTTCTGCTACAATCGGAAGAAACGTAAGTAAAGGTTTATCATTTAATGGAGGATATACATTTGGAGTTTCAAAAGTATTAAACGAAGCAACAAGCTCTGTTAATTTTTCAAACTGGGCAAATATGGAAACGCAATCTAATCATAATAGATTAAGAGAAAGTTATTCTGATTTTGATATGGGACATCGCTTTTTTGGAAGTGTTTCATATAGAAAAGAATGGAATAATTTCCTTGCATCTTCAATATCATTATTTTTTAATGGTCAAAGTGGAAGAAGATTTTCTTGGGTTTATACAGGAGATCCAATTTCTGGAAATTTTGCATCAAACGGTACTGACTTAATGTATGTTCCAGCTACTCAATCTGACATTAATTTAGTAGACTATAGACTTTCTAATGGAAGTACATATACAGCTGCTCAACAATGGGCAGACCTAGATGCATATATTAATGCTAACGATTATCTTAATTCTAAAAGAGGACAATATGCAGATAGAAATGGAGATAGACTCCCATTCCAATTTACTGTTGATGTTCGATTTGCTCAAGAATTTTTTGTAAGATATAACGATCAAGGAAAAAGAAAAAATTCATTTGAAATCACATTTGATATCTTTAATTTCACAAACTTATTAAATAATGATTGGGGAGTTAGATATCAAACCAATTTTGACCAAGTGTCAGTATTAAGTGCTTCTAATCCAAATAATGGAAGTGGTAAAACCGAATACCGTTTCAACAAACCAACAGGTAGTTTATTTACAGTTGATGATAATGGCGTTCAATCTTCAAGATGGCAAGGACAGTTAGGATTAAGATATAATTTCTAAAAACTAATTATCATATCATAAAAAAACCCTCAACAATGTTGAGGGTTTTTTTTATTTACAAAATTCGAAAAACAGAATCAAATTGATTTGGAAATTCTATAACTTCTAATAATTTTTGAGCAACATACTCAGGATTAAATAACTTTTTTTCTTGATACAATTCAATAAACTTAGATTGTAATTTAAAATCTTTTTCAGGAGTATTGCGTATTTGTATTTGCATATTTGTATCTACAACGCCTGGAGCTATTGAAAAACATTTAATTGGATATATTTTTTCTTTTTGTTCTTCATTAATACATTTAGTCAGCATTTCAAGTGCGGCTTTACTACTACAATAATTAGCCCAAGAAGCGTAGGCGCTTGTAGACGCGCCACTTGAAATATTTATTATCGTTTTGTTAAGATCGCACTCTTGATATACTTCTAAAAAACGTTTTATCAAAAATAATGGAGCTAAATAATTAACGGTCATTACATCATCTAATGATTCCCAGGATAACTGATCCAACGTATTAATTTCGCCTAAAATACCGGCATTATTAACAAGAGTAATACTTCGAATTTCATTTACTTCAGGAAATGAAATATCTTTTAATTGCTTAGGATATCTAAAATCGATACTTTTAAATATAAAATTAGGATGCTCAATATTATTTGTCCTTGACAATCCCAATACTTTATATCGATTATTTTTTAAAGCTTCATTTGCTAAAGCAAAACCAATTCCACTTGATGTTCCCGTAATTATTAATAAATGCATATTATAAAAATCTAATTAATCTTCCCATTCGTCATCGGCTTCTTGATTAAATTGAAAAAGATCATTATTGTTGTCACTTCTATTTGCCATGTATTGTTCTTTTTTCTTTTTCAATTGTCTTCGTATGTCATCAATTGCTTCATCTACCGCTTCTTCAAATGATTTTGCAGTATGTTCGGCTATCAGCGTAGCATTCGGAATATTACAACGAATTAACGCAATTTTATCCTTAACTTTAGTATGACTATCTAATTTTAAATTGACATCGGTATCCACGATTTTATCATAGAATGTCAATAATTTCTTCGTTTTAGTGTCAACAAAAGTCATTAACTTTTGGTCAGCATTAAAGCCTACTGCTTGAATTGTAGTGTTCATAATTTTATGATTTAGGGTGAGAAATTTTATGAATTTGTTTTAATCTTTCGATACTAGAATTGGTATAAACTTGTGTAGCAGCTAAACTTGAATGCCCAAGCATTTCCTTAATAACATTTAGCTCAGCGCCATTATTTAAAAGATGCGTAGCAAAACTATGACGAAGGGTGTGTGGTCCAATTCCAGTCTGACTCGTTACTTTTTTTAAATATTCTTTAATGGTTCGATATACAAAATTTGGATATAGCGCTTCCATTTGGTTGGTTAGAAATACATTTGAAATATCCTTTTTAATCGTTGCATCAAAAATTTCTTTATATCTTAAAATAATAGAATGCATTTGACTATGAACAGGTACAAATCGTTCTTTTTTTCCTTTTCCTAAAACCTTTATTTGCATAGATTCCAAGCGAATATCTTCCCATTTTAGATTTAATAATTCATTTCTACGAATACCGGTAGTATAAAAAAACATAAACATCGTAAAGTCTCTAAAATCTTCATATTGATTAGATTCCGATTGTATTCTTAAATACTCTTTTAAATCTAATAATTTAGGAAGTTCGATATCTTTAGCTAATCGTTTTGGTAATTTTGGACGAATAAGTTTTAACGTAGGATTTTTAGAAATCCATTCCATCCGCATCGCAAATTTAAAAAAAGATTTTAAGCATGAAATTTTACGGTTAATGGTCGATGGTGCTTCTTTTTTTTCAATTAAAGAAATGATCCAGCTTCTTAAAAAATGACCTTCTACATCCAAAATATTGGGTACATCAAAGGTTTTTTTGAGAAAATCTTGAAGCTGATGGATATCATTTTCATATGCAATTATAGTGTTTTCAGAAAGTTTTCTTTCATACTTTAAGTGATTAAAAAAAGTACTTAAAACATCGTTTTGCATAAATTTTTGACTTTAAATATATTTTTAAATAAAACTAAAACACCAGTTCAAATTCTTTCTTTGCGCTATTCCCAACCAGATCTACCACTTCAACTTGAACCCTATTTAATTTTTTATTTATTGAATTAGGAATTTCGAAAGATAACATTTTTTTCTTTGGATCATAATAAGCTATTTCCCACTTATTATTAATAAAAACATGATAATCTGAAATGCCTGATTCTTCGTCAAAGATAGTAAATTCAATTCGATTTTCATCATTTTTTTTTAAATCACCTTTAACCAATTGGATTACAGGATGATTCGAATCTACTTTAAGCTCTATGTTTCCAAAATGTTTTAAATTTTCAAATTCTAAAAAAGGATAATTTAATTTCCCGACAAACTTTTTCTTTAATCTTTCATTATTATAACTCAAATAGATTTTAGTTATTAAAGTCTTTGAGATGACATTTTCTATATTAAAATGAAGCTGAAATGGCTTTAAGCAAGGTGTATATTGATCAAAAAGCTCTAATTGAAAAAAAGGATTTGAATGCGATAAAATATTTTTTTTATAGCTAAAAAAACGACAAGAAGGAATGGTTTTTGGTTTTAAAAACAACTCAAAATCAGGATTATAAATCTCTACAGCTTCATCACAATTAATCCATAATGTAGCATCTTCCGAATTTACTGGATTTTTCAATTTAAGTTGTTTGAATTGCATTTTCAAATTAATTTCATTAATTGAACCCACAAAATCCTCAATTATAATTTTTAAATTGGTCACTTTATTTTCATCTAATTGCAAATTGCCATCAGTAACTGAATTAAAAATAGGTGAACCACATGGCTCGCTAAATAACTTATATACTTCTTGATGATATGGAGGTTTTAACTCCGTGATTGCATTAATTTGGCTTTGATTTGAAAATAAAAAATGATCAAGCTTAATTTGATAAATCAGTTGATTTTCTTTATAAAAGCGAATTTGATTAACGCCCATCGTATTTTTATAATCGGTATAAAAATCTTTTGCCGAAACAGCTAAACCAATATTTTTAAAAGGAACTTTAACTATTCCGTTATTAATATCTTGTAAGTCAATTTTTTGAGTATACTCAGTGGGTTGAATATCTAAATTATACAAAAGAATATGATTGAAAACCGGAGGTATTTCATCTTTAATATCAAAAAAAGATTCCGGATTTAGTAACTTTTCGGAAATAAGTTCTCTTATTTCAAAATGAAGATGTGGCGCTATAGAACTTCCTGTATTACCCGAAAGCCCAATAATTTCTTTTTTAGAAATTTGAATCTTTAAATCAACTATAATTGTATCTAAATAATTACTTTTGTTTTGATTAACTATTTGATTAATCAAAGACTCAATTCGAGGACTGAATTGATTCAAATGCGCATAAACGGATGTCAAATTTCGATTTGGATGATCTATATATAACACTTTCCCATAACCATAAGGTGAGATTGCCACACGACGCAAAATACCATCATCAATGGCGTATACATTTAGATTTTCTATACCACGCGTTCTAAAATCTATACCTGCATGGAAATGATCGGAACGCAATTCACAAAAATTACCGGCCACTTCCAAAGGAATATCAAGGGGTGGCGCTAATTTTTGACCATTTAAAAAATTATAGAATAAAAGTATTAAAGTAATCCATTTCATACATTGGATTCTAGAACTTCTCGATAAATTTTTTCATACTGAGGTACTACAAAATCAATAGTAAATTCTTGTGCTTTGAGTAATGCATTGGTTTTAAATTGCTCTAATCGCGCGCTATCTGACAATATAAAAATTGCATTTTTTGCCATATCTTCATAATTTCCAACATCACTTAAAAAGCCCGTTTGTCCATTTATATTAATTTCAGGTAAACCACCAGTATTTGAAGATATCACAGGCACTTGACATGCCATTGCTTCAAGAGCCGCCAAGCCAAAACTTTCCGTTTCACTTGGTAAGACCATTAAATCCGAAATGGCCAATAAATCTTCAACAGCTTCTTGTTTTCCTAAAAACTTAACTTGATCACAGATTTCTAACTCTCTTGTTAAAGATTCACATTTTTGTCTTTCTGGACCATCCCCTACCATTAATAATTTACTTGGAATTGTTTTATTTACAATTTCAAACATTCTAACAACATCTTCAACACGCTTTACTTTTCTAAAATTAGAAATATGAATTAATATTTTTTCATCATTTTGAGCAACTAATTGTTTAAAATGAGGCTTATTCTTTTTAGAAAAACGCTTAAAATCAACAAAATTGGGCACAACTACAATTTCTTTATTTATATCAAAAAATGAAATGGTATCTTTTTTTAAAGATTCAGAAACCGTTGTAATTGCATTGGAGTTATTTATTGAAAATTGAACAACCGGTAAAAATGATTTATCTTTTCCGACTAACGTTATATCAGTACCGTGAAGCGTCGTAATAAAAGGAATAAAAATATTTTGAGCTAATAAAATTTGCTGCGCCATATAGGCTGCCGAAGCATGAGGAATCGCATAATGAACATGTAAAATATCTAACTTTTCATGCAATACAACATCTACAATTCTTGAAGCTAACGCCGTTTCATAAGGTGGATTTTCGAATAAAGCATAATTTTCAAAACTTACTTCGTGATACGATACATTCGGATGAAATGCTTCTAATCGAAAAGGCTGTTTGTATGTAATAAAATGTACTTCATGATTTCTTGCGGCTAATGCAATTCCTAATTCAGTTGCAACCACTCCACTTCCTCCATAAGTTGGATAACAAACAATGCCTATTTTTTGTTTTTTCAAAATTTCTATTTTTTATTTAATATCATTACGGTTAATCGAGATATACATACCGTTTTTTGAGACGCATCTTCAATATGAATATTCCAAACATGGGTTGATTTTCCGATATGAATTGGAGTACAATTAGCATAAACAAAACCCTCTTTTACCCCTCGAATATGATTGGCATTTATTTCTAACCCGACGATATTAAATTGATTTGTATCTATAGACATCATGCTGCAAATGCTTCCTAATGTTTCAGCAAGAACTACCGATGCGCCACCATGTAAAAAGCCATAAGGTTGTTTTGTTTTATTGATAACTGGCATTTTTGCTTTTAAAAAATCAGGGCCAATTTCCAAAAATTCAATCTCCAAGAAATCACTCATCGAATCCTTAGAACGTTTTTTCAAATCTTCAATGGTATATGTTTTAAACCAAATCATTCTATCCAATTTTTGCACGTTTTCTTAAAAAAGTTTCTAATATTTTTTTATAATCCTCATCAATATCTACTGAAACAAAATCTACTCCAATTTGCTTACATTTATTCTTTATTTTTTCAATTTTTAAAGAAACTGATTTTTGATATTCGGCTTGAATTGCCATTGATGGAATTCTAACAGACTCACCAGATTCAATATCTATAAACTCGGTAGGTTTATTATCAAAATCAAATTGAACTTCTTTATTGTTTTTTAAAACATGGAAAATTACAATTTCGTGTTTTTTGAAAAGTAATTGTTGAATTGATTTGGAAAATTGCAAATCAAAATCTTCAATTTCATTCGAATCAAAAAAATCAGTAAAAATAACTATCAAACCTCTTTTATTGATATGATGAGCCAATTGATGAATAGACTCTAATATATTTGATGTGTTCGGTATATTTTTTTGAGCAATATATTTATCAAAAGTCGCAAAAATTCGTTGACGATTACTTTCCGTTAATTTTGGAGCAATAACTTCATGCAACTGATTTGAGAAGGTTATCAAACCATAAGCATCGCGTTGTTTTTTTAGCAGATGCATCAACGAAGCAATCGCTACCATTGAAAAATCTGCTTTACTCCTTTTTTCATTTTTAGGATAAAACATTGAGGGCGAAACGTCTAAAACAAGATGGCATCTTAAATTGGTTTCTTCATCAAATTTTTTAACATATAAACGATCGGTGCGCGCAAGAACTTTTTGGTCAATGCTTTTTATGGGATCGCCCGAATTAAAAATACGATGCTCTCTAAATTCGGCCGAAAATCCATGATATGGACTTTTGTGAAGCCCAATCAAGTAGCCTTCAACTATTTTTTTTGCCAATAAATCCAAATGTTCTAACGAACGAATTTCTTTAATCTCAATCATTTCAATTATTTCAAAATAAATAACTCACCCGCATAATGTTTTTTTGTATCATCATAGTATATTACCGAAATCTGATAATAAAATATATTTCCAAGTACGATTCGATTCCTATAAGTTCCATTCCAGCAAAAATCTTTTTTATTGGACTGAAAAACACATTCACCTAATTCATTAAACACTTTTGTTTCTATACTTTTAACAAAATGACCAAAAACAGACCAGCAAGCGTTTCCAGAATTACTTTTTATCGAAAATGCATTTGGAATATAGATTTCTTGAATTGGATTGATATCTACAAAAATGGTATCGGAAGCAAAACATTGATTTCCATATAAAATATTGTAGGAATAGAATGATTTTTTAAATACTTGGCTATAGGTTTCGATACAGGTATCACAATTTACTCTATTTGTGGATGACCAATTTTTAGTGATTATATCCGATGCATTTGTATTATTAGTATAATCAATTTGGGCAATCAAATCTATTACTTCTCCAGGATTTACAACAAGTCGATCTTGTTTTACTTTTACTTTTAATTCTTTTAAAGGAACTAATTTTAAAGGTAATATTGTAACACATTGAAAGGTATCTTTAATATATAAACTTGTAATATTATTACTCAAATTAAAGAAAATAGGTAATTTTTGTGAAGAAATAAAATTATCGATACTAAAACTCAAGTTATACTTATTCAGCGAATCTGGAGATATTTCTAAACTTATGATACCATCACTTTTTTCTACACACGACGGATTCTTAATTCTAAGCTGTTCGGATTTAATATAATTTTCTTTTTCAAAATAAATTGAATCCATAAATTGACATCCATTTGAGTCAATCAATTTAATATTATAGTTTTTTCGATATTTAATTTTTTCAATTATACTCGTTTTTAATAACGCATTCTGCCAATAAACCGATTCTGGTTTTTTATCTTTGAAATTTAAGTTTAAAACGCCACTTGAATCATCAATACATTTTGGTTTTTGAATCCAATCGTAAGTATAATTTATAGTTTCTGGATTTGGGACTGAAATTATTTTTGTAAAAACACAATGATTGGCGTCTTCAAAAGAAAATATATAATTATCTGATACTAAATTGTCAAAATTTAATGTTGTCGTTGGATTTTGATTCCATTTTATATTTTTATAAGGAGGTACGCCACCGTTTAATTTAATTTTAACGGAACCATTTTTGTCGTTAATACAAGTTGGCAATTTTATTTCTTCTTCAACAAATAAAGAATCTGGAGCACTAATTGTAACTAGAGAATCCCATTGACAACCAAAGCTGTCTTTTATTTTTAAATCAAAAACTCCCGCATACATATTTTGTATTAAAGATTTATTCGTTGTTAAGCGATATGAAACATTAGAAATATCGACATAAAAAGGCTGACTACCATTCAATACTTCTAAATCTAAAACACCCGTTCTATCGTTGTTACATTTGAGCGTATCTTTTAAATGCAATTTTGCTTTTAACTTATAATAAGGCGAAAAATTAACAAAGGTATCCGAAATACATCCTTTTAAATCTTTTGTGGTAATTTTTATATAAGGCTTTGTTTTTAAATCATGGTATATGGTATTATGACCAAATGGTAACGAATCAATGGCGTATACATATTGTCCGTTTCCACCTGATGACGATTGGATTTCTATTTTGCCGTTTGAAACTTCTTCACAATATGGATTGGATTGAAAAATTTTGGTAGTAATTTTATTTGGTGATTGGATAGTTATACTTTTATTTTCAGAGAAACAATTTGAAATATCTTTTACTTTTAAAGTGTAGTTTCCTGATTTTAAATTATTTAAAGTGCTTGAAATATGAAGTTGTTCATTTAAAAAATAAGTATAAAAACCATTGCCACCATTAGGATTGACCGCGATGATTCCATTTGAATCTCGATAACATTCATTGTCTCTAACAAATGTTGAAAAATCAATAGGCTTTGGTTGAATTATTTTAACTTCGAAAGGTTGTGAACAAATTACGTCATTTACATTCTTGTATAAAAATTGTCCTGAATACAATCCAGCTCTTAAATTACTAAGAAAACTATCTTGATGGGTAAATTGATTCCAAAAATAATTTGTTGGTAAAATATTTGAATGTATAGAAAAATGACCTATAGCATTAGAATCTCCAAAACAAAGAATAGGTATAGTTGTATTCCACTGAGCAACGACTCCTCCTGGTTCATCTATTTCAAACTTTACTTTTTTTGTACATGTATTAAAATCTCTAACTTCCAACTCATAACTTCCTTTTTTTAAATCTTCTATTGAATCAATAACTGAAGTATTAATACCCTGCCAATTTAAAGTATAAGGAGGATTACCTCCCGATAAATTAATTCTAACTTTTCCATCAGAATAACCAAAACAACTCACATGTTTTATATTTAAACTATCCTTAATAGGACTTGATTGAATAAAAGTAAGCGTATCTTTTGTTTTACAAAATGGATTTATTATGGAATACGTTGCATAAATTTGACTTGATTTTGGATTTGAAAAATCAAATGTTAATTTATTTGACTGAAAAAAAGTTAAACTATCTATATTTATAGATACACTTTTTAAAGTATTTAAAGGAATATTATAAATACTGTCATTTTGACAAGAAATTATAGAATCACTTATAAAAACGTCTTCTTCAAATTGAAGCATATTGACTTCTAAAGAATTATAAAACTCTTGATTACCTTGACATGTTGTAATATCAAATATAAATTTATGAGCCTGATTATCATTAAAACTTTTAAGTAAATAAGAATACGTTAAAGTATCAAATAAAGCACCGAATAAAACAATGGAATCAATAGGTTTGAAAACACTATTTTCATAAAATAATCTATTTTTAAAACGAAAATGATTGATGCTTTTCGGTAAAAGAAAACGAAATGAAATCGTATCATTAGTAACATAAGAACATGAAATCCAAGAGTTGGAATCTACTTTTTTTAATTGACTTTTATCACTTTTAACATCAATTAATGAAGTAATATTTGTAGAATTATTTAAAATCAAATACTCTTCTATATTTCTTTGATGAATTAATTGAAATTGATTTGAAGTGTTCTTTTTATACTCTTTTACGACAAAATTAACGTAACCATTTTGAGGAATTGAAGGTGAAAATGACCATACGTTTTTATTTACTTCAATGATTGAATCTTTGATATAAAATAACTTTCTAGTATTTAAACCTGATTTTAAATTTGCTAGAATCGGATTTAACACATTGGAACCTTGACTTAGAAATGGAGCAGATAATTCTACGGAAATCGAATCTGAATTTTTAGAGACAAGAGTAATTAAATCTTGAAACTTTTGACTACTTGATGCCGCATATACATTTAAAGGTTTAACAATAGAAGATGTTATTGGGAAATTAGAATTAACAACCGCATGGATATAAAAATCGGAAAATATATTCAATAGATTTGAATTAAAAACACGACTTGAAGGCGCTAAATAGGAAATATTTAATAATCCACAATTTTTGCCTAATAAAGCGGTTGTTCGATAGTTTACTATTTCAAAACTTTGAAGGTTTGAAATACTTGAGCAATTATTATCTTGACTACAAGTACTTGGAATAAAATTAGAACCGATATTTTCTGTAACAAATGTTGAATTAGAAGAGAGACAAGTTTGAACATTTATAGGAAGTTGACTGGGCATCAATGTATTGCTGCATTTTCTTCTAATCAATAAATCTATTTGATAAACGCCATTATTTGTATCGATACAATTAACTATAATTTCACCCCCATAAATATGATCTGCTTTTACAAAAAACGGTAAAAGTGATACTATTAAAACGTAAAAAAATCTTTTTATTAATACCAAAATTTATATTTACAATACGCAAATATAAGCTAAAAAATTAATACTACGCGAATCTATTTGACTTAAACCCAATTCACGCATTAGACTTAAATGATTAAAATTTTCTTTGATTTATACAAAATAAAAGTACAACAAAACCAGACATCAAACTCAATAAAGAACCAAAAAGTGATTGTACGATTACTAAGATGTATTTGTTAGGCAAATTAAATAAATTTGCTATTCGATTATTTAATATACTTTGATTGAAATGATCAATATATAAAAGGTAAACCATCCATAATATAAATATACTTAAAAAGCTGTTTAGTAGTATTTGTTTTTTTGTAAAGTTGAATCTATGAAATGCAATAACTGAGATAAGCATATTTAGT
>JBIPPB010000136.1:0-2603 GCA_044368655.1 Chitinophagales bacterium | reverse complement strand
GGATTTCATTTTCAAATGTTTACAAATACTAATTTGGTTGATTTAGTTAATAATTTGTTTGAGAATAGCAACAATTTAACCGATATTGAAAGAAAAAATGTTTCAAAAATTAAAAAAAGTTTGGATCAAACGCTAAAATTCACGAAAGAATTTGTGGAAAAAGAAGCGAGATTAACTACTGAAGCTCATCATGTCTGGGCCGATGCAAAGTCAAAATCCGATTTTAAATTATATGAAAAAAAACTTGCTGAAATTGTTGAGTTATTAAAAGAAAAAGCGGAAATCATCGGTTACGAAAATCATAAATATAATGCACTTTTAGATTTATATGAAGAGGGAAGTAATGTAAATGATTTAGATATATTGTTTGGTGAAGTGAAATCAAAACTAAAGCCATTAATCGAAAACGTAGTAGCTAAACAGCAGGTTTCTACTCATTTTATGAAACAATTTTTTGACAAAGATGCTCAAATGCTTTTCACAAAAGACATTTTGGATTTTTTAAATTGTGACTCCAATTTATATCATTTAGGACTTGCTACACATCCTTTTTGTACCCATTTTCACCCTACAGATATTCGTATGACTACTCGAATTGACGAAAATGATCTAGCTAGTGTGGTTTGGAGTGCCATTCATGAAATGGGACACGGTTTATATGAAATGGGATTAAATTTAAATGAAGTAGGTATGCCAATTAGCGAAAGTACTTCGTTAGGAATACACGAAAGTCAATCTAGATTTTGGGAAAATAATATTGGTAGAAATAAACATTTTATTGAAGCAATATTTCCAATCATGTTAAAACATTTCCCTAAGCAATTTGAAAAAGCAACGCCAACAGATATTTTTAATGAGGTTAATTATGTGAAACCTTCATTAATTCGAACGGAATCCGATGAACTCACCTATCATTATCACATCATGATTCGATATGAAATAGAGAAAATGTTGATTGAGAATACCCTTCAAGTTAAAGATGTGGTTAGTTACTGGAATGAATCATATAAAAAATTCTTGGATTTAGATGTGCCAAATGATGCAAAAGGTGCATTACAAGATATACATTGGAGTATGGGTGGCATGGGCTATTTCCCAACGTATAGTCAAGGCAGTTTCTATGCTTCGCAATGGTATGAAGCTATTTCAAAAAGCAATAATTTAGACCAAATGATTCAAAATCAAGAATTTAAAAAGATTCAAAAATGGCATAATGAACACATTCATGTTCATGGAAAACTATTAAATTCAAATGAAATTTGTGAAAAAGCTACAGGAAATAAATTGTCATTTGCTTCGTTTGAAAACTATATTAAACAAAAATTTGAAATTTAATTCATCACATGTTTTCCAATAAATTAAAGTTATTTTTCTTTTTTACCCTTTTAAGTTTATTAAATTTAAAATGTGGAGTTTATTCATTTTCAGGTGCCTCAGTTCCTCTTGATGTTAAATCACTTTCTATTGAATATGTTATTAATAAAGCTCCGAATAGTTGGAGTTCGGTAGATCGGATTTTTAATCTTGAATTAAGACAAAAAATGATTCAAGATGGCGGTTTAAAAGTATTGGATAAAGACGGAGATTATCAAATCAAAGGTGTTATAACAAATTATAACATTTCGCCTCAAGCTCCTACAACTGGTGGATTTTCAAACCAATATAGACTTACAATCAATGTTCAAATTGAATTTACAGATATAAAAACAGAAAAAAAAGTAACATGGAACGAAAATTTTAGTAATTTTGAGGTCTATTCTGATAATATTTCAGGTAGCGAAGATATATTAATTACTAAAATAAGTAAAAATATAAGTAATCAAATTTTTAATAAAATCTTTTCATCATGGTAGCAGATTCAATTAAAGTAAACAACCTACAAAAATATATACAAAAATCTGAAGATGAATTGGTTCAGCTCATTTCAAGTGCACCCTATTTTTTACTTCCTAAAATTGCTTTATTGATAAAAAAACAAAATCCTGAAGATAAGCAATTATTGCATCATGTTGCTTTGGCTAGCTATGATAGAATAAGACTTCAGCAATTTATCAATAACTCTAGTTTTTTTTTGACATAAAATCAGATAATCTTCATTTATTTTCAAATAAAATGAGTCTAAAAGACTTATTCTCAGACGATTATTTATCTAATAAAATTACCGAAAAAGTATACAATCATCTTTCAGGGATATCTAAAGAAATTACTATTTTAGATACGTCTTTTAATAACAATCCATCTAATAATATAGTAAATAAAAACTCCGAAAAGACTGAAAACCCGAAAGAAAATATTATTGGAGAACCATTAACAAACAATGATTTAAAAAATTTGACATCAAATAAAGACCTTAATATTGAAATTGAATTTGAACAACCTAAAAAATCAGATTCTATTGAAATTCATTTCAAATTTGATGACAATACGATTGACGAAAATGAAATTATTAGTTTTGAAAATACAACTAAAATCAATCATTCCGAAGAAATAATCGATTTTAGTTTTTCTGAAGAAATGAATAACCAATTAGATGAAAAGATAGAAGATACGGACGAAGTAGAAGTACAAATTGCAACGGTATCAACAACACAAAATGATTTTCA
>JBIPPB010000171.1:0-2619 GCA_044368655.1 Chitinophagales bacterium | reverse complement strand
TGCACATGCGCGATCCGATCCATGCCGCCCAGCAGCCCCTCGGGCGGCAGGAACAGGTCATGCGCGAAGTAATGCGCCTCGATCCGCGCGAGGCCGAGCGCGCTGCGATCCTGGGCGAAGCTCGCCACCGTCTCCGGGCTCGGCATCAGGGTGGAGCACGACCCTTCATCGAGGCTCCAGGCCCGCGCCGCGGGGCCGTGCACCAGCGGGTCGGGATCACAGAGCCGCTTCAGATAGGCGGTCAGCAGATCGTGGCGCTCGGCGGGCGGGATGTGCTCGGCGAAGGCGGACCAGGCGTCGGGAAAGACCCGGCGCAGGCCATAGAGGAACCACTCCACCTCGCTCGGCCGGCCGAGGAAGACGCCGCGTAGCACGCAGCCGGCGACGCGGGCGGGATGCGCCTGCGCATAGGCCAGCGCGAGCGTGGACCCCCAGGAGCCGCCGAACAGCAGCCAGCTATCGATGCCGAGGAAGCGGCGCAGCGCCTCGATGTCAGAAACCAGGTGGGGGGTGCTGTTGTCGCGCAACTCCCCGAGCGGGCGGGACCGGCCGGCGCCGCGCTGGTCGAAGATGATGACCCGCCAATGACCTGGGTCGAAGAAGCGGCGGTGGATGGCCCCGGCCCCGGCCCCTGGCCCGCCATGGAGAAACAGCACCGGCTGCCCGCGCGGGTTGCCGACCTGCTCCCAATACATGACATGCCCCCCCGATAGCGGCAGCAGGCCGGTCTCGTAGGGAGCGATATCGGGGAACAGGTCGCCGCGCGGCATGGGGGGAGGTTTAACGACGCCTTGGCCCGGCCGGCAACATTCCCGCGCTTGCCCCTTCGCGGGGGGCGCCGGGGTGACTAGGTTGGTGGGCATGGCCGAGACCCCTTCGGCCGGGTCCCGGTCCGCATCCGCAGGCGCGATCCGCTGCGGCGTCTGCGGCACCGAGAGCCGGCAGCCCCCCTTCCGCCCGGGCATGCCCGAGCAGGCGCCCGACCTCGACCTCCGGCCCGGGGAGCCGGTGCGCTCGACCATGTCGCGCTGGCTGCAGCAATGCCCCGGCTGCGGCTATTGCGCGCCCGACATCACCCACGCCCATCCGGCGGCGGCCGACGCGGTGCGCGCCGCCCCGTTCCGCGCCCTGCTGGCCGACAACGGCATCCCGCCCTTGGCCCGGCGGTTCCTGGCCTATGCGCTGGTGCTGGAGGAAAGCGGGGCCATGCATGCCTCGGCCGAGGCAACCCTGCAGGCGGCCTGGGTGGCGGACGACCTCGACCGGCCGGATCTGGCGCGGCCCTGGCGGCTGGATGCGGTCGCGCTGTGGCGCGGCGGCCCGCCGCTCGATGCCGAACAGACGGTGCGGGTGGTGGATGCGCTGCGCCGGGCCGAGGCCTGGGACGATGCCACCGCCACCGCCGAATGGCTTCTCGGCCAATCGGTGCCGGAGGTGGTGACGCAGGTGGTGCGGCTGGAACAGCGGCTGATCGAGGCCGGCGACACCGGCCGGCACACCATGGCCAGCGCCATGCCCCCGCCGGCGCATCGCCCGCATGTGTCGCACCAGCGCATCGCGGCACGCGGCGAGGGGTTTTGGGCGAAGGTGAGGCGGCTGTTCGGCGGCGCCTGAGCCAGCCTTATCGCGCCGCGCGCGTCCCGATCCCGGTACAGAAGCGCAGCAGGTAGCCATCGGGGTCCTGCACCAGAAACTGGCGCTGGCCGTGCTCGACCTTGCCGGCGCGGTACCACTTCTCCTCCGGCGCGAGCCAGAGCGGCCAAGCCTGCGCGGCCAGCGCCTCTAGGATCGGTTCCAGCGCCGCGACCTCGATCTGGAAATGCAGGCCGCGGCCGAGCGGCGCCTCGAGCGGCGCGGTCACCAAGTGCCGGCCGGGCGCCGTCACCGCTTCCAGCATCACCTGCGCGCCATCGCGGTGAAGATAGGCGAAGCCTTCCTCCGGCCGGTCATAGAGCACGGCGAAGCCGCAGACGCCGCACCAGAAGCGCAGGCTGGCGGCGAGGTCGGTGACTAGCAGCTCGGGCACCAGGGGCGCCCAGGCGAAACTGGGCGGGGGGCCTGTCACCGGATCAGTCCTCGGCGACGGGGTCTTTCAAATAGGGCTCGACCTTGCCCTGCAGCTTGATCGTCAGCGGGTTGCCGCGACGGTCCAGCGTCTTGCCGACCGCGACGCGCACCCAGCCTTCGCTGATGCAGTATTCCTCGACATTCGTCTTTTCCGCCCCGTTGAAGCGGATGCCGATGCCGCGGTTCAGCAGGGCCGCGTCATGATGCGGGCTCCGCGGATCGACGGAGAGACGGTCGGGGAGGGCGATGGGGGCGTCGTCGGTCATGGCGGGGGGTCCATACAGGCTGCGGGGCCGGCTGGAAACACCGCCCCCGCCGGTACCCTTACAAGCGCCCTTAGACGTCCAGATTCGCGACCTTCAGCGCATTCTCCACGATGAAGTCGCGGCGCGGTTCCACCACATCGCCCATCAGGGTCGAGAAGACCTGCTCGGCATCCTCCGTATCCTCCACGCGCACGCGCAGCAGGGTGCGCACGGCGGGGTCGAGCGTGGTCTTCCAGAGCTGGTCGGGATTCATCTCGCCCAGTCCCTTGAAGCGCTGGATCGTCAG
>JBIPPB010000167.1:0-2634 GCA_044368655.1 Chitinophagales bacterium | reverse complement strand
CTCCGCAAATATCACGCTGGGCAAGTGGAGAGATCAAACCCCACAAAAGAAACATCGGGCAGTTATTAAAACTGCACGGAATTGATCAAGACATCGATCTGACAAGCATTCCCCTTTTTCTCTCTCTTGAGCCCCTTAGCGGATTTGACCAGCGGTACTGGGTTGCCAACAGAGTTCAAGATCTGCCAGCTGCCGAAATAGCGAAAATTTATCCAGCTCTGCGCAAACTGCTCCGGTACGATGATTGAAATCCAACTCAGTACCATAGGTGAGAAAATTGCTGACGACCAACAAGTCGGGTGGCAAGAGCTCCCATTAGATGAGACATGGCTTAAACTGGTGCAACATCTCGCACCACACAGTAATCCATCGGACATCCAGATTAAAACAATCCGTGACGGTGGGTTGATGACCTCGCGGAGGAACATACTGGTTTCGGGACCAACCAATTCAGGCAAATCGTTGTTGGCGTATCTCGCATTATTCAGAGGTTTAATTCATGGAGGGAGAGTTCTTTTGTTGGAACCGTTGCGTGCGATCGCGCAGGAAAAGTACGATGAGTTACTCACACTTACCACTGAGTTTCGTGAAGTCTTTGGGAGGGAAATAGGGGTCAGTATTACCACCGGTGATTATCGTTTAAACGAGGAAACGATGCAAAGCCCGCCGCCAGAAAGTGGTGAAATAGTAATTGCCACACCAGAACGGATCGAAGCCGTGATGAGGAATCCAGATTTTGATGAATGGATGGAATCCTTCCGAACAGTGTGTGTGGACGAAGCCCACCTGCTAGCTGATCCGGTTCGCGGCGCCTCTTTGGAGTATGTAGTGACCTCATTGCGTACAATGAAAATCCCGCCACGCATTCTGCTGCTATCGGCAACACTGGGTGATGTCACACCACTTGTGAACTGGCTGGATCCTTGTGATGCTGTTCTTTCAGAAGTCCGCAAGCCGCCGCTCAAGCGGAAGATTTGCCAAATGGAGCCGGATGACGACACACCTCGGGAAATCATCGAAATGATCAGGCGTATTCTTGAAACACCGGAGCATTCTGTTCTGGTTTTTGTCTATCAAACCACTTGGGCATCATCGCTCGCCCGAGATATTCAAGTTGCTTTGCAAGATGCCTGCGGAACAAAGGGTGCTGCATGCTACCATTCACGCATGAGCGCGGCAACTAAGGCGTCCATCCGCCAGCAGGTTCAGAATGGAACTACCCGGTGCGTGGTAAGCACAGCTGCTTTGGCTATGGGAGTGAATCTGCCAACGACTCATGTGATTGTTCGGGACATGAGCTATGGACCGGGCGCGCCGATTCCACTTGCGGCGCTGCAGCAAATGATCGGACGTGCCGGTCGGGGTAATCGTGCCGGTGAGGCGATCCTCGTGCTGAAGCATGGCGAGGAAAGAAATATCAACGAACTTCAGGCCCAACTAGAAACGACCAATCTTCCGGCAATCCGCTCAGTATTTGCTGCTAAGACTGAAAACGACAGAGCATCTGGAGTAGAACATCCAATGGCAAAGATGGTGTTGTCGTTTCTAGCGAGACGACCGGAGAAGAATTTTTTGGCCGAGGAGGTTGAGTATTTCATCGCTAACACAATGAACGGGAGTGAAGTTGTTGATTCTTGTCTCCCTGCACTACGATGGCTGGGAAACTCTTCCAATCTTCTCGTATTTGAAAACGAGGGTGAATGGACATCCACTAGGCTCGGCCAAGCTACGATCCGCGGAAGCCTGCCGCTTAAAATGGCTGCTGGTTTGGGGCAGTTGATACGTGATCTACTGAGCATCGATGACACTGATCAGATTCTTCTTGGCTTTAGCATGCTGGATCTTCTGCTGCTCACAGAACTGATAAGCGAGCGCCCAATGATTAGGAAACCATTCAGCGAAGAGATGGCAGGGCGGGTGGATGATTGGGCGAGCATGAACGATACCAAGTCCGTCATTTTTCAAAACTGGATCAGAGGAAAGAAGGGTTTCTCAAAGGCGGACGAGATTCTCGGCTCGCTGGGATTTGATTTAACTAAAAAAACCGGTACAAAAAGTGATGCGGCACGCAAGGTGGCTTATCAAGCGATGTTGCGGAGTATTATTCTGTGGCAAAGGGCGCATGGAGCACTTTCAGCGGACCTTGAGAGACGCTGGAAAGTCAATGATCTGGACGAGATTCAAGAACCGTGGCGTGATGACAGGTTGTTCCTACTCGGAGCTATAAGTAACATCTGGGACGTTCGATGTTTTTTTTATCACCTTAAAGAAGAATGCCAAGCTGGAGACGAACGAACCCTTCGAGTAAAGCGAGCCCTACAAAGAATGAAAGGGATGTCATTGCGCATGATGAATCTTGTGGCATGGTGCAGTACTCTTGGACCTGTTTTTTTACGGCTTAGATCGCTCATTGGTGACAGCGGCCAAATACCAGGATTAACAACTATGCGCAGGTTAGAAGAAGTCGGCATCAGTGATGTTACAAATCTGCGCTCGTGCTCAACAACCGACTTGATAAAAGCAGGTGTCCGGAAAGATCTGGCTAATAAAATCGTCTCATTTCTCCGCCGAATCTGACGAACTCTCCACCAACGCCAGTAGCTGCCGTGCCCGACTGGAGGCCATGAACCAGGT
>JBIPPB010000135.1:0-2644 GCA_044368655.1 Chitinophagales bacterium | reverse complement strand
AGATGTAATGGGTTTTGATATTCCGATTGCTTCTTTAGTCGAACGCGAAATCAAGAAAAAAATTCCATTAATTACCAAAGTGATTGATTCAATTGGAGCTCATGCACTCGACTTTTCAGAGTATACTTTAAATAGTATCAAGCAATACAGTAAACCAATAGCGATTGATGACGAAAATCAATTTTGGCTCGTTTCCAATCCGTTACAATTCAAAGCCACGCCACTTAAAGTATCCGAAGAAGCTGTAAAATTCAAAATGTCGATGCTTGCCACCCATCAAATATTTGGAATGGACTCTGTAAATTACCTAGAAGTTCCTAAAAAATTACCCAAATTACATCTGACCTCTTCTTTAAAAGACACTTCGAGTTATAAAATACATAGTTTTATTTCGATGAAATCATTGCATCAAATGATTGCGACGCAATCGGTTGGTAAAGAATATACCTTTAATGAGGATCAATATAAAATTAAAATAGAGCAACTTGATCTCAAAGCGGATTCTAATTTACTACATTTCGATATCAACGTCTCGGGAGATTTTAATGGTGTGATTCAATTGAGCGCTACCCCTTATTTAGATTCAATAAATCAAGAGTTAAGAATACGAAATTTAGATTTTACGCTAAAAACGAAAAATATCTTACATAAAATGGCGCAATGGATTTTTAATAAAAAAATTGAAAATCAAATTGAAAACCAGTTTGCGTATTCGTATCAAAGAGATATCGAAACGGTTCGGAATAAAATGATCCTAAAACTTAATGAACCATTTCATCCCTTAATCGAAAATTCAGGAGTTTTATACGATTTAAACGTAAATGATTTTAGCGTTTTAGAAAAAGGAATACAATTTACAGCCCACGCCAAAACCAAAATAGAATTTAAAGTAAAAATGAAATAATTGCTTTAATTATAATTATTATTGTTATACACAATGATTCAATAATATCTATTTGTAACTTTGATTAATTTCAAATTTTTCATATTTTGCATGAGGGATAGTAGCGGTAGCTCCGAAGCGAAGCGGAAGTCTACAGGCACCGAACATACATCCGTAATTTTCAAACTTCGTTTTCAAAAACGGCTTCAATGTCGGTATTTTCAACGAATAGCCCAGCCTCGAAGCCCAGACCTGCAAAAACACTTTGGCAAAGGGGGCATGCCCTAAATATAAATCGATAATATAAATTAAGTAGTATAGTATGAATAAATATAAGAATTGTAACATACTACATTATCTATAAAATTTAAACTAATGACATTACGATTAAAAAGTTTATTTTTGTATTGTTAAATTAAACAGATGTTATTAAAAAGTTATTTGCCCATTTTATTTTTATGGATGGGAATCGGAAGCCTCAGCGCTCAAACACCAAAAGATACGGCTCGAAATTTTAAAATTATTAAAAGTTATGCCTGGAAAATTAATGCGATCGTTTCTATTCCTACATCTACAAAAGGTGCTATTGTATTGATTTCAAAAAATCCTATAACCGATACGTTAGTGGATCAAAAATTTTACCAAAGAGGCGAATCTATTGGCAATGCTAAAGTTGCACGAGATTTAGATATTGGTAATAATGACTTATTCTTACAATCTTTAGATGCCAACACAACCTATTATTTAGCCTTTTTTCCTTATAATAAAGTAGATTCAAATTCAACTATTTACTATTCTAAAAAACCATACAACGTTTCGTTTAGAACGGAAAAAGATACGTTTGAGAATTATTATAATGGTCTTGATGTGACGCAACCCGACTTTTTAACCCAACTTTCGGCTAAATTACAATACGCATTGCCTTTAAATCATTATTTTAATTATGGGCAAATTGTGGAAGAACAAATGGCTTATGATACGATTTTAAATAATACGCCAGTTCGTTTTGTAAACTGTGACTATTCGGACTTAAAAGGTTATTTTAATGGTAATTTTACTTTTGCAAATTCCGTTATTGATTTTAATCGGGAGCATACGCTTGCTAAAAACTGGATGAACCACAGAAAGGTTTCAAACAATTCTTTGTTGCATAATTTTAATGAAGGCGCGGATTGGCATAACTTAGCGATGACCCAAGGAACTCAGGTGAATTCAAAACGAAGCGATTATCCACTTGATATCGTAGATAATGACATTCAAGAAATTGGATTAAGTAAATTTGGTAAAAACAAGTTGAACCAAACCGTTTTTGAACCTAAAAATGCTTATAAAGGTAATGCCGCTCGATCAATTTTTTACCAAATCATTACTTATAATGGGACATTTGGTGCCAATTGGGGTATTGAAAACTTCACGTCGGCAAATGGATTAAACCAAAATCAAGTAATTCTTAAAGACTGGGCACGAAATGATATCCCCGATGCCTACGAAAAAGCAAGACATGCTTTAATTTACAGCGTTCAAAAAAATCGTAATCCATTTATAGACTTTCCTGAATGGATCGATTGTATAGATTTTAATAAAGTTTTAAAGATTGGAAACTGTAAAACAATTCCAAACAGTTCTATAAATCATATTAAAAAATGGGATGTAAATGCTTATTTTGCAAATGAAACGCTAAAAATCAGTTTATACCATGACAAAGTACGTTCCATTCAAATTCAATTATACGATATGAATGGAAAACTTGTTTTTAATTCG
>JBIPPB010000159.1:0-2652 GCA_044368655.1 Chitinophagales bacterium | reverse complement strand
ATCCTCTTTGACAAAGAAAATGGAGAAGATAGAAGCACGTCTAAAAGAGGCAACGGACCTGGCAGGCGAGCGAGCCAAGTATGACTCCGCCCACGACGAGGAGGTGCTAAATGCTCTCACGGTGGTGGCGAATTTCATCCGGCGCAAGAAGCGCGTCTGCTATGGCGGTACGGCCATGAACGCGATTCTGCCTGAAAAGGACAAGTTCTACGACTCCGAAGTCGATCTGCCCGACTACGACTTCTACACCCCCGAACTCGAGGACGATGTGGTCGAACTCGTGGACGACTTAAAGGCGGCGGGCTTCAAGGATGTTTATCAGCGCGTGGGGATTCACGAGGGCACGAAGAAGATTCTGGTGAACTTCGTGGCAGTGGCCGACGTCTCACGCATTGAGAAGGACTTGTATAATGTATTCTACGAGCGATCCATTGCAGTCGATGGCATTCACTATACGGACCCGGATATTCTGAGGATGATGATGTATTTGGAGATCAGTCGGCCGAGGGGGCAAGTGGCGCGCTGGGAGAAGGTGTTCGAGCGGCTGCAGCTGATTAACCGTGCATTTCCGCCGAGGTCTGGGAGGAGTGGGTCGGCGATGCAGCGAAGCAGCAGAGCCATGCGACCCGGCCGGTCCGGCCGTTGCAGCGATCGCCCCGAAGGAAAGAGGATTCCAGCGGCGGCCCAGGAGGCGCTCATCAAATACATAGTGGAGAACCAGCGTGTTCTGTGCAATGGTCCCGTGCTTGGCCTGTACGCAAGAGGGATTCGGCGAGGGGACGCGGTGTTTCGCGCCGATGTGGGCAGCGGCCCCATGCTCTTCACGAGCCCCGATCCGAAAGAGGATGCGATGCGACTGAAGGGGCTGCTGAAGACGGTGGGGAAGGTCGAGGTCTATGTCCACAAGCCGCGAGGAGAGATTGTGCCAGAGCGGTTTGAGCTCCGCGTTGATGGTCAGATCGTCTGTCTGATGATGGAGGAGGTAGCCTGCCACTCTTACAACAACTTTCCTCTAGGGGACGGGCAGGTGATTCAGGTGGGGTCACTCGAGTTCCTCATCACATTGTACTTGAGCCTCCACATTTTCACAAAACACAGCCGCGAGATTCTGGGCCCGGATGCGATGTGCCTCGTAGCCCGGTGCGTGGATCTGGCAATGGAGAACTATCTCTCGGACAAGTCGCAGTTCCCCCCTTTTTCGTTAAGTTGCCGCGGGCATCAGACCGGCTACGTATCTCTTATACGGCAAAAGGTTCTCCGGATCAAACGCGAGAAGGCGAAGGCGGATCGGGCCGCGGCGAAAACTAAAAAGAAGAAGGGCGCGGGGGCCAAGAAGAAGCCGGCGGCGGGGGCTAAGAAGACGAAAAAGAAGAGTGCATAAGCAAGGAACGGGGGGCCTTGAAAGATGTCTAGCGAGGGCGCGCGACTCTCCGGATTAATGTCTGATGCGCGGGCCTGTATGGCCGCCACGGCGTTGGCGCGGGCGCGGGCTATCTATGGCGGCGGGCCATGCGCGTCATGCGGGCCAGCTGCGGGGGCGGGACCACAAGTGGGCCCCGAGAGCACTGCGCTGGCGGACAAGGCTGCGCGTTGTGTGAGCGTCGGCTACACGTCTCCCTATGTCTGTGTACCCGAGTCGGTGCGCGTGCAGCGGGCCCAGATAGAGGCTGTGGATTGTCATACGGCGGCGGGGCCATATCCGAAGGTGTTCCCTGTCGCCTGCCCTCCCACGCGCTACAGCCTTCTCGAGTATGATGGGGCTGGAAACGTAATAGGGTATCAGCCCATGGGCGCGAACACGCCTGGACTGGAACCGATCAAACAGGGGGTCACATGCCCGTTACCGAATAAGCCCTACAACCCTGTCTTACCTGGATAGGGGCGGCGAAGCAGCGGCAGCAGCAGAAAATCGCGGAAGAGGTGTAGAAGAAGATGCCCACTGCCGTTTACGACGCATCGTACATCACATTCCGCAACCGCGCCAAGTCGCTGTATGCGTACAACCAGGCTCTGGCCGCTGCCGTGAACGCCGGCGAGGCGCGTCGCGCGGAGCAGCCCACGACCCAGATGGCCGAGGTGATCCTCGCGCGGAAGCAGGGGGGCTGCTTCTGCAGCAACGACGCTGCAGGCCTGTCTATCACCACACAGGGCCAGGGGCCTTGCGGCTGCAGCCGGTGAGGCTGCTGCCCACCTGCAAAGCTTTAACGCTGATCTATTTGCAATAGATTAGGTGCTAAAGAGGCGGGACGCCAAATGCAAGATGTTATTCTAATGCCACGATCTCCCAGGCATGTGCATTGGGCTGCAGCTTTAGAAGAAGAGGAAATGCCGAATATAACGATTGATAACTATGCTACACGCGATAGCCCCCTTACAATATATGAACGCCTTGCCTATTTTATTCTTGTCGGCTGTGGAGGGACCCTTCTTATTTTAAGTGCTGTTATGATCATTTATGGGATTTGGTACGCTGCAAAGGCTGCAAAACACTAACCGTCTAGTGAAAAAGGAAGGCGGCTGCCTTCTAAGTGATTAAGTTGCTAGGGCTAGGAAGCAATCTACTTCTTGGCCACGGCCGCCACCACCTTCTTCTTGGTGATAGTGGTCTTCTTTGCAGGCACGGGTACGGGCAGGGCATCCTCAGCCTCCTCG
>JBIPPB010000134.1:0-2665 GCA_044368655.1 Chitinophagales bacterium | reverse complement strand
ACTTTTTTTTACCTTTTTCCTTTTTTTACCCTTTTTTCTTCTTAATTTACTCAAAATCAATGATAAAAAATTTCAACTTTTTTTTATACTTGTATCGTTTTTTCTATTTTTTAATGATATTATTTAAGTTGATAGACTCCTGATGCTCAACTTTTGCTCTTTTTTTGAACAAAAAAAAATGATTTAATTTTTAAAAAGAAGTTTTAATTTTAAAATTAAATCAAAATTGATAAAAATAAAGTGTTCAAAAAAACCATGATTCTCATGATTATGCTATTTTATGCTATTGCATTATTTAGCTTCTAAATGTATAAAGAATATATAATAAAGAAAACGGCCCCAAACAGGGGACTGTTTGAGGCCGAATACTATGAAAACAAAACTAACTTGAATAGTTACCTATCCAAGAAAACCAATGCAAAGATAATACTTTTTTTTTAAATTAAGTTTTTTTTATAAATTTCTTCGTTTTTTTTCTTGTAGTAATAAGTCAAACTCTCTAGAAGTTTGACCTTCAACCGATGTATTTTCTTGACTTCTTCGGATTAAATAAGGAATAACTTCTTTAACAGGACCGTATGGTAAATACTTACTCATTTTAACACCGAATTGTGCCATATTATAGGTTATATTATCACTCATTCCTTGCAATTGAGAAGCCGAAATATTTGGATGATCCAATGATATATTATTTTTTTGCAATAATTGAATTAACAATTGATTTGAAAATTCATTATGTGAGGCACAACAAAGTGAAACATAGTTTATATTATGAATACAATATTCTATTGCTTTATTAAAATCTTGATCGGTATCTTGTTTTGTTTTATGAATTGGAGAATTTAATTGATGTTTTCGTGCATATTCATTTTCTTTTTCTACATAGGCACCTCTAACAATTTTTGCGCCAAGCTGAACTTGATTTGCTATTGCCCATTGAATATCTCTTTTAAGATGCTCTAATTTATCACTTCGATACAATTGATAGGTATTAAAAATAATTGCCTTTTCTTTATTGTATTGCAACATTAAATCTAAAGCAACTTTATCGATACTATCTTGAAACCAGCTTTCTTCAGCATCTATATACAACTGAACATTATTTTCTACGGCTTTTTGACTGAGATGTTGGATATAATCTAATGCCTTTTGATACTCTTCCTCTTCATTATTGCCTAAAGTTTCTCCTTTTTGTAATTTTATCCAAATATCGATTCGAGCAAACCCAGTGAACTTAATACAAATAGCGCGTATACTTTGATTTAATTTAGCAAAATCTATGGCTTCTAGCGTTTTATGATAGGTTTCTTTAAAAGAATCAGTATTTTCTAGACCTTCTACACTATAATTTAATAGTGTGTCGATATTATTTTTACTTAAATCAAGGATCGTTTTTTGACTTTCATCGAGTGTTTCACCACCACAAAAGTGCGAATAAATAGTCTTTTTGACAATTCCTAAGATTGGGAAATTAATTTTTAACAAAAATTGTAATATCTGGTTTCCAAAATGCACCAAAGTCGCATTTTTCATAAGTGAAAAAAGAAAAAAAGACTTTTTTAACTCATTATTAGACAGCCTTTTATAAGCAATTTCTGTATTCTCAAAAATGTTATCCGTAATCGTTTGCATTTAATAAATTTTTAGCAAAATTAGTATAAAAGTAATTTCAATGAAGCACTTTTTTAATTGTTAACATAAATACAATTTTTTATCAAGTATTTTTTCTTTATTTTTGTAAAAAAAAGTATGGACACTAAAGAAGCAATTATAAATAATTGGCTACCTAGATATACAGGAAGGCCATTAAGTGATTTTGGAAGTTATATCTTATTGACTAATTTTATAAACTATGTTCACAAATTTGCGAACATGCATCATGTTGAGGTTTTAGGATTAGATAAAGCGATGCAAACTGCAACTTATGGAGATATTACTATCGTGAATTTTGGCATGGGAAGTCCTAATGCCGCTACAGTTATGGATTTGCTTAAGGCCATAAATCCTAAAGCTTGTTTATTTTTAGGTAAATGCGGCGCTTTAAAATCTAAATTTAACTTGGGCGATTTAATACTACCGATTGCAGCTGTAAGGGGTGAAGGAACATCTAATGATTATTTTCCTGCGGAATTACCTGCGCTTCCAGCTTTTGCATTACAAAAATCTATTTCTACAGCTATTCGAGACCAAGACCGAGATTATTGGACCGGAACGGTTTATACAACCAACCGAAGGGTTTGGGAACATGATATTGAGTTTAAGGACTACTTAAAAAAATTGCGCGTGGAGGCTATCGACATGGAAACGGCTACCATATTTAGTGTAGGGCATTATAATAAGATTAGAACAGGCGCATTACTTTTGGTAAGTGATCGGCCGATGGAACCGGATGGAGTAAAAACAGAAGCCAGCGATACTAAAGTTACTGAAAATTACGTAGAAATGCATTTAAAAATTGGCATCGAAGCATTAAATACGCTGATAAATAATGGCTTAACGATCAAGCACCTGAAATTTTAAATACTTCGTTGTCGCACAACTTCATACATCATAATTGCGGCTGCATTTGAAATATTCATGGAGTCTATCGCTCCGTTCATAGGAATTTTAACCAATTCATCCGAGTTTTCAATCCAAAAATTTGAAATACCGCTATGTTCATTTC
>JBIPPB010000014.1:0-33429 GCA_044368655.1 Chitinophagales bacterium | reverse complement strand
ATCGGTTTGAAATATGGAATAATTTCAGAATATACATTTTGCTCACGAACACGACGCGCGATTAATTGAGTATATTGAGAACCAAAATCGAAGATAATTATTTTTTCGTTCATTTATAGAGAGTTTGTCAATTCGTTAATACTTTTTTCAATAATTTTTACCGCTTCAAGAATTTGATTTTCATTTATTACTAAAGGTGGCGCCAATCGAATAATATTACCATGCGTAGGTTTTGCTAAAAGTCCATTTTTTGCAAAAGTTAAACATAAGTTCCATGCCGTTTCACTTTCCGGTGTATCGTTTATCTCAATAGCGTTTAAAAGTCCTCTTCCTCGAACTTCTTTAATCAAAGGATTTGAGATTTTCTTTAACGCATTTCGCATCATTTCGCCCATTTTTTGAGCATTTTCCGCTAATTTTTCATCTACCACGACTTGCATCGCAGCAGTAGCTACAGCACAAGCCAAAGGATTACCGCCAAAGGTACTTCCGTGTTCGCCTGGTTTGATACAAAGCATAATATCATCATTAGCCAAAACACATGAAACTGGATAAACACCACCCGAAACGGCTTTTCCTAAAATTAAAATATCGGGTTGAATATTATGGTGATATACCGCCAACATTTTTCCCGTTCTAGCAATACCAGTTTGAACTTCGTCGGCAATAAATAAGACATTGTGTTCTTTACATAAATTGTAGCAATCTTTTAAATAATTGTCGTCTGGAATTATAATTCCTGCTTCACCTTGAATCGGTTCTACCACAAACCCCGCTACATTTTTATCTTTTAAAGCATCTTTTAGTGCTTCTACATTGTTGTATTCTACGATCTTAAAATTTGGCATATAAGGACCAAATCCACCTCGACTTTGAGGGTCGGTACTTGCCGAGATGATGGATAAAGTTCGACCATGAAAATTACCCGTAGCAAAAATGATTACGGCGTCATTTTCTGGGATCCCTTTTTTCTCATAAGCCCATTTTCTGCATAACTTAAGGGCAGTTTCCACCGCTTCTGCACCGGTGTTCATCGGCAATAACTTATCAAAGCAAAACATATTGCACATAAATGCTTCAAAAGCGCCTAATTTACTCGAATAAAATGCACGACAGCTCAATGTGAGTTGCTGAGACTGCTGATGAAGCGCTTCTACTATTTTAGGATGGCAATGACCTTGATTCACTGCAGAATAGGCTGATAAAAAATCAAAATATTGTTTACCTTCTACATCCCAAACAAAAATACCTAACCCACGTTCTAAAACGACGGGTAAGGGATGGTAATTATGGGCACCATATCGATCTTCTAAATCTATGAATTCTTGAGTTTTAGTATTTGAAATCGCGTTCATTTTTCGACTTATATTTGAATAATCTACAAAAATAAGAACTTAAATCCAAACATAGCTTTAAATTCTTAAAAACAAAAATAGCCACCCTTTTGGGATGGCTATAAATTTTAAATTTAAAATACAAAATTACTTGTCTATTGAACCTAGAACTCTAGACATAAAACCATTTAAAGCTTCCGTTTTTGTCTTGCCTTCTTTTATCATTTTATGCACTTCAATAGCGCCACTCATATTGGATAAAAGCTCACCAATGACATCCAACTCTTCATCTTTTAAAGAATCCAACTCAATGAGATGCTCTAAGGTTTCGATAGTTTCGTTAAGATAATCGATATCATTAGTTTCGGCAAAATTTACTAAATGTTTGATGACTGGAAGTTTCATATAAATATTATTAATGATTTTGAACAAAATCAATTAGAGATTCTGCTTTATTGGTTTGAATTTGACCTAATAAATTTCCAGATTCAAAAGCAGCAAACGTTGGTAAATTATCCACATTTGCTAATTTTCGAGAATCCACAAATTGTTCGGCATCAACAATAACCCAAGTTGCATTTTCATTTTCTGAAGCTAATTTTTTAAATTTTGGTTTCATAATTTTACAATTACCACACCAGCCCGCAGAAAACTGAACATAAACCTTTTGATTTTGAGCAATTATTTCAGATAAATTATCTTTTTCGAGTTCTAGAAACATAATTATTTAAATTTTAGTTTTTAGACAAATAACCCGCAACGCCATCACGAGTAGCGTTCATAGCTTCTTTACCTTTTTCCCAATTTGCCGGGCAAACTTCGCCATGCGTTTGAACATGTGAATAGGCGTCAATAATTCTTAAATATTCATGAACATTTCTTCCAATTGGCATATGGTTGATGCTTTCATGAACAACAGTTCCTTCTTCATCAATCAAATAAGTAGCACGGTAAGAAACATTATCGCCTTTCATTAAATACGTGCCATTGTTTTCTTCGATATACTCACCATCAAGAATATCTAAAACACTAGATAAATTTCTGTTTGCATCTGCAATCAAAGGATATTCAACACCTTCTATGCCTCCCGCATTTTTAGGGGTATTTAACCAAGCGAAATGTACCTCAGCAGTATCACATGAAGCGCCTACTAAAATTGTATTTCTTTTTTCGAATTCTGCTTTAGCTTCTTGAAATGCATGTAATTCCGTTGGACACACAAAAGTGAAATCTTTAGGATACCAAAATAAAAGGACTTTTTTCTTTTCATTAACTGCTTTTTCTAAAACATTTAATTCAAAATTATCGCCCATATGGTCGATTGCGGTTGTTGAGATGTTTGGAAATTTTTTACCTACGAATGACATAATAATAATTTTAATTTATGAAAAAATTTGAATGCAAATATACGAGAATTTTCTCGATAACTTTCATTGATAATAACAATAGTTTCTATTGAAAAATTCAATAGAACAATCTAAATAAGATTATAAAGATTAGAAAATATAACCTAATTGAAGGCCTATTGACATGGTTAAGATCTTATCCGAAGGAACCCCAGAAAAAAAGTTGTGATACACAAATCGTGAATGTAATCCTACTGTTATAGAATTTTTACCATCAAATTTATTTTGAAGACCTATCTCAAATTTGGCTCCTGGATTATAAAGCATATAGGTACCTTCTCTTTCAATACTTTGATAATCGGTAGGAAATACAAAAACCGTTTGATGCACCTTACTTGAAGCAATCGCTAGATTGTTGGTATATGCCAATCCAAAATAATAAGCTGTCGAATTGGAATTATAACTGGTATTAAAACGAATCCCTAAAGGAATCTCAAAAGTATGTGTTCTTAGTTTGGCAAAATCAACTAACGTATCATTATCTACCCAATAATCCGTTGGAGAATAATAATAACTAAGGCCGGTATTTAAAGATAAATTGCATCCAACGAAATGACTCACCTCTCCACCTATGCCTGCGCCCAATTGCATACCTCTTGAAGTGGAACTATCTGCAGAAATTAAATGCGAAAACTCTGGTCCTCCAAATATTCGAAACTTTGTTTCGCCACATTCTTGTGCCGAAATTTCATTTAGGTTTAAAACACTAAAAGTGAAAATTAATAAAAGTGATTTCATGCAAAGTTATTATCTTAAAAATAATATTATGCAAAGTTATAAAAAAAAAGAAATAAAATGATAAAATAAATTCATATAATTAGTAAACGGTCCATTATTCAACTTTAAAATGTTAACAATTGTTAATTTTATATTTTTTTAATCATTTTGGGGTCTCATTTGCGGAAAAAGCAACACTTCTTGTATACTTGCGTTGTTGGTAAAAAACATAACCAAACGATCAATACCAATTCCTAAACCTGATGTTGGAGGCATTCCATATTCAAGTGAACGTATAAAATCCATATCAATTCGCATGGCCTCATCGTCGCCTTTTTCAGAAAGTTTTAATTGGTCTTTGAATCGCTCTAATTGATCTATGGGATCATTTAACTCGCTATATGCATTGGCTACTTCTTTTCCATTTATAAATAACTCAAATCGTTCGGTTAAATTTGGATCATTTCGATGTTTTTTACATAATGGTGACATTTCAATAGGATAATCTGTAATAAAAGTAGGCTGAATTAAGTGTGATTCACATTTTTCACCAAATATTTGATCGATTAATTTTCCTCGACCCATAGTTTGGTCTTGAGGTACTTTTAGGGACTTACAAACGTCTCGAACACCTTCCTCATCCATACTTGAAATATCTATTCCTGTGTATTTTAAAATAGCATTATACATCGAAAGGCGCTCATAAGGACCCGAAAATTCGATTTGATGTTCGCCAAATGGGATTTGTGTTTTGCCAAAAACTTCTTGAGCAATATGACCCAAGGTTTGTTCAGTAAAGGTCATCATCCAATTATAATCTTTGTACGACACATAAATTTCCATTGCCGTAAACTCTGGATTATGCGTTCTGTCGATACCTTCATTTCTAAAATTTTTTGAAAATTCAAAAACACCTTCAAATCCTCCAACTATGAGTCGTTTTAAATATAATTCATTTGCAATTCTTAGATATAATGGAATATCAAGTGCATTATGATGTGTTATAAATGGCCTTGCTGCTGCGCCACCAGGGATTGCTTGTAAAACAGGAGTATCGACCTCTAAATATCCTTTATTTAAAAAGAAATTTCGCATCGATTGTATAATTTTACTTCGTAAAATAAACGTTTCTTTAACATGCGGATTGACTACTAAATCAACATAACGCATACGATATCTTTGCTCTATGTCACTAAATGCATCGTGAACTTTTCCCTCCTCATCCACTTTTACTACAGGTAAAGGCTTTAATGTTTTTGCCAACACTTTGATTTCACTTACATGAATACTCGTATGACCTGTTTTTGTTTTAAATACATATCCTTTAACGCCAATAAAATCGCCTAGATCTAAATATTTTTTAAATACAGCATTATAAAATGTCTTGTCTTCACCCGGGCAAATCTCATCTCGATTTACGTATATTTGAATTCTTCCTCTACTATCTTGTAGCTCAGCAAAACAAGCTTTTCCCATATCTCTTACACTCATCATTCGTCCTGCTAATGAAACGTTTTGAAAATTCTTTTCTTCGTCATTATAATTGGCTAAAATATCCGTTGAGTATGCGTTAACATCGAATAAATCGGCTGGATACGGATCTATTCCAGCATCTCTTAACTTTTGTAAATTGGCTCTTCGTTGTATTTCTAATTCATTTAAAGAAATCTCTTGACTCATAAAATTATATTAATTAATGGATTTTAAAAAATTGGAAACCTCTTCAAGAATTTCTTGAACCTTATCTTTGGTTTCGGCTTGACAATATACTCTTAATAAAGGCTCTGTACCACTGGCTCGAATCATCAAAACGCGTTCGCCTTCTAAATGATATTTAAAACCATCTATCGTTTCTAGCTTTTCTACAGTTAAACCACCCAAAGTATCTATTTTTTGAGTTTTACAATATTCTAAAATGGCCACCTTTTGATGTTCTGTTAATCTCAAATCATTTCTTCCATAAGCAAAAGCGCCCACTTCTTGATTCACTTCGTCTATTAATTGATCTAACGTTTTATTATTATTCGACAAATATTCTAAGATAATCAATGCATCCCAAATTCCATCACGCTCTGGAATATGACCAGCAACGGATATGCCTCCGCTTTCTTCTCCTCCTACTAAAACATTTCCTTCCATTATTTTTTCTGCAATATATTTGAATCCAATCGGCGTAATTTCTATTGGCAATCCATATTTTTCGCACATTTTGGCAATCTTAGGACTCACTGAAAACGCTACGACAACTTTCCCATGCATTTGATGGTATTTATGCAAAATATAAATAAGCATCAAAATAATCATATGAGCGTCAATATAATTACCCTCTTTGTCCATCAAAGCTATTCGATCGGCATCGCCGTCGTTAGCGAATGCAAAATCGATTTTACCATGCAATTTAATCTGCTCCGCAAAAACTTGTAAATTTGAAGGTATGGGCTCGGGAGCGATATTATTAAATCTTGGATTCCACTCACATTGCACCAAAAGGGCATTAGGAAATAATTTAGGAACTATACTTTGCCCACCACCAAACATGGCATCATAGGCAATATTTAATCCCGATTGACGCATTTTATCAATATCAAATCTTTGATAAATTGCTTTTTCATATAACTCCGAAAAATTACAATACTCTAATTTTTGTTGTTGAACAATTGTATCTATCTCAACATTGGAAATTTCATAACTTGATGGAATCAAAGCTTCAATTTCAGATATTTCAGCAGGTGATGAAGGCCCTCCAAAAGTAGATTTTAGTTTATATCCATTATACGAAGGAGGATTGTGACTTGCTGTAATCATAACTCCAATATCCGCTTTATAATATTGCGTAGCAAACGACAAAATAGGCGTGGTGCAAAAGTCTTTGTTAAACAATACTTTAATTCCTTTTTGATACATTACTTTTATAACCACTTCGGCAAACAATGCGCCTCCGAATCGACAATCATAACCTAAGGTGATTTTTGGATTTTTATTTTTTGCTAAAATCCAATCTGCTGTAGCTGCGGCCACACGTGCTACATTTTCTGTTGTATAATCTTGAGCTATTATGGCTCTCCAACCATCCGTTCCAAATTTAATGTTATACATAAAATTTACTATTTTCATTTTAAAAAGTATGCAAAAGTATACTAAAAATTGCGTTTTTGCTTAAAAATCAGCATATTTATAAAAATTCAAAGCCAATATCATTACGAAATACTTTTCCTTTATAATGTATTAGATTGATAGATTGATAACTCTTTTCTAATGCCTCGTTTAATGAATTTGCCATTGAGGTTATTGCCATAACTCGACCTCCATTGGTAAATACCAAATTATTTTCCAATTTAGTACCTGCATGGAAAACGATACTTTCATTTACATTTTCCATTCCATTAATCTCAAATCCATTTAAATAGTTTTCGGGATATCCGTCGGAGGCTAAAATTACCGTTGTTGCATAATCTTCCGAAATTTCAATTTGATATTGATTTAATGTATTTTCAAAACCCATTTCAAAAAGTTCGATTACATCTGAATGAATTCGAGGAAGGATGACCTGAGTTTCGGGATCGCCCAGCCTACAATTATATTCAATAACTTTTGGCCCCTCTTTAGTTAATATTAAACCAAAATATATAAATCCAAAATAAGGCATTTTATCCTTTTGAAGACCTTTAATTGTTGGTTCAATAATTTGATTTTTAACCGTTTCTAACAAAGCTTTATCTACAAAAGGAACTGGAGAAATACATCCCATGCCACCGGTATTTAAACCAATATTACCTTCGAACCTTCTTTTGTAGTCTTTAGCATTTGGCAACATCACATATTCGTTTCCATTGGTGTATACAAAAATAGAGAATTCAATGCCTTCTAAAAATTCTTCTAAAACCACATTTTGACTAGACGCACCAAATTTCTGATTTAAAATAAATGATTCTAAAGTTGCTTTTGCATCTTCTTTAGAGTCTGAAATAACAACACCTTTGCCTTCAGCCAAACCATCGGCTTTGATTACAAAAGGGGGTTGGTTTTTTTCGAACCATTCAAATCCTTTTTCGATATTATGAGCATCTACTTGAATATATGATGCCGTTGGAATTTGATGTTTCTCCATAAATTGCTTAGCAAAGAATTTAGAACCTTCAAGGTTTGCAGCAATTTTTGAGGGTGCAACAACTTTTATTGTCGGATGTGATTGAAAATAATCCCAAATACCATTTACCGCAGGCAACTCCGGACCACAAACAATTATTTCTATTTGATTATTCTCTGAAAAATTTTTTATTTGCTCAAAATCTAAAGGATTTAAATTTACATTTTCTCCAAATTGGGAAGTACCGCCATTTCCTGGTGCAATAAACAAGGCACCGCACTTTTTTGATTGCTTCATCTTCCATGCCAATGCAGATTCTCTACCTCCCGAACCCAATAATAGAATATTCATAAAAATTAAAATTATTTTTCTAAGAAAGCGCAAAACTAACATAAGCATTTCGAAAAAAACAAAATTATTAAGTTTTGAGCGAAAAAAAATTGTTAGTATAAAAAAATATTATAATTTTGTTAACGTTTATTTATAAATAATAATCCAATGAATAAAATTTTTAAGATTTTTCTTCTTTTTATTGCATTACATTTTTCTTGTAATAAAAATGAAAACACAAGCAGTTCAGATCAATCAATTTTAGATCAGACATTTAAAGGTAGTATTAGTCTAACCCAATTAGAAAACTATTCTAATCAATCAAAACCCGCCTATATAACAAGAGATAATACCAATGGAAATCAAGTTAATGATGCGGTGGCTACTTTAGGTAGAGTTTTATTTTATGATAAAAAACTATCTGTAAATAATAGTGTTTCTTGTGGATCTTGTCATAAACAAGAATTTGCTTTTGGCGACACCGCCACACCAAGTAAAGGCGTAGCTGGAAACACAAGCAGACAAAGTATGCGATTAATAAACTCTAGGTTTTCAGAAGAAATAAAATTCTTTTGGGATGAACGGGCTTCATCACTCGAAAATCAAAGCACGCAACCCATAAAAGATCATGTTGAAATGGGCTTTAGCGGGACCAATGGCGATCCAAATTTTACAGATTTAATTACCAAATTAAGTGCTGTAGATTATTACAAAATTTTATTTAAAAAAGGATTTGGAAGCGAAGAAATCTCAGAGCAAAAAATCCAAACGGCTTTATCTCAATTTATACGAAGTATTCAATCTTTTGATGCAAAATATGATGTAGGTAGAGCTCAAGTAAATAATGACCTAGCCAATTTCCCTAATTTTACCGCACAAGAAAATCAAGGTAAAAATCTATTTATTACGCGTCCAACTTTTGATGCAAATAGCCAACGAACATCAGGAGGATTAGGCTGTGGTGGATGTCATCGAGCCCCTGAGTTTGATATTGATCCAAATAGCCGTAGTAATGGAATTGGTGGAAGTATCCAAGGAGGCCCGGACTTTACAAATACAAAAGCGCCATCACTTAGAAATATTACCAAAACAAATGGAACGATTGCAACGCCTCTTATGCATACAGGAGTTATCAAAACCATTCAAGCGGCTATTGGTCATTACGGAAATTTAACTGCGGCGGCGGCGAATAATACAAATTTAGATAATCGTTTAAAACCAAATAATATTGGACAACAATTAAATCTAAATGCTCAAGAAGTTAATGCGGTTGAAGCCTTTTTGAAAACGCTTTCTGGGTCTGATGTGTTTACAAATAAAAAATGGTCCAATCCATTTCCATAATTTTGGTTAAACCCAATTTGAGTTTAACTTTTTAGATTACTCTCTCACAGCTTAATTTGCTTGAATTCTTTATTAATATCAAAATAACTTGACAAAAGCTATTCCAAAATTGTATATTTGTGGATTTTAAAATTTATACAAAAAATATGTCTGAGGTTTATAAATTAAACAAATTTGAATTTGACTTAACAGAAGATTTAGTAGCAAAATATCCCCCAAAAGAACGAGGCGACAGCCGAATGATGGTTGTAGACCGAAAGAAAGGCACTATTGAACATAAAATGTTTAAAGATATTTTAGACTATTTTGGAGATGGCGATTTGATGCTTTTTAATAACACAAAAGTAATGCCTGCAAGAATGTGGGCAACAAAAGAAAAAACAGGAGCAAAAATCGAAGTTTTTTTATTACGTGAGTTGAATGCAGAACAATTTGTTTGGGATGTATTGGTAGATCCAGCTCGTAAAATCCGAGTTGGAAATAAATTATATTTTGGAAAGGATTATATGCTCGTTGCCGAAGTTATCGACAATACCACATCAAGAGGTAGAACGTTACGTTTCTTTTATGATGGTGACAGTAGTACATTCCGTGATTATTTATTTTCATTTGGTGAAACCCCGCTTCCTAAATATATTGTAAAACAAAGAGGTTTAGACCCTTCAGATAAAGAGCGATATCAAACCATTTATGCGAAAGAAGTGGGTGCTGTAGCTGCTCCAACCGCAGGATTACATTTTACTCCAGAAATCATGAAACGACTTGAAATCAAAGGCGTTAATATTGAAGAGTTGACCCTTCATACCGGATTGGGAAGTTTTAGAAATATTGATGTAGAAGATTTATCCAAGCATCGAATGGACGCTGAATATGTTAAAATCACCGAAAAAACGGCTAAAATAGTAAATGAAACCAAAGAAAAAGGTGGCCGTGTAGTTTCGATAGGCACAACCGTAATGCGTTCATTGGAAAGTTCAATTACTTCTACAGGTAAATTAAAACCTTACGATGGATGGACCAATTTATTTATTTATCCGCCTTATGACTTTAGTGTTGCCGATTGCATGTTAACGAATTTCCATGTACCTAAATCGACATTGTTGATTCAAACTTGTGCTTTTGGTGGATTTGATTTAATTATGGAAGCTTATCGACAAGCGTTGAAAGAAAAATACAATTTCTTCTCATACGGAGATTGTATGTTAATCTTATAATTTAGTTTATATCAACTAAAATAATCCAACATTGGAAGATATTATTCAATTACTGCCCGACCACATTTCAAATCAGATTGCTGCGGGAGAAGTAATTCAGCGCCCTGCTAGTGCGGTAAAAGAATTGGTTGAAAACAGTATTGACGCGGGAGCAAAAAACATAAAAATCCTAATCAAGGATAGTGGCCGTACTTTACTTCAAGTTATTGACGACGGAAAAGGAATGAGCACTACCGATGCCCGATTGGCTTTTGAAAAACACGCGACTTCCAAAATTAAAACCGTTGAAGATATATTCAAAATCCACTCCAAAGGATTCCGAGGTGAAGCGCTAGCTTCCATTGCTGCGGTGGCTCAAGTGGAACTAAAAACCAGAAGACCCGTAGATGATATTGGTACCCGAATTGTAATCGAAGGCAGCAAGGTAATTCTGCAAGAACCGATTAGTATGCCCGTTGGTACGCAGTTTTTAATGAAAAATATTTTCTTTAATATCCCGGCTCGACGTAACTTCTTAAAAAAAGATAGTGAAGAACTCCGACAAATCATGATAGAATTTGATCGATTGGCTTTGGCGCATACCGAAATAGCTTTTCAAGTTTTTCATAATGATGTTGAAATTTGTAACCTTCCTGTAGCTTCCTTAAAACAGCGCATTGTTTCTATTTTTGGAAATCAATATAATCAAAAATTAGTGCCTATTGAAGAAGCTTGTGATTTTTTAAAGGTAGAAGGCTTTGTATCAAAACCCGATGCCGCCAATAGCAAAACAAAAGGCAAACAATATCTTTTTGTAAATAAACGATTTATTAAGAGTAATTATATCCAACACGCCATTTATTCGGCATATCGCGATTTAATCCAAGAAAAAGAATACCCTTTCTATGTTTTATTTGTAGAAATTGAGCCACACCTTATCGACGTCAATGTGTCGCCTACAAAACAAGAAATTAAATTTGAGGACGAACGAATCATCTATGAATTTATCAATGCTGGTATTCGAAGAAGTTTGATGCAATTTAACATTGCGCCTTCCATTGATTTTTCGATCGACCCCGAATTAAGCAACTTTGACGCTATGGTGAGGCCGATTGATCGCAATCAAATAAAAACCGAAAACTTTTCGAGCATTCAAAAACAACGTCCTTTTTTAGCTTCTCCAAAAATGGATCAAACGAACCATTCCAATTGGGAAGCCTTTTTTACGGCATCCACCGAGGAAATAGCTTCCACATTTTCTTTAGATGCCCAACCAAAGCTGTTTATTGAAGCCCCACATAAAATTGTAGTAACGGGCAAGCCCTATCAACTTTTGAGTAAATACATTTTAGTGCCGACTTCCAATTCGTTATTGGTGGTAGATCAACGAAGAGCCCACGAACGCGTCTTGTTTGATGATTTATTGCAAAAATCGCTTAAAGCTTCGATTCCGTCGCAGCAGTTATTATTCCCGATTGTTATCGAACTTTCTATGCAAGACATTTTTGTAATTTCCGAAATTCAAGATGATTTAGCGCATTTAGGATTTGATTTGGTTCAAATGGGAACAAATAGTTTTGCGATACAAGGCGTTCCATCGGATTTATCTTTGGGTAATGAAAAAGAAATGATTTTAGAGCTTATTGAGCAATTTAAAAATAGTTTTAAAGCCAAATCTTCAAAAAAAGAAAAACTATTGATTTCGATTTGTAAAATTTTAAGCGTAAAACGAAAGCAAGAACTCAACGACCAAGAAATGGATTATTTAATTGAAAAATTATTTGAATCTGAAAACCATTTTAAAACACCAAGTTTAAAAAACATCTATTTTGAACTTTCGTATGCAGATATGGATAAGCATTTTTTTTAGAGCAGATTTTTAATTTTATTACTTCGTAATAATCTTCAGCTTCGGTTCTTGTCCTCCGCCTCGCTTCGTGTCCCCACGAACCGAAATATCAAAGTAAATTTTTGAATTATCAAACCTTTCTATTAAATTTTTATAACTCATTTCTTAAGTCTTTTAAAAATGAGAATTCTTTTTTGAATCTCTAAGTAAAATTTTGCGGTAAATATTTTATTATCCATTGTTTATAATTAATTGTTTGGTTTAAGTGTATTTATATTGGTTCATTTATTTCGATTCGTGAGGACACGAACCGAGGCGGAAGTTTTAAAGCCAAGTCTTCTAAGAAAGAAAAACTATTAATTTCGATTTGTAAAATCTTGAGCGTAAAACGAAAACAAGAACTCAACGACCAAGAAATGGAATATTTAATTGAAAAATTGTTTGAATCCGAAAACCATTTTAAAACCCCAAGTTTAAAAAACATCTATTTTGAACTTTCGTATTCAGATATGGATAAGCATTTTTTTTAAAGAGATTATTTAAAACATTGACTTCCATTCATTGAGCTTTATAAGCGCTTCCATCGGAGAAAGTGCATTGACATTAAGTTGCTTAATTTCTTCTCTAATTTTTTGGACTATTGGGTCGGCTTCGTCAAAAATACTCATTTGATAGCTGGTTTGTTTGGCAATAGTTGCCATTTTATTTTTGGTACTGTCGGGAGATACGGATTTTTGTTCTAAATCTTGCATGATATGTTCTGCCCGTTTGATTAAATCGGCAGGCATGCCCGCAATTTTTGCCACATGGATACCAAAACTATGTTCGCTTCCTCCTTGGGCTAATTTTCTTAAAAAATATATCTGACCGTCAATTTCCTTGATTTGGATATGATAATTTTGAATTCGATCATGTTTTTCGCCCAATTCGTTAAGTTCGTGATAATGGGTAGCAAAAAGGGTTTTGGGTTTGGCTTCCGAAAAATAAATAAATTCGGCCAAGCTCCAAGCAATCGAAATACCATCATAGGTACTGGTGCCTCTTCCGATTTCATCTAAAAGAATTAGGCTTCGTTGCGAAAAATTATTGACGATACTTGCCGTTTCATTCATTTCAACCATAAAAGTACTTTCGCCCATACTTAAATTGTCATTGGCGCCCACTCTTGTAAATAATTTATCAATAAAACCTATTTGAGCCGACTGCGCAGGAACAAAACTGCCCATTTGAGCCATCAAAACAATAAGTGCCGTTTGTCTTAAAACCGCACTTTTCCCCGACATATTGGGCCCTGTGAGTAAAATAATTTGTTGTTCGTCGTTGGATAAATAAACATCGTTAGGAATATACGGCTGGTCAATGGGCATTTTTCTTTC
Organism: Chitinophagales bacterium; assembly: GCA_044368655.1. Lineage (GTDB taxonomy): Bacteria > Bacteroidota > Bacteroidia > Chitinophagales > JADJOU01 > CHPMRC01. The sequence continues at coordinate 19,793 of JBIPPB010000014.1, read as the reverse complement.
GATGACCGGATGACGACCTTGTTTGATATCGATCGCCAAGCCTTCATTGATTTCCGGACAATGGTAATCGTACTCAATTGCAATTTCTGCAAAACAAGCCAAAACATCCAACTCCGCCAACGTTTTCGAATTATTCTGTATAATTTCTACAAATTCTTGAATATCCACCAATAATTTTTGCCATAATACATCCTGAATTTGATACATTCGATCTTCCGCACCTAGAATCTTTTGTTCATATTCTTTAAGTTCCGGCGTAATATATCGTTCAGCTCCTGTCAGTGTTTGTTTTCGAATCCAATCGGAAGGCACTTTATCTTTATGCGAGTTTGTAACTTCTAAAAAATATCCAAAAACATTATTAAAACCGATTTTAAGATTTGTAATTTCCGTTTGAAGTGCTTCGCGCTGTTGTATTTCAAACAAATACTCTTTTCCATCGGTCATCAATGAAAGATTTTCATCTAAATTGGGGTCAACGCCTTTTTTAAACACACATCCTTTATTCAAGACTGCGGGCGCTTCATCGATGAGTTGCACATCAATTTTTTCAATTAAATGAAAGCATGGATTTAAAAGATCTAAATATTTTTTAAAGTATTTGTTGTCCGTATTTTTGATCCAATCGATAATCAAAACCACAATTTGTTGCGATTTTTTTAGCTGCACAATATCGCGCGGCGTGGCTTTATTCATAGCTACTTTGGAAATCAATCGCTCCAAATCGCCAATTTGTTTTAAATAGTTATTGAGCGGATTTCTGAAGTCTTCCATCTGAATCAACTCTTCTACACGTTCCAAACGTTGACTAATTTTATCTACATTGATAAGAGGCATCAAAATCCATCTTTGCAATAAACGCGATCCCATACCTGTGGTCGTTTTGTTTAAAACATCAAACAAGGAAGTTGCACCGGGCTGCACCGAATGCACCAATTCGAGATTTCGTATTGAAAAATTATCTAACCAAACATAATCGTTATTTTGAAGAATACTAATTTTGATAACATGATCTAATCGTTTTTGTTCATTTTGATTTAGATAATGTAAAATAGCCGATGCCGCTATCGTTTTATGATCAAAATCTTCTATACCAAAGCCTTTTAATGAAACGGTTTTAAATTTTTGAAGGAGCGTTTCTTTAGAATAATCCAATCCATAAACCCAATCTTCTTGTGGATAGGTATAAAATTGATTGGATAACCATTGCAATTTTTCTTTTTCAAAACTCTTTGGATAAATAATTTCGGAAGGATTATATGATTGTAATACTTTTTGAATATAAAGCCAACTCCCTCCGGTGATATAAAATTCTCCCGTAGAAATATCTAAAAATGCAATTCCATAATTGGAGTTCCAAAAACTGATGGAGGCTAAAAAATTATTTTTATTGGCATCTAAAATATTATCTTGACTTGTAATTCCGGGTGTTATCACTTCGGTGACGCCTCGTTTTACAATGCCTTTAACCGACTTTGGGTCTTCGAGTTGTTCACAAATCGCCACACGATAGCCATTTTTTATCAACTTGGGCAAATACGAATCCAAAGCGTGGTAAGGAATTCCGGCTAATGGCACCTCGCCGGCCGAACCATTGTGCCTTTTTGTAAGTGTAATTCCGAGTGCCTTTGAAGCTTTAACGGCATCTTCGCCAAAGGTTTCGTAAAAGTCACCCACACGAAATAAAAGTATCGCATCGGGATACTTCGATTTTATCGCATTAAATTGCTGCATTAATGGGGTTTCTTTGCTCATACCAATCGGAAAAAGAATAAAAATGCGAAGATACTTTCTTTTTAACGGTTTTTTTCTATTTTTAATTTTTTGTAGAAAAACTGTTGATAATAAAAAAGCACCCTTTTCAGGGTGCTTTGATTTTTAATAATAAATATCGATTTATAACGTACCTCTTAGTGCCTGTTCTCTTTCGATAGATTCAAACAAGGCTTTAAAATTACCTGCTCCAAATCCTTTAGCACCCATTCTTTGAATAATTTCGAAGAATAAAGTTGGTCGATCTTCAACAGGTTTTGTAAATATTTGCAATAAATATCCGTCTTCATCGGCATCTACCAAAATGGATAATTTTTCCAATTCATTAATATCTTCGTTCATGATTTTCATGTGTTCTCCCAATCGCTCTGGAATGGCGTCATAATAGGCTCTTGGCGGCGGTGGAAGGAATTCTACACCACGAGCTTTTAATTGGCTAACGGTTTCGACAATATTATCCGTAGCTACCGCTATATGCTGAACACCCGAACCTTCATAAAAATCTAAATATTCTTCAATTTGTGATTTCTTTTTACCTTCGGCTGGCTCGTTAATCGGGAATTTAATTCTACCGTTGCCATTGCTCATTACTTTACTCATCAACGCCGAGTATTCCGTATGAATTTGTTTATCATCAAAAGATAAAAAGTTTTCAAAACCCATAACATCTTCATACCATTTTACCCATTGGTTCATTTCGCCCCAACCTACATTTCCAACCATATGGTCGATAAATTTTAAGCCAACGGGTGCAGGATTATAATCGGATTTCCATTCAATAAATCCAGGTAAGAAAACACCATTATAGTTTTTTCGCTCTACAAAGATATGAACCGTTTCGCCGTAGGTGTAAATTCCGGAACGAACCACTTCGCCATGTTCATCTTTTTCGATAGTAGGCTCCATAAAGGATTTTGCGCCTCTTTTCGTCGTTTCTTCCCATGCACTTTTGGCATCTTCTACCCATAAAGCAATGACTTTTACGCCATCGCCATGTTTGGCCAAATGCTGATTAATTGGAGATTGACTGTTTAGCGGCGTCGTTAAAACCAATCGGATTTTATCTTGTTTTAAAACATAACTTACTTGATCTCTCGAACCCGTTTCTAAGCCTTTGTATGCATGTGATTGATAACCAAAAGCCGTTTTATAGTAATGCGCCGATTGTTTTGCGTTTCCTACATAAAATTCAACATAATCGGTTCCTAATAAAGGTAAAAAATCTTGAGCACCTTCAAATATTTTTTCTAACCCATATTCTACTGAAGTAAATTTTTCTGACATATTTAAAATTTAATTTAAAAAATTGATTTAGCTACATAAAAAAACATCCCCATACGAATTCCAATATGGTTCAGGGCAACCAAAAATTGAAGCTACATTTTGATTAAAATTAGGAATATTGGTTTTAACAAATTCGAATATTTCTTGTTGTTCTTCTTTTTGTATCGTTGTGATATAAATATGTTCGGAATCATTTGAAATACCTAAATCCTGCAAAACAGCTTGAATAAAATATAAAATATCGGCATTTGATTTATATTCAAATGAATTTGCATATAATAAATTGCCTCTGTAAAAACCAACCAATTCTACATTTTTTGATTTTATAGAAACGAAAAGGCTTTTAAAATCTCCTGATACTTGTTTTAATTTATGAAATAATGGTTTATGATACGAAGAAAATTGCGCATTTTCAAATGCATTGGCTGCATCGTTGTAAACTCTGAATGGGTAATTATAAATCTCTTTAACGCCAACAATTTGGATATCTTGAGTCAATAATTTTTCAGAACCTTTTGAATGTAATTCTGAAAACACTTCATAAGGATTCATTCCTTGTGCTTCTGAAAAAGGAACTAAAACGTATTGTGGTTCGGCGTGATATACGTTTTGTAACTTTGCTTTTTTATACATTTCTGGTATATCATTTTCAATCATTTGAATTTGAGTGGCATAAATATCCTCAACCGGCAATTCATTAAATTGATAGTGAACAAAAGAAACAAAAGCTTCATTCTGACTTTGATACCCAACCAAAACAAGGGCACTGCGATAAATAAAAATATCGGCTCTATCCAAATGATTTACATTGTCGGATTGATACGAATGGACTATTTTACAAATTGATGGGTTCATTATTTAAAATTTATCAATTAAAGCTACAATAACTTTAAATTTAATTTAAAATCAAAGTACAAATTTATAATAAACAAACTTAAAAAGTTTTTTTTTATTGCATGAAAACGAGAAAGCTTTTTGCAAAACTAAAAAAATCAAAAAAAAATACGTAAATTCAATTATTATATTGGATTTACGTATCTTATTAATTGAATTAATTCAAAATTATCCTTTTAACACAAATTTAACAAAATTAACAAATTTAATATTATCGTATTATTGTGCATTTATACTTATAGAGCCCCCTCCACCAGAAGAAAGTCCACATCCAGCCCATTGATCTGAACCTCCACTCGAACAACCACCCATATAAGATTCACCGAAAATTTGAACGATATATGTGCCGGCAGGCAAAAATGTCGTTCCAGCTGAATTACTATATCCTCCGCTTGCACTATGATTACCCGTTCCTCTATTGGTACAGCCCGAATAGGTTGTTCTTCCTCCCCATGTTGTTAAATAGGTTACACCTGTACTTGTATTTCGCAATCTAATATCAATTTTTGCCTCTAAAGGTTTATTTGGATTTCCACTACAAACGAAACCATTAGCCGTAATATTTACATTAAATGATAACGAATAATTTCCCCCCGTTAGTGTAAAAGTACTGCCATTATCTTGCCAGCCAATAGTTCTTGTATCACCTCCTCCTTGTGCACATCCATTACATCCATTAGAACCAAATCCAGACAATGATCTAGAAGTTGAAACCGGTCGAATGTATCGACTAAAAGTACATGATGCGGAACCCGCGGTTCCCGAAAGTGTAGCCGTGTATGTGTGTGTTCCAGATGCGTTAGGCGTTCCAGAGGCAACCAAAACAACATCTTGCGTTCCTGTGGTGGCAAAAGTACCTGAAGCGGAGAATGTAACTCCAGCTACCGAATTGGTTGAAATAGTATACGAGCCCGTTACCGTTACATTTAAACGTACCGTTTGGGTCACACTTCCTGCGGTATAACCTGAACTAATAGTCATGATTCCGGCAGAAGCTTGGGCGCAATTTGTAAATGAAGTTGGCGCTAATACCGTACGAGAAAGTGTACATGTTCTACCTCCAATATTCAACGCAAAATTAGCTGTACCTGAAGCGGAAGGTGTTCCTGTTATGCTGACAGATAAATTTCCAGAACCTATATTGAATGAGCCCGCAGATATTGTAGCGGTAAGACCTGTAACACCTGTAGAAACTACCGAAAAAGCATTAAAAGAGCCTCCGTTGCCTCCGGTATAAGGAACCAAACTGGAAACCGAAGATGCTGCCGTTCCAGACATTAAAGACCCTGAATGTATAGCCGAAGCGCAATTGATAACATCGATGGTTGCAGCAGTTACGGTTCTTGAAAAAGTACACGATTTCCCAGCAATATTAATTAAAAAATTGGCGGTACCTGAAGTTGCTGGAGTCCCCGAAATTGAAATCGTAACATCTCCACTGCCATTATTAAAAACCCCCGAAGAAACGGAAGCCGTTAAACCTGTAACCCCTGTTGAATTGGAAGATGAAGCCGAATAAGAACCTCCGTTTCCTCCAGTATATGGCAAAGTAGATGTGATTCCTGTAGCAGCCAATCCCACCACTAAACTACCCTGATGAGACGCCGATCCGCATACAAGCGAAGCAATATCCCCAATTTTTCTACTGCTTCTAATTTGTCCTCCAAATAATTGTCCAAAGATTGTATTATTGAATATGAACAAAATACAACCAATCGACAAAAAGAGTTTTAAATTTATATAATATTTCATTGGGAAGATTAATTTTCGGTATTCATACTAACATAAACCTTTGTGCCCGCGACAATAAAGCTATAAATATGCTCTTTGCCTGAGGTCATGGCCGATGTACTCATATTTTTTATCGTAAACCCTGACGCTGAAAAAGTAGCGGTACCGGTATTTGAAGTTGAAGTTAATATTAACGTGTAAGCACCTCCATCTTTTAGTCCGTTTAAAGTAAATGAAGTCCCCGAAGCGGATGTATACGCTAAATTGCTTTTGGTAAAATCAATCGTCGTACTAGACCCTGCATCAAAAGCGATATTATTGGTAGCCGCACCATTGACTTCTAATTGAGAGGTAGGACTTGGAACATTTATCCCCGTTTTTCCATTATCTAAAATAGTTAGATATTCATTTGCTCCTCTAAAAAAACCAAAAGCCCTACTGTTATTTGTTGTCGAATTCCAATCGGAGTTAAATTTCATCCAACGATCATTGGCACCACTTCCTAAAACGGATATTTTTCCACGATAAGACGAACCTAAAACCGCATTTCCAATAGCTATTGCATCATTATTATTAAGCCCTATCATTTCTAAAGAAAAATTAGGAATGACCGTTCCTATCCCTAATTTAGAGGAATCTTTTGTGACAACTACATGACGATTGATATCGGATTGTAAATGAAAATAAGAATTATTCTGAACATTTTTAGGATCTTTACCCACTTTTAACTGTGCATGCATTTCTAAAAAACCCATTAAAGAAAACAGAACAATAAAACTAACTTTTTGCATAACAAATATCATTTGATTTAAATACAATCAAATACTATGCCAAAGAATACATTTAAAGATTTACTCTTTTTTTTAAATTTATGAATTTAGGTAAATAGACCACCTGTTATCGTCCATCTGACCTTTCGAGTCCAATTTCACATAAATTCTCGGTTAAGTATACTTAAATTAAATGATTTAAGGACTCTTTTAAAACGCTAATAAGCTCCCCAAAACAGAATTTGATTATTTTCAATTAGTGTGAATTGAGGTGAAGTTAGGGGTTCTGGAAATAAAATAAATTCAGGGATATTTCCTGTAAAGCCGTTTTGATTAAAACTAACATCCAATGAACCTGTTGTTAGACCTACTCCAAAAGTAGAACCAGCCGACCAAGTGCGAGAAGTTACACCAAGCGGTGTATTATTTCGATCTATTCCACTAACACGAACAATCTTACTAGATGTTGCTCTAACTATGGTATATTGTTTATTCCTACTTAAACCTACGGTGCCATCATTTAAAAAACTTCTTACCGCATCCGTTGATGAACCTAGATCGGTGTACATTTGATTTGTGCCATCAGGCCAGTTCATGTGTGTAGACCATCGAATGTTATTGTCGCTTATGTCAGAGTGCCCAAATGAATTATTGGTGGTCACTCCATTTTGTATATTTGCAATCATCATGACACTTCCTCTTAAGCCACTGCCTAATAAAACTGGCAATGTTTGATTTACGGTTACATTATGTTTAGAGGTACCCGTAAATACCAAAGAGGCATACTGATTAGAAGAACCTATTACATTTAAACTAAAAACCGCTTGTCTGGCCGTAGTTGTTTGTACGCCATGAAATCCATTAGCACCTTGATCATACCAAATAGAAACAAAAAGGGTACTTCCACTTCTAAAACTAGCTAACGTAAGCGTGTTCCCTACTGCCAATCCCCCACCTGCCACAGCAACCGTTACGATACTATTATCTGAAACAATACTCGTATTATCAAAAGCGACATCTGCCTGAGCGTTGTCAGTAGATCGTCTAACTCGCAAAGCAAAACCCGTGTAGCCTTCTCTTAACTTTCGAGTACTGAAAGCAAAAGAAGGATTTACCCCCAATTGATCTAGAATAGGTCTGCTATCAGTAACAATATAAGGTGTGCCTACTACTTGAGAAAAAGCACTATTTAAAGCAAAAACAAAACCTAAAATATAAAATTTATTACAAAGAGACATATTGAACTATTAAAATTAAAAATATATTGCCATCCATTATGTTTTTAAATTAATAGATTAAGTTAATAAACAATTGTCAAAACACCATTTCCAGTTCTTACGCCAGCACTATATGATGTATTTGAAGCAAATGAAGTATTCACAAATGAAGTTCCGCCACCGCCTGCACCATTTGATGTGCCACCGCCTGCACCACCGCCACCACCAAAAAAACCAGCACCGCCACCGCCACCACCTACCCAAGTAGAAGTATTGATAGCGCCTCCATTCCCTCCATTAATTGCAGCACCCGATGTAGAAGCCGCACTTTGTGGATCTATACTTGCGCCGGCAGCTCCAGCAGCACTTTGAGTGGCTCCTCTTCCTCCTTCTTGAAAGCCACTAAAATTACCTTGATTTCCATTAGAACCATTAGGTGCGCCGGCAATACCACCAGAGTTAAAATTCAAGCCACTAGCACCACCGCCACCTGCAGCTAACATAAAACAATTTGCTTGGGAAATAGAAATATTATTAAATATTCCCGTAAGTCCTCCGCCCGCAAAACCATCCCTGCCTGATGTGGAAAAATTAGCCCCTCCTAACCCAGCAAAACCGTACACGGGATTTCTTGAGTTAGGTTGTCCGCCTACCACTATCCGCAAAACTGTCCCTGAGCTTAATGTTAATGTTGTTTGAACTCTTCCCCCATTACCTCCTGAACCGCCACCTTGTGCACCATAAGCATCGATGTTTAAAACAACAACGCCAGAAGGGCTAGAAGGCACTGTCCATGTCTGTTCGGCACCTGTATAAGTAAATGTGACACTTCCACTAGGTGATACGAAGGGCAAATAAGGTGTGCCTACTACTTGTGAAGACAAATCATTAAAAAAAAAAATTAAAATTAAAAAAATTAGATTATTCATATGCACTCTAATTTATCATATTTAAAAACCAGAAGCCATATATACATATACGGTAGTTCCCATCACAATAAATGTGTACAAGGTCTGTCTTCCAGCAATAGTTGCCACATTGTTTATTAATCTAAAGGTAAAAGAAGTAGCTGTAAAACTCGCGGTGCCAGATGTAGTACCTTGAACCGCTAACGTATAAGTACCTCCATCTTTAATATTAGTTAAAGTAAAAGCACCTGCACTAGCAGTAGTATAAGCCAAATTACTTCTTGAAAAATCAATTGTAGTTCCTGCAGCCGCATTAAATGCTGTAGTATTGGTGGCGGATCCATTAACTTCTAATCTTGATGTAGGATTTGTCGTATTTATACCAAAATTTCCTGTAGGCTGAATAGTCACTGCTTGAAACCAAGAAGATCCATTCCAATAAGATGCATGAAAAGCATTAGCCTGAGGACTAGGCCAAGCATTTCCTCTTCCTCCAATTTGCCATCCAAGGTTTGTCCCAGAACCTACGCCATTTGTTCTATCGTATCGCGTTCCAAAATTGATTGTAACTTGATCGGTAGTAGCTATACCAACAGTACCTACTGTAATTGATGACCCACCACTACTTGGTGATACGTCTAATAATGTTTGGGGAAGCGTGGTACTAATACCTATATTTCCATTATTTAAAATAGTAAGCCTTTCAACAGCTACACTAGCAGGAGTGGTTAAAAAACGGAACCCACCTGCACCAGATCTACTATTTTGTAATCTAAAAAAGAAATCAGCATCTCCAGCAAAAGAGCCTGTATAACTTCCATTGTATACCCAATCTATTCTTGGGGAGTTCGAATTTGTGTTAAACTCCATACCAAAATTAGTACCTGCCGCCGCTGCAACATTTCTTAAAGAAAATCCACCAACAACATCAAGATTTGTAGTAGGAACCGTTGTTCCTATTCCTACTTGCCCCATTTGATATATATTTTCGGTATTACTTGTAGCCGACGTGTTGGTCGTTCTACTAAACCAATTATTTGAATAACTGTTTGCATTCCTTCTTTTTAGATTTCCGCTTGCATCTATTGTTACGATACTATCCGCAAAAACTCCAGCTGTTAGATTATTAAACTGCGCTCTGGTGCCAAAAAGAGTGTCTGTAAATCTTCCTTTTCCAGACACATCCAATCTATATATAGGAGCTATATTGCCTATTCCAACATTACCATTATCCATAATGGTTAAATATTCATTCGTGCCTCTAAAGAAACCAAACGCTCTTGTACCATTGGTTGTGGAATTCCAATCGGAATTAAAACGCATCCATCGGTCATTGGCGCCACTTCCTAAAACAGAAATTTTTCCTCTAAAACTAGACCCTAAAATAGCATTACCAACTGCGATAGCATCATTATTATTTAAACCAATCATTTCTAATGAAAAATTTGGCGCGGTTGTGCCTATTCCTAGTTTAGAAGAATCTTTTGTTACAACTAAATGCCTACTAACATCCGATTCAATTTGAAGATACGTATTATTTTCAACAACTTTAGGACTTTTCCCAATTTTTAACTGAGCAAAAATACCATTTGAATATACAATTAAAAGATAAAGAATAAATCTATTCATAAAAAATACTTTTAAAAAAAAACTATCAAAAACTATACCAAAGTCAAAGATAAAAATTATTTATTCCTTAAATTAAAAATTAATTTTAGCAATCAAATAAAAAAGGAAATCAATCTTAGACTTTTTGAGATATATATTATTGAGATTAACGAATCAAAATGTATTATATAAATTTGTTTTAAATAAATTTCTTGACGGCTATTGAAAACCAAAATTAAATACTTTCCCAAACTTTTGTTCCTTCCGAACAATTTTGACAGATGTCAATTTGTGAACGACTTTTTAAAAGCTGATTTCTAAAATTATTATAGGCATCTGAATACCAAATTTCTTTAAAATTCGTTGATTTAATGTCGCCCATTTTGTATTTGGCGTCTTTATCAAAACAGCAAGGAACTATCGTTCCATCAAAAGTACAAACGGCCGAATGCCATAATTTCCAACATTGATTATGCATCGGATTTTTAATTTCGAATTTCCCTGTTTCATCTTTTTTATATCTTGAATATTTATGATTTTGAGGCATCAATGGGTTTCCATTTTCAAAATCATAAATTTGTGCGGTTTTTAAAACAAAACGATCGACACCCACTTCTTTTGCTAATTTTTTAACATCGTCCACTTGATTTTCATTTGGCGCTACCACCAACATTTGAAAAATAATAAAAGGCGTCTTTTTTTTAAGTTTTTTTTTGGCTTCAACAAGATTTTTTGCTCCATTGATCACATTATTAAGTTTTCCACCAATTCGATATTGTTCATAGGTTTCTTGCGTACTTCCATCAACGGAAATAATAATGCGGTCTAATCCAGATTGAACGATTTCTTCGGATTTAGAAGCGGTTAGGAAATGACCATTGGTACTCGTTACCGTATAAATATTTTTAGAATGAGCTATTGCGACCATTTTTAAAAAATACTTATGCAAAAAAGGCTCTCCTTGAAAATACAAATACAAGTATATTAAGTGTTTATGCGTTTTTTCAATAAAGTCATTGTAGATATCTAAATCGGCATAACCCGTTGGGCGGGTAAATGATTTTAATCCACTAGGACATTCCGGACAGCTTAAATTACATTGTGTTGTCGGTTCAAAAGTAAGCGTAAATGGCAAAGAAACCCAAGTCGTCTTTTTTCTCCATTTTGACAAATAAAAACTTAAATACACTTTAAATGCATTAATTAGTTTATAGGGCGAACATTTAGATAAAAATCGTATGGCGTCAAAAAACAAAGACATGATCATATTTATTTTGAAGCAACCTCTGCAATAAATTCAAGAATTAAATCGCCCCCTTGTTTTTCTTCACTTGAAGTAATAAAGCTTGTTGGCAATGCTTCCCAAGTTTTTAGTAATTCGCTTTTGAATACTTTTATATTTTGCGTACACGCTTTAAATTCTCTTTTATCTGCTTTTGTAAAAACAAGAGAAAATGGCACTTCGTTTTCACCTAAAAAGTGAATTAACTCAAGATCTAATTTTTGAGGTGGAATTCGGCTATCAATTAAAACAAAAACACAAAGTAATCTTTCGCGTTCTATAAAATAACGATGCATTTCGGAATTCCAAGAGGCTCTTAACGTTTTACTTCGTTTTGCATATCCATATCCGGGCAAATCGACCAAATGCCAATTTTTATTGATTAAAAAATAATTAAAAGATTGCGTTTTACCGGGCGTTGAACTCACTTTAGCCAAATCTTTCTTTCCTGTAATGTAATTTATTAATGAGGATTTTCCAACATTACTTCTCCCGATAAAACAAAATTCGGGCATTTCAGACTTTGGTAAATCGGCTAAAGTATTAAAACTTCCAATAAATTGTCTTGATTGAATAATCATTCGTTATTTTTGCAATTATTAAATTTAATTGTATTTCAGACAAAGATACATTTTTTATCTAAAACCTGTCCTTGAATAAAAAAATCCGAAGTATGACAACTCAAAAAGTAGAAAATGTAAAGCCTTATGAATCGAATTCGGAAAAGAAGGTTCAAATCGAACGCATGTTTGATAATATTGCGGGGCAATACGATTTTCTAAATCATTTTTTAACGGCAGGTATTGATATTTTATGGCGTAAAAAAGCGATTCAATACATCGGATTAAAAAAGCCTCAGCTCATTTTAGACATGGCTACAGGGACTGGCGATTTTGCTTTTGAAGCATTAGCTATCCATCCAAAAAAAGTAATTGGCGTAGATCTTTCGCAAAATATGCTTAATGTGGGAATCGAAAAATCAAAACAAAAAAATACCACCGAACAAATTGAGTTTGTAAAAGGCGACAGTGAAGCGTTGGAATATGATGCAAATTATTTTGATGCGATTACGGTAGGATTTGGTGTGCGTAATTTCGAACATCTTGAAAATGGATTATCCGAATTGTATCGCGTTCTTAAACCAGGCGGAGAAATTGTTATATTAGAACCTTCGTTTCCAAAAAATCCAATTTTACGTTTTTTATTTACAATTCATTTTAAATACATTACGCCATTTTTTGGAAAACTGTTTGCTAAAGATCATTCGGCTTATAGTTATTTACCCAACTCTGTAGCCGCATTTCCCGAAGGTCAACATTTTTGTGATGTTTTAACTCAAGTTGGATTTAAAAATACTAAATTCAAATCCCTTACGTTTGGTATATGTACCTTATTTATTGGTGAAAAATAAATTTCATTGAAAAAAACTAATTGGCTTTCATTACTCTTTATCCTTTTCCTTAACGTTGGAACTGCGCAAGTTAACTTTTATGAAAAGGGGAGCAAAGCATTCTATTGGGGAATTTCACTATCGGCCAACGGTACAAATTTTTCGGTTGATAGGCAGCCGGTCCTACCATCAAACGATTCGATTCGATCCGTTTATGTTTCTAATCAGCCTGGATTTAATTTGGGGCTTATCGGAAATTGGCAATTTAATCGATATTTTGATTTGCGTTTCCTGCCCAATATGATGTTTGGAGAAAAACAAATTATCTATGAAACCGAAAATAATAATGTGATTAAAAATAGAATTCAAACCACCTACATTTCATTTCCTGTTATTATACGTTATAAATCGGAGCCTATTAAAGATTGGAGAATTTTTGTATTGGGCGGTTTTCGATATGATTATTTGATCAATCCACAATTTAGACCGCGCGATGAACCCGATCGAATTACGTTGAAAAAAGATAATTTTTCGTTAGAATATGGAATTGGATTACAATACTTTTTTCCATATTTTATATTTTCTCCCGAAATTAAGTTTTCGCATGGCTTAAATAATGTTTTAGGCACTGACCAATCCATTCGAAATCAATCTATACTTCAAGGGCTTTATCCAAGAGGATTTATCCTTTCACTGAATTTTGAAGGGTAATGTAAATTGAATTTACAATTTTTTAAGGTGTCAACTAATAAAAAATAGATAAATTTGTAACATTCAACCAGTATCAATTAAAATATTTATGGGACGCACCATTTTAAGCAACGACATTAAAGCATTAAACGTCAATTTGAATCCTAATTTTTACGGTACATTTGCCGAAATTGGAGCCGGACAAGAGGTGGCGCGTAATTTTTTTAAAGCTGGAGGCGCTTCAGGCACCATTGCAAAAACCATGAGTGCTTATGACATGATTTTTAGCGACTCCATTTATGGTGTAGAAACGGATGGAAGATATGTTTCTAAATCGAGGCTTCATAAAATGTTGGATCATGAATATGGGCTTTTGGAAGAGCGATTAATAGGCGAAAAATATAATGAACGTAAATTTTTTGCTTTTGCCAATACCGTAACAACATTAAACTATTCCAAAACCAACGAATCGCATGGCTGGATGGGCGTTAAATTCCAAACAACACCGAAAGGCCCAAGCAATGAGGTTATTTTGCACGTAAAACTTTTGGATAGCGACAGTAGCTTACAACAAAATGTTCTTGGCAAACTTGGCGTTAATTTGATTTATGCTTGTGGTGAATTTAGTGACAGCCCTAATCTTTTTGTAGATAGCTTAATGGACAATTTACCTAAAAATAGTGTAGAAATTGACATGTTGAGTATGAAAGGGCCATGCTTTGCTGAGGTAGACAATCGTTTGTTAAGTTTAATATTGGTTACCAAAGGATATACAAGAGTGGCTTGTTTTTTGGCAGATGGATCTGTAGTGCAGCCTAAAGACTTACTCTACAAAAAAAATATTGCCGTATTACGTGCCCGATTTAAACCTATTACGAACTTAAATATCGACATGATCGAATCTGGCGTTGAGTTATTTAAAAAAGAATATCAACTCGAAGATCATGATGTTTTAAAATTAGGTGAAATTACATTAAACAATTTATCGGGAAATGAAAACACGATTCAAATTCAAGACTTTTTGGATCGCGCCGATATGCTTCGAGCAATTGGGATTCCTGTTTTAGTAACAAATTTTCAAGAGCATCATGAATTAACGGCTTTTCTAAAGACTTGTAAACCAAACAAAATGGGGATTATTTTGGGCATTTTAAATTTGATCCAAATTCTAGACACCAGTAAATATAAAAACCCCATTAGTGATTTATTATTGCAGTTTGGAAACTTATTTTCTCAAGATATCAAACTTTTTGCCTATCCTTATAAACCCTATGGGCAAGATAAAGTCTATCAATCTAAAACGGTTGAATTATCTGAGGATGTTCAGTTTTTATACAACTATTTACTTCAAAATAAACTTATTGTAGATATTGAATGTAAAAACAAAGAAAATTTAGATACGAATTCTGCGGAATTGATTGAAAAAATTAAACGCAATGAACCGCAATGGGAAGAAGCCGTGCCTGGAATTGTTTCTTCATTAATAAAAGAAAAGTGCCTATTTGACTATCCATGTGATATCGATACAAAACGTAAAAAAGTAAATCCTCAAATCTTTTTAACTGAAAAAGGCTAATTGTCAAGATTTACGAACAAACTCAGATTTTAAAGCCATAGCGCCAAAACCATTTATTTTGCAATCAATATTGTGATCGGAATCTACAAGTCGAATATTTTTAACTTTAGTGCCCGCCTTTACAGGATGTGCAGCGCCTTTTACTGGCAAATTTTTAAGTACGATTACAGAATCTCCATTATTTAAAATAGTACCATTCGCATCTTTAACAATAAAAACATCGGAACTTATTTCACTAGGATCCCATTCATAATTACACTCTGGGCAAATATTCATTTGATCAATAGTATATGCATGTGGGCACTGGCACTTTGGACAAGAAATGGTCTCTGACATATAAAAAATTAAAAGTTGTATTTACCAATAAAATTATAAAAAAGGGTATGTAGTCGTTGACGATAGGCCTCCGTATTAATTAAATTGTTATTCGTGTCGGGATGAATGCGATTAGAAAGAAAAACAAAAACCAACTCATTGTCAGGATCTGCCCAGGCGCATGTTCCTGTAAAACCGGTATGTCCAAACGAATTTAATGACGCTAATGGGGAAATAGCTGGATTTGAACTTTTGTCCGGCTTATCAAAACCTAAACCTCTTCTTGAATATTCATTCTGTTGCGCTGTAAACTGGCGAACGGTAATTTCATTTATATAACGTTTGCCATTATAAACACCAAAATTATTTAACATTTGCATCAAAATCCCAACCTCTTTTGCGTTTCCAAACAAACCTGCATGCCCAGCAACGCCTCCATACAAACATGCTCCTTGATCATGAACGTAACCTTGAATTACCTGATTTCGAAAGGAAGCATCATATTCTGTTGGCATAATATTTCCTCTAAAAAAACCATTGGATGTTGGATTATAAGTCAAATGAATACCTAAAGGTTTATAAAAACTTTCGTACATGAAGGTATCCAAAGTCGTTTTAGTAATCGATTCAATAACTTTTTGTAAAATATACATACTTAAATCCGAGTATTTATATTGACCAATTTGATTTAATTTAGAGGTACTCATGGCTAGCCACATTGAGTCTTTATAATCATTTCGTATATATAAATTTTCAGCTACTTTTAGATTAAAACGACCTTGCTCTGTTGTACTAAAATATTGAAAAAAGTTATTAGCATTAAAATTTTTATAAAATGGAATAAATGGAGTTAATCCTGCAGAATGCGTTAATAACTGACTGATATAAACATTGCCAATCGTACTCGTAGAATCTAAATTTAAATAATCTTTTGTCTGGCCATACACCCTCAACATTTGATTATCTTTTAATCGCATGGCTGCAATCGTAGTACTTAAAATTTTGGTTAAAGAAGCCAAATCATATAAATCCGTATTTGAAACCCCTTTAGAATCTAACTGATAGGTTGCTCTACCAAAAGATTTTTGATAAATTATTTTACCTTTATGCATCGCCACAACTTGACATCCTGGAGCAGCCCCCTTCTCAATCATTTGTTCACAAAGGGCATCCACATAAGGCAATACATCATAATTGTATGGTATAATTTTGGAAACGGGCTCTTCTTTACGAACATCCATTCCTTTTTCAAGATATGAATGAAAAACGCCAACCGAAACGGGTAAAATACCTTTAGGTTCGATTTTATTTGAAAGAAAACGAGCTACTGCTTGTTGCGTAAATTCATTGTCTTCATAGGCTACTATTACATTTTGATACTTTTGAAAAAATTTCAAACTATACGGATTGCCCATTATAATAGGCAGAACCTGATTTAGAGAAGCAATGTCCTCAATAAACATCTTTTGTGAATTTGTAATACCAAAATTCTTTGATGGATATTGACTCATTCCACGAATTAACAAAATAACCTGATCATAACTTTTACAAATATCCAAGATACGAATATGATCTACAGGAGATGTATTATTGGGTAAATCATAATATTTATAATTCGAAAATCGAAACAATTCGGAATTTAAAAAATTGGTAGACCCTCCTACACCAATAACTAAAGTTGTTTTGTTTGAATCTAGATATTGATTATATTTTACATTAGAAATGGAATGATAGGTTAACGCTTCATTATAAAGTTTTTGACAAAATTGATATTTAGATGTATTTTTAGATACATTAAAATGCGATTCATCAAGGTCATTACTCTTTTTTGAAAGAACTACCTTGGCTTTATAAAATAAGATATTATCCAATCGTTTTTCAAATGCTTCAAGATGGGAAATATCTTTTAATAAATAATTTTCTATTTTAGAAATCGCGGTATCTATGTTTGA
Organism: Chitinophagales bacterium; assembly: GCA_044368655.1. Classification (GTDB taxonomy): domain Bacteria; phylum Bacteroidota; class Bacteroidia; order Chitinophagales; family JADJOU01; genus CHPMRC01. Next base: position 2,403 of record JBIPPB010000014.1, on the reverse strand, counting down.
TGAAAAAACTAAAATATCATTTCCAGCGATATAGGCTCTCAATTCTAATTCACCAGGATTGGCGGCCAAAGTTGCACCTTTCATATTAAGCGCATCCGAAAAAAGCAATCCTTTAAAGCCATATTCATTTCGAAGCAGATCGGTTGAAATCTTTTTAGATAAAGATGCCGGCGTTTTGGAATCATCCAGAGCAGGTACATTTAAATGACTAACCATAGCGCCCCAAATATCTTCTTTAAGCAATTTTTGATACGGATACAACTCTATATCTTGCAAATCTTCTTTTGATTTATTTATTTGAGGTAAATCATGATGACTGTCTTTGTCGGTATCGCCATGGCCAGGAAAATGTTTTAATGAGGTCATTATACCTTTACTTTGCATTCCTAACGCCAACATTCTTCCTTTATTAGTTACATTCTTTTTAAACGCTCCAAAAGAACGAAAATTGATCACCGGGTTGTTTGGATTGGTATTGACATCCACACATGGTGCAAAATTTACATTTACACCTATCGATTGACATTCCTCGCCAAATGCTTTTCCTAATTGAAACAATAAGGAATCTTTTGTTATAGCACCTAAAGTTAGTTGATAAGGATACTTTATTGTATTTGAAATTCGCATATTTAATCCCCATTCTCCATCTACTGCTATAAACATTGGAACTAAAGCGTTTTCTTGAAAAAATCGAGTCCAGTGGTATGCAATTTGATAATTCCCTTTCATTAAAATGATACCACCAAGATTATACGTATTTATAGCATTTAAAATCTGATCTTTTCGCTTCTCATTACCAAGTTCTGGGTGAATGTCTAACATAAACAATTGCCCAATTTTTTGTTTTAGAGTTAATTGTTGCTTGACGGAATCTGCCCATTTAATACAAACGGACTTAGAAATATTTTGAGAAAATAAATTAAGAAATGAAAATAAAAAAAATAGAAATAGGATACGTTTCATTATTGCAAAGTTAATTTAAAATGAATTAAATATTAAAATCAATATCCACATTGGTTATAAAATGACCTATTTAATAAAAAAAAGCCCCATCTTTTGGATGGGGCTTTTTAAAACATTTAGCGAAGATTGTTTCTTATCGCTCGATAGTGAATTTACCTTTAAGCACTTGATCTCCGTTTTCTAGAGAAATTTGGTAAACACCGTTCGCCATACTCGACACATTTATTGGATGTGTGCTTATAGTATTTTGATGACGTACCTCTTGACTCATTACGATTCGACCTTGCATATCCGTTACGGTAATCAATACCGGCTTCAATGTTTTGTTGTTAATCTCAACATTTAAGTTTGATACTGCTGGGATTGGGAACATTTTGAATCCTGCCTCAGCACCATTGCTTGGGTTAATTCCAGATCCAGATGTAATTCGATAATCCAAATACATCGTTCCGCCTCCGTTGTTCGATACCATATTGTTGATTGTTACAAAGTTTATTCCAGCTTCAACACCTCTTGTAACTGCAGTTTGAATTACATGAGGGAATAATACAGGAACTTTTGTGATGCTATTCAATAACGATGGTGTAAATGCTGATGCTACAGAGGTAAACCAACTCATGCTATCGCGTAATGCTTTAAAGCCTGGAAGTGATTTTCTAGCATCGTATTTGTTCACCACATCTAACAATTCACTATTGTCATAGTAGAATTTCACATCGTATGGTGCCGTTAACGTTCCACTTACTACATCAATGTTGAATAAACGTTCTCCAAATACCGCTCCGTATAATGTCGTTCCATCAAATACTTCTTTCGAACCACTTGCATTAAAGTCGATATCCGGACGGAACGTTACATTATTGCCATTGTGGTTAATCGCCATTAAGAATACATTACGGTTACCTGGCTCTGCATAGTATGTCCAGTTACCTTCTTTACATTGTGCTTCCAAATTCTCAGCTTTGCTTGTTGCTAAGCTTAATAAAGTGGATGGGTTTCTATCTTCTACCACAACTGTATTTGAAGTTGTTACTGGACATGCACCATTCGTCGCTTCTACGTAGTACGTTTTAGAAATTTGTGTAGAATCAACGGTAATTGTACTTGACGTTTTACCACTCATCGCTACACCATCTTTATACCATTGGAAGGTCGATGGAACATTTGTCGCTACCGTCATCGTATGTAATGCGCCTACGGTACAATTTGTAGGTGCTGATGGCTGAACGGTAAATACCGGTTTCACATCTACTTTTACAAATACACTGTCGCTGAATAACTGTGGACAATTCGTAGTTGATGCTAATGGTTTTACAAACACTTTGTACCAACCTGCGTGGTTTGCACTACTTGCATTGCTTACGGTATACGTTGCATTGGTTGCATTTGCAATCACTTGATTGTTACGATACCACTGATATCCATCTTGTGCTACTGCCG
>JBIPPB010000004.1:0-65106 GCA_044368655.1 Chitinophagales bacterium | reverse complement strand
TCCGATCTCGATGTTTCGTTTTCAATTTCAAGAGGTGCTGATAAATTATATTTTGTTTCTAATTCTAAATCCGAAACTACAGAAAACAAATTTGGAGCTTGCTCTAAATTAACAATTTCTAATTTTTCTTCTTCTTTTGTAGCAATGGAATCATTTTTATCAAATCCTTTTCCGTCAAAACCCGTAACAACGATTGTTAAACAAAGCTCTTCATTTAATGTTTCATCATAAGAAGTACCTAAAATAATATCAATATCATTTCTTGAAGCTTCACGAATTTCATTTAATATTTCATCAATTTCATCAATTTGTATTTCATGATCTTTTGATGTAGAAATATTTACCAACGCTTTTTGTGCGCCACGAATATCACCATCATTTAACAATGGCGACTCTAATGCTTTCTTTACGGCCATTTTTACGCGTTGCTCGCCTTCGGCAACACCAACGCCCATAATACAAATACCTCCATCTTTTAATACATTTTTAACATCGTTAAAATCGGTATTTAAATCACCTGGTGCTGTAATACTTTCAGAGATACCTTTTGCCGCATTTTTCAATACATCATTTGCCATATCAAAAGCTTCACTTGCTTTAAGCGAGCCATAGATTTCTCTAATTTTATCATTAGAAACAATAATAATTGCATCTACCTGTTCTTTAAGTTTTTCGATACCATCAATTGATTTTTCAACTTGAGATCTACCAAGATTTGAAAAAGGCGTCGTAACAATAGCTATAGTAAGAATTCCCATTTCTCTTGCTAATTTAGCTACCACTGGAGAACCACCTGTACCCGTTCCTTTACCCATTGCGGCTGCAATAAATAACATTTCCGTATTATTTTGAAGTTCTTCTTTTATTAAAGTTATCGATTCTTCTGTTGCTTTTTTACCAACTTCAGGATCGGCTCCGGTTCCTCTTCCTTTAGTCAATTCGGGACCAAGAAGAATTTTATTCTTAACAGGTGAATTATTTAAATGTTGTTCATCGGTATTGCAAACGATGAAATTAACACCTAATATTCCTTTACTTTGCATAAAGTTTACGGCATTGGTTCCACCTCCACCTACTCCTAATATTTTAATAATAGAAGATTTTTCTTTTGGTAAATTGAAATCTAAATTCATAATTTTTAATTTATTTGGTTAATTTATTTTTTTATTTTTTTATTTGATATACTAATTAATCTTGTTCAAATTCTTTATAATTTTGCTCATCTAGTATCATACTATTAAATTTCTCTTTTAAGTTAAAAGCCCAATTTAATTTTGATTTTTTAGGTTGAGGAGTTTCTTCTATGACATTGATTGTTTTTATAGGCGTTTCAGCTTCAATTTTTATTGGCGCTTCTATTTCTACTTCGATCATAGATTCATTAGCTGATTTTGCGGCTAACAATACCAAACCAACAGCCGTAGCATATCTGGTATCATGAAGCGTTACATCTTGATTATTCGAAACATAATGAATTGGTCTTCCTATTTGAGTTGGGATTCCAATATATTGTTCTACAAATTTTTGCAAATCAGGAATGTTAGCGCCACCACCTGTGATGAAAATTCCTGCGTTTAATTGATTTTTGAAATATGTAGATTGTATTTCATTTTTAACTAAACTAAAAATTTGTTCTAAACAAGAATTGATTAAATGACAATATTTTCTTTGCTCAATTTCAACGGGTGGCAATCCCGCAATATTTTTTATAGATAGAATTTTATTTTCTGGGATATGTTTGTAAAGCGCACTTGTATAGCTTTTGTTTTCTTTTAACAACGTAGACGTTCGCTCGGTTAATTTCAGCTTATCTCTAATAAACGCGGTGATATATTCTCCTGCAAATGGAAAGATCGCAGTATGACGAATAACACCGCCATAAAATATTGCCATATCGGTTGTGCCTCCTCCGATATCAATCAAACAAACACCTTCATTAATAGCTTCCTCTGTCAATACAGATTCGGCACTTGCTAATGGCTCTAAATCCATAGTCAAGATTTCAAGACCCGCCATTTCAACAGCCATTTCAATATTTTTAGATGGATTTGTATTTCCAATAATAATATGCCAATTGGCTTCCAAACGATTGCCTCGCATTCCTATTGGATTATTATTTTTTGGAGATATTCCATCCACAAAAAATTCTTGAGGCTGGCAGCTAATAATTACCTCACCTGGGTTTACCTGTAAATTTTTTGCTTGAATTTCAAGTTTAGAAATATCATTTTTGTTAATCAAGGTATCTACTTCATTAACCGCTCTTGTGATACCTAAGCGCATCACACTCGATTTGATGTGCGCACCTGCAATCCCAACAAATACTTTTTTAATCTTAAAACCACTTTTTTGCTCAGCCAATCGTACCGCCTCGCGAATATCTTCGCTCGCTAAAAGTATATTTTTAACTTCTCCTTTTTCAACACCTCTAGAAACTACTTGACCTTTTGCAAGTATTTCAATTTTTTTGTTACCAACTTTTTTAGCAACAATGACACAAATTTTAGTAGTACCGATATCAAGTCCTACAAGGATGTCTGTTTTTTTGATCTGCGATGATGGATTCATATTAATTATTTATTTTATTATTTAATTCCTATAACTTGTTGTTCGTATTGAAAATTTAAAATTTTATATGGTGTAATATCTACATTTTTAACAGCTGTTTTAAAGAAGTTCTTCACTTTTTCAAGACGTTTTTCATAATCTTCATTGATATAACCCAATTGAATAATTGCCTCTGAAAAAATTAATATCAATTCTATTTTATTGTCTGGAGCGATGTAAATTTGATCTATAGCTTTATTCCAAAAATCATTTTCCGTAACATAGTTTAAAAGTGTATAAACTTGTTTTTTTCTAAAAGAATCTTCTTTAGTTGTTGGATATAAAATACCTTTTGTATTTCCTAAAATTAATGGAACTCTTTTTGTAAACTTGGAAGATAAAGGTACTTTTTGCCATTGATCTGAAATATAGAAACTCTGTCCTGAATTGATAACCCTTGCAATTGGATTTTTTTGAGAGACAAAAACCTTAAGAACACCGTTGGGCTTTGCGATAATATCTGCTTTTTCAATATATTCATTTTCATTCACCATCGCTTCCATCTGTTGCAAATTGACATCTTTAAGTCGTGTCCCTAAATACATCGGTTGTATCTTTTTGATTTCATTTTCAATATCTTTATCGTTCACAAAGAAATTGCCCTTTTTGTCTCTAATAGAAAATTCTAATCCATTGACTCTAAGTATATTTCTTTTTTGAATAGCAAAAAAAGAAACTATAAAAAATAGTATTATAATCAAGCCCCAAAGGACGAGTTTAAATACTTTTTTATAACTTATTTTTCTAACCTCTTGCATTCTTTATTTATTCTTTAAAATATCAATAATTTCTTGGTTAATTAAATTAATATCCCCAGCACCCAACGTTGTAAACACTTCAATTTTTTCTTTTTTCACATATTCCAAAACTTCTGATTTAGAAACTATTTTTACTTTTGTTGTCATTTCATCTAAAATACATTTTGAGGTGATTCCTTCAATCGGCAATTCTCTTGCAGGATAAATATCAAGAAGTAAAACTTCATCGGCGATATCCAAAGCTTGCGCAAATTCAAGGTACAAATCTTTAGTTCTTGAAAATAAATGCGGCTGAAAGACACAAGTCAATTTTTTATTAGGATAAATTTCTCTTATACTCATTAATGTCGAACGAACTTCATTGGGATGATGCGCATAGTCATCGATAAATACATAATTGTTTGACTTGAATAAAACTTCAAAACGTCTTTTAATTCCTTTAAATCCGTTAAGTGCTTTTGCTATTTCGGTTTCTTCAATATCCATCATGGACCCCACAATAACGGCAGCTAATGCATTTTCTATATTATGTCTTCCATTAAATTGGAGTTTATATTTTTGAACATCCTCATTGATTTGAAAGGAACTAAAATCTTCGCCTAATGCTACGTCTGTTGCATTATATTCTTCATTATTAAAGCCATAAACCACTTTTTCAGATTTGATATTTAAATCCTCTACGGCTTTTTCATTGATAATTAAAATACCATTTTCGTCCAATTTATCTACAAAAGCTTGAAAGGCTTTTATTATATTTTCTTTATTTCCATAAATATCTAAATGGTCGGTATCAATACTTGTTACAACAATAATATTTGGATGTAATTGCATAAATGATCGATCAAATTCATCCGCTTCAACAACTACCACATCATCATTCCCAAAAACGTAATTACTATTGAAATTAGAAGAAATACCACCTAAAAAGGCGCTACAATCGACACCACAAGTTTTTAAAACATGTGCTACCATTGAACTTACGGTCGTTTTTCCGTGGCTTCCAGCAACGGCTATTGTAAATTTATCTTTGGTAATCATACCCAGCGCCGAACTTCTTTTTATCATTTCGATATCTTGCGATAAAATATGATTAAACAAGGCACTTGTTTTTGGTATCGCTGGTGTATAAATTACTAAATCAATATTTTCAGGAAAAAATGTGGCATCATCTTCAAATTGAATTTTAGCGCCATCTTTGATTAAATCATCCGTAATCTCGCTTGGCGTTTTGTCATATCCAAAAACTTCTTTGTTTATTTGTAAGAAATATCGAGCAATAGCACTCATGCCAATGCCTCCTATTCCTAAAAAATAAATTCTTTTAATATCTTCCATTATCCGTATTTTTATTATTTAAAAAAGAAATTACATACTCCGCAATTTGACTGGCTGCATTTGGTTTTGCTAAGCTTTTAAGTTTTTGTTGCATTTCTAGTTGTAATTCAGCGTTATGAAGTAAAGAAATTATCGTAGAAACTAATTTTTCATTAGCTTCTTGATCTTTAATCATGATAGCAGCTTTTTGATTTTCGAGCGCTTTAGCGTTTACTGTTTGATGATCTTCGGCTACATAAGGAGAAGGTAAAACAATAATTGGTTTTCCAATCACAAACATTTCAAAAATGGCACCACCAGCTCGTGTAACTATAATATCTGCTGCAGCATAAGCCATATGAATGTTTTCGATAAAACCAAAAACTTTAACCAAAGGCGACTCATAAACTTTGTATTGCTCCAAATAGTTAGCGCCACACTGCCAAATAACTTGGATATTATTTTCTATCAATAGATTTAGCTGATTTGATAATGCCTGATTAATTGGTCTAGCGCCTAAACTTCCGCCAGTAATGAAAACCGTTTTTTTATTTTGATCAAAATTAAAATATTGTAAAGCTTCTGATTTGGATTTTAAATCACTAGAAAAATCTTCCCGAATTGCATTTCCAAAATTAAAGATATTTTTATTTGAAAAATAGGCTTCCATTTGATCAAAAGATACAAATATCGCTTTGGCTTTTTGACCTAAAATCCGATTCGTATAACCAGGAAGTGCATTTTGTTCTTGAATAAATGTTGGAATATCCATCCATTGAGCCATTTTTAAAGTTGGGCCTGATGCATAACCACCTGTTCCTATTGCCACATCGGGTCTGAACTTATATAAAATCCAAAACGTTTGAAAAAAGCTAAATATTAGTTTGAAAGGCAATAGTAAATTTTTAGAGATACTATTCCAATTAAAACCTCTTTGAAAACCCGCAATGGTTAATCCTTTAATTTCGAATCCCTCTTTAGGTACTTTTTGCATTTCCATTTTTCCATTTGCCCCAACAAACAAAATTTCTACGTTTGGCAATTTACTTTGAATTGCCCTAGCAATTGAAACTGCAGGATAAATATGACCTCCTGTACCTCCACAACTAAATAAAACTCTTATTACTCTTATGTCTGTCATAATACACTAATTTGTTGTTCTAATTCCTCAATATAACTTTCGTTTTTAGGCGCTTTTCCTAAGTCATCATTTTCAACGCTTTTACTCACACTTATTATAATACCTAAAGCAAAACCAAAAAAGAAAATACTACTTCCTCCCATACTTACAAAAGGCAAAGTAACTCCAGTAGAAGGCAAAATACCAACGTTAACCATAATATGGAAAAAAGCTTGAATTACTATCGACAAACCTAAACCCAAAGCAACCAACGCACCAAAAGTTCGAGGACTATTTAGAACAATTAGAATTATTCGATATAAAAATACAAGATAGAGCACCAAAATAATGACTCCTCCAAAAAGTCCCCATTCTTCAATAATGATAGCATATACATAATCCGAAAACGCATTCGGTAGAAAATACTTTTGTCGGCTATTACCTGGACCATTAGGCAAAATGCCCCCATTAGCAATTGCTATATTGGCGTGTTTTACTTGATAAAGCATTTCTTTATCACCAGCACCGAAATGTTCAATTCTTGTTTTAGCTGTTCTTAACCTTCCTATTTTTAAATACTCGTCTGGAACTTTTAACATAATTGTAACTGCTAAAAATACACATAGTGCCATAGCCGCTAGTAATCCAAATAAATGAAAATTATTAACACGTCCAACAAACATCATTACAACCGCCATCATAAACAACATTATTGAAGTCGATACATTTTCTAAAAAGATTAAAAAACAAATCACTCCAACAACTGCTAACATTGGAAGAAAGCCTCGTTTGAATTCTTTAATATGTTCTTGATTTTTACTCATAAAACGAGACAAAAACAAGACCAAAGCCACTTTAGCCAAATCAGATGCTTGAAACGTTAAATTAATGACAGGAATTTCAATCCATCGGCCAGCTTCATTGATTTTACCACCAAAAAACATTGCATAAATCAAAGCAACAACACTTAATGGTAATAACAACTTCCATATACCTGCATAATATTGATAAGGAATCAATTGTACAAAATATGCAATTGCCAAAGACAGTATTACGATTACAAAATGTTTGAAAAAGTAAAAGAAAAGAGATGTTTCCTTTTTATATGAAAGGATTTCGGTACTGCTAAAAATAGCAATAATACCAAATATCGACAATAGAATAACTACTATCCAAAGATATTTGTCGCCTTTAAAAAAATCAAACAATCTACTTGTATTCATTTTTTATAATTCTCTAACACATTGTTTAAATACATTTCCTCTTTCTTCATAATTGGCAAATAAGTCAAAACTTGCACAGCATGGAGACAAAATCACACAATCTCCTTTTTGAGCCAATTTACTTGCAACTTTTACAGCCTCTTTCATTGTTTGAGCAGATGTCATGACATCAACAACACCTGTAAATGCTTGGTGAATTTTTATGGTATCTTCTCCTAAACAAACAATAGCTTTTACTTTATGCTTTGCCAATTCTTTTAAAACAGAATAATCATTACCTTTATCAACCCCACCTATTATCCAAACGGCTTTTTTATTTAAACTTTCTAAAGCATACCACGTACTATTTACATTCGTAGCTTTACTATCATTGATATATTCAATACCTCCAAGTGTCAAAAAGGACTCCATTCGATGCGGAATCGCTTTAAACGATTGAAAACAAGCTTTTAACTTTTCACTTTTTATATTAAAATGCTGTGCCGCAATTCCTGCAGCCAAAGAATTATATTGATTATGTTTGCCTTTAATAGTTAGTTGTTTTGTTTCCATTTCATAATAAGGCTCTTTATAGTTTAAAATAAGACGATCTTCATCATCTAAGTACCCACCACGATCTACTTTTTCCATTATTGAAAAAGGTATTTTATCTGCAATAATTTTCTCTGAATTTGCTTTCATAAAGTTTATAGTTTCTTGATCATCTTTACAATAAATAAATACATCTTTTTCAGTTTGATTTTGAGTAATTTTAAATTTAGAAAAAACATAGTTTTTCATTTCATATTGATAGCGGTCTAAATGATCTGGAGTAATGTTCAACAATATGGCAACATCACATTTGAAATCTTTAACATCATCAAGTTGAAAACTGCTAATTTCTAATACATAAATGTCTTTTGGTGCTCGAGCAACCATATACGCAAAACTATTTCCTACATTGCCTGCCATGCCTACATTGAGTCCTGCTTGATTAAAAATATGATAAATTAAATTTGTAGTCGTTGTTTTACCATTACTACCTGTAATCCCTACAATTTTTCCCTTTTGATATCTATATGCAAATTCAATTTCAGAAATTAACTCAATGTTTCGATGTTTAATTTCTTGAACAATTGGAGCACTATCCGGAATACCTGGACTCTTTATAATCTTATTTGCGCCCAAAATGAGTTCATTCGTATGAAAACCTTCTTCAAATAAAATGCCTTCTTCTACTAACTGATTTTTATAAACTTCCTTCAACGCTTTCTGTTCGGAAAGGAACACCTCAAATCCAAGATCTTTTGCAAGAATCGCTGCTCCAACACCGCTTTCGCCACCTCCTAAAATTACTACTTTTTCTTTCATAAATACAATTTGAGATTATCTAAGTTTTAATAATACAATACTCATTACCGATAAAAAAACACCTACAATCCAAAATCGCATTACAATTTTTGATTCTGGAATCCCTTTCTTTTGAAAATGATGATGCAATGGCGACATTAAAAAAATACGTCTACCTTCTCCAAACTTCTTTTTAGTATATTTAAAATAAGCTACTTGAATCATCACGGATAAATTCTCCGCCAAAAAGATGCCACACAATAATGGAATCATCAATTCTTTTCTAATAATTATTGCAATTGTAGCAATAATTCCTCCTAAAGCTAAGCTGCCCGTATCTCCCATAAAAATTTGTGCAGGATAGCTATTCCACCACAAAAATCCGACACACGCTGCAATAAACGCACTTACAAAAACTACCAATTCTCCAAGGTTAGGAATATATAAAACATTGAGGTAATCTGAAAAAATACTGTTTCCTGTAATATAAGTCAATACAGCTAAACTAATTCCAATCAACGCAGAACTTCCCGCAGCCAAACCATCAATTCCATCTGTAATATTTGCTCCATTAGAAACGGCAGTGATTATAAAAATTAATATCAGGAAAAAAGGGATAAAATACAACGATGGATGTAATCCTAATTTTTCGAAGAATTTATCATAGTTCAGATTGTTTCCTTTTAAAAATGGAACATTGGTGATTAAATCTTTTGTATCGTGCGTATAAAACAAACCATCTTTTTCATATCCTTTTCCTTTGATGATTTCTGTGGTTTTTTCTTTAAAAACAGGATTGTATGGATCATTTATTACGCCATCATTTAAAGTAAAAACATAAACGTGATCTAAATCTCTTACTTTAATATCTGGATGAAAATACATCATGATTGCAACAAAAATACTGACAATAACCTGACCTACTATTTTGAAACGACCTTTTAGTCCTTCTTTATTTTTTTTGAAAACTTTAATATAATCATCTAAAAATCCAATAAATCCAAGCAATATTGAAACAACAATTAACATCCAAATATATACATTGGTTAAATTTGCAAATAATAATGTTGGAATTACAATTGATGCAATGATGATTAAACCGCCCATAGTTGGCGTTCCCGTTTTTTGCATTTGACCTTCTAATCCTAAATCTCGAATCGTTTCACCTATTTGTTTCTTTTGTAAAAACGAAATTAGTTTTTTACCAAAAACGACCATAATTAACAAACTAAAAATAACCGCCATGCCCGCTCTAAATGACAGATAGTTGAATAAATTTGCGCCTGGCAGATTTAATTTTTGATCTAAAAAATGAAAAAGATGATATAGCATATTAATTTTTTAAGATTATAAATTCATTTCGTTCCAAGTTTCTAATAATATTTTTTTATCATCAAATGGATGTTTTATACCTTCTATTTCTTGATAAGATTCATGTCCCTTTCCTGCCAATACAACAATATCTTGAGATTCTGCCAAAACGCAAGCCGTTCTGATGGCCTCAAGACGATCTACAATAGTCAAACTTTTAACTTTTAAATCTTTTTCTAAGCCTTCTTTCATATCATTTAAAATATCAATTGGGCTTTCGAATCTTGGATTATCCGAAGTTAAAATGACTTTATCTGAATTCTGACAAGCAATTTTTGCCATTAATGGCCTTTTTTCCTTATCACGATTTCCACCACATCCAATAATTGTTATAATTTTTGATGACTTTTTCAATTTTTGAGCCTCAATAAGCACTTTCTCTAATGCGTCAGGTGTGTGTGCATAATCTACAATACCTACTATTTTCTTAACTTCAGAGATTGAAGTATCAAACCTTCCATGAATTGGATTTAAGGTAGATATAGCTAAATACACATCTTCTTTTTGCATACCTAACTCAAGTGCCATGGCATAAACCGAAAGCAGATTATACGCGTTAAAAGTTCCAGATAATTTTGTATAAACCTCAACACCATCCAATTTCAAACTCATTCCTTCTTGAAATTTGTCAATGATAGTACATCTATAATTTGACATAGCTTGTAAACTGTAAGTCCTATGCATTGCTTGGCAATTTTGCAACATGACTAAACCATTTTTATCATCCATATTGGTTAATGCAATAGCATCTTTTGGCAAATGATCAAAAAACTGTTTTTTAGCCTTTAGGTAATTTGAAAATGTAAGATGATAATCTAAATGATCATGCGTTATATTTGTAAAAATAGCACCATCATAAGCAATTCCAGCAATTCGATTCTGATCTACCGCATGACTGCTTACTTCCATAAAACAGTATGCGCATTCTTTCTCAACCATTTGATGCATAACACGTTGGATAGAAACAGCATCGGGTGTTGTATGTGATGAGGGTATCGATTCTGAGCCTATTTTTATATCTATTGTAGAAATCAATCCACATGAATAGCCTAATTTTGTAAATAACTGATATAACAAAGAAGCTGTTGTCGTTTTACCATTAGTTCCAGTAACTCCTACAACTTTCATTTTATGCGAGGGGTTTCCATAAAATTCGGATGCAATAATTCCAAGTACAAACGAAGGGTCTTCAACTCTTACATATATTACGTTTTTGTTTATTTCAGAAGGCAATTTATTACAAATAATAACTACAGCTCCTTTTTCAATAGCTTTTGAAATATATTCATGCCCATCTGTATGCGTTCCTTTAATAGCAACGAATAACGAATTGGATTCTACAAATCTACTATCAAGAGAAACTTGATGAATTTCAATATCGGCTTGTTGTTGAATTATTTCAACAAAATCAATATTTTTAATAAGTTCATCGAATCGTTTTATCATTTATCCTAATATTAATTTTACAATAAATCCTTTATAAACTTTTTCTCCTGGCGCTATAGATTGGCTTAAAATTTTACCACGCCCTTGTAATTCTGCTCTTAATCCCATGCTTTCTACTAAAAAAACAGCATCTTTGGCAGACATTGACTTTAAGTTTGGCATTAATTTTTGATTAAAATAAGAGGGCTTTAAAACCACTTGATTATTTGCAACGACAGCTGTAATCCATTCTGTCTTGATATCTCCAAAATGTGATTTCCATTCTAAATTTTTAGTGACTTCTAAAATATCTTTTTTAATTCCTTTAAAAGAAGGTAAACTGAAATTTCTAATTTTTGAAATACTGTCTAAAGAAGGATGAATTGCAATATCTGTAGTATAAATTCGGTCTGCAATCTTTTTGAAAACTGGAGCGGCCACATCACTTCCATAATAACTTCCTACTGAAGGATCATTAACAACAACAATACAAGCGTATTCCGGTTTTTTCGCTGGAAAATATCCAACAAAAGAAGCTTGATATTTCTTTTGAGTTGTCCAATTCTTTTTATACGTTATCAAGTTGGTACCTGTTTTTCCCGCAATTTGATAATTACTTTTAATTCTTTTGGCGGTTCCTGAATCTACAACCATTTGAAGCATGTTTTGAGCCGCTTTTATTGTTTCTGGTTTAGCAATTTGTTTGCTTAAAACTATTGGATCAAAGTTTTCAATAACTTTTTGATTTTCTTTTATTTGGCTTACTAAATATGGTTTCATCATTTTACCATTATTAGCAACTGCCGCATAAAAACATAAAATTTGAAGAGGCGTCAACTTCATTTCATAACCAATTGACATCCATGGAAGAGAAATCCCAGACCATTCTTTTGGCTTTTTGATTAAAGGATCGGCTTCACCCTTAATTTCTATACCAAAGGGTTTGGTTAAATGAAATTGTTCTAATTTTTCATAGTATTTTTCTTTGTCATTTTGAAAATGTTTGAAAATAGGTTTAGAAATCCCAACATTACTTGAATTTTCAAATGCTTTGGCAAGCGTAATAACTTCGGGTCCTCCTTTATGGTTGTCAACCATTTTTTTATCAAAATAAGTTGTTTCCCCATCTCCGATATTTATTTTCGTATTTTCATCACAAAATCCTTCATCAATTAAAGCCATTACAGAAGCCAATTTGATTACAGAGCCCGGTTCATTAGCTTCTCCAATTGCATAATTATAATCTTCAACATATTCTCCATTTTTTAAAGATAAGTTTGCAATGGCTCTGATAGCTCCTGTTTTTACATGAGATAAGATAACACAACCGTGATGCGCTTTTGAATTTTTTAGCGTTTGAAGTAAAGCGGCTTCAGCCACATCTTGTAAATTAACATCAATTGTGGTATAAATATCTAATCCTGGCTTTGAACCAAATTCACTATTTTCATTGATTGGCATATAAAAATTATCCGAAATGCGTTGCATTAAAATTTCTTTATTTTCTCCAGAAAGTTCATTGTTAAATCTGCCTTCAATACCAATTTGAGCATTGCCTTGCTGCCCCACATATCCTATAGTTCGTTGGGCTAAAAGTCCAAAAGGTCGTTTTCGAGTATTGTTTTGATCCACAATCAAACCTCTTGATTTACCTTCTCTAAAAATTGGGAATGACGTGATTAATTTATATTCCTCAAAAGTGAGTTTTTTAGCAATTTTTAGATATCTATTATTTTTGCTTCGCGCTTCCATAAAGTACGATTTCCAGGCCTCCATGGATTTATTTTCCTTTGAACTTAAAGATAACATCCAGCACAAAGAGTCTATTTTTTCATCCCAAACTTTATTTAAACCATCGGCTTTTGTATCAAAGTACAAATCGAATGTTGGCAATGTTGTAGATAGTAATCTTCCATCATACGTATATATATTACCACGCTCCGCAATTACTTTTCGAGTAATCAAACTTAAGTCATCCGACATTTTTTTCCAATACCCATTTTGCCCGTATTGAATCAAAAGGATTCGATAAACGATAAAAATTGAGCAAAGGATAAGCAATATAAAAATTATAAATGACCTATCCAAAATTTCACTTTTGGTTCTGATAATCTTCTTTTTTTAATTTTATTATAAAAGGTGGATTTTCTAATTGTTTTAAGCCCATTTGTTCCGCCATAGGAAGCACTTCAGTAAGTTTACTTTTATACATCAAGTCACTTTTTTTACTCAAATATTCCCATCGAATCTCTTTTAATTCTTTGGATTTTTTATTAATTAATCGAACTTGTTTAACCGCCCAATGATTATTTAAAATGTAAACCATACTTAAAACAAATAGAAAAATCAAATACAACAGATTTTCTCTAGTCCACATAAGTAGACTTTCAATTAGTATTCGTAAAGAAAAAGGATTCGACTCCATATCTTAGTTTATTTCTATTACTCTTAATTTTGCACTCCTACTTCTTGAATTCCGCTTTACTTCTTCTTTCTGAGGTTCAATCGGTTTTTTATGAAACAATTTCCAATTCAATTTTTTCTTTTTACCAAATAAATCATCCGTTTCTGGAGTATTCTCAAAATCCCCATACTTCATAAAGTTTTTCACAATTCGATCCTCTAAAGAATGAAATGTAATGATTGCCAATCGACCTCCAGATTTGATAATTGGAACAATTGACTGCAACATGTTTTTTAAAACATCCGTTTCTTTATTTACTTCCATTCGTAACGCTTGATATACAGGCGCTGCATAACTAGTAAAATGTCCAAATTTGATGGAATCCAATATTTGGTTTAAATCATTTGATTTTTCAAATTTAGAAATCATTCGAAATTCTACGATTCTATTAGCTAAAGTTTTTGAATTGCGAACTTCGCCATATTCTTGAAATATTTTTTGTAACTGATCATGAGAATAGGTGTTCAAAATATCTTTAGCGGTCAATACACTTCTTTTATCCATTCGCATATCTAAATCGATGCCATCTCTAAATGAAAACCCACTGGCGTCATGGTCAAATTGAAAACTACTTACACCTAAGTCAGCCAAAACACCATCAACTTGTTCTACTCCAATTGCTAATAAATAGTCTGCTGCGTTTTCAAAATTTTCGCGAATCAAAATACATCTGGAGTCTTCAATTTTATTTTTAATGGCATATTCATCTTGATCAAAAGAATACAATTTTCCATGTTCTCCTAATTGATTTAATATTGCTTTAGAATGACCTCCACCGCCAAAAGTAAGGTCAACATAGATACCTTCATGTTGCAGCTTTAGAGCTTCAATGGATTCATCCAATAAAACGCTTTTATGATAGGTACTTTCCATTATATCAATTATATATCAAGATTAAAATTTCCCATTACTTTTTCAGCCAACTCTTCAAAACTTGCACTGTTAAGTTTAGCCATGCGCTCATTATAGGTTTTACTATCCCATATTTCATAGTAATTTTTAACCGGAGTTAAAACCACTTCTTTAGTTATTCCAGCATATTCGAGCAACTGCTTAGAGATATTGATACGATCACCCGTATCTAAAACCAACTCTGTAGCACCACTATAAAATATTCTTACAAATTCTCTTTGCTCTTTATTAAACGTATTTAGGGTATCTATTTTAGCTTTTACAGTTCCCCATACATCATAAGGATAAAGCGTTAAACAGTTTTCAAAACCACGGTTCACAACAAATTTGTTGTGAGCTTGTTCAGATAGACTTTCTTTAAGAGCCGTAGGTATTCGCAACCTGCCCTTATCGTCTATTTTAATAAAACTTTCACCTAAAAAAGCCATTCGTGATTTAAAATTTCCACAAAATTACACTTTTTGATATAAAGTTCACACATTTTCCCACCTTTTTTTCAATAAAAATTTCAACAAAACGAAATTTAAAATGTTTATTTTGTGTGGATAATTTTCAAGGTGATTAATTTCACTAGTATTACAGCCGTAAATTTAATCTATAATTGACTTCATGATTTTTATTTTATCCACATCAAAAATCCCATATTTCATTCACATATGTTGATAAGTATGGTGTAAAAAAGTGGCGTTTTTTTTCAACATTAAACTGCTTTGATATAAAAAATTAATCAGAATTATAAAAAAGAAGCCTTTTATTGACTAAAAATAGAAATTAATAAAATATATACGCGGATGACTTCAATCATTTTAAATTGGTTAATATGGGTTAAAATAATAACAATTGAATAAACGTTTCTTAATTTTATGCATCAAAGTAAAATTAAAAGTTAATCTAAAAACAATATAATGAATATACTATCTTTTTCACTCGCATTTTGCTTTTCATTTCTCAATGCATTTTCACAGCCTTACAACTATGATGCAAAATGGAAAGAAATTGACCAAAAAGAGCAAAAAGGCGATTTTAAATCCAATTTAAGTTTAATCAACGAACTTTTAAAGCAATCAAGAAAGGATAAAAAAGATGCACATACGATAAAAGCCTTGTTTTTTCAATCTAAAATTTTCTACGAAACCCTTGAAGAAAAAGAAGAACCCGATGTGGTAATTGTTAAAAATTTTACTCAAGAAATAATTCAAAGCCATGGTGTAAAAAAAGCCTTACTACAAAATATTCTGGGGCAGATGTTTTATCAATATTATAATAGTAAACAATGGGAAATACAAGAAAGGACCAAGGTTGCGGGAAAAGTAACCGATTTTAGAGAATGGACAAAACGCGATTTTTATGAGCAAATAGACAGCCTGTATAAAAACTCAATTCAAGATAAAAATAAATTGTTTGAAGCTTCTTTTGCCGATTGGAAAGAAATTATCAGCCCCAAAGAAATCAACGAACTCAAACCAACGCTCTACGATATGTTGTTGTGGAATATGAGTTCATTTTACACGCAAAACAATTTTAATATTCAAGACAAAGAGGAGAAAAACAACGAACAATGGTGTCTTGATAAAAAATACGAATTGGCACAAATGCATCGTGAAAATGGAAATATCGCGGCGTATTTGAATTGGCGTTTGTCGAGTATCGAAAAAAATGAATCCAATATTGGCGAAATGACGCAGTTAGCGATGGAATATCCTCAAGAAAATTTCAATGCGGTCATTTATGCTGAAATAGCCAAAATTTTCGCTACCTTACCTAACAAAAACGAAACGAACTACAAAGAAAAAGCACTGAAAATCTGCAAAGAAACCCTACAAAAACATCCAAATTCACCATGGATTAAAAACGTTAAAGAAGTGGAAAAATCGATTCTTTGGCCATGGGCAACCCTAAAAATGGAGCAAACCGAGCTGCCTAACCAGCCCATTCCAATTTTGATTACCCATAGAAATATAGAAAAAGTATTTGTGCGAATCTACAATTTGACCGAAACGACAAACACGATAAATCAAATTTACATTAAAGAAAACAATAAGAAATTACAAACAAATGGAAAAATTGAACGCACAAAATTGTATGAATTAAAAGAATTTCAAGATTATGAAGAGCATAGGGCAATTTATAAATTAGATGGACTTAGTGCAGGAAATTATGCGATTGCTATTTCCAACAATGAAGCCTTTGAAGGAGATGATAATAAAAACTTTGTCAATTACTCACTGTTTAAAGTTAGCAAAATACTGGTTTTAGAAAATGAAAGTTCTGAAAATGAAGAGAACAGCAAATTATTAAAATTGCACTTTGTCGATAGAAAAAGTGGTGCGCCACTAGCCTATCATACGATTGACTTTTATAAATTTAGAACAAAAATAACATCACAAAAGACAGATAACTTGGGTTTTTTAAACATTCCTTATGAAAAATTAGGTCTTAATCTCAATCAATATCACGATAATCAATACTGGATTTATGACCAGCAGTTCAATGAATGGATTGATCTTGGAAACAAGCGTTTTAGCAATTTTTATAGACAAGAACCAGAAACTAAAATGAATGCAGACGTTTTTTTAGATAGAGCCATTTATCGTCCAACGCAGACGGTATATTTTAAAGCCATTGTGTATAGTAAACTTAAAAATACGGCTAAAATTTTGAAAAATACGGCGGTTCAAGTGGTTTTGAAAAATTCAAATTATAAAGAAATTGCTACTTTGGGTTTAACTACCAATGATTTTGGATCGGTTAATGGTAGTTTTGTTTTGCCAAAAGATGGGGTGACGGGAAACTATAGTCTTAAGATATTGGTAATGGAAATAGACGAAGATAATGATACCGATTACGTTCAAGTAAATGATATGGACTTCAAAGTAGAAGAATATAAACGTCCAAAATTTGAAGTGAGAATGAACGAATTCAAAGAGAATTATAAATTAGACCAAAAAATATCCGTTTCAGGACAGGCACAGGCTTTTTCGGGTGCTAGAATCACAGATGCCAAAGTAAAATATCGAATCGTGCGAGAGGAACAATTTTTCTACGAAAGACCTTGGGGATTTTGGAAAAGAAGTTATGGATATTATAATCGAGCACCAAAAACGGAAGAAATAGAAAAAGGAGAAACCAAATCCGACGGAAAAGGAAATTTTGCCATTTCGTTTGAAACCAAAACAAGCGAGCCAAGAAAGGAGTTGCCTCGAAGCTATTCATACACACTTTATATTGACGTTACGGATATAAACGGAGAAACACAATCAACCGAAAGCGCTGTAATTGCTGGGGACGTACCGCTAAAGTTGAGTATAGTAGGAGAAAATACGTATTCAACCCGAAATTGGAAAAAACTAAATATACACTCCGAAAATCTAAATGGACAACACATTTCCGTCAAAGGAATATTGAAGATTTATCAACTCATAGAACCGAATCGCACAATAAAACCTAACGCCTTGTCAGAAGACGCAGATTATCAATCCATGGATGAATCTACTTTTGTACAAAACTTTCCATTTGAAATGTATGACAAAAACAAACAAGATGAAACTAACTGGGAACGCAAATTGGTGTTTGAAACCCCTTTTGATTCAAAAATATCGGACTCTGTTCTTCTACAATTTAAAAATCTAACGGCAGGGAAATATATTGCGGAAGCTTCTTCCATTTATGAAAAAGACACGATTACGACATCGTCTAAATATGACATCAAAGACGAAGTGACCAAAAGAGTTTTGAATCATGAATTGTTGACTATAAATGAAGATAAATACAATTATCAAATAGGTGACATGGCTAAAATCACGTTTCATTCGGGAATAGAAAATGGAATGATTTATATTGGACTTTCTTCGGATAATAAATCGATAGATAAAAGAGCAATTCCGCTTCAGAATGGCACAACTGTTTATGAATTCCCTATTAAAGAGGGATATGATTTAGGAACCAATTTGAACTATTATTTTGTGAGTGAAAACAAAATGATAAGCAATCAAATAAGAATAAATGTTCTTCCGAAAAAAAAGTATGATTTAAAAATAAGCACCAAAACTTTTAGAAATAAATTGTTGCCGGGCGCTAAAGAAACTTGGGAAATGACCATTTCGGGAAAAGATAAAGAAAAGGTGTTTGCCGAAGTGTTAGCAACCATGTATGACGCTAGTTTGGATAAATTTGTAATAAACGAAATTAATTTTTATCCATTTGATTATTACAATTATAATAATTTAAGTTTTTACAACTCTCAATTTATTAATATAAAAATTGATTATTTAAATTCTGTCTCTGGCTACCCTCATAACTACTTTCCATCATTTATTTCTGAAAAATACAATCAAGTCAATTTATTTGGATTTCATTTTGGAAAAAATTATAGAAGAGAACGTATGATGTATAAAAGCATGGAGATGGCGGCGGCACCAATGAATAGCATTGAAGATATGAAAGTAGTTGAATCTAAAGCTACCATTCAATTTGTGCCTCCAAAAGTTGTTGAAGCAATCAAAGAAGATGTGTTTAAGAAAAAACAAGACCTTTCGCAAGTCAAAATCCGTACCAATCTCAATGAAACCGCATTTTTCTTTCCTACCTTGATAACCGATGAAGAGGGAAATGTGAAAATACAATTTACCACACCCGAAGCTTTGACCAAATGGAAATTTCAGCTATTGGCTCATACTCAAGAGCTTGAATACGGCTTGTTCAAGTCTGAAGTGCAGACACAAAAAGACCTTATGGTGGTGCCTAATGCGCCTCGTTTTCTTCGTGAAGGCGACCAACTGACATTTAGCTCCAAAATATCGAACCTCAGTGACAAAAACCTTACGGGCGAAGTGGAGCTACAATGGTTTGATGCGTTTACGATGAAACCCATCGATGCAGCCTTTAGCAATACGAATGCGCGCAAAACCTTTGAGGTAAAAGCAGGCGAGAACACGAATATCGACTGGCAAGTGCAAATACCTTATACGCATCAGGCAGTAGTGTACAGAGTTATAGCAAAATCAGGAGATTTCAGCGATGGCGAAGAGAACACATTGCCTATTCTCACCAATCGTATGTTGGTAACCGAGACGTTACCTATTTCCGTAAGGGAAAATCAATCGAAGACGTTTGTGCTTGAAAAATTGAAAAACAACAACTCTGCAACGCTCCAAAATTTTAATCTAACTCTGGAACTAACGACCAATCCACTCTGGACGGTCATTGGCGCATTGCCCTACTTGAGAGAATATCCTTATGAGTGTAGCGAGCAA
The DNA here is from genome assembly GCA_044368655.1 of Chitinophagales bacterium. Lineage (GTDB taxonomy): Bacteria > Bacteroidota > Bacteroidia > Chitinophagales > JADJOU01 > CHPMRC01. The sequence continues at coordinate 45,331 of JBIPPB010000004.1, read as the reverse complement.
CTTTTTAGTCGTTTGTATGGAAATGCCATTTCAACTGCGGTGCTCAATCAATCGCCAAAGATTAAAAAAGTGTTTGATCAATGGAACGAGAAAGGACTTCAAATATCAAATCTTGAAAAAAATCAAGAACTTAAGGCCTTGTTACTGGAAGAAACTCCTTGGTTGCGCCAAGCTCAATCAGAAACGGAGCAAATGCAACGTATCGCACTCTTTTTTGACCTCAATACAATGAGTCAAGAACTACAACAAGCAAAGGAAAAACTCTTGAAACGCCAGCAATCTAACGGTGCTTTTGCTTGGTTTGAGGGAGGCCGAGAGGATGTTTATATTACCAATCATATCATTGGAGGATTTGGTAAATTACAGAAAATGTTAGGTGCTAATTCATCCAATCTTTTAGGAGAAGATATTCAAGACTTGGTAGACAAAGCTATTGTTTACAGTGATCAAACGATGTTAGCAGAATGGAATCGTACCAAGAAAAAAGATCGTTCATCGCTTTATTATTCTATGCTACATTATTTTTATGTGCGAAGTTTTTGGAAAGAAAACATACCAATGCCTGCATCTTATCGATCTATTCAAAATGAAGTTTTCAATGATTTGTTAGCAGAAGAATCTAAATCGGGTTTGAGCTACCGAGCGATGCTAGCGCTTACGCTAAACCGTTTTGGAAGAACAAAAGATGCTTCTAAAATTGTACACGCTATAAATGAACGAAGCGTTGAGAGTGATGAAATGGGGAAATACTGGAAGGATAACATTTCGGGATGGTATTGGTATCAAGCGCCTATCGAAACACAAACGATGTTGATAGAAGCGTATGATGAAATAGCAAAAGATGAAAAAAGTGTGGAATTGATGAAAGTTTGGCTCATCAAAAACAAACAAAACAATCGCTGGTCGACTACCAAAGCTACGACAGAAGCGGTATATGCATTGTTTTCATTAGGGAAAAATTGGCTCAATGCCGAAGAAGGCATCACGGTAAAAGCTGGAAGCGAGACCGTTTTCCCGCCTAAAAATGCCAACGATCCTAGCGAAATCAACGTGTCGGGGTATTTCAAGAAAAGCTGGAAGGGTGCGGATATTCAACCCTCACTTGCTACGATAGACGTGGAGAAAAAAAGTCCTGGGGTTCTATATGGAGGGTTGTTTTGGCAATATTTTGAACAGTTAGACAAAATTACGCCTGCACAAACCAATCTTAAAATAAAAAAAGAACTTTACCTAAAAACCTATACAGATAAAGGCGTTCAGCTACAACCCATCACAGAATCTACACCGATAAAAGTCGGAGATCTTGTTTCGGTGCGTTGTGTATTGCAGTCCGATAGAGATTTGAGTTATATTCATCTCAAAGATATGCGAGCTAGTGGATTTGAACCGGTAAATGTCTTTTCGAGCTATAAATGGAAAGACGGTTTGGGTTATTACGAAAGTACGCGCGATGCCTCAACCAATTTTTTCATCAGTTATATGCAGCCTGGTGTATATGTTTTTGAATATGATGTCAAAGCCAATAATGCAGGAACATTTTCCAACGGCATCACCACCATCCAAAATATGTATGCACCCGAATTTTCGGCACATACGCAAGGGATAAAGGTTCAGATTCAACGTTAATCGTAGGGTCAAGGCTTGCCCTTGACCCCCCAATTAATATCGTAGATATTAATTGGGGCAACGCGAGGGATAGAAGGGCAACCGCAAGGGTTGCCCCAACGAAGCCGCAAGGGTTGCCCCAACGGGGGAAAAGAGAAAATAGGTGGATAACCGTTAAGATTACCCCGACGAAGAAATATTTATATTTTTAAATATTTTTTTATTTTTGGATTCTGATTTTATAATATAACGTTGAAAATGAAACGATACAACCCAAAAATTCATAATAGGAGGTCTATTCGATTAAAAGGATATGATTACTCCAAGGCAGGTCTATATTTTATAACGATTTGTTGTCAAGACAGAATTAATCGATTTGGACAAGTCATAAATGGTGAAATGATTTTAAATGAATTTGGATTAATAGCATATAATGAATGGATTAAATTGGCAGATCGATTTTCAAATTTTGAATTGGACGTTTTTCAAATTATGCCCAATCATATACACGGAATTATATCGTTGTTACCCGTAGGGTCAGGGCTCGCCCCTGACCTATTATATGAAGGGCAACCGCAAGGGTTGCCCCAACCAGACCCCCAACGGAAAAATCCTTCAATTCCAGATATCTTGGGTGCATATAAATCATTGGTAGCGAATGGCTGCCTAGAAATTTATAAGTCTAGAGATGAAGTAATGGGAAAATTTTGGCAACGAAATTATTACGAACATATTATTAGAAATGATCTAGCGTATTATAATATTTCGGAATATATCATCAATAACCCTTTAAAGTGGGAAGAAGATAGATTTTATATGAAATAAACTAAATAATATTTACGTTATGTTTGTTTAAAATTTTATATTATGAAAAAATTAATCACAAGTAGTGTTCTAATTCTATTTACTTTAGTATTAAACAGTCAAGAACCTAATAAAGTAATCATACGAAATTGTGGCAAAAATGTGTCTGAAGTTTATCAAGTAAAACGATAAAATGAAACAATTAAAGAAGGTCTTTATCAAAAATTCTATAAAACGACTGTAAGAACTTTAAAAAGCATACAATTGCAAATGTGAAGAAAAAACAAAGGTAGATGAAGTCGAATTTAGATTGGATTAACAAGCCTTTACAATTGCAATAATCGAATATTATCGATTAATGTTGTGGCTTCTTTTTGTCCTTGCTCAGCAAGTAAAATGAAATTTAATCTAAGATTTGTTACATTAGCGACACCAACTAATTCAGAAAACTTCCAATATACTCTTGTAAAATTAGCGTTTGGTTTTAAAAAGTTCTGAGCATATAAATCAATTTGTTTCCCATTAGCATCAGAGTAAGACAATGCAGGAATTAAAGCACCTTTAGTCATTTTATAGTCAAATTCAAGCCAAATTTCACTTCCTGGTTTACAAATCACTTCATTACTATTAATTGCCATAATTAATGATTCTTGCATTGAACTAACGACATCTATTTGTAAAGCATTCGTATTATTTCGTCCGAGTGCTGAAACGATTTTACTATTTCCGAAAGGATTTCCTCCTTCAAAACCATCCGTCATAAGTAGTTTAACTGATTCACTATATTTAAAAGGAACCGAAATAGTGTCTACTTTTTTTGGTACTAGAAAAAAATTAGTGAAATAGGGTTCTAACATCGGGTAACTTTCATAATTTGTAGACAAATTATTAACCCTAACTAATGGATAAATTGATACGGCTTGTGAATCTTGAAATAAAACTGGAACTAAAGAAGGAAACTGCCAATAACCTCTATTTTGTGAGGCAACTTCTAATTTACACCCATAAATATCAGGTACCATGTCTCCGAAATTTGCAGGACCTGAGATATTTGCATTTTTCAAATAAATAAAGGCCGGAATTCCTGGATCTTTACCACAAGATAAAATTGTGAACGCAATAACAATAAAGATACTTTTTATATACATTTAAAAATTATTTTAGTGCATCTTCTTCCGAAGTAACTTCATTAGGCAAGAGTGTATCATCTGATGGAGCTTCATGATGAGCTACTTCTTTTTCACGCTCCTCATCCCAAGGTCTTTTACCAAATAATTTTATTAAATCATCTTTATGAAGAACTTCTTTTTCTAATAATTCTTTTGCTAATAAATCCAATTCCGACTTTTTACTATTTAATAAGTCAATCGCTCTTTGATATTGCTCATCGATTATAGCACGAACTTCCTCATCAATTAAACGGCTTGTTTCAGCAGAATACGGCTTCTCATAAGATTGTTGTGCCATTCGATAAAATGAAACATTGCCTACTTTTTCGCTCATTCCGTATACAGTAACCATAGAATAGGCAATTTGAGTTACATGATCTAAATCACTAAGAGCACCCGTTGAAATCTGATTAAAAATAATTTTTTCTGCCGCTCTTCCACCAAGCGAAACGCATATTCTATCAGCTAACTCTTCTTTAATCGTTAAATATTTTTCTTTTGGCAAATACAATGCATGACCCAAAGATTCACTTCTAGGAATAATCGTAACACGAATAAATGGATGTGCATGTTCTAGATACCAACTTGTAAGTGCATGCCCCGCTTCATGATAGGCAATTGACTTTTTCTCTTCAGGAGAAATAATCATATTTTTCTTTTCAAGACCTGTGGTAACGCGATCTATAGCGTCATTAAAGTCTTGCATATTAACCTCTTCTTTGTTTTTTCGAGCAGCAACCAAAGCAGCTTCATTACAAATATTTGCAATATCAGCACCAACCATTCCTGGAGTTAGCTCTGAAAGTTTTTGAGGATCCACATCAGTACCCGTTTTAATGGGCTTTAAATGCACATTAAATATTTGTTCTCTTCCTTTTAAATCAGGACGATCAATATGAATTTGACGATCAAAACGACCTGGTCTTAAAAGTGCATCATCAAGTATTTCGGGTCTATTCGTAGCAGCTAGCATAATTATGGCTTTATCCGAACCAAAACCATCCATTTCTACCAACAACTGATTTAAAGTACTTTCTCTTTCATCATTTCCTCCGCCCATCATTCCTTTATTTCTAGAGCGACCTACCGCATCAATTTCATCAATAAAAACTATACAAGGTGCTTTTTCACGAGCTTGTCTAAACAAATCACGAACTCTACTCGCTCCTACTCCAACAAACATTTCCACAAAATCGGAACCGGAAATACTGAAAAACGGAACTTTAGCTTCACCAGCCATCGCCTTGGCTAATAAGGTTTTACCAGTACCTGGAGGGCCAACTAATAAAGCACCTTTAGGTATTTTACCGCCTAATTTAGTATATTTGCCTGGATCTTTTAAGAAATTCACGATTTCCATAACTTCGACTTTTTCTTCATCCAAGCCAGCAACTTGTTCAAACGTTATTTGATCTAAACTATTTTCATCAAATAATGCCGCTTTTGATTTACCAATACTAAAAATTCCACCACCAGGAAAGCCTCCTCCGCCGCCGCCCATTCGACGCATTATTAGGTACCATAAACCTACAAATACCAAAGCAGGTAAAATCATCGATAAAATACTCATAAAACCGTTGGTTTCGGTTTTAGGAACCATGGTTAAGTCCTCTAATTGATATCGATCTCGAACTTCTTTAATATGTTTATCTAGACCCGCATTTGAATATATTCTGAAAAAATATACGGGCTGCTCACCTTGATTAATTGTTGTTTGATTTTTCTTAATCTTTTGAAACTCTTCTTTCTTTAAAGATTCTTTTTTAATATATACAAATGCGCGTTCGCTGTTGGAAGTTATAATTTTTTCAACATCGCCGCTTCGATATAAATTATCGAATTTAATTCTACTAATTTCAGTTACATTGGCTTGCTCAAAATAATTAGAGTAGAAGGTAAAACCAATTACAAGAATTAATGCTAAATAAATCCAAAAATAACTTGGACCATTATTATTTGCGGTAGCAGGTATTTTATTTATTTTTTTTGGAGGATCGATTGGATTGTTTATATCTTTTTCAGGATTACTTTGTTCGTTACTCATTATATCTTTTTTTTAAATCGTATTATGTAATTTTTGTTGACTATCCGACCATAAATCCTCAATAGAATAAAAGTCTCTTAATTCTTTATGAAAAATATGAACCACAATATCGATGTAATCAACGATAACCCATAGTGCATTGGATTTCCCTTCTATTCGAAAAGGTTTTTCTCCAAATATTTCTTGAAAGTCTTTTGACAAATTAGATGCAAAGGCGTCTACTTGGGTGGTACTATCACCATGACAAACAATTATAAAATCTACAGGTGCGTCTTCATTATTTCTTAAATCTATCGAAACAACTTCTTGAGCTTTTCGGTCATCAAGAGAGGTAATTATAGCTTGTACTTTTTTAAGTGTTAATTCTTGTGTTTTTTTATTAGACAAATCAAATGAATTTTAGAATTTTATAATTATTTTAAACATCAATATTCGCATAAGAAGCATTTTGCTCGATAAATTCTCTTCTTGGTGGTACTTCGTCGCCCATTAGCATAGAGAAAACACGATCGGCTTCGATGGCATTAGCTATATTGATTTGTTTTAATATTCGATGCTCTGGATTTAAGGTTGTTTCCCACAACTGATCTGGATTCATTTCTCCAAGACCTTTATATCTTTGAACCATAATACCCGAACCCGATTCACCTCCGAACTCTTTAATAACAGCATCACGTTCGGAATCGTTCCAACAATATTGTTGCCTTTTACCCTTTTTAACAATATATAAAGGTGGTGAAGCTACATAAATGTATCCTTTTTCAACTAAAGGACGCATATATCTGAAGAAAAATGTAAGAATTAATGTAGTAATGTGACTACCATCGACATCGGCATCACACATAATTACAATTTTATGATATCTTAATTTTTCGATATTTAATTTTTTCTGATCATCCTCCGTTCCAATACTAACTCCAAGTGCAGTAAAAATATTTCGAATTTCTTCATTTTCATAAATTTTATGTTCCATCGCTTTTTCAACATTAAGAATTTTACCTCTTAAAGGCATAATAGCTTGAAATTTACGATCTCTTCCTGTTTTTGCTGTTCCACCCGCACTATCTCCCTCTACTAAGAATATTTCACTTAAAGCAGGATCTTTTTCAGAACAGTCTGCTAGTTTACCAGGTAATCCACTACCCGTTAAAACCGTTTTTCTTTGAACCATTTCTCGGGCTTTCTTAGCTGCATGACGGGCATTAGCAGCAATCATTACTTTATCAATAATAATTTTAGATTCTTTTGGATGCTCCTCTAAATAATAATCTAAAACTTTTGAAACGGCTTGAGAAACTACAGATGTTACTTCTTGATTGCTTAATTCATCTTTAGTTTGACTTCGAAATTGAGGACTTGGAACTTTTACAGATACTACAGCCGTTAAGCCTTCACGAAAATCTTCACCAGAAAGCGAAACTTTTAATTTATCAAAAAGTTTATTTTTATCTCCATAATCTTTAAGAGATTTGCTAATCGCTCTTTTAAATCCACCCACATGGGTTCCACCCATCAAAGTTTGAATGTTATTGGCAAACGAAAATATATTTTCGGAATAACTATCATTGTACTGAAACGCAACTTCTACCGTTACGCCATCGCTTTCACCTGTAATGTGAATAGGTGCTGAAAGAAGGGAAATTCTACTTTTATCTAGGTAATTAACAAAATCTACAAGTCCATTTTCACTCTTAAAAGTTTCAGTCTTAAATTGACCTTCTTCATCTTTAACTCTTCGATCTTCTAAAATTAACTTAACGCCTTTATTTAAGAACGAAAGCTCTTTCATTCGATTAGCTAAAAACTCATATCGAAACTCAACCGTGTCAAATATAGTTGCATCTGGCTTAAAAATTACCGTCGTGCCGGTTTCGTTAGAAACCCCTACTTCTTTGACTTCATAAAGTGGTTTTCCCTCACTATATTCTTGTTGAAATATTTTGCCGTCTCGATGAACAATAGCCGTAAGATGGGATGAAAGTGCATTAACACATGAAACCCCTACTCCATTTAAACCCCCCGAAACTTTATAAGAATTTTTATCAAATTTTCCACCTGCATGCAACTCGGTCATTACGAGCTCTAAAGCACTTCTTCCACTCTCTTTTTGAATTCCAGTGGGGATACCTCTACCATTATCTTTAATACTCATCGAACCATCCTCGAGAATACTTGTCGTTATTTCTGTACAATACCCTGCTAATGCCTCATCAATTGAATTATCGAGAACTTCATTTACCAAATGATGAAGGGCTCTACTATCGGTTCCTCCTACATACATTCCAGGACGCACACGAACGGCTTCCAAGCCTTTCAGTGCCTGAATACTATCTGCACCATAATTACCATTATTCAAATTCTCAACGGCTTCATTCATTTCACTCATATTGATTTTTTAATTGAAAATTAAAACTTATATTTTTGCTTTATAAAAGATACAAAGATACAAAAAATAAGTTGATTTTATTGAAAAAAAAGTTAATAGAAACCAATTCCTTATAGCTTGATTTAATTATAGAAACAAAGCTTTTGAGAATGTGTTGAAATAGAATAAAATCTATTCTCATATGCTTCTCCGTCTGCCTCAAAAATTAAGTTATTTTGGTTTTCAATAAATAAATTTGAAGTTCTAAAATGATGCATACTGATATTCTTAACAAAATTTCCACTATTTAATTTAAAAATATTTTTAAACAAGTCCGTTATAGAAATTTTCGAAATAACCATTACGTCAAATAATCCATCATTACATATCGCATTTGGTGCAATTTTCATGCCGCCTCCGGCATATTGATTTATTGCTATTGAAACCATAAATATTTTATCATCCCATTGCAATTTATTACAATTTAACTTTAAATTTTTGGACTTAAAAGTCCAAAAACTATATAAAACAGAAATAAAATACGAGATGGATCCTAAAAATTTAAAATACTTTAAATTCTCAATAACATAACCATTAAAACCAATTCCACATACATTTATAAAATAAAAAGGGTCTGTATTATTTCTAGACGAAACAAACCCAATATCTTGATAACGAAAATCTCCCTTTACTATTATTTCAAGAATTTGATTTATACTAGCTTGTTTTCCATAATGCATTTTTACCCAGTCATTTCCTGTACCAAAAGGTAAAATCCCAAATTTATAACTACTAAAATCCGTCGCATACTTCATGAATTGATTGATCCAAAAATGTAACGTTCCATCACCTCCCATAAGTACTATTTCAAGAATGCGCTTACTTTCCAAATCTAAAATCAGTTCTTGAGGATTTGTATCTTTAGAAATACGGAAATAATTTACATCAATACTATTTTGAGAAAAATATTCAATAATAAAATCGACATTACTTTTACTCTTTACAATTAAAGCAACTTTTCTATTCATTTAAATTAAACATTTTTTGCTCGATAAGCCGGCCATAATGCCATTAAAAACGAAATTAATACTACTAAAAATAAAATGAAAAAAATATCCAAAATTCGAATTTCTACAGGATATGCCGAAATCACAAACGTGCCACTACCAGGCATTTTAATTATTTCAAAAAAATATTGGACAACTAAAACCAAAACACCAAATAATAAACCTAAAACACCCCCAACAAAAGACTGCAAAAAACCAATGAGTAAATAAATACGTTGTATTTGAAGTCTATTGATACCAAGATATAAGAGTACTTTTAAATCTTTCTGTTTTTCTAAAAAATGCATGGTTAAAGAACCGATAAAATTTAGTGATAAAATGAATAAAATAAATCCCATAACCAAATACGTTATCATTTTTTCAACTTTTGTCAACTTGTAAAGTGTTTCATTTTTCTCTAATCGATTACTAATTTTCCATTTATTTTTCAGAATTTTAGAAAGCCTATCTTTCACAAGTGCTTCACTTTGATTTATTGAAATTTCTATTGAAGAAATTGAGAAGTCTGAATTTCCAGTAAGATATTGAACAAATGAAATCGGAACAATGACATATTTTTCATCATATTCTTGATATACACTAAATACGCTTCTTGGAGAAATATAGGAATGTTCGAAAGGCATGTCACCCGCAATTCCAACTTGTTGACTTGATTTGGGCACGTAAACAGCTAAAGATTCAAATGGATCATCCACTTTTATTTGAAGTTTTTCGGCAATATTAAGGCCTAACATTGCATAAGAATTATTCGCGTCTTCTAATAATGTATCGCCAACTATTAAAAATTCCGAAATTTTATTTGTTTTAAAATACGAAGGTTCTACACCTTTTAATATTGCAATGGTCTCTTTATCTCTATACTTAAAATACGCTTTTGACTCCAAAATTAAAGACACATTTTCGACACCTTCAGTAGCTTTAATTTTATCTATTAAAAAATTATCAATATGAACAACTTTTCCTTTGGATGGGGTAATAGACAACTGGGGTTCGAAACTTTCATACAAATTTATTGCTAATGTTTCAAAGCCATTAAAGACAGACATTACGATTATCATAGCCATAGAACCAACAGCCATTGATAACATGGTGACTAAACTTAAAATGTTTATTGCCCTATTATTTTTTTTTAGGAAAATATACTTAATAGCAAAAAAAAATGGAACTTTTAGACGTTTAATCAAAATTAGGTTTATATTTAATTATGAATATTTTCTTAATATATCTATAGTTTTAGAAAAATCTATAGGATGCGGCGCCTCGACATAAAGCTCTTTTTCAGTAAATGGGTGAACTAAATGAATTGAAAAAGCATGTAAAGAAAGTCTTTGGATTATTGAACGTTCTTCTTGATCTATCTTAGATTTAAATTTTGGTTTTAATGAAGACACAAAAATCCCTGAATTCAAATTATATAATGGGTCATAAGCAAGAGGCACGCCAATATGAGAGGCATGAACACGAATTTGATGGGTTCGTCCTGTTCGAATATCAAAACCAACTAGACTATGTCTTTTATAGACCTCTAAGCATTTAAAAAAACTAATGGCAAGCTTTCCTTTTTGATTTCCTACACGATAAGAGCCAGGCTTTTGTGGATTTTCTTGAATATAATTTTCAATCATTCCTTCATCCAAACTAGGTCGACCTTGCACGATGGCATGATAAATTTTTACAATATGATGATTTTCGAATAAAAAAGAAAATCTTTTTTGAGACTCTTTGCTTTTGGCAAATAAAAGAAGCCCCGAAGTTTCTCGATCGATACGATGAATCAAATACAGCTCAGGATAATTTATTTTTAGCGTATCATATAAATTTTTTTCTATACCCAAACGGTCTTTAATAGATAAAACACCTGATGGTTTATTTACTGCTACAACATGTTCATCTTCAAAAAGAATAGAAATCATATAATTATTAAATAAAAATGGGTGTAATTAATAAATTACACCCATTTAAAAGTTAAAAAAACGGTTACTTATGAATGATTAGCAATTTTTTAATTGCACTAATGTCTTTCTCATCCATTACATTAACAAAATACTCTCCATTTGCAAAATTCTTAGTTTCAATATTTGCATCTAACTTGTTATTTCTCACAACTACCTCTTGATTTAATATTGCTTGACCAAGTACATTTGTAATTGTAATGAAATATTTTCCATTCGTTATTCCGGATGCATATAATTTTGTAGTAGCATCCGCCGGATTAGGATATAAGCCAATTGTTTTTGAATTTGCAATATTGTTAATAGAACTTGGAGGGGTGTCTCTAAATTTCTTCAACAAACCAGTTGATTTTGAGATAGAAGCTTGACCGCAAGCATTTTTAACAACTAAAGTTACTAAATATTCACCTTCAACAAGATAACGATGTGCCGTTAAATAATCGGAGCTAGAGTCACCGTCACCAAAATACCACATTACCTTACCGTCTGTAGAACTTGTGTTATTAAATAATAAGAAAAAGTCATCGTCTGGTATTGGCTTAGTTATTGTAAAATTAGCAACTGGTGGAGTGCTCATAATAACTCTTGTAGATTTAGTAAATGCCCCACAAGTATTAAATACCGATACAGATACAGACTGCGATTTATCTACCAAAATAGTATTAATTGAGTCTTTAGTACTCCATATGATTTTAGCGCCTACTGTATCCGAAATAGCTGTTAATTCTGCCTTGCCACATCCATAAACCGTATCTGGTAAAATAAATAATTTTCGGATTGCGCCTGTATCACTTTTATCCAATTGAACATTTATGAAATCTGAAAACACATCGCCACAGCCATTATCAACGGTCAATGCATATCTACCCGATTGGCTAACCGTAATTGAAGGGGTTGTTTGACCATTAGACCAAGTATATTTAAACCCAGAACCAATTACATTAGAAGGTGCATTAATCGTGTAACTATTTGCACATAAAACCACATCATTTCCAAAACTAAAAATTGTAGAATTTCTTCGAGTTACATTAATCGTATCAGCACCTGTACAACCATAAAATGCATTAGTTACATTTAAAATATAAGTACCAGGTAAAGAAACTATTACATTTCTTTGGGTTGAAGTCGTATTCCAAGAATACGTAAATCCAGGAATATTTTGATATGATTTATCTCCTAAAACTAAGAATGTTGAAGGACCACATAAGAAGGTATCTTTTCCTAAATTAACAATTGGATTAGAAACTAAATTAGCCATAATTGTGTCTGAAAAATAACAATTTGTGGCATTATCTCTAACTTGAAGAAAATATTGATGATTACCTTTTGTATTTATGGTTCCAATATTCGAAATTGGTTTTTGACCTCCAAATGTAAATGTTTTTCCAGCTTCTGATATATTTGGCTGCAACTTAAATTCTTCTCCACAGAATACTCGATCTTGACCAAGTGTAAATACGGGTGGGTCCACTGATCTAACAACAAAAGTATCATAAGATGGGCAGAAATTGACCAAATTATAAGCATAAACAAAATAAGTACCTGGTATTCTAATTTTCATAAATGAATCACTAGTACCATCGCTCCATACAATTGAATTTTGAGATTTCAAAAGACCTGAATTAATCGTTAAGGTGTCCACATTTTTACAGAATGGAACCGTATCCGGCAACCTTAAATCTGGAGAAGGATCTACAATAATTCTAGTACTATCTACAGTAGTACAATTAACACTATTTGTAACTGAAACTATATAATTAAACGTTTGATTTACAAGTACTTTTCGGTCAATTGAATTATCTTTATTCCATAGATATGTAAATGCGTCACCCGTTGGTGGCAACGGAGCTTCCAAAAAGTAATTTGGTTTTGAGCATATCCTGAATGTATCTTTTAAATTCACAACTGGAGAAGGCTTTAATTTTAAATTAACTTTTAATCTTTCTGACTCACAACTTTCAACCCAAAACTGCCAGTTAAAGAAATAATTATAGGTATTACCGTTTACTCCGGATTTACTATATACAGATCCATCATTCGAGCATGCTCCAGATAGATCAACCTTATAACCAAGATAACCATCATCAACAGAACTTCTAATCAATCGAGTGCTACCTGCTCCGCCTAAATATATTAACTGATAATCCGTACCCGGTTCAATATCCCATTCTAAAGACACTCTATTAAGTCCTGATTTTGTAAATGATGCATTTGTTTGATATAAAGTTTGACCATATTGCACCAAACGAATGACGCCATTTCCTTGAGACTCAGCATAAACATCCACAGTTCTTAATCGAACCGTTCTATGCGTATTGACATCAAATAAAATACCTCTATTTTCATTTCCGAAAGTAGTATTAAACGATGCAAAATTAAATGGTTTCATAAAACTACCATAAGAACAACTTGTAGATGCAAAATAAGAAGTATCTTTTCTGAAATTTGGAATTTGAATCGAATCTGAAACTTGGAAAGGATATTCATCAAACTCTTTATGATACCAAAATACATTTAAACCATTACCATTTACTTTATAGTTTAAATCTTGATTTATACAGAAAAAGCCTCCGCTATCAGTTGGTTTAATTGGTTTTTTATTATCAAAAACTTCTCTTGTTAACGTATCATCCCATCGATCTTGATCAGAAGCTAAATCAGTAAAAACCGACAAATATTTACTTCCAGTCGTAATATCAAAATCAACATTTGGAATATAAATAGTTCCAACTTGATTAGAAGATAGTGAACCATTATAAACAGCACTTGAAGCAAGACCTTTGTTCACACGAGCTCTAACTGTAAAGTTTGATTGTGTTGAAGAACCTAAATTCATAACTTGAGCTTTAACTAATCCATTTGCTTCAGCGCCACATCCAATAATAGGAGAGTCTATTGAAATCACAACCAAATCATTGTCGTATTTAGGTTTTACCTCAACATTTTCTATACTAGTAGTATAAAAATAAGTATTTCCATTTCCTTCATTATCATGCATTTTAATTAAATAAAAGAAATTACTATCTGTTCTTGGAGGACTAACACTAAACATAACTTTGTGTTCTGCAGTGTAATATTTATAAAAACCATTCTGATAATCTCTAACAATATTATTTCCGGTTAATATGTTTACAAGTCTATTAGGACCATTGATATCAAATGAATTCACATTATAAGTCCACCCTAATCTTAAGGAATCGATTGTATTACTATATCCATTATCTTGATACCAAAAAGAGATTCGATACGTAGAATCTTTCTTAAGATTAATTGCTGGGGTTTTTAAAGTAAATTCATTAGGACGCGCATTACCTGGAGTAGATGGTTTCCAGTCAAACTCAACTAATTTCTTTTTTGTCAATGGTCTTCTAAGGAAATCATTAGGATCATTTTCACGTATATTTAATCGATTAATATTTGTAGAAAAAGAGGTCCAACAAGGAACCGTAAAACCTGAAGATTGACGTATATCAAACATTTCTTGTAAAGGCAAATTACCCCCAGATGGAAATACGTTTAAAGGACCAACTATAGTTCCTTTTCCGCAATCATTATACATCCTAAGACGATAATTTCGATATTTGGTTGTTAATCTAATTTTTATAAAATTAAATGTATCACCTAAAGACGTTGGATACCAATTGAGCATATTTGGATTATCCGTATACTCCCACTGCATCCTCCATCCTTTTTTCCAAATTGGAATATCTTTTAATAATTTATGATCTAAACCTAACGCAAATGCAATATCTTCTCCATTACACCATTTATCACTTGGAGGTGCATTCGTAAATGGATATGGAACTCCTTCTGGAATTACATTTAAGTATAAAGGTGATTTAAATACTGGGCTATCTGCACAAGGATCCGCAATAAATTCATTAGGTTCTTTTAGTGATTCAGGAATCGTATCAATACAAAAATCATCTAGAATAATACGATGAAATTCACCATCAATTTGTCTTCCAACCTTCATTGCTATCGCTAAGGAGTATGTTCCAGTATCTGGAGGTGAGTAAATCCATGAAAGGTATTGATACCTTGCCTTTCCAATTTGATTTACAACCGATGAAATATTCCTTACAACATCTGTAACTCGGCGAGCTCTAGTAAAATTAGCTGGATTTTCAATTGCAGTTGCTCCTTTTACTGCCATTAAGAATACCGAATCGGTGTTACTAAAATCTCTTGAATTCCTTCGAATCATTTGAGGATTTGAAACAGATGTTGTAGATGCATCAAAATTCTTTGCTGTATTATCAGCCCATTGAAAAGACACAAGATAATGTTTATTTTTATGAAAACGAATAGCAGGGAAAATTAATACTTTAAAGTTTGTATCAGGAACACTTATTGTTGCGTCTCTATTGATAACTCCACTTACCAAACCACCTTTAAAATCCGTCATTTGTGCATCAATGATTTCAGGATAAGGCCCTAACAATGGTAAAGGACCTCCACCAGGCACATAATTTCCGCCTGTTATCCATGGAGAAAAATTACCCGAAAAGAATGGCCTAGAACCATTTAAACCATAACTTCCCCAACAAGTTGGACAAGGTGAAAAACGACCAGCCTGAACTTCTATTTCATTGGTTGTGAAATGCGGTTTTTGATCATTATTTACGGTAACGCCACTCCAATCCTCACAATAAGGCAAACTGTGTGTTCCATTTACTAATAACGAATCCGAATGATACTCTTTTCCATCAAAAAGACAAGTCCCAACAATTTTATAATATGTATTCGTATCTGTGGCTACAATATTCGTGGTTAGCCAATCTCTTTTATTTATATGAATACGATATTGATTAGCAGCTAAAGGATTAGGCTCTCCATACAACGAATTATCAATCATTTTTGAGAATGTACTATCTGTAATATTAAAATCTGGATCCATTCGTTTTCTATAAAACTGATATACCATGCCACTGTAATCAAACTGATTGGTTCCTGTCGCAGTTTGAGCTCCAAAAACACTAGGCTCGTAGGTAATCATAATAGTATCTCCAATACAATATTGATGGGTTACTTCATATTTTTCGTAATCCATTTTTTGTTCAGGTCGATCAATAATCTTACTTGGAGCAAAAGCAGAACCATTTGTAGGCGTATTATCATCACAACGTTTTACTTCTTTTACACAAATATCATCAAAAGAGATATTAGCTCTTGTAGCTTGTGTTTCTCTATAAACGATACCAAAATAATAAACGTCCGTACTACATGGTGTAAAATCCGAATGATGTCGATTCCATTGATCAAATCTAAAATTAACATTTACGTGACCAATTTTTTCAGTTAAATCACAAGCCGAATTAATAGATCCGGCAACACAATATAGAGAATCCCAGCCAAGTTGAGCACCAGTTTCTCGATGCCAAAAACTAAAGCGATACGTTTTTCCTTTTTCTAATCGAAATGCGGGAGTAACAAACTTTCCATCTGATACTTTATCAGAAGGTCCTGGAGGATTAACTGGATTTTGATGTGTATATCCGGCGCCTTGTCGACCCGTTCTAGCATTAGAATAAATTGGTAATTTTGCTCCAAGTGTATTACATGAAGCTTTATGATGCGAAAAACAAGAGAATAATCTATTCTCTCCGAAATTCACTTGATTTGAGAATCCATCACACCATGGTAGTGATTGCACATAACTTAAAGGAACGGATTCCGAAGAATCAACTGCAATTAAAGTACCATTATCATCACACCACAAGGTTATTCTTCTATAATATTTAAATTGAACTAAAGTCTTTGCTAAAGTTGAAGCACTGTTAGCTTGAGCTGCAAAATAAGTATTAAATTTTATATTATCATCGGACACTTGCCACATATATGTTGGATTCCCAACTCTAGGTGTCGCATTTACGATTCCAATTCCTACCGTTTTATCTAAACAAACTTCATCAAGAACTTGAGCTTTTCCACTTCTTGATGTTGGATTTGGGATCGTTATATTACTTACATTAGAAATATAAGTATTTATACTTGCAGGACATAGCCTTACAATTCGTCTATAAAAACTAGAAATACCTGCTGGAGGCACAATCATTTCCTTTCCGATTTGCCCCGCAATGTCTGTATAAGGACCTTGATACTGAGAGCTTGTTTGCCAAATATAAGTAAAAGGTCCTGGAACATTTATTTTACCATTTAAATCTTCAAAACGAACGGTGTCATCTATCGCTTTTAAAACTAAATCAGCCGCACAACTTGTAATTTGACCAATGATTTTATTAGGGATATAACTTTTAGCTACAGTCCCTGCAAAGGAAGTCCCACCTTCACAAGATTCTACTGGGCAAATAATCGTAGCTTTTCGATAAGAAGTCCATCCCGTTGGCATTTTATATTTTAAAATTTGAGCTTCTGTTTTTGGCGCAATAATTCGAAATGCTAAATCATTTTCCGTTTTTATTTGCCATAGCGATTGAATATTATTTAAATTAGTAAAAAAGGGCACATTTCCTCCAGCTGTCAATGTGATACTATCACTTGGACAAGTAAATGGCGTTATTGTTGTATTATTTGAACCCGTTTGAAGAATAACCGTATCTAAAATAGTATCAAATGAAGTAGGATTGTTATCACATAACATGGTTACTATTCGATAAATAGTCGTATCATTAAATAGCATTTGTGTTTTAAGCAATTGATTTTGCTGAGGATCGTCATATGGTAAGAAATTACCCGAAAATCCTTTTTTACGCTCCCATTTAACTTTTATATTGGCATCATTGATTTTTAAACGATCTGAATAATCTATGACTACGACCTCAGTAGGACATTCTACATAATGATTTGTTGTTTTAATCTGAGTTATTAACTCAAATGGTCCAACAATTGTGGTATCTGTATTTCCACAAAATGCGATTTTAGCTCGATAAAATGAATCTTTGTTAACTTTTATTTTTAGTGAATCGCCTATATGCAAAAGCCTTCTAAAAGGTCCATTTTTATTGGCACTCACTTCCCAGCTTATATTTAACTTACTCAAAAGGGACGTATCTACATTTGTTAAAATAAGTGTTGCGCTATCCGTATTACATCTTTTTGTCGTTTCGTCTAGCGAAATTTTAATCTCTTCTAAGCCTACAATTACTCTATTACTCCAAAATTTATTTGAAGTATCTAAAATAGCATTTGGTTGAGGACAAATAGATACATAACCTGCATAAATATTCATAGCACTCTCAAAAGGAACAAAAATAGAATCTTTACTATTTATAAAATAAGGTGTTATTGGAGCATATGTAAATCCATTATTATTTGATACATTCCATGTGAAATTTGTAGCAAACAAATCATCATTAAATGTGGAATCTTTTTTTAGTTTTAATTTTAACATACCACATTTAACAATAGTATCAAATCCGCCACCTACTTTTGGAGTAATCACATCATAACAACTATCGCAAGCTAGAGCTTCGACACTCAATTTTCTTGTAGAAATTCTATTAATAATTGTAGTTGAAAATTCATCTGGTATTGGAGGCGCCAATTTACATCGCACTCTAAGACGATACGCAAATCCATGCTGGTTTGCAGGAGCTTCTAAAGTGTCCGAATTGGAACCCGCATTTACC
This sequence comes from Chitinophagales bacterium, assembly GCA_044368655.1. Taxonomy (GTDB): domain Bacteria; phylum Bacteroidota; class Bacteroidia; order Chitinophagales; family JADJOU01; genus CHPMRC01. The sequence continues at coordinate 26,733 of JBIPPB010000004.1, read as the reverse complement.
CATGTTGCCCCAACAACATTTAAATTAAGGCGTTGCCATAAATATTCTACATCGGGGCCAGTTGTCATTCCGGTTGCTCGATAAACGATCTTATTTTGTTGACAATCTTTAGACTTTATACTGGTTACTCCTCCTGTCATACCTGGACATTGAGCGGAAACTTCAAAACTCACTATTGTGAGAATGAAATTTAATAATACGAACTTTTTAAATAAACTCTTCATAATATATCTATTTTTATTTATTTACTTAATGACTTCAAATGGATAATTTTCTATAAATTGACCATTGTAATTTTCAAATTTTAAAATATAATTACCATTGCTTAAATTTGAAATATTTATTACTTCATTCAAATCCGAATTCACAAATACTTCTTTTTCAATTAAGTTTTGACCAATAAAATTATATATTTTTATAAAATAAGAACCTTTTGGTATTTGATTTGAAGTTATCGAGATTTGATCTGCACTTGGATTAGGAAACAAACTAAGATTTAACATCGATTTATCTTTGATTCCAATATTAAAAATTCGAATCGTTTTTGTTAACGTACTTTCTTCATTACATTTATTTCTTACTTTTAAAGTAACTAGGTATTCCCCAGGAGCTACATAATTATTTGCTCCTGTTTTTAATGTACCCGTATTACCATCTCCAAAATCCCAATCATAAGAAATAGCATTAATCGACTGATTTCTAAATAGTCCGTATAAGTCATAAACTTCTGAAGTAAATGCAGCAATTGGCGGTTCTATTTTTTCAACAAATATAACATCCGTAATTGTTGCGCATTCGTTACTAGCCGTAACTGAATATATATTTGTTTCATCTACTGTAATACTATTTACAACTTCACCGGTACTCCATTTAACATCAACAGATGCAGGCTGAGGCGTAATAGATAATGTAAGTGGTTCACATATAAATGTATCATTAGGTAAAGAAAATGCAATAGGTCTTTCTTTAAACGTAATATTTACTTCATCCGTTTGAATACCACAAGTATGTGAAGCGGCTAAAGAAACTTTTCCATTTGCAGTTACTCTTCGTTGCGATGGATTTGCAATCGCACTTCCACCCGACCAAGTATACGAATCAAATCCAGCAGTAGCAAAAATAGTATCTACGGCATTACATGTAACCCTATTTGGACCTAATTCTAATTTAGGGGATTTAATAAATGTGATGTTAACCGTATCTTTTTCCGAACAAATAGTTCCTTGTTCCGTAACAGTCAGCATATATTGACCAGATCGACTAATAATTGTTGAATTCGATGTGCTTCCATTACTCCATGCATACAATTTATTTGGAGTAATAGGGACTTCTATTCTTACATTTAAAGAGTCGCATACAGTTAAATTATCACCTATATTTGGTTTTGGAAAATCAACGACATTCACAATAAAAGTATCGCTAAATGGACAAACCAAACCAAAAGAATCGACACGAATATTAACAAATGTATCTTGATTTCTTATGAATGTATCTTTTTTATTATTCGTAAAGCTATTAATTAATGGATCGTTAATTTTTAATAACGTATCTTTATAATGCTTAACGGTATCTATTAATATAGAATCCCTAATAGTAAGATGTGCCAAAGCTGATGCTTTAAATAATTTAATTGGTAATTTAGAATTATCGTGCCAATTAAAGGTTTTTCCTGGAGCTGTTGTAAACTGTTTTAAAATAGAATCACCTTTGCAAATATTCTCATCTTTACCTAAAGTAAAAATTGGATTGTTGTAAATCTTTACATGAGTTGTATCTTTGAAAACACAATCCGTTCTGGTATTTTTAACTTCTAGTTCATAAAAACCCGTAGCTTTAGCATTAAATGATTCGCGCAAACGATCACCTTCATTAATAAAACCAGGCAAAGTGCCCGAAAGATACGTCCATTTATGATTATACCCAGCGTTTGAAAACCCAGATTTTAAGAAAATAGGGCTTAAAGAACAAGTAGACGTATCTTTTCCTAAACTAAAAACAGGAGATTGTCTTATTGTAACTTTACTGTAAGCAGAAGTATTGCATCCAGACGCATTATCGGTAACCGTTACCGTATATGTACCAGAGCTTTTAGGTTCTATTTTTTGCGTTTTTTCACCACTACTCCATTCATGCCTAAAAGAACTATTTCCTGCATCAATAACTAATTGAGGATAAGAACAAACATTAATTATACTATCTATAGATACCACAGGAGCAGTTCCGGTATTGACAAAAACACTTTTAACTTCTGTCAAAGGACTTTCACAAAAAGGATATGATAAATTATAATTATAGAAAAAAGGATATCTCGTTGTAGGTGTTATTGGAAATGGTCCCATTATTTTTAAAACATCCTCATTTAAAGCAGTATACTGGGCTGCTGTAAATGGCGTATCAATTAAAGCGCCTCGATGTTTAAACAATTGAAGTCTGTATTGCGTTACGCCAGGTGTACCCGTCAAAACATAGTTAAGCGGAAGCGTATAAACTCCAGGACCTGAAGTAAAAAATGAATCTCTTCGAATTAATACTCCCGTACTTGTATTTAAAGCAACAATCAACGTATCAACTAAGGATGACGTCGAGTGAACATCTACAGAGTTAATTTTAACAAGCGCCTTTTGAATTCGTATTACCTGACCCATATTCTGAACCAAACTTTGCGTGCTTAAAACTGGGGTTGGAAGCCCGGTAGAAGCCGTTGAGAAATAAGCAGATTTAGTATAAAATGACTGAGACGTTGCAGGATTTCTTATTACTTTAGAGCTACTTATTGTATCAAATATGGTACCTAAGATATCTTTATACCAAATAGATTCATAGCCAATTGGTGATTGTGCACTTAAAATAGATATATTTTCATTACTACAAACCGTATCATTTTTAGTCGTAGGAATAGGTGGTGTTAAAAAATTTGAAATATTAACTTCTATCTCATTATCTTTAGTATTTTCATCCCCAATATTGTTTATCCATACTTTAACCGTAATAACACCAGTTAAATTGGTAAAATCTGCTAATTTTGAAAAAGTAAATTGCTTGGTTTCATTAACATTTAGTATACCAAAGGTATCTCTTACTGGCGAACCTCCATTTATTGAATAAGTTAAAATTGGAGAAATTGGAATCCTTGCTTTATTATTGATTGAAAACTGAATAGGCGTTAATGTTTTGCTACAACCTGATGTCAGATTATCTATACTAATTAATTTCAAATCTAAATCAGGCCTATAAATATTTACTAGATAATCATGAGTTTCTGCTTGTAAACTAGCAGGTGTAGCTTGACAAGGAGTAATTACATTAGATGCAACATTTCTATATACCACTCTTAATAAAGCTAAACCCAATTTAGAAGAATTTAGGGTTATATTAGGAGTAATGGTAGGATTTGCAGGATTATTAGATATTTTAACGGTAGCATTGGTAGCATAAATACGATCTGCCGCATCTAAGCCATTCATATTAGTATCTAAGTATACCGAAGCATGACTATTTGCTGGCACATCTGAGACCGCAAAAAGTTCCATATTAAATGGCTCATTAGGATGGATTCGAACGGGGTTGGAAAATTTGTTCCTAAAATCTGAATATCGCATAGGGCTTAAAGACATACCTGTCCCTAAATCAACTAAATTTGTATTATAATGCCCTCTTAAAACAAAATCTTGTAGAAAATAATTATTTATGTTTGTTGTAGTATTTGTAACAAAATTGTATTTACATTCACAAAAAATGGCATTTTTAACGGTATCTATAAAAACTGGAGTAGTCGCTTCCAGACCAGAAGCCGCACAAATCACTTTACATCTTACAAAAGTTGTTCTTTGCAAGTTCAAATTTATAGTCTGCCCCGTTTGACCAACTACCAATCCCCAAGGTCCAGTTGGAGAAGCAGCGGTATCCCAAGCTCTTGTAATATTTGGAGCTACAGAACTATTAATATTTGAGAACGTAGACAACTCGCCTGGACAAAATCCTCGTGTTCCTTCTACCGATCCCGAAATTGGTGTTCCAGTACAATTAGGCGAAAATTCTAGATTTACAATATGATCTTCAATTTCTCCAGAGGCATATATTAGAGAAGATGCAGGACAAGAAGCTATAGCGGCCGTACCTGTTTTATAGATTATACGCATCAAAACGCGCAATTTTGTATTTAATGCACTCAATTGACCACCTCCGGCGTTTGAAGGGATATTTATGACCCCTAAAACTTCGCCAACAGGATCTTGATTTGTTAAATTTATACTATAAACAGAAGGTTCATCAAAAATTCGATTACCATTTAGGTCTATAAAAACTTCGGCCGAGCGTGCGTTTTGTTGTGTGCCGCAAGATCCTAAATTCAACTTTAAAAGATTTGCAGAACCTTGCTTTAAATCAACAAAAACACCTAAAGGTTTCCAATCTGTAACCTTTCCTAATATGCTTTGAAGACCCGCACCTGCAGGTATATTTGAACAATCTGAAGTTCTTGAACTTCCGTTGATTGATACTTCTAAAATCTCTTCTTCCTCTTCTGAAGTAAACTGAGGATAATTATTACAAGTACAATAAGCTGGAGGGAATAACGTATCATAAACAGCAGTTGAAAAGGCGGTTTGACTTGTGTTTGTACACGTAACTTTCATTCTAAAATAAGAATTAGTAGTCATCGTACGATTTAATGAAAAACCCGTTTGACCAACAATATCAGTAAAATTAACACCATCTGAACTACTTTGCCATTGAAAATTCAAATTTTCTCCAAATGTATAATTTTCGATTTCAAAAACTTTATTCTGACCATTACAAAAACCTGAATTAAAATTAATTGTTCCTGCATTAGGCATTGCGTTACAAGGAGTAATAGGCTGAAAATTTACCGTACCAATAAACCCTCTTGGCGTAGAAAGTGGCGCAGCTATTGGGCCTGAGTATCCTACGTTAGTTCCAGAAATTAGCCTTACCCCAGCATTTGAAAATGTATCTCTTCGAGGCTGAACAACAAATTGAGATGCGGAAGTTTTATCTGATTCTATAAAAAAAGCAAATCTAGCACCCGCAGGAATATCAATATTCAATCCTGTTACAAAAGGTGATATTGACGTTGACAATCCAAACTTTGTCTGTGTTTTTGCTAACGTCCATCCATTGAGAGCACTTATAGCACCGGGATAAGCAGCTATAGGTGTTGTTCGATACCAAACTCTACAAATCGCGTTTTGAGAAGGCGCGTTTACGGTATGAATACTTGAAATTGACGTAACGCGAATCGTTTGAGCTAATGTATTTTCAATATTAAATGAAATTCCTCCTAAAAAGGGGTCTGTCGGACTGTAAATAGTATTGGTAGAAATCGATTGTGAATTTATCTTAATTGTCAATAAAACCAATAAAATTAATAAAGTATAGAATTTTCCCATAGATCTAAAATTGGAGCAAATATACAATAATTTTATTAATTTTAAGAAAATATTGTGCTAAGAGTTTAAAAAATGTGCGTAAATAAAAAAAGCCCTTAAATTTAATTAAGGGCTTTTTTAAAGGGAGGATGATGGGATTCGAACCCACGACCCTCGGAACCACAAACCGATGCTCTAACCGACTGAGCTACAACCTCCATTTCAGTAAATAAGCGTAATGCTGTTTTACAAAAAGTTTGCAAATATAAAATCTTTTTCAAATTTGAAACGTTTTTTTTTGTATTTTTGCAAAATAAGAGCAATTCATTTAGCTAAATCCTTAATTTTTAATGAGTTTTTTAGAACGCAGTTTATTACTAATAAAAGACGATGGCATTCAAAATCTAGCGAAGTCTCATGTTTTAATAGTTGGTGTTGGTGGCGTAGGAAGTTACGCAGCCGAAGCAATTTGCAGAGCAGGAGTTGGTAAAATAACCCTTATAGATGGTGATGTTGTACAAAAATCAAATATCAACAGGCAGCTTCCTGCGCTTCATTCAACAATTGATGAAGCTAAAGTAGAAATCATGCGCAAACGCCTCTTAGATATCAACCCAAATGCCGAAATTCAAGTTTTGCAGCAATTTATAATGCCCGAAGAGGTAGAACAAGTTGTTCCTAAAGACGTTGACTTTGTTTTAGATTGCATTGATTCCATAACGCCAAAAATTACATTAATCATTCATTGCAAAAAGAATAAAATTCCATTTATTTCGAGTATGGGTGCAGGTGGAAAAATGGATCCAAGTCGAATTAAAATAGCTGATATCAATGACACTAGAGACTGTTATTTTTCGAGAGACATACGAAAAAGACTTCGGAAAGATAAGTTTAGTTATGGCGTAAAAGTGGTTTATTCTGATGAACCTGTTTCAAAAACAACTATGGCTTTAAGCCCTGATACCATGTTTAAGAAATCCTTTTATGGGACGATTTCTTACATGCCCGCAATGTTTGGAATGACGATGGCTAGCTTCGTTATTCGCAAAATCATTAACGCTTAAATTTTTTTAAAATGAAAAATATTACTTTATTATTTATGCTTTTTATAAGCACCATTTCAAATGCTCAATTTCCTTATGAGCTACCAAAATTAGATTACAATTATGATGCTTTTGAGCCAATCATCGATAGTCAAACCATGAGAATACATTACAATAATCATCACAAAGGCTATGTAACGAATTTAAATAAAGCACTCGAAAATGCAAAATTTAAAAACGAAACTCTAGAAAATTTATTTTTTAAAATGGATAGTTTGCCATTGGCAATCCGAAATCATGGAGGTGGACATTGGAACCACAGTTTTTTTTGGAAAACGCTAAAAAAAGAAGCCATTTTTGATACCACAACCAATTTAAGCCATCAAATCATCCGTCAATTTGGAAACATCGATTCTCTTAAAAAAAATATCATTGAATCTGGAACTAAAATTTTTGGTTCGGGATGGGTTTGGGTTGTAAAAAACCATAATAATCAAATTGAAGTTTGTTCAACAAGTAATCAAGATAATCCATTAATGGCAAATCAAAAATGTAATGGCAAACCGCTTCTTGGAATTGATGTATGGGAGCACGCATACTATCTAAAATATAATAGTAAACGAGGCGAATATTTATCCAATATTTTAAATATAATTGATTGGCAAAAAGTTAACCAAAGGTTTGATCAATAAAAAAAACTTTGAAATTAGAAGAATCTAATTATTTTTACACTCAAAATTAAATTTTTAACATTTTGCAGAAAAAACCTTTTCAAAGAAATAACAGATTCGTTAAGAAAGAAGACGAACATCGAATTAACGAAAAAATCACAAATAGCCAAATAAGACTTGTCGGTGAAAATATCGAACCGGGCATTTACTATACAGATAAAGCATTAGAGATGGCCTACCAACAAGAATTAGACTTGGTTGAAATTTCTCCAAATGTGGATCCTCCTGTTTGTAAAATAATGGATTACAAAAAGTTTCTTTACGAAAAGAAAAAAAGAGACAAAGAAATAAAAGCTAAAGCTGTAAAAACCGTTATCAAAGAAATTCGATTTTCTTCAAATACCGACGAACATGATTTGGATTTTAAAGCAAAACATGCTGAGAAATTTTTAAATGATGGGGATAAAGTAAAATGTTATGTGATGTTTAGAGGTCGTGATATTGTTTTTAAAGATCGAGGTAATTTATTGTTGTTAAACTTTGCTAAGCGACTCGAAGATGTTGCAAGTGTAGAAGCAATGCCAAAACTAGAAGGAAGAAGAATGTTTATGACCTTAATTCCTAAAGGAAAGAAAAAGTAATCATTTATTTTGATTGAAAATATCTTTATGAAACGAAATTTATGGCTACTGCAATTTTTATTGATAGTTATCTTCGTTTCATGTACGCAACAGTTGCCTAAAGAAAAATCCTACCCTAGAGTTTATTTTCCAAAAAAAAGTTATACAAAATATATTTCAGAGTGTGATTTTGAATTTGAAATTCCAACTTATGCTCAAATTCAATCTAAAGATTTTTTTAGAAATCAAAGATTAAAAGGCGACAGTTGTTGGGTCAATATTGTTTTTCCTCAATTTAATGGAACGCTTCATATTAGCTATAAATATTTTGAAAACACGGATACGCTGCTTCGTTTGATGGAAGACAACTACCGTTTAACTTCAAAACATACCATAAAAGCAAGTTATATCAAAGACAGTATTATAGACAACCCTAAAATAAAAGGTTTAATTTATTCTGTAGGAGGCAATGCTGCTTCGGATAAACAATTTGTTTTAACAGACCAAAAAAATCATTTTATCCGAGGTGCCATGTATTACGAAAACCAGCCAAATATTGATTCAATGAGACCGGTTATTCAATTTATCGACAAGGATTTATTGCATTTAATTAATACCTTTACATTTTACTAAAACGAATAACATGATCGAATTGCTTTTCGGAAGTTTTCTTTTAGGGATTCTTTGTTTTTTGCTTTATTGGCATTTTTACTATTATAATGATTTATTTAGATTTTTAAGTAAAAAAAAAAGCAGTATTCAAATATCAATGATGCCGTAAGTGTTATCCTTTGCATAAAAGGCGAAGCTCCACATCTAAAAAATTATCTTCCTCGAATTATTCAACAAAAAAATATCAATTTTGAAATTGTAATCATTGGAAATCAATTAAAAAATGACACGCTTGAATATTTATTAAATCTCCAAGAAAAAAATATTCAGTTTTGGGATATTTCGGAAATGCAACTCCCCTATTCTCTTAAAAAACAAGCATTACATTTTGGTATTCAAAAAGCAAAGTATGATCTCATTGCTACAATTGACGCGGATTGTTATCCAGAGTCCGATTTATGGCTTTATGAATTAATTACTCCTTTTTCAAACCATTATATCGATTGCGTTTTGGGCGTTTCTCCATATATTAGCCATACTAATATTTTAAGCCAATTTGTTCGTTTTGACGCTCTCAATACCATATTGCAATATCTTTCTCAAACGCTTAAAGGTAATGCGTATATGGGCATCGGAAGAAACATGGCTTTCCGAAAAAAATTATGGAATGACGACTATTTAAATAGTTTTGGAGCATTTGGCTTTGCGGATGATGATACGATAGTACAATCTATTTCAGATAAAACAAAAATAGAAATCATGACCGACGTTAAGGTTTTTAGCTATGCTACAAAATCATTATTACAATACTTAAAACAAAAAAACAGACACATTGCAGGAGGAAAGACCTATCTATCTATGCAAATAATATTATTGGGAATGATGCCATTTTTAAGTGTTTTATTTTGGGTAATCGTCTGGGCTTGGATGAGCTACTTCTCATTTCATTTGATTATATTTTTCTTTTTGAGTATTTATCTTATAACAAAAATGTATTGGATCTTTCATTTAGAAAAAGGACTGAATTTAAAAAGAAAACTCTTTTATTATACCTTTATATTTGACTTTCCGTTGCAGCTTTTATTATGCATCTTACCTTTCTTTGCATATTTTAAATCTTTAAAAAAATGGTAATTTTTAAAGACTAGTTAAAATAACAAAACCTACAACGAGGTTCATAATTTTCTTTTGCACCTAACAATACGGTATCGCTAGCGTGATGGAGTCTTTTACTAAAAACGGCTTGTTCGCCACATTGCATACAAACCGCATGTAGTTTAAGAACTTCATCAGAAATAGCCATCAATTGTGGCATAATTCCAAAAGGTTTACCCAGATAATCCATATCTAAACCCGCAATAACTACTCTTTTTCCTTCTTTAGCAAGAATTTCACAAACATTTAATAATCCTTCATCAAAAAATTGTGCTTCATCAATTCCAATGACTTCATGTTTTTTTGACATTTCTAAAATTAATTTGGTATTGCCGACTGCAATGGCTGGAATTTTAGATTGATTATGAGAAACCAAATGATCCGAACTATATCTTTGATCTAATTCGGGCTTAAATATAACCACTTCTTTCCGAGCAATAATAGCTCGATTAAGCCTACGAATGAGTTCTTCTGTTTTACCAGAAAACATAGAACCACAAATTACTTCGATCTTTCCAAAAAAAAATTCGTTTCTTTGCAAAAAGTTTATATTTTTATACAATTATTCGGCAATAATATCTTTTTTTTTTTAAATAATACGAAAAATGAACACACCCACACCAAAAATTGATCAAATTATAAAAAGAATTTATAGCACATATATTGATATTAAAGCGAGTGAATTTGATGAATTAAAAAAAGATATCATGCTCGAAGATATCAAAAATTTATATGCTTTAGTTAAAGATTTATCTCCTAACAATTATACATTAATTACGGATACGCACAAAGAAGTAATTGAAACTATAAAATCTAAAGAAATTCCACTAGAAATAACTTTAGACGACACAATTGAAACGAAATCAAACAACGATATAGAAGAGACTAAAGAGAGCTTGAATACTCCAGAAAATGAAATATTTTCGATAGAATCTTTTAATTTTGATTTTGAAAAAACAGAAAATGCAAAAGTAGAAATCGAACCCGTAAATGTTGTTGAAAATAAAAAAGTAGAAGAAAAAGCAATTGAAAAGGAGACTCCAAAAATTGAAAAACCAATTTTTGGACAAAAGGCAGAAAAAGTAGGAAAGGAAATATATGATTTTATTGATCTAAATGCTCGAATTGGTTTAGTTGAGAAATTCTTCAAAGGAAACTCCATCGAACTTTCAGAGTGTTTAATGAAGATAAATCAAAAAAAATCATTAAATGAATCTGTAGATTTAATGAACCAATACGCCCAAAAATATAATATCAGTGAGTTAGATGATATATATCAAACTTTTCTTGATATCATTAATCGTAAATTTCAATAATCAAATTAAATAAAATGGACAAATCAAAAATGCAACCCGAAAGTTTAATGATGACTTTTGGATATAATCCAGAATGGAGTGAAGGTAGTGTTAAAACGCCAATTTTTCAAACCAGCACCTTTGTTTTTAGATCTGCACAAGAAGGTAAAGATTTTTTTGAAGTACTTACTGGAAAAAGACAATTACCTGAAGGCCAATCAAATGGACTTGTTTATAGTCGTTTTAACAATCCAAATTTAGAAATAGTTGAAACACGTTTAGCCATTTATGAAAAAGGTGGTGAAGATGCATGTGTTTTTGAAAGTGGTATGGCTGCAATTTCAACAACGATGTTGGAATATTTAAGACCCGGAGAAGTTGTTTTACATTCGAATCCTTTATATGGAGGTTCGGATAGTTTTTTCAAAAATATTTTAAGTCGATATAACATCGGTGCATTAGGTTTTATGCCTGATGACAATGAAGAAGATATTATGAAATTGATAGAGGCTTCAGATGCTAAAGATAAAATTTCAGTAATTTTTGTAGAAACGCCTGCTAATCCAAACAATGTTTTGATTGACATCGAAATGTGCGTGCGTATTGCAAAAAAACTATCAACACCTGAAAAGAAAGTATATGTCGTAGCTGATAATACGTATATGGGTCCAATTTGGCAACATCCTTTAGAAATGGGTTGTGATATGGTTGTTTATAGCGCTACTAAATATATTGGTGGGCATAGTGATATTGTTGCGGGAGTTTGTATCGGAAGTAAAAAAGAAATCGCAAGAGTTAAAAAAATGCGTTCTAATCTAGGTGGCATGAGTGGACCTCATACAGCTTGGTTGATGACACGAAGTTTAGAAACCCTTAATCTTCGAATGGAGCGTCAATGTGAGAATGCAAAAGTATTGGCAAAATATCTTCGTCAACATCCTAAAATAGAGAAAGTATATTATTTTGATCAATTTGAAAATGCGGAACAAGAGCGTATATACAAAAATCAATGTTCGGAGCCAGGAGCTATGATTTCATTTGATTTAAAAGGTGGTGAAAAAGAATGCTTTGACTTTTTAGATAAACTTCAATTAATTAAGTTGGCCGTAAGTCTTGGAAGTACCGAAAGTTTAATTCAACATCCATACAGTATGACGCACGCTGGGGTTCCGGATGCGATCAAAGCTCAAATCAATGTTACTGAAAAATTGATTCGTTTTTCGGTAGGCGTAGAAAATCCTAAAGATTTAATCTCAGATATCGAACAAGCACTTGCATAATTAAATTATAGTAGCCTCTTTTTAGAGGCTATTTTTTTAAAAGAAATCATATGAATTATAAAGAAATTTTAAAAAATATCTTTTCCTTAATTTTTGGTCTTATCGTTGGTAGAATTGTTAATATGAGCATACTTGAATTCATGATGAAAATCATTCCTCCTCCTTCTGGGTTTGATTTAAATTCACCCGAAGGTCTTGAAAAAGCAATGCCATTTTTTGAACCCATACATTTTTTAGCTCCTTTTTTAGCCCATGCCATTGGAACATTAATTGGCGCTTTAATTGTTGGATTTTTAACTAAAAAATTGCGATTAAGTTTAACCGTTGGTGTTGTATTTCTTATTGGTGGTATTTCAATGGTATTTTCGGTACCCTCACCACTTTGGTTTAACATACTAGACTTATTTCTAGCCTATATTCCAATGGCGTATCTTGGGTATCAATTAGGAATCAAACAAAAACATTAAACGAAATAGAAGTTTATTATATTTTAAACTATGCATTATAAATTAAAAATCATAGTAATTATATTAGGATTAAAACTCATATACATTTCATTTGGGACGCTTTATGTACATTCTCAAAATATAAATGTATCTCGTTTAGAAGATTTTACAAGTTTATTTTGTAAAAATGACTGTGGATGGTATAAAGGAATAGTAGAAAATGGCTATGAATCGACTTTAAATTTTGAAGATTCAATAAAAATAGATGCTAACAATTATAGGCAAAGTGAATGGGCATTTTTTCCATTATATCCTTTTTTGATTTCAATTTTAATGAAAATATTAAATATTAATTTTTATTTATCTGCTTTTATTTTAAGTTTAATTTTCAACTATTTTGTATTAAAACATCTTTATTTATTTTTGTTAGATAAATTTAATAATACAAATAAGGCTCTTTACAGTACAATTTTTTTTGCAACTTTTCCTTTCAATTTCTACTTTTCCATATTTTATACCGAAAGTTTATTTTTAGCTATTGTTCTTATTTCTTATAATTCAATAAAACAAAATCGTTTATTTATTTTTAGTATATGCATGCTTTTAATACCATTAATTAGACCAAATGGCATTTTACTAATTATTCCTTTTATATTTTACATAATTGAAATTAATAAAATTAAAATTAACGGGCTCTATAGATTAGATACCTATTTTCAAAATAAAGAAATTTTTATTCCATTCATTTCGTTAATTAGTTTTTCTTGTTGGTCTTTATATCAATTTAAACATACTGGAAGTTTGTTTGCTTTTAGTATTGCTCAAAAAGGCTGGAATAAGTCTATACAAATGCCTTATAAGAGCTTATTTTACAATAACACCCTTGAAGTACAGTTCTTATCTTTTCTATTTATAATTTTAATATTAATAGCTATTTACCAATGTATTAAAATCCATAGCTTTTCATTTAGCTTTTTTATTTTATCCCAACTTTTGCTTCCATTAATTGCAGGCAGTATAATTTCCATTCATCGATATTCAAGTATTATTTTTCCATTATTTTATCCAATTTCAAATAAAATGTATTCAAAAAAATTCAAATATATTTTAATTTTTATTTTCTTAATTCTTCAGTTAATAATGTTTTATTTATATTTAGAAGAACATCCTTTATCTTACTAAAAAACATTAAAATATAACACAAAGATTTAATAATTTTATCAAAAACTCCTTCCAACTCCAATTAACCAACGAAAAGCAAAATGCTGATTTTGGTCGTTTTGATTTGGGTGCGATACGTATAATGGCATATCAAATCTAAAATATAAAGGATTGGCTTTGGCAAATTGCCCCCATCTTTTTACATGAATCGCAGCGCCAATTCCTGCATCAGCCAATATTGGTGTTGCAATTAAATTAAAATTTTGCAACGTATTAGCCAATTGACCAATATCCGAAAACAAATACGTTTCAAAACAAATTATTGGAGCTATTTTTCTAAATTTAATAGGACTTAAATGATGGAAAAAGAACTCAAAATTTGCAGAATACCCTGAATTGTAACCAAGTAATTGATAGTTATTTGTTCCATCTACAATATTTCTTCGAAATGCATAACCACGCAAATTCGTGCCTCCTGCCATTTGAAGATGGTAGGCATTGTTTGAAGATGCGTTAAATAATTCGTTTGGAAAAATCCCCACCGCGCGCATAAATTCATCCTCAAGAAGCTCTTCCGTATTGGCACCACCTGCATTAAGTAATGAATTAAATGCTGGACTATTTTCAGAAGCATGCACCCCAATTCGTCCAAAAAATCTTGAAGATAGCAACGTGCGTCCGAGCCATTTTTTAAACGTATTTTCAGAAGAAATATAACTATAACTATTTTGATTAAGCAAACTCGTTCGGATTTCGAGACGGCTTTTTTGGTAAATGTTTGAAAAAACATTATTAAAATTAAAACCCAAACTCAAACTTGTATTCATTCCATTAGATCGAGCCAAATCTGGCAAATATTGATAATTTAAACTATAATCATTCGTCAATCCAAATGTTTTAAACGAAATATAGGTTTGTAATTTATCCGAGAATATTTTGTTTAAAGCCAATTTAGCTCCTACGATGCCGTCCATCCATTTTGTTTGAATAAAAATGGTGCTATTTTTAATCCATTTATCAAGAGGATGACTATAGCTAAATCGAAATGCAATGGGATCATAAATACCGCAACCAAAACTTTGTTCACGAATCCAAGATTGGCCAATTCTTGAATTAAACCAAACGTCCGCTTCAAAATTATGAAAAAATCGCATATAGTTTCCATCGGCATGTATACCAAATTTTATACCATCAGTATTGTTATACCATAAATCAGGTCTTAGGTTTACATTATAGGTATGTCGATCAATCGTATAGCCCATTAAATGATCCAATCTTGTTTTAACTGGTAACTTTGTACTGTTGTTTAGCGCATTGATATCTGCTAATCTTCTTGAGGTGTCAATAGTTCCATAAATAATCGGTTCTCCAATATGAATCGATGTTTTATAAGTCGTTTTTAAGTTATTATCCCATCCTATCCAACGTTGAAGCGGCTTTGCTTTTGTTTCTTTTTGCCACCACGTATTTGGAATATAAAAATGGTATCGATTGCCTGATTTTCCTTGAAATGTTAAATCTAAAGGCATTTGCATTTCACCTTTTCGTTTAAGCTTTAATTCATAATTAAAATTGGAATCCAAAAGTTTTGGCTTAGAGAGTTTATAATCAATATGTTTAGAAGTTTCTATCCATTGGTCAAAAAACCAATTTAAATCAACTTTAGTATAATCGATAATACTCTGTCTAAAATCTTCGATATAAGGATGGCAAAAACTCCATTGATTAAAATAATGCTGCATGGCATTTAAAAACAAAGCATCTCCAAGTACATACTGTAAGTTATACAACATCGTTGCTGTTTTGGTATACACATGTCCATATCCTCCACCCTGACCTAAAGCGCCGTTAAATCCATCCGAATGGGTATTTAAGGAAGGATCGCGCAAACGCATGGCATCATACATATATCCATTATAAATATTGGCTTCGCGCGAACACGTGTGTTCGTGCACTTTATTTGCTAATTTATTTTTAGATACATTTTGTTTAATATATTTGCCATCAATAGCTTCTAAAGCCCAAACCGTAAGGAATTGCGTAAATCCTTCATCGAGCATAGCTCGGTAGGTTTCATTATTATTGACCATACCGTAAAACCAGTTATGCCCCACTTCATGAGCTAGTAATTTTCGATATCCTGGTTCGGAACCTCCGTCCATAGTGAGCATTGGGTATTCCATTCCATCTTGACAATCGGCTACGACCATTTTTGGATATGCATATTTACCAATATCTTTTTGATAAACTTCCATAACATTTCGAGTAAAGTCAATTGCCGTTTTCCAACCCGACGCATGAGGTTCTAGAACTAAAGCGACCACTTGAAAGCCATTAGCGGTAGAATCATGAATTCGATAATGAGGACCCCCAATCCATGCAAAATCATGCACATTATGAGCAACATAACGCCACGTTTTGGTAGCTCCGCTGTCGATTTTCTGATGAAACGAAACTGTGGTGTCCCAAGGTAAATTCCAAAAATTCGATAAATCCAATTTTTTCCTTAACGTATCCGGAAGGACTTCCTTACGATTTTGAAGCAACCCCGTAGCTTCTACGATATAATCCGCAGGGAATGTAAGATTTACATAATAATCGCCAAAATCACCATAAAATTCTCTATTCAAATGCTGATCCGTACACCATTTGAATTTTCGATCATAAACTGCCAATCGAGGATACCAATGCGCACCATTAAAATGTTTTCGATTTTGATGTATATAACGCTTCATTCTTCGTCTTGTATCGCCACCCATACTGTAATACGTTTTAAAATCGATTTCGATTTCTACTTGTGTATTTGGCGGAATGGGATTATTTAAAGCGACTCGCATAATGCTTCCATCTATTTCTTGACGACAATGCAATCCGTCGACTTTTAAAGATCGGATTTCGTTGCCTTTATTTTGGTTTTCCCAATATCCGAATTTTGGTTTTACACCATTGGCATCTTGTAAATCGGACAAATAAGAATTTTTTATAAATGCATTTTGGTATAAATTAAAAAAAAGTTCAAACAAGGTATCTGGTGAATTATTGGTATAAACAATTTTTTCAACTCCCGAAATAATTTCTAATCGTTCATCGAGGCTCGCATTAATATGGTATTCAATATCTTGTTGCCAATAATTTTGGTACGGTTTTTTATTCTTCCAATAATATGGATTATCTGGACTTTGGAAATATTGAGCGGCTAATTTTAATGAGAAAAAAAGAAACAAACAAGTAAGATACCTCATTTTGAAGATTTTAAATCTTACAAAATTAAAGTTTTTAAATAAAAATTATGAAATTTTATCTATAATATTTTGTACTATTTGAGATGCGGCTGGGCAAATTTCTATATTAAGTTGAAGTAAATCGAGATGCGCATTCATTTTTTTGTGATTGGTATGCGGATATTCGCGACAAGCACGAGGTCTGTTTTCGTATATTTTACAATAATTTGTATCTAAATCTAAATTGGGACAAGGCTGCGATTTAAAAACAAAATCGCCATCTTGATCCATTTCTACATATTCTTTCCAAAAAACATCCGGTAAAACACCCATATTTTTCATTAAATCAGATATTTCATTCGGTTCGATAATTGGACTGTAATTTTTACAACAATTGGCACACTCCAAGCAATTTGTTTTTTCGAAAACAGATTGATGTTCTTTTTCAAAAAAATCATCCAACTTTTTAGATGGAACGGATTTTAATTTTTCAAAATCTTCACGAAGTGGCTGCACGAATTAGGTTTTTTGTTTTTTCTTTTTGGCTGCAGGAAATAACACATTATTTAATATCAAACGATAACCCGGCGAATTGGGATGAAGATTTAAATCGGTCTTTGGATCGCCCACAAAATGCTGATAATCTTCGGGGTCATGACCTCCATAAAAGGTCCACATTCCAAGACCTTGTGTTCCATGAATATAGCGTGCTTCGTTATTCGCTTTATTTTCGCCTAAAACAAGTACATCTTTTTTTATAAAACTTTTATCGTAAGCTGTGGTTTGTCCCATGAAACCTTTAATAATTCGACTATGATTTTGTGTCAACATGGTTGGAACATGGTCCCATTTTGCCGAAAAATCAAATAATAAAAAATAATCTTCAGACTCATCTATCGTTTTGCCATTAACAGGCGAACGATCAATCGTGCTGTATTCATATACAAATGGACTCGTGTGCAATTGATAATCTTTAAATGCAAATGATTTTGAAAAATCTAATTTTGAAGTATAATTTGGGTCTATGGGGTCATAATCAAAGACATGTTCACAAATGTCGGTCCCTTCGGAACAAAGTGCAATATCATAACTATCGGTTGCCGAGCACATCGCAAATAGAAAACCACCTCCAACAACAAAATCTCGCATTCTTTTGGCTACCGCCAATTTCATTTTTGATACTTTATTAAAATTAAAACTTTTGGCTACGGCTTCTTGTTCGGCTTGATCTTTTTGATACCATTCATGACCACGATATTGGGCATAAAATTTTCCATATTGCCCCGTAAAGTCTTCGTGGTGCAAATGAAGCCAATTGTATTTTGGTAACTGATCGGTGAGGATTTCAGAATCATAAACCACATCATAAGGGATTTCAGCATAGGTTAATACTAAGGTAACTGCATCATCCCATGGCAATTTTGATTTAGGCGAATACACCGCAATTTTAGGAGCAACTTCTAATTTGATAACATCTTGATTCACATCATTTCTTGAAATTTCGGCTAAAATGCCTTGATAATTTTGATCTGAAACAATTTCATAGGAAACCCCTCGAATAATACATTCTTTTTCAATAATATCCGCATGAATAAAACTAAAACTACCTCCTCGGTAATTAAGCATCCAATCTACTGGGAGATCTTTTGAAATTACCCAATAAGCAATTCCATATGCTTTTAAATGATTTTTTTGAACCTCGTCCATCGGAATTATAATCCGACTGGCATTTAAACTACCAAAAAGGGAAGTTAGCAATAAAATCGCAAAAAATGATTTTTTCAAAACCTTTAGAATTTAGGACAAAACATTTTTCTTTGACTATTCGATTCTATTTTAAATGTATAATTGAAATAAACTTCAAAACCTCCTTGATAAGAGATGTAATTTTTAAGCTGAGAAACACCAAAATCATATGCCGCTCCAATTTCTAAATTGTTATAATCGACACGCGCCGTAGCAATAAGTGATTCAAAATTAATTCCTGATGAATTTGGCAATTGTGGGTCGCCACCTACCATTCTTCCTAATAATCCAACATAAAATGAATTCCCCATTGGATCATCTGGATCAAATACAAAACGAACGTCCGAACCAAAAATAGACTCCATATTTTGTCCTTGTTTCATATATAAAAACTTAGGCATCACATCGATTCTTTCGGAAAGTTGAATTCCTGCACCAATATTAAAATTAATTTTCATCGGCAACTTAGCATCAAATGTTTGATTATTGGTATAAAAACTTTGATTTGGTTCATTAATATGCATTAATGCTAAACCCGCAAAAATACGATGTCTTGTGTCATAAACATTATAACCCCACATCAAACCCGCACTCATATCATAAAAAGAAATATTGTTATCTAATCCCGCAAGATTTTCTCCCGAATTGCTTGAAGGATTATATTGAGTTCCATCCCACTGTGAAGGCCATTTTAAACCAGACAAATCTATTGTTTTTTGGATCATGCCTAATTGACCACCAATAGCAATAAAATGATCCCCATATTCATCTAATGCCTTACGATATGATCCTGAAATCGCATATTTTGTATTTCGTAAACGGCTACTTCCTGCCACATCATACATAAAAAGTCCACCAAAACCTACTAAGTCATTTTCATCTATTCCACGATTTGTTCTGGCTTCAAAACTCATTAAACCCGTTTTGTATCCTGCCACGCCGCCATCGTTACTTCCAATGGCAGACCATTGGTCGCGATATTGCGCTCCAACTCTAAAGTTTCCATTAAAATTACCTGTAAATGCTGGATTTAAACCAATTGGTACTCCGTAAAAAACAGAAAAATGGGGGTCTTGAGCCATCGCATTTTGAAAAAACACAATGTGTATAATGCTTATAAATAAAATCCTAACAAATTTAATCATTTCTAAAATTTTAGAGTTCTTCTTTCATTCAAATAAATGCGTACAAATATATAGCTTTTAATTTTTTTTGTAAACTAATTTTTTGCAAACGGTCACTTTTAATTAGTGAAACGTTTTTATGCTGCAATTTATTTTATAATTAATCTCCAATATTTTTTAATAAATTTGGTTTTATTATAAAATTTCTCCTGAAGAGCTGGTTAACTTTGAAAATTTATATTGATTTTAAAAAAAATCACTTATTTTAGTGGTTTATTTTTGGATAATTATGATTGAAATCATCGAAATAGACCTCAAAAACAAAAAAGAAAAGGAACGCTTCATAAACTTTGACTATCAAATTTATCAAAATGATCCTTTTTGGGTGGCGCCCTTGCGCATGGAAATTGGGCAACGATTGGATGTAAAAAAACATCCATTTTACCAATTAGGCGCTATTCAATGCTTTATGGCAATCAAAGACGGGAAAGATGCGGGCCGAATTGCAGCCATCAATAATATGAAATACAATGAATTTCATGGTAGTAAGGTGGGCTTTTTTGGCTTTTTTGAATGTATTCATGACCAAGAAGTGGCCGACATGCTTCTGAATAAGGTTGTAGCATGGCATTATTTATTAGATAATCATCTATTGCAAGGCCCTGTAAATCCTTCTACAAACTATGAATCGGGTTTATTAATTGAGGGTTTTGATGATGCGCCTAAAATTATGATGTCTTACAATCCGCCATATTATCAAGATTTGTTTGAAAATTTTGGATTAAAAGTGGCGATGCGCATGTTTGCTTATCAATTTAAAGAATCAGATGTCTTAAAAAATGAAAAGTTTTTGCGTGTCAAGGATATTGCATTACAACGAAGTCGTTGCCGCTTGCGATTGATTGATAAATCCAACCTGAATGTAGAAATTGAAAATGTAAAAACGATTTACAATAAAGCGTGGGAAAATAATTGGGGATTTGTACCGATGACTGACCCCGAACTTCAGCTTATGGCTAATGAACTTAAGTTGATTATAGACCCCGAATTTGCTCCTATTATTGAAAATGAAAAAGGAGAAGTTGTTGCATTTGCGCTTGCCCTTCGGGATATTAATCAGATTACAAAATCTTTTAAAGGTAAATTATTTCCTTTTAATTTTTTAAAATTGTTATTTAACAAAAAGAAAATGACGTGGATTCGAGTTTTATTACTCGGAATTTTGCCAGAATATCGTGGAAAAGGGTTGGATGCCGTGATGTATTATGAAATTATCAAAAATGGACTCAATAAAGGGATAAAACATGCCGAAGCAAGTTGGATTTTGGAATCAAACCCCGAAATGAACAAAGGCGTAAAAGTAGTTAATGGAGAAAAATATAAAACGTATGCTATTTTTGAAAAAACGCTTTTGTAGTTTTATTTTTATCTTTTTTTATGTTTCTTCTTTTTGTCAAGTGATTACAATTACTGAGGACACCGAAATTCAGATAGAAAAAGATTCGATGATTATAAAAAAGTCGGACAGCTTACCTCTAAATACCCATGCGTCTCAAAAAGATTCAAGTAAAACACCACAAATTGAAAAGACTTTTGAAGGCGTGCTTACGTTTCAAAAACTACTCAAAAATCCGAATAAACTTTTGATATCCGATGAAGATTTTTATCGCGACATTCCTAATGGAGGCAAATCAATAGCTTATTTATATATTAAAGGAAATCGATATAAATGGGTGTTTGAAGATCAAATTGAAGTTTACCACCCGAATGGAAATAAAGTTTGTATTAAACACTTGAAAAAAGATAAAGATACGTTTTATTGCCTTCCCACACATCTCGACGAAGATAAACCCAATCATTTTGAAAAAATGACTCAAAAAAGTCAAGTTTTAGGACAATCCTGCCAAGTTTTTGCATTTAAAAATTTGTTTGAAAAACGTATTTTTCATTTCAACCCTGTTTCTCAAAAAACGAATGGAGCCGCTTGGCTTAATCATCATAAAGATTTTTGGGGAACTTTTCTTTCTAAATCAAACAGTTTTCCTTTAAAAATAGAAGTATCTGGCATGATGCATCAATATTCGTTGACCTGTATCAAAATCGAGAAAAAATCTCTAACGGATAAAGATTTTCAATTTTAAATTTCATATATGAAACCAACTACAAATCCAGTCGTGTTTTTTGAAATTCCTGCAATAGATTTAGAACGAGCTAAAACATTTTATAAAGCGGTTTTTAATGTTTCTTTTGAAGATGCGTCTATTGATGGCAATGAGATGTCATTTTTTTCTTTTGATTCGGAGTTAAAAGGCATTTCGGGCGCTTTAGCGAAAGGCGAAACCTATAAACCGACGAAAGAGGGTGTCATTATTTATTTTCATTCCAATGATATCGACGAAACGCTCGAGAAAGTAACACAACAAAACGGAACTACTTTTTATCCTAAAACTTCGGTCGGATCTATGGGATTTGTCGCTGAATTTATAGACTCCGAAGGCAATCGAATTGCGATTCATCAAAATATTTAAAACCTTATTTCGGACTGAAACAAATAAAACGGATGCAATTCAACATGACCAAGGGTATTGATTTCGAGTGTTGGCATCGGGAGCTTCATGCCGTTTGCAAAAAAGAGCAGTGTTTTAAGCCATTTTTTATTTGTTGGAATACGCTCTAAATTGATATCTGGCGCTATTAAAAATTTACGATATCTCGAAATATGGCTCATGTTATAATAAATACCGCTAAAATTTTCCCATTCATTAATGGATGCGCCAAAAAGGCCTCCATTACCAAATCCAACCGCGACGCCCAAAAAGTCTAATTTAGATTTTTCTTTTTTCCAATCCCCTAGAGACGTCGAAATCCACATCACCGAGCCATTGTAATCCTTAACCATATGTTGGAAATAATTTCTGCCAAAAATCTGATTGGAACGTTCTTGCAAAATAGGATTTGCATACGATTGAAACGTATACGAATATTTTAATTGAAACAATTGTTTTTTGAAAATCAACTCTTGCGCTAAAAAGATTCCTGAACCTATTCCATTAGCGATAACATCGGTATAGGAAGCGCCCCATTGTTTTGAGAAACCATCAAAAACTTCAATACTGTTTTGAGCCATAAAGGAAAACGAGGCGGCTAAAATGGCGCTTGATATTTTGGACTTGCCCGACCATAAAAAGGCTTTATTCCATACTTTAGCTTGATAATACGCAAAAAAAACGTGACCGTATTTATCGCTTTGGTTCCATTGTTGAATGTCATCAAAAAAATGAAAGGCACTTTTTGGATAATCTTTGTACCAAGCGGTATAAAGTAACGCGCCCGAGGATACGTATAAACCCGCAGCCGCTCCAGTAACTGCTAGCGACTTATTATGATTTTTTGTATAAAGCGAATCATTACTATGTAACGAGTGGCTTAGTAACAAAAATGTAATTAAAAAGCTCCTTTTGGAAAACAAAAGTTATTTTTTTAAACGCTCGTAATTGTCTATAAAATCAAGCATTTGATCCGGTGCTAATTTTTTAGCAATAATTTTATTCTCTTTATCTAAGATATAATATTCCGGTGTGGCTTTAATTTTATACAATACTTGAAAAAATGGATATAACTGATGGCGGGGATCTCCGTAGTTCTTAAATCGCAATTTTTTATCTTTAATAAATTGCTTCCATTGGTCAATCTGGGCATCTTTATCTACAACCGTACAAACCGCAAAAACATCGGCTCCTTTTTTTAGTAAATCAGGATAAATCGTATCTAATTTTGGAACTTCTTTTTTACAATGTCCGCAATCTTGATTCCAGAAAACAAGTATTTTATACTTTGATTTTAAATCGTATAATTTATGAATAGTTTTTAAAGTCGTATCAAAAACGGAGAAATCGGGTGCTATTTTTCCGATTAAAATAGGCTCTAAATCTTCAGCATCGTATTGCATTTTCTTTACGGTAGCGCTATCTGCCCAAGGCGCTTTTCCTTTGGTATAATAATTTTTTACTAAATGTACATAAAGTGCATCTTGACCCATAATTTTAGAGTTGGCATATTCGTTAATCAAATTACCCAACATAAAACGCATCATCATCGAATTCGGATCTTTTATTTTGCCTAAAACTTTGTCAATTTCTACTTTGATAGAGTCTGGATGTTTATAAATCACTTTTTCGAAATAGGTTTTATATTTTCCATCAAAAATAGGCGTATATAATAATCTATCGTCGTTTAAGTCGGTATTATCCCAATAATGTTCTTTATAATAATTGTATTGAAATGTCGAATCGATGATATTTCCTTTGGCATCTTTTGGCGATTCAGGTACATCGATTTCTTTCATCATGTTCATGATTTTAGAATATAATAAATTCGGTTTTTCTTTAATTACTTTTTCTCTTTGGTCTTGAATTGATTTTTCAATTTCGCGCAAACGATTGTCGATTTTTTCTTTTTCCGATTTATCGATTTTTTCATTATTTCTTTTTGTATTCAATTCCGAAATTTCTTTATATAAAGGTGCTACATAATTGATTTCATCATAAAAATAGGTATTCTCCTCGCTATTTTTAATTTGTACTTTATGAATCGCTAAAGTATCAATAATCATTTCCATATTTTTTTCGGTATTCGAAACCAAAAATTCAAAATAATTATTCCCTAACGTTGGGAATACTAATAAGTAAATTCCTCCGCGCACTTTTTTGCCTGTATCCACAAATGTCGCTTCTCCTTTTTGGTTAAACGGAATCGAATCGATTTTATATTTATTGGCGCCTTGATGATACGCTAATAAACAATGGGTTTTTAGTCCATTGGTTTTAATATTGATTTTAAAAATATCATTTTTAGGTGCTACCGACGTTTTCTTTTGAGCAGAAAGTTGAAACGTTGAGATTATTAAAAAAAGAAACACATAAAACAAACTATTTTTTTTCATATTCTTATTTTTTATATTGCAAAAGTACTTTAATGTTTGGTAATATTGGTTTAAAAAAACTTAAAATAATAGACTACGCTTCAAGCAATTCCTCTTCATTGAGTTCTACAATCAGATTATCGATTATAAATTGTTTTCGATCTTCATTGTTGTCCCCCATATAATAATTCAACAATTCTTGAATTTTTATCGCATCGCTTAATAAAACAGGCATTAACTTAATTTGGCTTCCAATAAATCCTTTAAATTCATCTGGAGAAATCTCTCCAAGTCCTTTAAAACGAGTAATTTCAGGGTTGGAACCGAGTTTTTTAATGGCCGCAACGCGCTCTTCATCCGAATAACAGTAAATCGTTTCTTTTTTATTCCGAACTCTAAACAAAGGTGTTTCTAGTATTTTAATATGCCCCAAACGAACCACATCAGGGAAAAATTGAAGAAAAAACGTCAACAATAAAAGGCGAATGTGCATGCCGTCGGTATCGGCATCGGTGGCAATGATGATATGATTGTATCTAAGATTTTCAATTCCTTCTTCAATATTCAAGGCATGCTGTAATAAGTTAAACTCCTCATTTTCATATACAATCTTCTTTTTATTGTTTTTAAAACAATTTAAAGGCTTACCTTTTAATGAAAAAACCGCTTGCAATTCAGCATTTCGAGCTTTGGTTATCGAGCCACTCGCGCTATCTCCCTCGGTAATGAATATCGAAGTTTTATCGCGATGCTCATACTTTAATTCATTTAAATGATAACGGCAATCACGTAATTTTTTATTATGAATACTCGCTTTTTTGGCGCGGTCTTTAGCAATTTTCCTTACGCCTTCCATGTCTTTACGCTCCCTTTCACTTGCTTGAATCTTTTTAAGAAGCACTTCGGCTACTTGAGGATTTTTATGAAGATAATTATCTAAATGCGTACGAACAAAATCACCCACAAAGGTTTTCATAGTGATATTTTCGCCATGCAACTTTTCGGTACCTAATTTGGTTTTGGTTTGCGACTCAAAAAGCGGTTCTTGAATCCTTACACAAATACTTCCAACGATACTCATACGAATATCCGACGCATCAAAATCTTTTTTATAAAAATCCCGAACGGTTCTTACTATAGCTTCCTTGAATGCCGCCAAGTGCGTACCTCCTTGCGTGGTATTTTGACCATTTACGAAGGTATAATACTCCTCGCCATATTTATTGGTATGGGTAAATGCAATTTCGATGTCGCCTTCTCTAAGATGAATCGTTGGGTAATGTTTTTCTTCTTGAGGCGCTTTGCGGTCAATTAAATCTCTTAATCCATTTTGAGAAAAATACTCTTGGTTATTAAAAACAATTTTTAATCCCGAATTTAAATAGGCATAGTTCGAGAGTAACTCATCTAAATAATCGGCGATGAATCGATAATTTTGGAAAATGGTTGCGTCGGGTTTGAACCAAACCGTCGTTCCATTTCTTGAAGAAGACGATTGAATTGAAGAATCATGAACTATTTTACCTTTTTCAAAAGTCACTTCTCGCATTTTGCCTTCGCGCACCGCACGAATTTTAAACGATTGCGACAAGGCATTCACGGCCTTACTTCCCACACCGTTCATTCCCACTGATTTTTTAAAGGCTTTGCTATCAAATTTACCACTGGTATTCATAATAGAAACCGAATCCGACAATTTTTCAAGCGGAATACCTCGTCCGAAATCTTGAACCATCACATCTTCGGTCGTTACATCCACAACCACTTTTTTGCCATGCCCCATGATAAATTCATCTATGGCATTATCCAAAATTTCTTTTACTAGAATATAAATTCCATCATCGGGCGAGGAACCATCTCCGGTCTTACCAATATACATTCCGGGCCTGTGCCGAATATGTTCGAGGGGTTCCAGGGTTTTGATGTCGTCCTGGCTGTATTCAATTTCGAGAGCCGATTTTTCTTCTATCATATTGCAAATTTGATAAAATATTTTGAAAAATAGAGTAAAAGTTTTCCACAGGGCATTTTTGATTGAACTTAAAACTTCA
>JBIPPB010000012.1:0-41888 GCA_044368655.1 Chitinophagales bacterium | reverse complement strand
GATTATTGGGAACGGCCAAAAAATTATTATTGTAATCGCGCACCCAGCTTGTTGAAACTTGATTTTGAAAATCTAAGAAATTGAATAATTCGAGTGTTGCGGTTAATGATTCCATTCCTTTTTTGCTTGTTATGTTGCCTTTATTTTTTTTATTTCGATCGTAAAGCATCGCCGAAAAACCAATATCTAATCTTAAATAGGGTTTCATGGTAAATGCATTTCGGAACAATTCATTGTTTGGTGGACTAAATGGCAATCCACTCGCATAAATAAAATTCAAATGCACCTTATAATTCGGCATCATCGGGATATAATCTTGATAAAATAGATTAAACGTAAAAAACTGTTGGCTTTGGCGCGGTATAAAACCTCGGTCAAATAAGGCACTGTCTGTAATTTTAATGCCGTTGGCATTTGGATTTAGATAGAAGTTTCCGGAACTATCAAAATACTTCATCGTTACGTCACCCGTATATTCTTTGGTGTCCATAAGGCTAAAATTAACCCAACTTTCAGCATCTTTTACAATTTCGCCTTGGAGCCTAAAGTCAATACCTTTGCTATACGCAATCGTTTGATTATTGGCTCGATAACGGATTAAAACATTTTCATATTGGTAGGTATTGACATCCCACATATGTTTATAATACGATTCTACGGTAAGCTTAAAAGGCCTATTGTACCATTTCAAAATATAATCCATTCCCAAAATATAATGCAATGACTTTTGAGATTGCACATTGGAATTGAGCTGCGCCGTTTGATTAAAGAGCTCTCTTAAAAATGGCGATTGATTGTAACTACCTACAGCTAAATTAAACGTTAGTTTATCTGTTTTTAGAGGTTTTAAAAATGCTTGAAATCTGGGACTTAAAAAGAATTCTTTATTCAAGGACCAATAATTGCCTCGCATCCCAAAATTAAATCCTAATTTTCGATTTTCTTTTAAGTCAAACTCCACTTGATTTTGAAGAAAAAACTCATAACGATGGCTTTCTAAAAAACTATTGGAGCGCGCCACAAACGGAAAAACAATTTGATTACTCATCGGAATATTATAATCGCCACTATCCAATCGATCCCACTGACTGATATTAATTTGAAGATTTTCGGTTTTTCGGCTCAATCCGCCTTTGATATTATTTTTACCTACTAAGGCATTAAAAAACAACTGATGCTGCTGAATGCGCGCGCGATATTGATCTCTGCCCCAATTCTGAAAAGTACCCGCACCAATCACCGACTTTAGGTTTTGATAGTTGGTACTTGAAATATCGGTTTCGATTTCGCCAATACGATATTGACCCGTAATGTCAAAATTTTGAGATTCTTCTATAAAATAAGCGCTATGACTATATCTCAATTTTAGATTTTTAAATGGATTATAATGGACATGAATACCATTTTGCAAATTATTATACAAATCTCGTTCTTGCCCCGAATATTGCACAAAATAAGCCAAAGCAAAATTGGCCAATCCAAAATTCGTTTGACGGTCTTCGGGAACCAAAACAAATCGATTTTGGCTCATATTGAGTAACCAATCAACATGCACTTTTTCCGAAAAATGGTAGGTAAGCAAATGCTGCCAATCGATAAAACGAGGCAAATAAGCCCCTTTAGTCTCTTGACTGCTCAGCAAATAGGAATTATCGCGATACCTAAAACCTGCAATAAAACTATACTCATTTTTTTTGCCCAACTCCATATGCGCATTGACGCCCATAAGCCCGGCTTCAATAGAAGCGGCAAACGATTTTGGCTTTTTGTATTCGATATCTAAAACCGAACTTAATTTATCGCCATATTCGGATTTAAATCCACCCGAAGAAAATTTCATATTGTTGATTAAAGAGGCATTGGCAAAACTTAAGCCTTCTTGCTGTGCCGATCGCATCAACATCGGTCTGTAAATTTCAAAGTCATTGACATACACTAAATTTTCGTCAAAATTACCTCCTCTTACATTATATTGACTTCCCAATTCATTATTTCCTCCGACACCGAGTCCTTGAAATTTTAAAGCCTGCTCTACATTTCCCGAAGGATTGGTTTGTTCAATTTTTAAAACAATTTGTTGTGAACTCACCTCTTCCAACGATTTTTTTTCATTTCGTTTACTTTTTATATCTACCGTACTTAATCGTTTTGAAGCACTTTTGAGTTCAACGATAATTTTTCGGCTTTCGCCATCTTTTAAAGTAAATATTTTAGAATACGGGAAATATCCTGTTTTTTGAACGTGAAGGGTGCATTTTAATGAGGTTACTTCAATTTTAAATTTACCATCAATATCCGAAGCGACCGAATTGGATTTATTGCTATCAATAAATATTTGAGCTAAATATAATGGCTCCGTGCCACCATCTTTTACAATGCCTTCAATAATTGCAGTTTGACTGAAAAAATTGAAGTATATCATTGAAAAAAGAAAGATGAAAACGTATTTCAAAAAAATAATTTATTTATAAACGAAAAATTGAAGGGTTTATTGGGCGACTTATCCAATCATTTCTTTAATTTGAATAATAATTTTATTTGCAAGCGTTTCCGCCTCATCTTGAGATTTTGCTTCACTATAAATTCGGATTATAGGTTCGGTATTTGATTTTCTTAAATGAACCCAGCCATTTTCCCAATCGATTTTAAGCCCATCCACAATCGAGCAGCTTTCTTTATCTTTATAAAACTGATGCAACTGATTGATGATTTCATCTACATTGATTTCGGGCGTCAGCTCAATTTTATTTTTACTCATAAAATATTGAGGGAGCGCATTTTTGATTTGAGTCATCGATTGGTTTTTTTCGGCATAATAGCTCAAAAATAAAGCAATACCCACCAAGGCATCTCTGCCATAATGATTTTCAGGAAAAATAACGCCACCATTACCCTCTCCACCTATCAAAGCGTGATTTTCTTTCATCATTTTTACCACATTGACCTCTCCAACGGCAGAAGCGAAATATTGCCCCCCATATTTATTTGTAATATCTCTTAATGCTCTTGTGCTACTTAAATTAGACACCGTATTTCCCGACTTTTTTGACAGCAAAAAGTCCGCAACGGCCACAAGAGTGTATTCTTCGCCAAACATAGAGCCATCTTCATTTACAAAACACAAACGATCTACATCGGGATCTACAACTATACCGAGATCCATTTTATGTTTTTTGATATAATCCGAAATCTGTGTAAGATGTTGTGCCAATGGCTCTGGATTATGATTAAAATTGCCATGCATTTCGGCATTTAAAATTTCATATTCCTTTATATTCAATACCTCAAGCATTTTTTCAACAGCAATTGCACCGGTACTGTTTATAGCATCTACAACAATTTTAGGGTTACTATCTTCGATTGCTTTTTTATCAATATAGTCTAAACGTAATATTTTTTCAATATGTTTATCGAGCATCTGATTGTTTGAAACACACTTACCAAGATGATCCACGTGTTCAAATTCAAATCCATCCAAAGCATCCGCTTGCGCTACGATTTCTTTTCCTTCTGCATCCGAAATGAATTCACCTCTATGATTTAATAGTTTTAAGGCATTCCATTCTTTGGGGTTATGACTCGCTGTAATAATAATACCCCCTTGAGCGTTTAGTTCTACCACTGAAAATTCAACAGTCGGTGTCGTACTTAAATCTAAATCAATCACATTGACGCCAATACTATTTAAACCCGAAATCACGATATTTTTAATCATATTTCCCGACATTCGAGCATCTCGTCCAATCACAACAACGGGTTTTTCAAATTTGCTTTTCAACATGTTGCCATATGAAATACTGTATTTGAGTGCATCAAAAGGGGTTAAACTTTCATTTACTTTTCCGCCTATCGTTCCTCGAATACCTGATATTGATTTAATTAAAGTCATAATTTAAATTATAATATTTAAAACCACAAAAATAGTATAATGCAGAAAAAATTGAATATTATTATTTTATAAAGATCAAAGCATGAACTATAAGTTAAAATTATCTAAATTATTAGTTTTATAAATTGATGGTACAAAATTTGATTAATATTGCGTAAATTTAAACTTAAACACATTTATGAAAAAAACACTACTACTTGCATCTTGTATCGCTGGAATGCTTCCAAATTTGATGCAATCACAAATTTCCTTTCAAGGAATCAAAACGTCACAAAGAGCGGGTGTGATGAGCACACTTTTAAATCCAGCAGAATTGGCTCAAATGCCCCAAAAATTGGATGTTCATTTAATTGGATTTGACATTAATATGAATAATAGCTTGGTTCCATTAACAACAAGCAATTTAGATCAATTTGACAAACCTGAGAAATTATTTTTCGAAAAATATACTTCTGACAAGCCTTTTAATGCTCGTATTGGAATTGATTTAATGGGCCCAAGTGTAGCTTTTGCATTAAATAAAAACACAACTTTAGCGTTAACTACAAGAGTTCGAACAGCAGTAAGCATCAATGACCTAGATATCAATTTAGGAAAAACATTATTTAATACTTCGGCTCAAGATATTGTTGGGCAAACGATTTCTACCAATCAACAATCATATACTGTTATGGGTTGGATGGAAATGGGATTAAGTGGCGCAACGACGTTATTAAATACACCACAGCATTTAGTTAAAATTGGTGGTACTGCTAAAGTTTTATTCCCGGGTATTTATGCGAATACTTATTTAAGAGCGGATAATCTAACCGCAACCGTGGATAAAGATACCAAAACAGCAAGTATTGATGGAACAGGAACTTTAGGTATTTCTTATTCGAATGCGAACATCAATGATATCTCAAATAATATTATGGGAAGCCCAAGCGGATTTAGTGCGGATGGAGGTATTTCTTATCAGTTAAAAGACCAAAAAGATCCTTCAAAATATATTTTCAGAGCCGGTTTATCACTAATGGATATAGGATTTGTAAAATTTAAAGTTGACGCAAAAAACAACCAAGAGTATCGTATAGATGCAACTGGTGGCAAAGGAGATAATATTAACAATTACATTTCTGGAAATTTAGATAAAATTCAAGCAAATTTAGAAAATGCTGGAATTATAACTAAAACAAATTCAAATACCGAAATCGAAGCTAAATTACCGATGGCTATGAATTTATATTTTGATGCACGCATTTGGAAACCATTTTATTTAACATTTAACTGGCAACAAGGTGTTAATGATAATACCAATCCAAGAAATCTATTAGCTCAAAATTATTGGGGTATCACGCCTCGTTTTGTAACACGATTTATCGAAATTTACACGCCATTTACTTTTACCGAAACGGCTGGACGTTTTATTGGTGCTGGAATGAAAGTAGGTCCTTTATATTTTGGATCTAGTTCTATTTTAACTACCGCATTTAGCGACAATAGTAAACAAATTGATATTCATTTCGGAATCAAAATGGGTTTTGGCAAAACGGTTAAGAACTAAATCTATTTTTTTTTTAATTCTTTAGAATTTTTTTTAAGAACGCTGTGTTATACATACACAGCGTTTTTTATTTTATACTTTATGCAACTATTTAGCAATTCCATTATTAAAGAAATTTTCGTTTGGATTTTCTCATTTATCTTTGGTTTATCAATCCTCTACCCTATTTTTTCTCAAATAGAGTATCGTTTTTTTATTTTCCATTTTGTATTAATCGTTTTGTTTATTCAATTTTTTAGATGGACCATTTTCTTTGAAGATGTTATATTATTTAAAAATTCTTGGGTAAAATTTATTTCCATAATTACTTTGCTTGTTTTTGCATTTGTGTCCATTGTTAAAATTCAAGACATTATTTTACTTTTTGAAAATCAAGACCTTGCTGATATTGCAATAAATCATAAAGCGATTTCCAACAAAATGACCTTGCCCGAAATTTACCATTTGTACCAATATTTATCAAAAATTTGGGTAGCCTTTGGCTATACGACTGCTGCGTTAAGTGTTATTCTTTCGATTCGTATTTTAGCAGGTTATATTGGCTTTAGTTTTCAAAAAACAAGCAAGTATTTAAGTAGTGTTTCTAACGAAAAATGATTAATAAACTATTTTTGTATAAGTTTATTAAATTTGTACAATATATTTTGTACAGAATTCAAAATATATTGGATTAATATTCGTTTAAATACGTAGGAAAAAACAAGTGGTTCGAAATTTTATTTTTATTTGTATTCTTTTCATAAGTGTTATAAATGATACGTTCTGTCAATCATTATTTCCGTCTACATTTCGTTTTTTAGATATACCTCAAAGTTCAAGACACCAATATTTAAATAAAGGTGCTGGAGGCGCATATGATTATGACGCGATGATTGCAGGCGCTAATCCTTCTTTGATTCACGATGAAATGCGAGGCAAATTATTGGCTTCAACTAATTTTTATTTCAATTCGATTTATTCAAATATTGCCTATTTTACTGCAAATGACAAGTTTGACATCCCTTTGATGATCGGTGGTAATTTTATTGCATACCCCGAGCAACAATCTACTGATATAGACGGAAATCGAGGCATTCCATTTACGCCTATCGAACTTTCGCTGTATGCGGCGGGTGCACATCAAATTGATAAATACCGCTTTGGAGGTCAGGCTAAGTTAATCTATGGAAATTACCTACTTGCTAATAATATTGGAGTCGCATTCGACGCTTCTTGTATGTATATAGATGATTTAAGAAATATTCAGTTTGCCTTAATCCTAAAAAACATGGGTTATCAATTTGCAGGTTTTGGCTCGAGCAATAATGCAACACCATTTGACATCCAATTGATTTTTAGTAAACGTTTGGAGCGTTTACCTTTTCGATATACGATAACCGCATATAATATTTATCAATGGGATTCGGATAATTTTACAACCGATTATGGAATTTGGCCCCTTGATCCCTTTTATGAACGAAACAACACCACATTAAATCGCATTTTAAATCACTTTGTATTTTCAGGAGAATTTTTTATTGGAAGTGGCTTTAAAATGGGATTTTCCTATGATTTTAAAAGGGCTAATGAATTACAATTCACGGAGTTTTACAGGGGAATTCCTGGCGTTGCGATGGGCTTAGGCATTTATGGTAAAAAGTATGAATTAGGGTATTCTTTTTCAAAATTATCTGCAGCCGGTGCCGCGCACCAAATTACATTTATAGCCAATTTAAGAGATTGGGCGGTTAGAAAGAAGCGCTAATTGACTGATATACAATTAATTAAATCACTCTCATTTATTTAACGGCACGTTATGATTTCTAATTAGAAAACGGTAATTTTTAGTTAGAAAATGTAAAAAATTACATTCGTTTTCCGTAAACTTTTTTTCTTTTGCCATAAACTATCTACATTTTAGGAGAACTGAAAACCGCTTTACTTTTGCATCAAGAAATGACACAAAAAACATTTCAAAAATAAAAAAGTAAATTAATCCCTAAAACTATCGTTATGAAAAAGCAAATTTTAACACTTACAACTGCAGCCATTTTATTATTAACTTCTTGTGCTAAAGAAGAATTGTCAAGTGGCAAAGACCGACAAGTTACTAGTGTAGATGTCACTTGCGAAAAAGGAAACAATTGGTGTATCAATGGGTACCAATATTTTTTACCGGTACAAGAAAAAACATCAGTTTATTCTGAAGAATCCTTAAATAAGTTTTATTGGGAAGATCGTTATGGAAATTTCTTAGAAATAGGCGTGGTCGATTTACCAAAAATGAACGAAACAATATCATATCCAGGTGCTGAGATTGGGATGATAAAAGCTCGAATTCTTGATGATTATTATTTTGCTGATAATCAAAAAAGAAAAATCGAAGACTATAAATTAAGAATTACTAGAAACACCAATGGATATATTATAACTCTAGATGAAATCAAATTAATCGATGATGCCCACAAATTTTATGTTGATTTTAGAGTTTGCAATTTAAGTAATAAAGCATTAAAATAAAAACCGTTTTTTTTCATATTTAAAACTGTTTTAGTTAAACACACACAATCCCAAAAGAAAAGCGACATCCCAATGGATGTCGCTTTTTGATTTATAATAAACCTATATGTATAATTTTTATTTTTTCAACATAAGTTCAACAATACGTTCTAAATCTTCTT
The DNA here is from genome assembly GCA_044368655.1 of Chitinophagales bacterium. Taxonomy (GTDB): domain Bacteria; phylum Bacteroidota; class Bacteroidia; order Chitinophagales; family JADJOU01; genus CHPMRC01. Next base: position 33,793 of record JBIPPB010000012.1, on the reverse strand, counting down.
CTGATTGAAAAGGAACTTGAATACTTCCTTTGCCATCTTTTTGCATGATTTGAACTTTTGTTCCAAATTCAGAAGTTAAAGTATCTTGCCATTTGCGTAAATGTGGATCTATAAAAGACGCTTCTTTCGTTTGCGTTTGCTTTTTAGCATTTTTATATTCTTGTCTTGAAGCTACTATGGCTTCGGTTTGCCTTACATTTAAACCTTTTGAAAGCACTTCATTAAAAACACTCAATTGCATGTCAATTTCATCTACCGCAGCCAATGCTCTTGCATGTCCCATACTTATTTTATCTTCACGAATGGCTACTTGAATATCTGGTGGTAATTTTAAAAGACGCATGTAATTAGAAACTGTAGATCTTTTCTTACCTACTCGTTCGGCTAACGAATCATGATTTAAATCACACTCATCTATTAGACGCTGATAATTCATACCAATTTCAATCGCATTTAATTCTTCTCTTTGTATGTTTTCGATCAAAGCCATTTCTAAAGCTTCTTGATCATTAGCCGTTCGTATATAAACAGGAACTTCGGTAAGTCCAGCAATTTTAGAAGCTCTTAATCTTCGTTCTCCTGAAATTAATTGATATTTATCCTTTGACAATTCACGAACTGTTAAGGGTTGAATTATACCATGAATTTTTATTGAACTTGCCAATTCATTTAATGCATCTTCATCAAAATTTACTCTGGGCTGAAATGGATTTACTTCAATTAAAACACTTTTAATGAGATTCGTTGAAGAACCTTTAACTGTATTTTGTATTATTTCTTTATCTAAAACATCGTCTACATCTTGATTAATATCACCTAGTAAGGCTCTTATGCCTTTTCCTAATTCTTTTTTTTGATTGATTTTAGCCATATTCATATTTTTACTAGATATTTATTTTGAAGTAGCAGTTACTTTTTCATTATTATCAATTAATTCTTTAGCTAAGCTTAAATAATTAGCCGCACCTTTGCTATCGATATCAAAGGCAATTACGGGTTTACCAAAACTTGGCGCTTCACTTATTTTTGAATTGCGATGAATAACCGTTTCAAAAACTAAAGCATCAAAATGTTGACGTACTTCTTCTACTACTTGATTTGAAAGACGAAGACGCGAATCATACATGGTTAGTAAAAGTCCTTCAATATTCAATTCAGGATTGAGCCTCTTTTGGACTATTTTAATAGTATTTAATAATTTCCCTAATCCTTCTAATGCAAAAAATTCGCATTGCACCGGAATAATAACACTATCCGAAGCCGTTAATGCATTAACGGTAATTAAACCTAATGAAGGCGAACAATCAATTAATATATAGTCATAATCATTTTTAATTTGACTTAAAATTCCTTTCAGAATCATTTCGCGTTCTTCTAAATTAATCAATTCAATTTCGGCACCAACTAAATCTAAATGAGAAGGTAAAATATCTAAATTTGGCGTTTCAGTCTCAAGAATGGCTTCTTTGATAGGCAACTGATCAACCATACACTCATAAAGACTTTTCTTAATGGATTTTGGATCCAATCCGCAGCCCGAAGTCGAGTTGGCTTGTGGATCTGCATCTATTAAAAGTGTTTTTTTATCTAGCGCTGCTAAGCTGGCTGCAAGATTTATGGAAGTAGTCGTTTTACCTACGCCACCTTTTTGATTTGCTATTGAAATGATTTTTCCCACTTTTATATATTTAAAATTATAAATTAATTGTTTCTTCTAAATTGAGTAATAACAACTCTTTTTGATTGTTTTTAAAATGATTTTTAGCCTCTTCATGCGAAATTACAATATAACCAAAGGAATCATAATGCGCTCCTATAACTTTTTCTACACCTACAAAATCAGCTGCAATACAGGCATCTTCATATCCCATCGTAAAATTATCCCCAATAGGCATTATTGCAAATTTTAGTGTATTAGACCAAAGCGAAATGAGCTTCATATCATAATGCAACGCTGTATCACCAGCAAAATAAAAATCGCCTTCTTTTGTTTTAATCAAAAATCCTGCAGCACTTCCTCCAGGTTTTCCATCTGGGAGCGTTGAAGAATGGACGGCTTGAACCATTTTTATCGATCCGAAATCAAAAGAGAAAATGCCCCCAATATTCATCGGATGTGTATTCTTGACCCCTTGATTTGCAAACCATTCGGTAATTTCATACATGGCAATTAAAGTCGCATTGGGATTGTTTTTATATATTTCTAAAGTGTCGGCACAATGATCGGCATGGCCGTGAGATAAAATAATAAAGTCCGCTTTAATTTTTTGAATATCAATATTTTTAGCTAATGGATTTCCCGAAATAAATGGATCAAAAAGTAATTTTAAACCATTAACTTCCACTAAAAAACAAAAATGACCAAGATATGTAACCTGCATGGCTTAAATTTATGAAGTGCAAATTTAAGTTTTTCATTTTACATATTTAAGCTATTTTATAAACATTTTTAAGGACTTCATTACATGAAATAAATCATTGAAATGGAATTATTTAACCATTAAAAATGAAATATAAATTGACAACAAATAACACATTTTCCACAAAAACAAAACAAAGAGTGGAAAGCCTGTGGAAAACTAACTATAGTTTTCTAAAAACACTTTTGGATGAAAGATCAACTGCTTGGAGGTAAAAAGCTGTTTGTCGAGCCAAAATGCTTTTCGAATTATTCCATTTTCATTTTGCTCAATTTCTTCAATATCATAAAAATGCGAATCTATTTTTACATCATATATAAATTCAACTAAATGACATTTCTCTCCATTTAAATGAAACAAATCTTCATGAACTAACATCAATGATTTGACCGCAACGTCATTCGCTCCGATTTCTTCTTTTAACTCCCTCTGAATTGCTTCTTGAGAATATTCTCCAAAATCAATACCGCCTCCTAAGAAACGGTAATATGTTTCATTCTTCACATTATCAAAACCCTTCTCGACCAACCATTTTCCGTTGTGTTCAATATGGGCCAAAGCAATATTTCTAATTTTCATACTAAGAAAAAAAAGGAGTTGAAAATCAACTCCTTTAAAATTTAAAAATTACATGTACGATTCAACAGGCAGACAACTGCATACCAAATTTCGATCTCCATATGAGTCATCAATTCGGCTCACGGATACCCAAAATTTAGATTTCTTAATCGAAGTCAAAGGATAAATCGCTTTTTCTCTACTGTAAGGGAATTGCCAATCGTCGCAAAGTGCTTCTTCAGCAGTGTGAGGCGCATTTTTAAGCACATTATTATCTTTAGGATAAACACCCATTTCAATTTCTTCGATTTCTTTTCGAATTTGAATAAGTGCGTCGCACAAACGATCGATTTCTTTTAAATCCTCACTTTCCGTTGGTTCAATCATCAACGTACCTGCAACTGGAAACGAAACTGTTGGCGCGTGCAATCCATAATCCATTAACCTTTTAGCTACATCAGCTACTTCAATTCCTAAAGAATGTTTAAATGGACGAAAATCAACGATAAGTTCATGCGCTACGCGACCATTATTACCTGTATATAAAATAGGATAATGAGGCTCTAATCTTGTTTTGATATAATTTGCGCTCAAAATTGCAACTTTAGTTGAATTTCTCAACCCACCAGTTCCTAACATTTTTATATATGCGTAACTAATCAATAAAATACTTGCACTTCCATAAGGGGCTGCAGAAACCGTTTTGTCTGCCTTTTCTCCTCCTGTTTCTATCAATGGGTGCTTAGGTAAAAAAGGCGCTAAATGCGATTTTACACAAATTGGCCCAACTCCAGGTCCGCCACCTCCATGAGGGATGGCAAAGGTTTTATGAAGATTTAAATGACATACATCCGCACCTAAATATCCTGGACTTGTTAGACCAACTTGAGCATTCATATTGGCTCCATCCATATATACTTGACCTCCATTATCATGAATAATTTGGCAAATATCGATAATATCCGCTTCAAAAATACCGTGCGTAGAAGGATAGGTAACCATCAAACAGCTAAGAGAATCTTTATATTCAATCGCTTTTGCTTTTAAATCTTCTAAGTTAATATTACCATTTTCATCTGCAGGAGAAACCACTACTTTAAGACCCGCTAAAACTGCGCTAGCTGGGTTCGTGCCATGCGCCGAACTTGGGATGATACAAATATTTCTGTGACCTTGACCTATCGATTTTTGATAATCTCGAATTGCTAACAATCCAGAATATTCACCTTGAGCTCCAGAATTAGGCTGTAAAGAAGTCGCATCAAAGCCCGTAACTATGGCTAAATACGTTTCTAAATCTTTGATTATTTTTTGATAACCTTCCGTTTGATTTTTTGGTGCAAAAGGGTGCATACTCGAAAATGCAGGCCAGCTTAATGGCATCATCTCCGTAGCGGCATTCAACTTCATTGTACAAGAACCAAGTGGAATAATCGATTTTGTAAGTGATAAGTCTTTCTCTTCCAAACTTTTAATATAACGCATCATTAATGTTTCCGTATGATACGAATTAAATACAGGATGGGACAGTAATGCTTGACTTCTTTGAATCGGACTTGGGATTTCAAAACTTTGAATTGATAGCGTTCCTTTTTGATTTTTATATTTTTCAAAAACAGATAAAATATCATTTACATCCGAATCAAATGTATTTTCATGTAAAGCGATATAAACATTATTTTTAGTATAAAAGAAATTCATCTCAGCATTTTCAGCAAGACTTTTTAATTGCGGCGTATCAATATTTAAAACTTCTATAGTATCAAAAATAGTATTTTTTGAAGTCTCAAAACCTAATTGATGTAATGCATCTCTTAAACTATTTGCTTTATCGAAAATGGATTTAGCAATATTACAAACTCCTTTACTTCCATGATAAACCGCATACATAGCCGCCATATTTGCTAATAAAGCTTGTGCAGTACAAATGTTTGAAGTTGCTTTTTCACGTTTGATATGTTGCTCTCTTGTTTGAAGGGCCATACGAAGCGCAAATTGATTTCTTCTATCTTTACTTACGCCAATAATACGACCCGGAATTTGTCTTTTAAACGTATCCGTTGTTGCAAAAAATGCAGCGTGTGGACCTCCAAATCCCATTGGAACACCAAATCGTTGCGCAGAACCAATAGCACAATCGGCACCCATTTCGCCAGGATTTTTAAATAATGCCAAACTCATAATATCGGCACCAATACAAGTATAAATACCTTTATTTTTGAAAGTTTCAATTTGACTCGTATAATCAAAAACGTGACCTTTTGAATTCGGGTTTTGGATATAAACACCAAAGTATGAAGCATCTATAGCCATCTGCATTACATTACCTACAACGATTTCGATATCTAAATAATGTGCTTTAGATTCAATAACTGCAATCGTTTGAGAATAGGTATTTTCATCTATAAAAAACTTATTGGCCTCAACAGCACTTTTGTTTCTCATATGGAAAAACATCGTCATCGCTTCAGCGGCAGCTGTAGCTTCATCTAACAAAGAAGCATTCGCTACAGGCAGACCCGTAAGGTCTGTAATCATCGTTTGATAATTTAATAAACTTTCTAAACGACCTTGTGAAATTTCCGCTTGATATGGCGTATATTGGGTATACCATCCTGGATTTTCAAAAATATTTCTCAAAATGACAGACGGTGTAATGGTATCGGAATATCCTTGACCGATATAAGATTTGAAAACTTTATTTTGCTTAGCAATATCGGCAACATGCCTCAAATATTCTTGCTCTGAAAGGGCTTCACCTATTTCAAAACTTTTGTTTGAAAACAAATGATTTGGAATGGTTTCTTCAATTAAATTATCAAGGCTTTTCGCATTAATTTTTTTTAAAATTAGTGCTTCATCATTAGGATTTATGCCAATGTGGCGACTTTCAAAGCTCATAATTATATATAATTTTTATATTTTTAGATTTGCAAAAATAATATAATATCGATAGATAAACATAGAATTCTAGTGTAAAATAAATTTTGTTTTCGAATTGTTTATTTAATCTTTTTCATTCATCAAAATAAACCAAAAACCATTGAAATTAATGTATAAAAACTATTCAACATGGTATTTCTACAACCAAGTAAGTCCCACTTGATTTAGTCTAGAATCATTATAAAAATCCATTTATAACCAAGTCCGAGTTTTAATTTTATACGTTATAAAGGCATTAACGCAATTTGAATAGATTCGTACCCCAGTTTCATTATTATGAATTTGCCCAATAGATTTATTAATATAAATTAAGAAAATATGATAGAAAGTTATTTCCTTTATTTGTTTAAAAAGTTAATTTTTAATAGGTAAAATTTTCACGTCCACCCCTTCGTTATTATTCGCTTTTCGTTCTCTTCCTGGCCAAAACATACTTCCTTGAACTTTAGAGTCAAATACCGTTCCTTGCTTGAATTGGAAAATAACACTATTTAACCCCATCGAAACCCAACCTGGTTTTTTATTTGAAAACATGGCTTCTTTTTTGGATACGGCTAATTTCTTCATGCCATCTTTCCAACCCGAAAAATGCATTTCAACTTGAATATCTGCAGTACCTTTGGGTTTATTATAGTTGTTTATTGAAGCAATATAGTATAGTTCTTGTAACCATTGCTCTTCATTTAATACAAAATTTAAAGACTTGATGCCTATAAATGCAGATTCATAATCATCTGGCAAAATTTCAACAGTCTTTCGAATGGGTAAAAATTTAGATTCTACTGTTGTCGTCCAAGAATAGGCATTTTTATTATTTATTTCAAAAGCAATCGCTTCTTTGATTTCATACCCAATGATTAAATAATGAATGGTTACTTCATATGTTGAACTGTTTTTTAAAATAGCACATTCCGCACTCCTGCAGTTCGTTGACAGATTAAATCGGGATGTGAATTTAACTTCTTTACTTTGAGCACTGTAATACGGGTCATCGATATGAATTTCAAATAAAACAGGTTGGTCTGCCTTTTCTAATGATTTGATTTCAAAGCCATTAATAATTGATTTGTAACGAGGTAAATTTTGAAACCATTCAGGAACTAAAACCGCAAATTCTTCACTATTCGTCATTAACTGCGTTTCTTTGCCCGTGACTAACATTTTTGCTTCGCCTTGAAAAAATTTTAAATTTGGACTTTCGACATACGAATAATATAAATTATAAAATGTACTATCGCTCCCCAAACCTGTCGCACTATAATGCTTTCCTTTTGGAGTAAGAGAATCAAAAAAAACAAAACTACCCAAACGATTAATACGATGATTATAACTCCAAAGATGCTTAAATCCTCTCCAAATCAAGGCTTTATTATAGGGTTTCAAATCTAAAGGCTTTAGATTTTCTTGCCCGAAAAGATTTAATACCAAGAATGTACTTAAATACAATAAAAATAACTTCATTTTACAAAAATAGCAATTTATTGAGCAATTATAAAAAGAAGATTATTAACCTCTTGTAAAAATCAATTTACTTTCATGACTCAACGATGCATTGTAGGAATAATTTTCATAATCAAAACCTCTCAAATCTTCCCAACGATTAATTTGATGATCCAGAATAAAACGCGTCATTAATCCTCTTGCTTTTTTAGCAAAAAATGATATGGATTTAAATTTTCCATCTTTATTTTCTAAGAAATCACAACTTTTTAAAGGTACGGCAAGCTTCTTGGCTTGAACGACTTTAGAATATTCTTGCGAAGCTAAATTAAGAACAAAAGTATCTTTCGATTTTTTTAAATCTTGATTTAAAGCGTCCGTAACTTGGTCTCCCCAAAATCCATATAAATTTTTAAAATCTCCAATTTGAATTGTAGTTCCCATTTCTAATCGATAAGGTTCAATCATATCAAAAGGCTTTAAAATCCCATACAATCCTGATAGAATACGAATGGATTGAGAAGCCAACTCCAACTGACTTTCTTTTACGGAATAGAAGTCTATTCCATCATAAACATCGCCATCAAATGTATAAATTGCAGGTCTTTTTAAATTAGTTGTCTTTCCTAAATTCTGAAAACGTTCATAATTTAATGAAGCCAACTTCGGACTAATTTCCATAATTTCGGCGATATCTTGTTCATTTAATTGTTTTAAATATGGATACATCTTTTTGCTTTCTTTAAGCAAATTGGGTATACTCGTTTCAATCGATGGATACGACGCATCTAAATTTAAAGACTTAGCTGGAGATAAAAGAATTTTCATATTGTTTTTTTTATAAGATATACTTTCAAAAAATGTATTTTTACACTTTATTTTTAAAATAAAACAAGAAACAAATGCTTAAAGTTCAGATAAACAATAGTGAAGCTAAGGTTTTTGAAAATGAAATCCTCAAAGACCTCGAAGCACAATTCGATTGCCAGCATATTGGAGATAATAATTACTCGATAATTCAAAATGAAAAAAGTCATTTAATTGAAATACAAGAAGTTGATGCAAATGCAAAAGTGGTCTATTTAAAAATAAATGGAAAAAAAGCAGAGGTAAAAGTATCTAGCGAAATTGATTTGCTCCTCGAAAAAATGGGGATTGATATGAATAGTACTCAAAAAATGAATGAATTAAAAGCACCTATGCCAGGTCTTGTTGTAGACTTTTTAGTAGAAATCGGGCAAGAAGTTCAAACTGGCGATAAACTGATGATTTTAGAAGCCATGAAAATGGAAAATGTGATTAAAGCTTCAGGACAAGGAATTGTAAAGAAGTTAAATGTTATCAAAGGGCAAAGCGTTGAGAAAAATCAGATATTAATTGAGTTTGAATAGAATTTAATAATTAAATTTTTCATTTTTAAGATTATAAACATAAAAAAAGGGCATTGTAAAACAATGCCCTTAATCATAAAAAATTACAACTTACTCTTCCGTAGCGGGTTCATCGCTTTCTTTAGTTCCTAAATCCGTATTTGGTACTAAATTTTCATTGATTTTAGCTCTAATCTTTCCTTCAATCACTTTACTCACTTCAGGGTTATCCGCCAAAAATTGTAAAACCGCATCTCTGCCCTGCCCGATTTTTGTTCCATCGTAGCTGTACCAGCTTCCGCTTTTTTCAATAATATTAAATTCAGTACCAAAATCGACAATTTCGCCTACTTTAGATACGCCAGCTCCATATAAAATATCAAACTCACAAACTTTAAAAGGTGGTGCTACTTTATTTTTTACCACTTTCACTTTTGTGCGATTTCCTATTACATTGCCTTCCTTATCTTTAATTTGAGTCATTCTACGAATATCCAAACGAATAGACGCATAAAACTTAAGTGCGTTACCACCTGTAGTCGTTTCGGGGCTACCAAACATAACGCCAATTTTTTCTCTTAATTGATTGATAAAAATACAACAACAACCTGTTTTATTGATACTTCCAGTTAATTTTCTTAACGCTTGGCTCATCAAACGGGCTTGTAATCCTAATTTATTATCTCCCATATCGCCTTCGAGCTCACCTTTAGGAACTAAAGCTGCTACGGAGTCAATAACACAAACATCAATAGCGCCACTTCGGATCAGGTGATCTGCAATTTCCAATGCTTGTTCTCCATTGTCGGGTTGCGAAATAAATAAGTTGTTGGTATCTACGCCCAAAGCTTCGGCATACGTTCGGTCAAACGCGTGTTCCGCATCTACAATAGCACAAAGTCCACCTTTCTTTTGCGCTTCGGCAATTGCATGAATGGCTAAAGTCGTTTTACCCGAAGATTCCGGTCCATAAATCTCAACAATTCTTCCTTTAGGATAACCGCTTATTCCAAGACAAATATCTAAGCCTAAAGAACCTGATGGAATGGCATCGATAGAGACGATTTTTGAATCTCCCAATCGCATTACCGTTCCTTTACCATACGCTTTGTCTAAAACACCAATAGTACTTTCGAGTGCTTTTAATTTTTCTTTTTGATCTGACATAATATTTTTATTTAGTTATTTTTAATTTTGATGCAAATATAAAACGACGCAATGCCATTTTATGTCGCTGAATTTATTTTTTCTTTTTCTCTTCAATCCAAAGTTCATAATATGCCAAACCGATTTCGCTTTTAAAGTGATTTGACAATTCGGAAAGTCTATTAATTCCAATAATCATATGGTAATAGGAATCCAATAGATTTAATTTCATTTTTTCGGATTTAAAATGTTTGAAAACAGAATCCAACTGTTTAATTTCAATACAATATTTTGTAAAAGATTGCGTAACAAAAAGATTTTTTGCGGTATCATTTTTCAATACTTTTAATCCATTATGTAATTTACGATAGGTAGCGCTATCCATATGGCAAGGTTTTGCGGTTTCTTTTTCCGATAATTTGACAAAAGGCACTTCTGGCTTTTTTTTCTCTAGAATACACATGGTGTAAATTGTGTTTTCACTAGACGATTTTGTAAGAATTTTGGGTGCCCCATTTTGCATCACGATTTCTATGAATTGTTCTTTCTGATTATTTTTGACCAATGTATAATTTAAGGAATGTTCGCGTTTGGTTTTAAATAAATCAAATTGAAAAGTCGTTTGATCTAAAACATTAAGCCACTTTGAAAAACTAGCCGCGCGCTCAACTTGAGTTTTATTAAGTGCACTAATTTTCAAGCTATAAGGCGTTTTATTTGCAATATATAAAGCCGTATATTGCCCAAAAGCAAGGTTTTGAAACCATAATAAAATCAAGGATAAAATGAAACGTTTTGTAGTTGATTTTGAAAGTATATACACGATAAAATTAAATTTGAAATCCTATGACAAATATACAAACAAAAAATCAATACTATAATTTAAATTCGGAAGTGTGATGAAAGGTAATGTCTGGAAAATCTTTAATGGCAACATCCAGCATCCAGCTACTTTCAGCAATATAGACATAATTCTCATCTTTATCTCTAAAAACGTTACTTCCTTTATATTTTATAAATTCTTCAATTTTAGATTTATTTGTACTGGTCATCCAGCATGCTTTGTAATAACTTAAATGTTCCATACGCACTTCAGCACCATATTCATGGAGCAAACGATGCTGAATCACTTCAAATTGGAGTTCTCCTACGGTACCGACTACGATTCGACTTCCGTGATAACTTCGAAATAACTGAGCTACTCCTTCATCGGTTAGCTGTTCAACACCTTTCTGAAGTTGTTTGGTTTTTAAAGGATTTTTATTTATGATTTCTTTAAAAATCTCAGGACTAAAACTTGGAATCCCTTTAAACATCATTTTCTCGCCTTCCGTAAGGGTATCTCCTATTTTAAAATTCCCACTGTCATACAATCCAACGACATCACCCGGAAATGCTTCATCTACCACATTTTTTTGACTGGCCATAAAGGTTGTAGGATTATTAAAACGCATTTCTTTTCCATTTCGCACATGATAGTAAAAGGTATTTCTTTTGAAAACCCCACTACAAATTCGAACAAATGCAATACGATCGCGATGTTTTGGATCTAAATTGGCATGTATTTTAAATACAAATCCCGTAAACTTGCTTTCATTTGGCTCTACAATACGCAAGTTTGTTTCTCTATTCTTTGGCGTTGGGGCCAAATCCACGAAAGTATCTAATAACTCTTGAACACCAAAATTATTTACCGCACTCCCAAAATAAACCGGAGCTAAATCTCCAGCTTGATAGGCTTTTACATCAAATGGAGGATAAACTCCATTAATAAGGCTTACATCTTCTTGAAGTTGCGCCGTTTCTGTTTTACCAATTTTAGCTTCTAATAAAGGATCGGTTAAATCTTTAAATTCAATATAATCGTCGGTTAGTTTTTGTTTGCCCGGAGTAAAAATATTTAAAGATTGGCTTACTAAATTATAAACCCCTTTAAAATGGGAACCATTACCAATAGGCCAACTCAATGGCTGAACGGAAATATGTAATTTTTTTTCCAATTCATCCAATAAATCAAAACTGTCTTTTCCGTCTCGGTCCATTTTATTTACAAAAACGATTACAGGTGTTTTTCGCATTCTACAGACCTCCATTAAGCGTTCGGTTTGCTCTTCCACGCCTTTGACACAATCAATGACTAAAATAACACTATCTACAGCCGTGAGTGTTCGATACGTATCTTCTGCAAAATCTTTGTGACCGGGCGTATCTAAAATATTAATCAGTTTATCCCGATATTCAAAACTCATTACTGAAGTCGCCACCGAAATACCTCTTTGTTTCTCAATTTCCATAAAATCGGACGTCGTCGATTTTTGAATTTTATTCGATTTTACAGCCCCAGCCGTTTGTATCGCACCTCCAAAAAGTAATAATTTTTCGGTTAAGGTCGTTTTTCCTGCATCGGGGTGGGCAATTACTGCAAATGTTTTTCTTTTGGAAATTTCAGTTTCAAACATATGTTTATTAACTTTTATTTTTAAAAAAAAGCGGTCTTCGTAAAGACCGCTTTTTTGTCTATTCAAAAAATGAAATGAAATCTATTTTTTAATGATTATTTAATGACATTTTAGGCGCTGCATTACGAATTTCATTTGAAGTTTGACTCGCAAATTTTTCAAAATTCTTATTAAATGCGGCTGCTAATTCCAATGCTTTAGCATCATAAGCGGCTTTATCTGCCCAAGCCTGACGAGGATCTAAAATCTCCGAAGGCACTCCTTGGCAAGATTTTGGAATTTCAATGCCAAAAATAGGATGTGCATAAAATTCGGAATTATTTAATCCTCCATTTAAAGCTTCGGTAATCATCGCTCTGGTATAACTCAACTTCATTCGAGAACCTACTCCATAAACACCTCCCGTCATACCTGTATTAATCATCCATACTTTTGCACCACTTTTTTGCAACTTATCGCCTAACAATTCCGCATATTTACTTGGATGCAACGGTAAAAACGGCGCTCCAAAACAAGCAGAAAACGTTAATTGTGGCTCTGTAACGCCTGCTTCGGTACCTGCTACTTTTGCCGTAAATCCACTCATAAAATAGTACATCGCTTGTTCCATAGTCAATCTAGAAATTGGAGGCAATACACCATACGCATCATAAGCCAAAAAGAATACATTTTTAGGAATGCCACCCACAGATGGCGAAACGGCATTTTCAATATAGTCAATAGGATATGAAACTCGCGTATTTTCCGTGATTTTAGCACTTGAATAATCTACTTGATTGGTTCCTTCAATAAACGTAATATTTTCTAAAATCGCACCTGGCTTAATTGCTGCAAAAATTTCGGGTTCTTTTTCATCCGTTAAATCAATACATTTTGCATAACAACCGCCTTCAAAGTTAAATACCCCTGTTTCGGTCCAGCCATGCTCATCATCACCAATCAATCCACGATTCGGGTCGGCGCTCAAAGTCGTTTTACCCGTACCTGACAAACCAAAAAATAGTGCCGTATCGCCTTCTTTTCCGATATTAGCCGAACAGTGCATTGGAAATACACGATGATTCACCGGTAATTCAAAATTAAGTACGGTAAAAATACCTTTTTTAATTTCTCCTGTATAACCTGTTCCGCCAATAAGAGCTATTTTACGGGTAAAATTAAGAATTGCAAAATTGGATTGACGCGTACCGTCTACTGCAGGATCGGCTTTAAAACCTGGCGCACAAATTACATGCCAAGTTGGATTAAAATTAGCTTTTTCATTATCTGTTGGTCGGATAAACATATTATATGCAAATAAATTGCTCCATGGATATTCCGTAACTACACGAATAGGCAATTTAAAACTATCATCCGCACAAGCTACACAATCTCTGCTGAAAATTTCTTTTTCATCAAGATATTGAATCACTTTGTCATATAATGCATCAAATTTATCCGCATCAAATGGAATATTAAAATTGGTATTTGCCCAATCTACATGATTTTCGGTAATGGCATCTTTTACCATAAACTTGTCTTTAGGCGAACGTCCTGTAAATGCGCCCGTCATAACCACTAAAGCTCCAGTGTCATTAAGTGAGCCTTGACCTGAAGTAACCGTATGATTTACCAATTCTTCGGGAGTTAAATTCCAATGTAAATTTTTAGGATTTTTAATGCCTAAATAAGAAAGTGTACTCATTTTTTCCAAGTTTTAAAAAATAAAAATGCAAAGGTATAAATAAAAATTTATGCTATTATTTATTTTTACATCTATATGAAACAAAACCAAAATTATACCGAAGCATTGACCAATTAACAATCAAAGTAAATCCCAAAATGAAATTACTAATGATTCTAAAACATCACACTACAGCCCATCATTAAATTGATACCCGCCTGAGGGAAAACAAAGTTAAAATGAGTAGGATCGATGCGGGATCCATCATTCATAATCATAATTCCGGTATTGTACGTATACGCATTGGTATAGGTTAGCGTATTGAAGATATTATTGATTAATAAATTCAATTTCATTTCTTTAATATATTTTGGTCTTAAAATATGCTCAAAGGCTAAATTACTAAAACTATAGGCTGGAATGCTACGCGTGTCATTTTGTGTATTATCTATAAATTGTCTTCCAACGGCTTTGGTATTTAACATAACCGAAAAATCTTTGAAGGGCTGATACCTAAGCTCTACATACGCATTCCATCTTGGTGCAAATGCGATATCCACTTGTTCTAATTTTGTTATTTGCGTTTCGGCTTCATTTATAGAATAATCTTCATTATATGCGGGTGTGATATGGTTAAAATTAAGAATTTTACTCACAATATATCCTGCAGAGCTATTAAACGTAAGCTTAGAGTTGATTTTATATTGGCCACTCCATTCTGCACCTACACGATAACTTTGTCCAACATTAATCCGTATTGGGGCTCCTGTTGAATTAATAGCACCTGTATTAATCAATTGATCTTGATAAAACATTCCAAAAAGATTAAATTGAGCATTCCAATTGGCTTCTTTGATTTGATGTCCTAGTTCGATGTTTAGCAACTGTTCGGGTCTTGGATTTTGATTGGATTCTACGAAGTCGCTTCGATTGGGTTCTTTCTGTCCGATTCCTGCAAAAATAAAACTTTGATGTTTTGTATTATATTGATAATTTGCTCCAACTTTAGGATTAAAAAATAAGAAATTTTGATCAAAAGCCATTGGTTCATGCCCTAATAAAGTGCCCGCAGCGTTGTAGTTTACATATCTTAATTGTAAATCGAGATTCAATGTCGTTTTATCAATAGTCAACGCAGATTTGTTAAAAAACGTGACATCTGATTTGTTAGACGTATTTAAATAATTTTTCACCGATTGGTCTATCGAAAAACTTGGGTCTATAATACGTGGAACACGACCAAAATGATCTCCAATATAGTGCGACATCGCCAATGCGGTATAATTTTGAATATTTTTTTTCTGATATTGATGCGCTATATTTAGCCCAAACAAATGATTATGAAGCCATAATTGTCTTACGATATCCGAAACGCCGTTTTGGTTTTTAAAATATCTACCCAAGTCTTGTCCTACTCGATATTCTTCATAAAAACCACTACCATTTACATAATATCCTGTTATACCAATATTTTGATGTTGATTTAAATAAATATTATGAATCCATTGCAAGTGCGATTGTTTGTAGTTATCCGATTGGTTTTCGTATGGTGCGCCCGCTTTTTGTTCATAATCGGTACCCGCTACATTATACGTTCGATTGGTTTTATATATATTTGACTCTACGCCATACCATGCTTGATACGTGCGCTCATGGCCTCGCATTCCAATTAAGTGCATCGTATATTTGGGTCCAAACTTACTCAAACTAAGATATTGCGAATTTAAACGGCTCCATGCTCTGTCAATATAACCATCCGAAATGTTATACGTGGCTCTTCCGCTCAATTGCCATCCTTTTTTAGAAACCCCAGTTGAATAATTTATGCTATTTCGGAATGTATTAAACGAACCAAAATGACTACTTAATTTTATAAATGATTCTTCATGCTTTTGAGTCGTTTTAATGGAAACCATTCCGCCCAAATTGGTTCCGCCGAGCATCGAAAAGCCTACGCCACGCTGTACTTGAACATCTTCGGCACTCGATAAAATATCCGGTATATTAACCCAATACACTTGGTGACTTTCGGCATCGTTATACGCTACCCCATTTATAGATACTTGCACACGCTGTGCATCACTTCCACGAATGTTTAGTTGCGAATAACCCACCATATTGCCCGCATCACTTGAAATGGATACCGAAGGTAAACTTTGAAGCAAATAAGGCGCTTCCATACCCAAATTTATTGGTGAAAGCGTTTCAATTTTTAAGGTGTTTTGAGTCGAAACAAAATCTTTATTGGATCGGGTACTCAAGATTTGAACTTCTGGAAGCTTTTTAGAAGAGTCTAGCTTTTTGCTCTCAGGAGAAAATAACAAAGGCATTGAAATTAATAATGGTAAAAAACTCATAGTTAAAGAATTTAAAAAATGAATACAATTATTAATTCTACTAAGAGCCGCAAGCTAAGTCCAAAAGACGTTGCTCAAACTTTCTTCCCTACGCCGGCATTATCCGTACAGGTTAAGAAGGGTATGATCTCAGCATTGCAAAAAGCATTGCACCCCTAGAAAGAATTCTGAATGCAAATATAAATGGAATTTGATAAATGTCCTTTGATTTTTTTTCATTAAGATTAAAAAAATAATATTATTTTTGCAACCCCATTTGGGAGGGTCTCTTAGCTCAGTTGGTTAGAGCACCTGACTCATAATCAGGTGGTCGCTGGTTCGAGCCCAGCAGGGACCACAAGTAAATACAAGCCTTTGCAAGATTTTGCAGAGGCTTTTTTATTGCGTTTAAAAACTTAACGCTATAAATTAAATGTTATTTACTCATCCCAAAAATACATGGAATTTTATGCAAATCGGGAAGCGCATTGTATTTGGCCCATTCTTTAACGGTCATCGAGCGAATAAATTGATTTGGCCCTGAAATATCTAATGCCATCGAAAGTTTTGTATTTGGCTGCAAATGCGTTATTAAATCTTGAAACAATTCTTTATTTCGATACGGGGTATCCATAAAAAGCTGGGTTTGCGTTCCTGCGAGGGTTTCTAATTGTTTGATGCGTTGGATTCTAATATTTTTTTCTATAGGTAAATAACCGACAAACGCAAAATTCTGTCCATTAAATCCTGAAGCAATAAGTGCTAAAATAATACTGGAAGGCCCCGATAGCGGAACAACGGTTATATCGAATTGATGGGCAAGCGCTACAAATTCAGCGCCTGGATCGGCAATACAAGGAAGTCCTGCCTCCGACATCAATCCGACATCCTCACCAGACAAAAACCAATCTTTTACTATGGAGAAATCTTGAATATTTTGATGTTTATCCATTTCATAAAACACCACCTCTTCATCAAAATTAAGCGTGTAGCCCATTTTTCGGAGCATTCTACGTGCGGTTTTCACATTTTCTACTATAAATTTTTGGATATTTGGCAAAATAAATTGCGATTGAACACTTATCGTTTGAATGTTATCCGATATTGGAACAGGAATTAAATACAACATGGCGTTTTAGTTAGAGTAAAACATTTTAAAGGATTGAAACGCATTATCCGTAGCTAATCGGACAATATAAAGACCATTAGAAGCTTTAAAATCCTTAGATTGAAATTGGTAAGATGCTTGATTTTGATATGTCATTTTTCCACTTAAATCATAAACAAAAACGAAATATTTTTTTTCACTGGATTGAACATGCAATTGCCCATTCTCAAATCGAACATTGAATATGGGCTTAGATGCCACTGAATTTAAAGTACTTATCTCCGAATGTTTAATACCTGAAATAAAAGTAACGTTACTTTGTATGGGATCCAGCCAATCTTTTAGCCTTTGCGAACTTTGGTTGCCATATCGATCCCAAGAAAACCAGAAACGACCGTAAAAATCGGGAAGGGTGTTATTCTGACAAGACGCGCCGCCTCCAGTTAATGCACCAATTAATTGTCCATTGGAATTAAACAATCCCGCACCTGAAGAACCGCCTTCGGTCGTACTAAAACCATTTTGAGTAGCGCTCCAAGTTAATCTAAAATGGGATCCAGAAGCACTTCCATATTGAACACTGGTCGGTTGATTTTTATATGTTGATATTTTTTTGACATCTCCAAATGGATGATGGATCGAAACGCCCGAACTGGTGGCTGTCCCTGTTCGATTCCAGCCCGAAAATGATACATTCCAACTTTTAAGAATAGAACCTTTAAGTTTTAAAAGCAAGAAATCGGATGAAAATTCCCCATCGTCGTTACCCGGCGAAGCTATAAAATCCGCGCCTTTCAGCACCAATAGATTCGGTTCTATGTTCGTTCTGGAGCATGTGGGTTGCTGATAATTAAAATAAAACTCCCAATCATTTAATTTTGAAATACTTGAATTGATTCGACAATGATTGGCTGTAAGCACATAAGGTGTTCCATCTTGAAGGGTATTATTAACTAAAGTTCCCGAACACCAAGCCGTTGTACCATCCACATTGACAACTTTAATTCGAACGGTAGAAGAAACGGGTAGCGAAAAATTTTGAGACTCCGAACAAGCCACATTAATCATACATAAATCCGAATCGCCAAAGCCATTTCCCGCTTTAATGGGTTTAAAACAATAGGTGAGTCCCGAAATTATAAACGGATTTTTAAGTTCGGTATTTGGCGGATGCTGATATTCTACCCAAATCGATGCGCCGTTATAATGATCGGTAATCAATGTAGCATCTTGAAGGACACTTGACGCTTCAAAAGCGGGACTTACTTTTTTTTCAAAAGGACTGTAAATAAAAATTTTTGCATTGGGATCCAAATGTACTTGACTAAAATAAAGATTTAATGCAATAGCTTTTGGCGTGTGTATTTTAAGATGATAAATCTGAGTACCGTCCTCTTTTACTTTAACCAAATCAAAATCTTCTATGTCATATGACAAATCATATATTTTTCCAAATTGGTATAAAAAAGAAGTATCCCTTTTTAGTTGTTCTATCTCTTGATAGTTGATCGTAATATTTTGATTTGGAATATGCAAATTTTGAACAGACGCTGCTTCAAAAAAGGTTTCTGTTTGTTGAGCAGATATTTGCGTTATAAAAATTATAAATAAAAATAGGATGCGCATCGATTTTCAATTGACTACAGCAAATATAAAACTAAAAATTCATTTGATGAAGTAAAATACGCAGCGACTAATCAACAATCATTAAATCACTTGAAATTCGATCTGCAAAAAGTTTGCCTTTATCGGTAAGAATCCATGCGTTTTGATTAATACAAACATCGTCCGAATCTATGAAAGGTTGGATATTTTTTATAAATTCTTGCTTGTATTCAATTCCAAATTCATGTTCTATTTCTTGAATTTCTATACCTTTATACGTTCTTAATCTCGTAAGGACAAATTCATTCCATTGATTATTTAAAGTAAGCGTTTCCCGTTCCCAACTGATTTTATCTTCTTTCAAATTATTGATATATTGATTTAGATTTGAAATATTATAATGCCTTTTTTTATCTAAAAAGCTATGCGCCGAAGGTCCAAAACCAACGTAATTTTTTCCAAACCAATAATTTTGATTATGAATCGATTCAAATCCAGGTACCGCAAAATTAGAAATTTCATAATGGTGCATCGTATCCGACAATCGACGCATGGTATATTCATACATTAATGCGCTGTAATTTTCGGGAGGCGCCACGATTTCGCCTTTTTGAATCTTGCGTTGGAGTGCCGTTTTTTCTTCTATCGTTAAATTATACGTCGAAATATGTTTTATTGGGAAAGAAAGTGCTTTTTCCAAATTAAAATGCCAATCTTCGATGGACTGACTTGGAAGATTAAACATTAAATCAATAGATACATTTTCAAAATAATGTAACGCATTTTCTATGGCATTTTGAGCTTGAAATACATTATGAGAGCGGTTCATTTCTATTAATTCTTCTTCTATAAAAGATTGTATACCAATACTTATACGATTAAATCCTAAATTTTGAAAAGATTGGAGTTTTTCGATATTGATGTCGTCGGGATTACATTCAATACTCAATTCTTTCATTTGAGATAAATCAAAAAAACGGTGTAATTGTTTTAGAATCGCTTCCAATTCTTTTTCTGAAAATAAACTGGGTGTGCCTCCTCCAAAAAATAGCGTTTGGATGGGCGATTTAATGAAATGGCTTTTTAGTTCGATTTCTTTAAAAAGGGCTTCTATAAAATTCGTTTTTTGACTTGTAGAAACGACAAAGTAAAAGCTACAATAATGACAAGCTTTTTTACAAAATGGAATATGAATATACAGCGAAGCCATTATCTTGCCTGAGGATACTCTTTTTGAAGTTCTTTGATATCTTGTATAAGTTTTATCATATCTTTGCCATTGGTGCCATCATAATAGCCTCGAATATGAAGATGCGGATCAATAAGTGCGATTAATTGGCTATGCACAAAATCTTCTCCATAGGTGCTATCTTGTGGCGTCGCCACAAAATATGAATAACGCGCTAAATGGTAAATTTTAGAAGCTTCACCCGTTACAAAATGCCATTTACCTTTAATTGCTTGGTGTTTTTGAGCATATTCAAACAATACTTGCTGATTGTCGTATTGAGGATCCACAGTATGCGATAAAATCTTGATATTTGGATTGTTTTTAAATGAGTCTTGAACTTTCACAAGATTTTTAGACATTATCGGGCAAATCCCTTCACAAGTGGTAAAAAAGAAATCGGTGACCCATATTTTATTTTCAAAAGTTTTTCTTGAAACGCTATCACCGTATTGATTGACAAATTGAAATTTCTCAACCATATAGGATTCTGCAGTATTCGTATCTGCACCATAATAAGGCAAAGCACTTTGATAGGGCGTATTTTTCTTTATTTCTTGCGCCATATACCACCAGGTCGCAATTATAAAAATAACAACTAAAGAAGCAAAGATTTTTAAAAACTTATTTAACATATAATTGAGATTAGTCAAAAAAAAAGCCAAGCATTACTGCTTGGCTGAGACTTAGTAGCGAGGACAGGACTCGAACCTGTGACCTTCGGGTTATGAGCCCGACGAGCTACCTACTGCTCTACCTCGCGATTTGGACTGCAAATATAATACTTTTATTATTAATAGCAAGAATTAAATATTTATTAGATAATCCTACAGCATCAAACCCCTATGATTTCGAACCAATACATTGAAACTATACAATTGATTTTATTAAAGTTAGCCATTTTAATTATATAAAAATGAAATTCATGTTAACTTAATATTGCATTCTTTTGAATATTGTTAATAAAACGTTATAATGTTAAGCAAAAGAATAATTATTTCTTAAATAGAGTTATCTTTGCATAAAATAAATATTGTATGGGAAATTTTATAAAAATCCTACTCGTTGATGATGAAGAAGATGTACTCGAATTTTTAAGCTATATTCTTAAAAAAGAAATGTTTGAGGTATATACCGCAAAAAATGGATTGGAGGCAATAGAAAAAGCAAAAAAATATAAACCTGATTTAATTTTATTAGATCGAATGATGCCCGATATGGACGGTATTGAAGCATGCAAAATATTAAGAGCCGATGCGGATTTTAATGATACTAAAATTGTATTTATTACCGCTCGTAATGAAGAACAAATGCAGATTGAAGGATTGGAAATCGGAGCGGATGATTACATTGGCAAGCCCATCAAGTCTAAACTATTGGTTTCTAAAATTCGGTCTTTAATGCGCACCTCTGCCAAATTATCCGACAAAGGAAGTATTTTATCTTACAAGAATATTATTGTAGATAAAAATAAATACTTGGTTTTTAAAGATGACGTAGAAATTGTTTTGCCAAGAAAAGAATTTGAATTATTATTTTTGCTTATAAGTAAGCCCGACTATGTTTTTAGAAGAGAAGAGATCTTAGATCAAGTATGGGGAAAAGAAATTGTAATTGGTGATCGAACGATTGATGTGCATATCCGAAAACTAAGAGAAAAAATAGGTGAATATTATTTTGCTACCGTTAAAGGAATTGGTTATAAATTTGTAGCATTTTGAATGGATTAACTCAAGGAAAAATAGCAATAATCATTACATCGTTCTTATTTTTCCTACAATTATTTTTTCTACTATACATATACTATTTGGTGTCTCCTTTTCACACCTCAATACTTCTTATGCCTTTTGTAAGTAGTTTTTTAATTTATTTCCTGACACTCTTTTTGATAGAAAAATTTATTTTAAGAAAGATTAAAATTCTATATCGTACAGTATCGAGCGTTAATAAAATTCCTGCTTCAAAAAAATTAAATGAGCCCAATTTATTTGAAAAATTAAGGGACCAAGTCGCTCAATACAGCACCGAAAAGAAAACAGAGTTGGATCAGCTCAAAGCCAATGAACAATTTAGAAAAGAGTTTCTTGGAAATGTATCACATGAGTTAAAAACACCCTTATTTAGTATTCAAGGTTATGTGGATATTTTACTTGATGGTGGCATTGAAGATACCGAAGTAAACAAAAGATATTTAGAAAAAATTTCGAGCAATTCGGATCGATTGATTGAGATTGTAGAGGATTTAATCTTGATTTCTCAGGTGGAAAGTAATCAATTAAAACTTAATATTACGAACTTTAGCATTTATGAATTATGCTTAAGTGTCATTGAGTCTTTAGAAGTTTTGGCTTCTAAAAAAAGAATTAAAATCAACATCAAAGACGAAAAACATATTCATTTTTTAGTGAAAGGAGACAAACAAAAACTATACCAAGTTATACATAATCTTATTGAAAATGCTATTTTTTATACGCCTAATGGCTCAAAAGTAGATATTCGTTTTTTTGATTTAGAATATCAAATTCTTGTAGAAATCTCAGATAACGGAGCGGGTATAGAAAAATCACACTTGCCTAGACTTTTTGAGAGATTCTATCGTGTCGATTCGGATCGAAATCGTAAAAAAGGAGGCTCTGGGCTCGGATTGAGTATCGTAAAGAAAATTCTTGAAGCACATGGACATTCTATCCAAGTTGACAGTGAAATTGGAAAAGGAACGACCTTTTCATTTACTTTGAGTAAATAATCTAAAATCTCAAAAGTGATTAATTCTGAGCTTTTGTTAAATCAAAATTAATAAAATTTTTCTCAATTTTAAGCTTAACACCTGAGTCTACTTCAACGATTAATGTGTTGTCTTCAAGGCGCACTAGCTTACCATGAATTCCACTTGAAGTTACCACTTTAGATCCTGCAGGTAAATTTTCGATAAAGTTTAACTGCTCTTTTTCTTTCTTTTTTTGTCTAGGTCCAATAATAACAAATTGAATCACTAAAAAAATACCCATCATTAAAAAAATTAAAGTTGGGTCAAATCCAGGCTGTGCAGCCTGTAAAATCATAATTGGATAGTTCATTATTTTATAACATTTATTTTAAAAATTAATTTATGTACTTTTTGATTTGTATTGCAAAAAACGTCAACATGTTTTTCATATGGACCTTCGCGACCGTCACTGTTAAAGAACCCAGTTATCGAATCTGTTTTGCCCGAAATTATTGGATTTTTTGAATAATTAGCTAATGTACATCCGCAACCCGGAAGTACGTTATTTATCAATAAAGGAAATTTACCTTTATTGGTGTAAACAAAAACAAAAGGCGCTTTTTCGCCTTGTTTTATAGTTCCTAAATCTAAAAAAGTATCTTTAAATAGAATTTCCGTAGGATTTTGAAATAAAACCGTATCAATAACCGGCTGATTTAAATTTCGAGCCGTTTTATTTTCATCACACGAAATAAAAAGAGAAAGCATTAATAAAGAGAATAAAAAATACTTCATTTTATTTTTTTTACAAATATACAGTGTTTTAAATGTTTATAGCGCTGAATTATTCAATTTCTTCAATGGCTCTTCTCAAAAATTGATTTAATGGAAACGCCGCGTGCATTCTTTCCACACAATAGTCTAAAAAACTGTCTTGCAAGCATCGTCTTGGATTAAATTCTAACAAAAAGTAGAATTGTTTCATAAAAATGAGATCTATTTCTTTGGCATAATCACTTTCTGGCGGACTCAACCTGACATTTCGAGCGCCTTGTATGGTTTTGAAATATTTTTTGAATAATGGTTCTTCTATTATGGATTGAAATTCTTCATAATTATAATAAATCTCTTGCCGAATTTTTTTTAAATGTTTTGGATTTGGCATCCAAGCACCACCCGCAATATAACAATTTATAGGATTGATATCGATATAATAGCCCGGATTATCCATATCATTTTTAGGGTCTTTGCTAAAACTTGCCGAACGATTCAACTTATAAGGATCTTTATTTTTTGAAAAACGAATGTCTCTATTTATTCTAAAAATTCCTTTTTTATAATCTGACGAAATCTCTTTATCAAATTCTTGAATGGCTTGATTTAAATCTTTTACAAATTGATCAAAGACTACTTTGATGTCTTTTTCATAACGGGTTCTATTCGCATCAAACCAAACTTTTGAATTATTTACGGCTAATTCTTCAAAAAAATCAAAAAATGAAGATTTAAAATAGATCATATTCGTTTATTTAAAAAATATAAAAATAAAACCATCGTAGCGCCCATTGAATTAAATAATACATCGCTCCAATCAAAAAAACGACCAATTGGCAAAGCGCCTTGCAATATTTCAACAATAAAACCGATTAATGCAGAAATAATAAAAATTACAAATGCTATTTTTTGATTCATTTTATGATATAATGAAAAATAAGCTAAGGTTGATAAAATCGAATAAAAGACAAAATGCACGATTAAATCCGTATAACTAAATCCGACTTTAGGTATATAATTACCGGGAGTTAAGCTTAACGAGAAAATGATTAACAACCAAATAAATAAACCTTCTTTTCGGTTTTTCAAAAAACGATTCAAAAATAAATCCATTTATAATCTATTATAAAAAAAGTATCTCCATTAATGAAGATACTTTAATATTTTTAAAATAATTGTTTGATTAACCTACGATTTCTTGATATTGATCTGCAGATAATAAACCTTCCACTTCAGAAAGATTTGATAGTGAAATTTCAACCATCCATCCTTCGCCATAAGGATCTGAATTTACTAATTGTGGATCCGAATCTAAATTTGAATTTACTGATAAAACAGAACCTGTAACAGGCATAAATAAGTCAGAAACGGTCTTTACGGCTTCAATCGAACCAAAAATATCATTTTGTTTAACTTCTTTTCCGATTGATGTAATATCCAAGAATACGATATCTCCCAATTCTTTTTGAGCAAAATCGGTAATTCCAATTTTTGCTTTATCGCCTTCTACTAAAATCCATTCGTGTTCTTTTGTGTACTTTAAATTGCTTGGGTAATTCATTTTTTATAATTTATAGTGATTAAATATTTATTGTGGTATTGAAAAAGGATTTGCAAAATCATTAATTTGTTTTTTCAACGCTATTAAATGTGCTTCATTATCCGCATTCATCAATGTATCATCAATCCAAGCTACAATTTTTTCCATATCGGCTTCTTGCATTCCTCTTGATGTAATTGCAGGTGTTCCTATTCGAATTCCTGATGTAATAAATGGAGACTTATCATCAAAAGGAACCATATTTTTATTAACCGTAATATCGACTTTTCCTAATGTAATTTCTGCTTTTTTACCCGAAATTCCTTTATTCCTCAAATCAATTAGCATCAAATGATTATCTGTGCCTCCCGAAACGATATAATAACCTCTATCTACAAATGCTTTTGCCATAGCTTGAGCATTCGCTTTTACTTGCTTTTGATAGGTTACAAAATTATCCGTAAGCGCCTCACCAAATGCAACGGCTTTAGCTGCAATTACATGCTCTAAAGGACCGCCTTGAGTACCTGGAAACACGGCACTATCAATCAATTCCGACATTTTACGAATTTCGCCTTTCGGATTTGTAATTCCAAATGGATTATCAAAATCACGACCAATCATAATAACACCACCGCGAGGTCCGCGAAGTGTTTTGTGTGTGGTAGAACTTACGATATGACAATGTGGAATTGGAGAGTTCATTAATTTAGCCGCTATTAAACCCGCTGTATGAGATACATCCGCAAGTAAAATGGCACCAACTTCATCCGCAATTTCTCTAAATCGTTTAAAATCCCATTCTCTTGAATAAGAAGACGCACCACAAATAATTAACTTAGGCTTTACTTCTTTTGCTTTATCCGCTACTTTATTCATATCAATCGTTCCCGAATCCGGCTCTACACCATAAAAATAAGGGTCGTATAACTTTCCAGAAAAATTAACGGAAGAACCGTGCGTTAAATGACCACCGTGCGACAAATCAAAACCTAAGATTCGATCCCCAGGTTTTAAAATAGCTAGCATCACTGCGGCATTGGCTTGCGCGCCTGAATGAGGCTGCACATTAGCATATTCAGCGCCAAAAAGTTTACGTAATCTATCTATTGCTAAATTCTCAATTTCATCAACAACCTGACAACCGCCATAATATCTTTTACCCGGATATCCTTCCGCATACTTATTTGTAAGACAGCTACCCATCGCTCGCATTACCTCACTTGAAGTATAATTTTCACTTGCAATAAGCTCAATACCTTCCTTTTGTCTTATTAACTCTCTTTCTATTCGGTCAAAAATTTCGGTATCTTTAAACATCATTGTTATTTTTATGCAAATATATAAATTAGACTATAAAAATAGATTAATTTTATTCCACATTTTTATAAATTTGATATAAATCTATAACTTGTTTGGCTTCTAAAACATCATGTACCCTTAAAATTTTGGCACCTTGTTTTAATACTTCAAAATGTAACGCAGAAGTTCCGATTAAAGCATTTTCTGGCGTGGTATTTAGGGGTTTATAAATCATTGATTTTCTGGACAATCCTACCAATTGGATTTTTTCTAAGTAATCAAAATACGAAATATTTTTGAGCAATTTATAATTATCTTCTATTGTTTTTCCAAATCCAAATCCAAGGTCAATAATAATGTCTGAAATATTAAAAGAATTTAATTGATAGAGTTTTTCGGTAAAAAAATATAAAATTTCTTGAAGTAAATTGTTATAAATAGGATTGGTTTGCATGTTGTTAGGCATTCCTTGCATATGCATCAAAACATAAGCTGCTTGATACTTTTCTACAATTTTAGGCAAATTGGCATCTATTCGAAAGGCAGAAATGTCATTAATTATAACGGCTCCATGATCTAAAGTATATTCAGCAACTTCACTTCTAAACGTATCAATTGAAAAAAAGGTATTTTGAAATGTTTTAGAGATAGTTTTAAAATATGATTTAAAGACATCTAGCTCTTCTTGTAAGGATTTTGGCGAACTAAAAGGCCTTGAGCTTACCGCGCCAATATCAATAATATCAGCACCTTCCTCAATCATTTTTTCAATTCTATTTAAGATTTTTTCTTCCGAATTGTATTGGCCTCCATCATAAAAAGAATGATCATCTAAATTTAGAATACCCATGATAATTGGTTTTTCAACGGAAATTAAATGCCCTCCTAAATTTAAACTATTCATTATATTTTTTTACAAAATTAAAAATCTAATCGAAAATCAATCCAATAATAATTTGAAAAATTTATATTTGTAGATTGAAATTCAAAATGAAATTAATGATAGACAAGAATAATGAACATTTTAATCTTCT
Source organism: Chitinophagales bacterium (assembly GCA_044368655.1). Taxonomy (GTDB): domain Bacteria; phylum Bacteroidota; class Bacteroidia; order Chitinophagales; family JADJOU01; genus CHPMRC01. The sequence goes on along the minus strand of JBIPPB010000012.1, from coordinate 6,160 downwards.
AGGTTTAAGTTTTTTGGATGGAATTGGTATTATAAAAGCAAATCAACTATTGGATTATTTTGGAAGCGCTACGGCAATTTTTGATTCAAAAGCAATCGATTTGGCAACTTCTCAAATTTTAAATAAAAAACAAATCCAACAAGTTCTTAGTAAAGAAACGTTAAAGTTTGCAGAAATTGAATTTGAATTTTGTGATAAAAATAAAATAGAAATTCTAAGTCCACTTAGCGATGAATATCCAAAGCGATTAAATGTTTTGGAGGATAAACCTATCATCTTATTTAAAAAAGGCAATATTCATCCTAAAGTAACAAAAAGTATAGCTATTGTCGGCACACGAAAATCATCGGAATATGGTGGTCGTTTTATTGAATTATTTTTAGAAAAGCTCAAAGACGTACCTGATGTTATAACGGTAAGTGGATTGGCTCAAGGTATAGATAGTAAAGCGCATTGGGCATCTATAAAATATGAAATACCTACCGTTGCAGTTATGGCCATTTCTCTTGGTCAAATTTATCCTGCTATAAACAAAAGATTATCCGAACAAATTTTAGAAAAAAATGGAGGGTGGATCACCGAAACTTCGAGCCAAGAAACGGCATCTGCAGGATTATTTCCAAGAAGAAATCGAGTTATTGCAGCCTTATCAGACGCTACTTTTGTGGTAGAAACGAATATAAAAGGTGGCAGTATCATCACTGCAAAATTAGCCAATGAATACCATCGAGATGTTTTTGCATTGCCTGGCAGATACAATGATAATTTTTCGAAAGGTAGTAATGCGCTTATTCAAAATAACCAAGCTATTTTGGTAAATAGTCCTGAAGATATCATCAACTATATGAATTGGGGAGAAAAATCACTACGAAAAATTAATCCAAATATTGAAATTCCATTTGAAGGCAGTTTGTATCAAAAAAAGGTTCTAGAACTTATACGAAATACGCCTCAAATTAACATTGAGAGACTCAATATTGAAATGCAAAACGAGAATGGAAGTTTAGCGGAAGCATTAGTAAATTTAGAACTCAATGGCTATATCCGATCAAAGGCAGGAAATCAATACGAAATTGTATAAAAATAGTTAAAAATAACCTATTTTAACTATTTTTGAGACGAAATAGATCATTAAGTCAATTTTATGTAAAAAATTTTTATTTTATTTAAATTAAATACCTACTTTTACATCAAAGTTAGCTTATTATGCCCCTTAAGACTATTTTAGTAGACGATTCTTTGATTAGTTTAAAAACATTAGAATTTATTTTAAAAGAAAACTTTTCAGAAATTGAAATAGTTGGAACATTTGAAAATGTTGCAGAAGCATCTTTATTTATTCATACCAACGCCGTTGACTTACTACTTTTAGACATTAACATGCCTGTAAAAGATGGTTTTGACCTTTTAAAAGAATTCCCTGACCGAAATTTTCAAACTATATTTGTTACTTCATATGAAGAATATGCTTTAAAAGCTATTAAAGCTGGAGTTACAGATTATTTAATTAAACCTATCAAACTTCCAGAAATTCAAGCGGCCATAAAAAAAGCAATACAAATTCATAATGAAAGATACCAATACAAACCACATGGTAAAATATCATTAAGTTTTATAGGAGGCAAAGCAATTTTTGACCCTGAAGAAGTTATTTATATCCAAGGAGTTAATAATCTTACAAAAGTTTTCCTTACAAATCAACGAAGATTCATGATAAGTAAAACATTAAAATATTTTGCAGATTTACTCGATGACCGATTTTTCAGGATTCATAAATCGTATTTAGTCAATTTGGACTTTGTAACTGAAATATCCTATGATGATACAGCTCAAGTTACATTAAGAAACGGAGTTGAATTACCCGTTTCCAGAAGAAGTGTAAAATTACTAAAAGATGCTATAAATAAAAGGTCAATTCATTAAGATTCGACTTTAAAATACCATTTATAAGCAGTCAATTTTATTAACTCGATTTTGATGACGTCCGCCTTCAAAATTGGTATTTAAGAATACATTTAAAATTTCTTGTGCATTTTCTTCATCAATAAAACGAGCAGGAATACATATAATATTGGCATCATTATGTTGTCTTGCTAAGGAGGCCAACTCTGGCTCCCAAGCGATAGCAGCTCTTATTCCTTGATGTTTATTTGCCGTAATAGCTACGCCATTAGCCGATCCACAAATAAGAACACCAAAATCTGCTTTATTTTCTAAAACATCTTTTGCTACAGCATGAGCATATTCCGGATAATCTACACTTTGAGAATCAAAGGGACCTATATCTGAAAAAATATAGGAACTCGAGTTTTTTTCAATTAAAAAAGATTTTAATTGAAATCCAGCATGATCCGAACCGATACTAATATTTAACATGGTTATATAAATAATCTAAATAATAAGAAAAAGCTTAAAGCCAAAATTATTGAAACCGGTAGCGTTAAAAGCCAAGCAATAGCAATGCTTTTAATCGTATTTTTTTGAAGATTTTTTACCCCACCTTTTGCCACCATACTTCCTGCAATTGCTGAAGACAATACGTGTGTTGTACTAACGGGTAGGCCAAGTGTCGTACTTAATCCAATGGTACTTGCAGCTACGAGTTCACTAACGGCACCTTGTCCGTAAGAAAGATGAGATTTGCCTATTTTCTCTCCAATAGTAACTACAATTCGTTTCCAACCGATCATCGTTCCAATACCAATAGATAAAGCTATTAACATAATTGCCCAATTGGGTGCCCAATCAGTATAAGATTTCATAAATTTAATTTCAGATTTAATCTCATCCCTAACAGATTTGTTTGGTAAAAATTCCGGATCTTTTACAATAATTTCTAGAGACTTTGTAATAATTTGAATTCTTTTACGAATCTCAAATTTTTGTTTTGCGGTAGAGTCATTATTGTTATAAATATCCGTTTTTAAAAGATCAATATTCGAAATCGTATTATTAAACTCTTTTTCTAATGGACTAGTCGTTTTGTAATTAGTCAATATTTTTTGAATATTATCTAAATGTTCTATAGTTTGCGTGTCACCAAATTTTTCATTTAAAGAAAACTGAAGTGGCATAAATGTCATTAAAATAATCATCATCAAGCCTAAACCTTTTTGTCCATCATTACTTCCATGAAAGAAACTAACCAAACTACAAGTACCAATCAATAAGGCCCTTGTTTTAAATGGTGGTGCGCCTGGATTATTTGGCTTAAATAAATCTTTTTTCTTTAGTACTCGTTGCGCTAAATACATTAAAATGATAGCCATAGTAAATCCAAATGCTGGAGAAAGTAATAAAGACATACCAATATCTCCTGCTTTACTCCAATTGACACCATCGCCTTTATGAATTAATTGATATCCAAGTCCTGCACCTAAAAGAGACCCCACTAATGTATGACTACTTGAACAAGGAATTCCGAAATACCATGTACCAAGATTCCAAATAATAGCAGCAATTACTACAGAACCTACAATAGCTACATTTTCATAAATTCCGATATTCATCATTTCTCCCAATGGCAATAATTTAATAATACCCACTGCAACGCCCATTCCAAAAAGATAATTACTAAAAATTACGCCTAAAAAATTGAGTACACCTGATAAAACCACTGCGATTTGTGGCTTTAAACTTTTTGTATAAATAACGGTTGCCACGGCATTTGCGGTATCATGAAAACCATTTACAAATTCAAAAAAACAGATGGCAATCATACACATTACAAAAAGCCAAAATAGTGAGCCTTCTAATTGCCCAAAAGTTGAAAAAAAGTCCATATTGATTTTATTTATTTGTATTTAAAATATTTGAATATCCTATATATGTATAAGGTGTAATTTGTTTTAATTGAAGTTTTAAGTGCTCTTCAATTTTAAGCCCGTCAATAAACAGTTCAAAATCTGCTTGATTTGGTTTATTGTTTTTTCTTGAAAAATCTTTTAATAACTCATAAGGTTTATCTACACCATGAATCCTTAGAAGATTTTGAATCGCTTCGGCGATAACAATCCAATTGGCTTCAATGTCTTGATTAATTTTATCTTGATTCAACAATAACTTCCCTAATCCTTTTTCAATCGAATTTAAAGCAATAAAGGTATGTGAAAAAGGAACACCGATGTTTCTTAAAACGGTACTATCTGTAAGATCTCTTTGTAGTCTTGAAATTGGTAATTTACTACTTAAAAATTCAAAAACAGCGTTAGCCATCATCAAATTACCCTCCGCATTTTCAAAATCAATCGGATTAACTTTATGAGGCATTGCACTACTTCCTACTTCATTTTCCTTTATTTTCTGTTTGAAAAAATCAAAAGAAATATAACTCCAAATATCTCTACATAAATCAATAAAAATATTATCAATACGTTTTATAGTATCAAAAATATGAGCCATTCCATCATAATGTTCTATTTGTGTTGTCGTTTGCTGCCTTTCTAAACCGAGAAGATTAACAAAATCGTTTGCAAACGAAATCCAATTCGTTTCAGGAAAAGAAACTTTGTGTGCATTTAGATTTCCTGTAGCTCCTCCGAATTTAGCGGTATGTTTTGCATCTTTTAAGATATCCAACTGTATTGAAATTCGTTCTACAAAAACCCATAATTCTTTACCCAAAGTAGTTGGAGATGCAGGCTGGCCGTGAGTTTTAGCAATAATAGTTTGATCTTTCCACTCTTTAGCTAAATCCGAAATATGATGAACAACATCTTCAATTTTAGGAATAAAAATATGATTTAAAAATCGTTTTAACATCAAAGGAAAAGAAGTATTATTAATGTCTTGAGAGGTTAAACCAAAATGAATCAACTCTTTGTTTATATTAATATTTAAATTATCTACTTGTTCTTTAATAAAATACTCAACCGCTTTTACATCATGGTTTGTTATTTGCTCAATATCTTTAACTTTTTGAGCTTGGTCTATGTTGAAATTTAAATAAATCTCTCTTAACTTTGAAATCTCATTATCGTTTAAAGAATTTAATTTTAAAGTTGGTTCGTTGTGTAACGCAATTAAGTATTCAATTTCAATCTCAATTCGATGCTTGATTAATGCAAACTCTGAAAAATACTCTTGAAGATTTTGACACACCTTAGCATAACGACCGTCTATAGGAGTGATATTGAGAAGATTAGACATTGGAATTATTAAAAAATTTTTACAAATCTATATGAATTAAAGTTAATTTAATGTTAATTTTTTGTTAAGTGAAATTTTAAGTTACTATTAAACAATTATTTTTAACTTTGTCGCAAAATTTGTTATAAAATGCTAAAAATTCTAATTGCAAATCGTGGAGAAATTGCACTTCGAGTAATGCGAAGTTGCAAAGAAATGGGAATTAAAACGGTTGCAGTTTATTCTGAAGTGGATCGATTAAGTCCACATGTACTATACGCCGACGAAGCCGTTTGTCTTGGTCCTGCGCCTTCAAATCAATCTTATTTATTAGGTGATAAAATTATAGAAGTTTGTAAAAAACTTAATGTTGATGGAGTGCATCCTGGATATGGTTTTTTAAGCGAAAATGCAAATTTTGCGAAAAAGGTAATTGAAAATGGAATTAAATTTATAGGACCCAGTCCCGAATCTATAGAAATAATGGGAAGTAAGCTTATGGCAAAAAACGCTGTAAAAGCATTTGATACTCCATTAGTGCCCGGTACAGATCAACCAATATCTGATATTGAAGAAGCTAAAAAAATATCTGAAAAAATTGGATATCCTATTCTTATTAAAGCCAGTGCTGGCGGCGGAGGAAAAGGTATGCGTATTGTAACAAAATCCGAAGAATTTGAGGAGCAAATGGAAAGAGCACAAAGTGAAGCCAAAAATGCTTTTGGTGATGACAGTTGTTTCATTGAAAAATATGTAGCTTCTCCAAGACATATTGAAGTTCAAGTGTTGGGCGACCATCATGGAAATTATGTTTACGTTTTTGAAAGAGAATGTAGCATTCAAAGAAGGCATCAAAAAGTAGTTGAAGAAGCGCCGTCTTTTGTAATAACTCCTGAATTAAGAAAAGAGATTGGTGAAGCGGCTATAAATGCAGCAAAATCATGTAAATATTTTAATGCTGGTACTGTAGAATTTATTTTAGATGAAAATTTAAATTTCTACTTTTTAGAAATGAACACACGGTTACAGGTTG
>JBIPPB010000162.1:0-2708 GCA_044368655.1 Chitinophagales bacterium | reverse complement strand
CATTCAATACGCTGCCAAACTATTAGATGCTGGCCAAGCAGATGAGCTTTCGATGGATGGAATTGGAAAAAAGGCTGGATTTTCAACACGATCCAACTTTTACAATGCCTTTAAGACAGAAACAGGCATGACTCCGTCAGAATACCTAGAGCGTAAAAATAATGCTATAAATAGGAAATAACCTATCCTATTATTAACTTTTGAACCTCGTTTATTTGATCTTTCGCAATAAAATATTCGAAATAGCGCTTATCGGTTTCACTTCTAACACTCAAAATTAACTGGATGTCTTGGCTTGAGGCATATTTGAACTTTTCATTAATACCATTAATTACATCGCTTCTAACCTTTTTTTGCATGCCTACATTTTTGTCTTTAATACCCAAAACGTAATTTATTTCAGAGATGGTGGCAGTGGAGCCCACAAAAGACTTTTCAATAAACAAGTCAATAAGTGATAGTTCGGTTTGATTGAAGGAAACGTCCAATTTTTTAGCGCCAACCGTAAATTTATCGGTGGACCTTTTTTGATTTTTTTGGGATGGAACTTTAAAAAAGTACCAAAGCGGAGCTAAAAACAGGAATAAGAAAAGCCATAGAGGCCAAATAGAAGCTACATCAAATTGTACGCCCCACAAAGATGCTGGCTCTTTAGCAAACTTAGATTCGTCAATAACGAGGGTATCTAAATCCCCAGTTGCAGGAAAATAACTATACAAAATCCCGTCTTTATAATACTGTATGCTTGAAAGATCGAGCCTATTAATGCTTTGTGCGAGGGCTCGGTTGGTATTTATTGAAACCGAGTTGTTTAAATAATTAAACCAATAAACATCTTCGCCATCCGAAATAAAATATCCTGACGGGTTGTATACTTTTGTTTTGGCATTTTTAATAATACTTAAATAGTTGGCATTTAGCTTTCCAATTTCTAACCAATCCCATGTTTTGCAATCCAAATACATGACACCGTCTATGATAGTTCCTGCAGCACTCTGAAATCCTTTAAGGCCAGAATTAATAACCTGCTGGTAGGGAATGTATAGCGCATTTTTAGAAATATCAAACCAGCTACTGCCTGGAAAAATGGGATTATAGACTTCGATATTTGTTGGAAACACATCCCATTCACCATCTTTAAAATTAAAGCCTCTGATGGTACCGTTGGTTTTCCAGAAGCCATAGCCACCATGGTTGTATACGGTTTCGCCACTTGAAAAATAAAAAGCACCTAAATTATAATTGATATTTTCATTGTCGTCAATACGTTTAAAATAGAGCAAAGAGTCCGTCTCCGCTATCTGCTGGTAAATACGTCCTGCGCCAGAAATCGTTATAAAAAAGTTATTTGGCGTTTTTATAGCTACCTGCTCCCTAATCCCTAATACGGGATGGTTAAACTGAATAAATGACTGTGAAGGCCCGCGCAACACGAGTGGCGAACTAGAAGGTTTGATAATTTGTCGTAAGAAATAACTGTTTTTAACGGTTATAAGCCCTGTTGTATCTAAAGGAGCGCCTAACGAATCTGTGGCAACATACGTTACCCCTTGTGAAAATGTAAAAAAGAAACTTGAAAAACAGAAAATGACGAGTAATAATAGTTTTCTCATAAATGATTGATTTTCAATAGTTAAATAGGACATGTAACCTATTTTTTACATTTGAATACCTAACAAATATAGGAAATTACCTATTAGCTAACCCGTTATTTCACCTAGTTTATTTACAGGGAAATTAGAGAACTGCATCTTCGTATGCGAGAATACCGTTAATATGTTTATACACACCGGGGGGATGCTGTATAGATATAGAGACGGTATTTTTGTTTAGTCCCTATTTTGACGGTTACGTCTAATAATGATGAGGATGATGGCCATGATGCCAAAAATGATTGGAAATGTCATATCTCAAAGTTAAGGATTATTGAAACATTATTCGCCATAGAGTCCTTTTTCGCAGGCGTACGTAACTAAGCCCGCCATAGACTTAACCCCCATTTTTTGCATCACCCGAGTGCGGTGACCCTCAACCGTGCGCTGGCTCAAATAAAGCGTAGAGGCAATTTCTTTACTTATATAACCCTTACAAATCAGCGTGATAATATCTTTTTCACGTTCCGAAAACACCACCAAATGTGCTTTACTGCCCGATTGAAACTTTTCAATAAGGTCTTTCACCTGCTTATTACTTTCGGTACAAAAGTATGACCGGTTATTAAACACAGACGCTACAGCCTGCTCAATATCCGCCTTATCGGCGTTTTTCATCAGATAACCAATGGCCCCTGCGTCTAACATTTCCATAATGTGGCTTTCTTGTCCAAACACAGATAATGCAATTACTTTGGCGCCAGGATGTCTTTTACAAAGTTCTTTGGTAGCCATTACGCCATCCATTACTGGCATCGAGATGTCAACTAAAAAAACATCGGGGGTATAGCGGGCGGCTACAGCAAGTAAATCCAATCCGTTTTCGGCCTCGCCCACAAGTTCTATTCCGTCAATACTAGCCAAAAGCATTTTTAGGCCGCGTCTAAAAATGATGTGATCATCCGCAATAAGCACTTTAATTTTTTGAGTTAGCATAAGCAAAGGTTTTGGTTATATAAAATTTAACATATGCAATATGACTGCAATAAATATTGAAATCATAGAGAAAAACACTGAATTATTTCTGCACTATACACGTACATTAACTTATCAACG
>JBIPPB010000013.1:0-34041 GCA_044368655.1 Chitinophagales bacterium | reverse complement strand
TAAGCGATTGATCATCATCAATTTGTGGTAAAATAATTTTTGAAATTCGACTGGTAAATACCGAAATTAAATTATTTTCTTCAATTATATTTTCATCACAAAAATACTTCCTAATTTTTAAATTCAACAATAATGCCCCAATTTCTTGTTGGATTTTAAGTTTAAATTCTTCATCTTTCTCTAGTTGAATACTTAAATCATTAAAAAAAGCTTCAGTACTCAAATTATAATTAGACATACCAAATTTCATAAAATTTAGTATAAAATTTGAGTTTCCTTCTTTTGTTAAAATATAATTCCACTCGCTATACTCCACGTTTAATATATTTTATAACACATTACAAATATATTTAATTTGAATTAAAATCTGCCACATTTCACTTTTTTTTATAAAAAAAGCCCCATCTTTTGGATGGGGCTTTTTAAAACATATAGCGAAGATTGTTTCTTATCGCTCGATAGTGAATTTACCTTTAAGCACTTGATCTCCGTTGTCTAGAGAAATTTGGTAAACACCGTTCGCCATACTCGACACATTTAATGGATGTGTGCTTATTGCATTTTGGTGACGTACCTCTTGACTCATTACGATGCGGCCTTGCATATCCGTTACGGTAATCAATACCGGTTTCAATGTTTTGTTGTTAATCTCAACATTTAAGTTTGATACTGCTGGGATTGGGAACATTTTGAATCCTGCTTCAGCACCATTACTTGGGTTGATTCCAGATCCAGATGTAATTCGATAATCCAAATACATCGTTCCGCCTCCGTTGTTCGATACCATATTGTTGATCGTTACAAAGTTGATTCCAGCTTCAACACCTCTTGTAACTGTAGTTTGAATTACATGTGGGAATAATACAGGAACTTTTGTGATGCTATTCAATAACGATGGTGTAAATGCTGATGCTACAGATGTAAACCAACTCATGCTATCGCGTAATGCTTTAAAGCCTGGAAGCGATTTTCTTGCATCGTATTTGTTCGCCACATCTAACAATTCACTATTATCATAGTAGAATTTCACATTGTATGGTGCCGTTAACGTTCCACTTACTACATCAATGTTGAATAAACGTTCTCCAAATACCGCTCCGTATAATGTCGTTCCATCAAATACTTCTTTCGAACCACTTGCATTAAAGTCGATATCCGGACGGAACGTTACATTGTTGCCATTGTGGTTAATCGCCATCAAGAATACATTACGATTACCTGGCTCTGCATAGTATGTCCAAACGCCTTCTTTACACTGTGCTTCCAAATTCTCAGCTTTGCTTGTTGCTAAGCTTAATAACGTCGTTGGGTTTCTATCTTCTACCACAACTATATTTGAAGTTGTTACTGGACATGCACCATTCTTAGCTTCTACATAGTACGTTTTAGAAATTTGTGTAGAATCAACGGTAATTGTACTTGACGTTTTACCACTCATCGCTACACCATCTTTATACCACTGATACGTTGATGGAACATTTGTCGCTACCGTCATCGTATGTAATGCGCCTACAGTACAATTTATTGGTGCTGTTGGCTGTGATGTAAATACTGGTTTCACATCTACTTTTACAAATACACTGTCGCTGAATAAGGTAGGACAATTCGTAGTTGATGCTAATGGTTTTACAAACACTTTGTACCAACCTGCGTGGTTTGCACTACTTGCATTGCTTACGGTATACGTTGCATTGGTTGCATTTGCAATCACTTGATTGTTACGATACCACTGATATCCATCTTGTGCTACTGCCGATACATTTAAGCTAAAGCTTGAGCCTTCGCATATCGTATCACCAATTGGTTGACCATTAACTGCAATTGCAGGACATGTTATTTTGAACACATTTACGTTAGATGATGCTACAAATCCACTACATGGTGCTTTGTTATACGCTCTTGCTACATACGTTCCATGGTGTGTTAAACTATCAAATACTGTAATCGTATATGTGGTTCCTGAACCTACTCGTACACCATCTTTAAACCAAACTACCGAATCTGGGCTGTTGGTCGTGGTTGCGGTTAACGTTTGAGTTGCGCCAGTTTGTACTAAGGCACTCGTTGGAGATACACTTACCGTTGCTTCTTGATTCACCGTTATCGTTGATGACGTTGTAGATACATTATTACATCCTGCTAACGCATTAGCAGTTAACGTTACCGTTCTTCCGTTATCCGATGCGGCTAAGGTTCTTGTAAACGTACTTCCGTTTGTATTCGCACTGTTATACGTCCAAGTGTATGAAGCCACATCATTTCCATTGGCCGTTAAGCTTAAGCTATTGCCAACACAATATGGTGAATTCAAGCCACTGATCGATACGTTGCTCGGTGCATTGTTTACTTGTACATTCGCTGTATTTGAAGTCACACTTGGACATGCGCCACTTGCACTCGATACTTGTACATTGTATGTAAAGGCACCTGCTGTCGTTGTTTTAGCATAGCTGTTTTGACTTGTTCCTACATTCGTAGTTCCTTCTTTCCAACTGTATGTATATGGACCGGTTCCGCTTACTACTACACTTAAGCTCATATTTTGACCCACACAGAAGTTTTGGGTGGTTGTGCTTAAGTTCGTTGTAAATGCGATTGGTGCATCTACACCTATCTTAACCGTATCCGAGTTTTTACCCGCTGCACATCCTGCAAGTGGATTTAATTTCACAAAATAACTTCCGGCATTTGATGTCGTTAGGTTATTTAATGTTAAGCTTGATGATGAACCAATACTTGTCGCTGTACCTACTTTAAACCATTCGTAGGTATTTACTGCGCCAGCCGTTACACTTAATGTATAATTGCTGTTTGCGCATAAGGTATCTCCTACTGGTTGTAAGGTAATCACAGGACATGACGATTTAAATACTTGAGCACCATTCGTTGTTACAACTTGTGTATTTGGTGCTATTCCATATACTTTAGCCGTATAGATTCCTGCGTGTTGTAAACTATCAAAGATTAATACATTTAAGGTACTCGTATTACCGCTAAGTGTTCCAGCGCCTACTCGTACACCATCTTTATACCATACGATACTATCAAAGTTAGTCGCTGTAGTACTTACTGAGAAGCTGGTTCCGGTAACCACAAATTGGTTTGCTGGAGTCGTTTGGGTCGTAATTACTACCGTATCACGGATTACTAATGGTACACTTATACTGTCAATTTGATTACAAGCGCCTGCTCCAAATACTCTTGCCGTGTATGTTCCTGCAGCAGATACCGTTCTTGTTGACGTACTTCCTGCTACTGTACCTAAGCCCAATCTTGTAGCACCTTGGAACCATACCACACTATCCGCATTCGTAAAGTTTGCTGATACCGTTGTTGTTGTTCCTTGTACAATTGGATTGGATACAAATACTGGTTTCGTAATCGTTGAAAGTGGGGTCACATTTACTACAGCATTGTTTGAAGTAGCACTTGGACATGCTGATGTTGAACTTACTACAACTTTATACGTGCCTGCATCTGATGTAGCTGCTGTCGTTACTGCGAAGTTGTTTGAGTTCGTTCCTACATTCGTAGCGCCATTCATCCATTGGAAGCTTCTTGTTCCACTTCCTGTTGCAGTTACACTTAAATTCAATGCACTTCCCACGCAAATCGTAGAACTTGCTGTTGGTTGTACGGTGATTCTTGTGCTATCATCCACACCTACATTGATTGTATCAGATGTTACTGTAGTTGTACATCCTGTCAATGGAGTCAACTTCACAAAGTATCTTCCACCTGATGTCAAGGTATTTAAGTTTAAGGTAGTTGATGATGTCGACGCAATTGCTGTCGTATTACCCACTTTATACCATTCGTATGTATTTACTGCACCTGCAGTTACGCTCAACGCATACGTACTACCGATACATAATGTATCTCCAATTGGTTGCGTGGTAATAACTGGACAAGTTGATTTAATGATATTTGCTGTATCTGAAACGATAAAGTTTGTACATGGTGCTTGACTGTATACTCTTGCCGTGTATTTACCTGCGTGAGTCGTTGAGTCAAAGTTTGAAATAGATAATGTAGTTCCATTACTAATTCTTGTTGCACCTTTGAACCATACTACCGAGTCAAAATTACTTGCCGTTACGGAAATACTTGCTGTTCCTCCTGTCAATACAAATGTATTAGCTACAGGTTGGGTTGTGATCGTTGCTTGTGGTTTCACCGCACCTAATACAACATTTGACGTAGCATTCGTACATCCTGTAGCACTATATGCTACTGCAGAATAGTTTGCACTGTCAACACTTGTTGCAGAAGCAACATTGTATGAAGTGCCTGTTCCTACTCTTGTAGCACCTCTGAACCATACGATTGAATCTGCATTGTTCGCCACTATCGTAAAGCTCATCGCAGAACCTTGACATACTGTTGTTGCTGTTGGTTGTGTTGTGATAGATGCTAGTGGTGTAACTTTTACATTCGCTATTGTTGACGTTACACTTGCACATGGTCCGTTTCCTTTTACTACTACTGTGTAGTTTCCAGAATCTGATAATTGTGTATTTGTTACACTATATGTAGATGCATTGCCTACAGAATCTGTTCCACGCATCCATTTAAATCCTGATGCATTTGTTGCCGTTACGCTTAAATTCAATGCCGTGTTCAAACAAACAGTTGTGTTTGCTGTAGGCTGGGTTGTGATTACTGGTGCTGTGATTACAGCACCTAGTACAACATTTGAAGTTGCATTCGTACATCCTGCAGCGCTATATGCTACGGCAGAATAGTTTGCACTGTCTATACTAGCTGCAGATGACACATTATATGAAGTTCCTGTACCTACTCTTGTAGCACCTCTAAACCATACGATTGAATCTGCATTGCTCGCAGCTATCGTAAAGCTCATCGCAGAACCTTGACATACTGTTGTTGCTGTTGGTTGGGTTGTAATCGTTGCGAGTGGCGTAACGGTTGTCGTTACACTTGCACTTGTCGTATCACCACATGGGCTGTTTCCGATTACCGTTACTTTATAAGTCCCTGCAGTTGCTGGTAATGTGAATGACGTTGCATTTTGGATACTATCCGTTCCACTTGCGCCTCCAAACCAAACTACTCGGCTGTTGTTGCTCGCTGTTACTGCAAAGTTCATCGTACTTCCTGCACATATAGTTGATGCTGGTAAGGTTGTTGACGTAATCGATGGTTTTGCATTGATGCCTAAGATTGCTATAGCGGAAGTATCTGCCACACATGAACCTACATTTAGTGCTATCAATCGATAGTTGCCTGCATCTGTTGCCGTTGCATTGCTTATCGTTAATACACTTTGTGTACTTCCTGTATTGGTAATGGTAATATTTCCACCTGCTGTGATTGCTGTTCCATTTTTAGTCCATGCAAATCCTGAAGCATTTTGTGTCGTTGCTGTAAAGGTTACATTTTGACCTGCACATATTGTATCTCCGATTGGATCGGTTGATACAAATGCCGCTGGAACTACCGTTACTTTAACGGTATCCGATACTGCCGTTCCACAAGTACCTCCTAACGTATATTGTACAAAATACAATCCTGAATCAACTAATGTTGAAGATGAAATCGTTGTATCTTGGTCATTCAAGACACCATAGTTACTTGTTGAACCTCCAACTATTTTTCTCCATTGCATGGTTGCTTGGCCTGTAGCCGCACTCGTTAATGTAAATGGTTGTCCTTGACATATCGTTAACGTTCCTGCAGCATTAGGCTGGGTTGTAATCGTTAAACCTGGGAATACCGTTACGTTTGATGTATCTGTTAGTTTAACACTACAAGGGGTACCTGTAGATACTTCACAAATATATCTTCCACCATCAGAAACTGCTGCATTCGCTACGGTAAATGAATCTAACATAGCTCCTGTTATATTAACATACGAAGATCCATTCCATTTTTTCCACTGATACGTCATTGGACTCGTAGATGTAAATGTTGGCTTTAATGTAAATGACTGACCTGCACACAATTCAGTTGTTAATGGAGCCTGTGCCGTAATTTGTACACTGTCTTTTACTTGAATAACGATACTGTCTTTTATAGTACATCCATTTGGATGTGTAGCCGTAGCAAAATATTTAATAGTATCTGCTGGGGCTGCCCAAACTGTATCTCTATTTGTTCCTACATAAGATAAAGTAGCGCTAGAATTTCTATATAAACCTAAAATTGGAGACCAAGTAATTGGATATTTTGCCGCTTGAACCAATCTGATATTTGGACGGTTCGCTCTTGCAAAATTATTGACATTATTAATACACACGGATTGTGTGGTAGAATAATCTCCTAACCCAGAACCTGTAATTGAAGTGTTTTGTACCCCAAATATATTTGTTGTTGCTCCATTTGTAATACAAACGTCAACAATAATATTTGAAGTGCCATCCCAAACAAAATTTCCATTTAAAGGAATTTGATGTTCTATTGGGGCAGTAGCTGATGGCGCTGGCGTAAAAGGAGACAATGTTCTTATTCCATTATAAACTTCTGTTAAAGTATTTGACGCAGTAAATGTTGAAATAGTAGTAGAAGTAGTATGCCCCATTTTTATGCTCATAGGATAGTTTCCTGTAGTTGTTCCATTAGCTGTAATAAAATAAGACAATGAATCAAAACTAACATTGGCATTCATCCCAGAGGCAATAAGTTCTGCTGCAGTATATAGATGCTGTATTCTTGTATTTACATAAGTTGTAGTAGTAGAATAAAAAGGAGTATTAGCTAATGTAGTAGTTGATAATGTCCCAGCACCAATTTTCGTTCCTGAATTTATAAAGCCACTCGTAGCATTCAACTCTTGAGATGTTCCAATACATAGTGAAATCGGCCCTAAAGGATCAATATTAAATGCTGTTGGTATTCTATTTACTAAAAAATCAAATGTATCTTGATTTTTACACAATTGCCCCGAAGTTTGTTCCGCCTCCAAAATATATCGATAAGTGCCTGGTAAGGTTTGGTTAAAGGTATAACCCGATGCTTGCGTTCCGGTTACATCAGTCGTATTCCATGTATATGTATTGTAAGTAGATAACGTGGAAGGTGCTGTAATTTGAATCAAATCGGAAACAGCTCCACTACAAACCGTATCTCTAACTTGAGATAGGGTTAAAGCTGGTGGTGCTAGAACATTAGCGACAACAGGGGTTCCACTGGATTGGCAACCTGTTTTGTAAACAATTTTACCCACAAATATTCTATCCGCAATTCCTGTGCCAAAAGTTGCGGCACTTGGAGAAGATGCACCTCCAAAGAATGTTAAGTCTGCATTTGTATAAGTATTGTTTGTAGGTGTACCTGTCATATATCGTCCTGCATAAGCTAGAAAAATTCCATAAGTTTGACCCGCATTAAGAGTGAGCCCTCCCGGAACAGGCATTTCTAGATATCCACCATTATTTGTATTGAAAACACCCGTAAGAGGACCACCAACATTAGTCCAAGCGGCAGCATTCGTTTCAGAACCTACATATGTCCCTACTTTAAAGAAAATTTGATAGTTTAAAGCAGCTGTAATTTGCTGACCTAAAAATGAGTCTATTGTAATATTTACATTTGGGGTAAGGTTAAACATCAATCCATTTGTTCCATTATTGGCCCCCCAAGCAGCATTAGGTGTCGTTGTAGTAAATAAACTTGTTGCTGCTCCAGGTGCTGTAGTTGCCTTAGCGATAAATGTATCGGTGGCTGTCAATGTAGGAGTTGTATATGTATTCCCTGCACCCAAAAATGTTCCTGATTTTGAATACCATTGTACATTTCCAGTGTTGGCAAAGGCTTGTAAATCAGCAGTTCCTACTCCACAAATGGTGTCATTTTTTACACTGTCAATCATTGGGTTGTGAACCAATATGGACTTAATTGGGGATGGAGAGATACCTCCTCCTATAGGAGCTCCATTACAACTTAAGATTGCACGATAATCCGTAGAGTCAAATAACAAGCCCGTTTGAAGTGTATCTGAAATGGAGCCTACAATATTAGACCATGAAGTTCCACCATTGGTGCTTTTTTGCCATTGATAGCTAGCGCCTCTTTTAGGAGTTCCATTTAGAGAAATTTTAGACGCACCTGATAAACAATGTGTTTCTAAATCCGCTGTTAAATTAATAGTAGTAGAAAACGGGACTGGATTTACAATAACCGTATCTAACATTTGACAACCTGTTGTAGGGTTATTTGCTTGTAAAACAAAGGTATCTGGTTTTGAGGCTGAAGATTGAAAAACCCAACCATTGGTAGCATTTCCTGAAGCGGTACCACCACCCGAGCTTGTCCACGCAAATGTTGTATAATAAGGAGTAGATGTTATTTTAACGGTATCAGAAGAAGTATTTGTAGTAGGATTACAAATTTGAACCGTATCTTGCGTAAAGGTTATTGGATTCGCCGTTTCTACTACAGCATAAACGGGTGTCAATTCACTTCCGCAATATTTAGAAGCTTTTACTCCCCATATATAAGCGTAATGATACAACCCAGGAACATTGTACCAAGCCGTAGTTACAGATCCTGTAATATCTACAACTTGAGAAAGATGCGAAGTTCCATTAAACAAACCCGCTGCACTATAATTATAATAAACAAAATTGGTGCAATTATGTGCAATTGGACGAATTATTAAAGTCTTTCCTACGTCGCTTGACGTATAATTCATTTTCCTATCTGGCGCAAAATAATAGGTACCTGCACCTGTTACCAAAGTATTGTTAACATTGACTATAAAGGTGTCATAAGGATTTACAAAATTACTTGCTACGGTATTAGAGATACTATCATACGTTACAAAAGTAGCTGAGCAAGGATTCGTTAGTGCTGCCGTAAACTTAAGCCCAACAGAATCGAGGACAAAAGCTTCTTTAACTCTAAGTTTAATTCCATAATTATTTACCGTGGTAGTTGCGGAGGTTGATGTAGGCACTCCCGGTTCTACGGTATAATTATTATATGAACCTTCCCCTGCATAGAAAGTGTCTGTTTGTGTTAAAATATTGGTAGTAAAAGGCGTAGTATTTGAAAGTACATTGGCGGAGTTTGGATTGGAACCATCAAACCAAAAAACAGTTCCAGCCCCTATTGGATTCGCACCCAAAGTCAAAGTTCCTGTTCCACAAATGGTATCATGCACGGCAACAGGAGGATTTGGCAAATCAAACGAATCTACTAAAAAATTATTGATTTGGTTTCCAGCATTATCCACCACATCGGCATAGACATAGCCTTTATCACCAGTAGGGAAAAATCTATTCGAAGCACTTAAAAGAAGAGGGGTGGTACTTCCTCCAAGCGAATTGGAACGTTTGAATGAAATCGTGTAGGGTGGGCAACCATTGGCTACAGCAAAGGATACCGCAATGGAATCGCCAAAACAAGGCGTTTGTACATTGAATGCATTCGCAGTAACTGTAGGGAGTGAGGTGTTTTTATCTAAATAAAAGGTATCTACAAATACACATCCAAAAGCATCAGTAGCGGTAATTTGATATCGCTCTCTGTTTGCAGTATTTGTAAAAAAACCAACTGATGAAGGATTATAGATTCTAGTAGAGGCTAATGTTGTATTTAAAGAATCTTTCCATACAAAATTTACTCCATTATTAGAAGCTGCTGTACCAAAAATTCTAAAATTAGGGATTACGCTGTATGTTAATTTATTAGTTGTAGTATCTGGGCAAATGGTTGAGGCAGCAGTGGCTGCATTTACATTCGCTTTGATAGTAGAAATATACGAAGTCGTTCTTGCATTAACGGTTCTAGACATCGTACTAGTAGAACCTGCATTTCCATGGCAAAAATCCAATACAATATTTGAAACTCCATCCCAGTTAAAAGGCGTTGTAAAATTCAGTACCGATCCAAATCCTATTACAGGCAATAAACTCGGATTATTATAAACGGTAGTTAATGCGGCAGGTGGCAACCATGTGGTCATTGCTGTCTGCGAAGTAGTTCCTATTTTTACAGAAAGATCTATCATGGGTAATGTTCCTACTGCTGTTACATCTAATGCAATAGCCGTAATATCTCCTGCACGCAAACCTTGCGCTAATAAATCAGAGGCTAATAATAAATGTTGTGTATGATTATTGCTCCATGCAGAATAATAAGGGTTTGAATAAGTAGCCGTAGTAGTAGCGGTACCTGTAGCTACAAAGTTTGTAGGCGGTGCAGCGGGCTGAGAAAAAACTAAATTTGCTTCTAATACAGCCGGATTATTAACACATACGATTTCTGGCGTAGCTTTAAAAGTTAAATCAGGAGCCGTACCAAACGTAAAACTCTTAAAACCAGTTACGCCATTGGCAGAAGCACCAAGAACTACTGAAGTAGGACAAAAACCTGCTGGAAAGACTACCGAATTTTTCCCTACATTTGGTGTGGTTAAATTATCTTGTGCCACGACAAAATAATTGATTGAACTACCTGTAGCAGGGATTGAAGTTAATTTGCTAAAATCCATTGCAAAGCTAAAATTTGGTGCCGTGCCCGAAGCATCTACCCATTTCCATCCATTTCCTGCGGAGGTATTGGCTACTGAGAAATCATTAGCATCTACATCTAATTTATAATACAATCTTGGCTTGGCAGTTGTCGAATTGACACCACTGAAATCGGTAATTGTATTAGCCAAAGTAGGTGCATTCGTACAATTGAGATTTGGTATATCCGTATAATTAATAATAGGCCCAGATGCATCTGTAGCCGTACCAGAAAATTCAAGTGCCCCTATATCCGCCAAAGCACTTCTAGTAGCGCCACTGAAATCGGTAGTAATAGCAGGAGAAGTAGGAATGGCAGCACTCTCGGCAAAAGAAGCACCAGATGGCACCCATGTATTTGAAATAGTGCCAGCCACCAAATTGTTCTCTATAAATGTCCCTGAAGCGTTTCCTAACATAAACGATTTGAATTGTCCACAAGAAGTATTAAAGTTGATATCGTCGGTACCCGAAGAAGCTGAAGACCCATTGGTAGAAGAAAAATATAAATTAGTCGCTGTTGTATTATCAGTTCCTTCTCCAAAGACATAGCCATTTGAAAACAAAATATTGTTTTTTAAATTGATACCTGCAGGTGGCGTTCCCGCTCCACCTAATGCCGTTCTTTTTATGGCAGCAAAATAGCCTGTACCATTTCCATTTCCTATTATATTGAATATATTATTATTTATATTAATAGTAGACATATTTGATAATGCTACTGCTGTACCTCCAAAATTGGCTCCTGTACTTGCTAAAGGAGATCCTATAGTCCCCAATCGAATGGTATTGTGATACAAATTAAGTGTTCCTGAAGTTGCTGTGGTATTAAGGCCTATTATACTATTTACCACAGTACTCGCTGGAGCCGAAAGATTTGAAATCATATTGTTTATAAATGTATTAGAGCTACCCGTTGTGGTCATCATACCGTGTACATTGGCAGTAGCTCCCGCAATACTCAAGTTATTGACATTGTTTTTCTCAAATACATTTGTTCCTGTAGTACCGGGAAGTAAATGAATACCCGCAACGGTACCTCCCCCTGAAGATAAATTAATCGCTAAATTTTCTATTTGATTATTCGTGACATTTGTGGTTAAATTTCCACTCATAGAAGCATAAATACCTCTAACACTATGTGCGGTGGAGGTATTGGTACCGTTAATAAACAAATTTGTAATTTTATTGTTTTGAACAATAAGATTACCACTATTCGTCAACTCATAAAAAGCCCATAAATTAATAGAACTAGCACCTGAAGCATTTGAAAAATATACGCTATCTATAATATTATTGGAAAAATTCGTATTGATTTTAGATGCAGCATATACTAAATACGAAGTACCATTGGTTCCAATACGATTTATATTATTGATGATATTCCCTCTAATATTATGAGTAGAATTGGTAGCAGCAGTAGTAGAACCACTCGTATAAATTACATAAAAAGTACCTGTGCCTCCAATATTCATATTTTCTATTGTATTGCTATCAATATCAAAAGAAAAGACATTTCCTCCCGAATACGTTTGGTATATTGGATAACATGCAGCTGTAGATGTATTTGCTAACGCATTCCCATAAATTCTATTTCGTTTGACTTTGAATGTGCTTCCTAGGAAACCCGTTCCATAAATACCTGCAATCTGAGAAGTGCCCGAATATGTAAGATTTATATCATTATCATACGCTTCAAAGACACCTCCATTACTTGTACTCCAAAAAATTCCATACGTTGTAGCATTTCCATGAGCGGCATCAAATGCAATTTTATTATTATAATGTATTGCACTATCTAAATAAAAAGTATAAATACCATAAGCACTTCCAGTACCTCCACCAAGATTATTAAACGTATTATTTTGCGTAATGAGCGCTCTAGCTTGTGCCGAGGTGGCCCCTCTGAAATACACCCCATTATATCCTTGTGTAATGGTATTGTTTGATACCGTTATACGGGCGTGAATATCAGGTGACGTAATACCCCCTTGCCAAGAAGCAGCCGTTGTTGTATTATATTGATATGCACCGGCATATACTAAATAATTATTTGTGTTAACATTTGGAAAATTTACGGTATTACTATCTATAGTAATCATCTGACATCCATTAGAAGTTCCTGAAGCACTTCCTACATTATACATTGCTACTGCAAATTCCATAGTAGTAGTTGTAGTAGTATTTGAAGCGGATTCTAAAAAATTAAACCGTTTGATTGTGACAAAATCTACCCCTACCAAAGTGAAAATGGCATCATTTTGTCCAGAAGTTAAACTACCTACTCTTGTCCCCACAAAAGAGGTGAGATTACTTCCATTTCCATTAATTACCAATGGATTTGATAAAGATAGCGTTGTAAGTAATGCAGAGCCCGTATTACCTAATACATAACCTCCAGCTGGTGCTGTTTGATTGGCATTGATATTAATCGTAGCTCCTCCTGCTCCTACTCCATTAGTATTGAGGTCGGTAATGGCAGCTGCGAGTGTAGCATAATCGCCTGGAATGTTTTTCACACCTGTAACCTGGGCGGAAACCACAAATACAGACATGATAAAAACCATTGTGAGTAAAAGATTCTTTTTCATATTTTATCTAATTTTTGCAATTATTAAAATTTGTTAAACACAAAGGCAAATGTACATAAAAAAATTAAAAGTGTGTAAAAAAAAAGTTATTTATATGGGAGATGATAGCATTGAAGGGATTTAGGATTAATAATAAAGTGATTAGTGATTACAAATTACTTAAATTTTCTAATTACTGGTTACTCCAATTTCATTTCCTCCAGCTAAAGCAGGAGGCGATCCATTGCGCGAATCCCTAAAACCTAATACCTGACCACTTAAAAAGTATATCATCTAAAACCAGCGTTTAATTTAAAATAATTATTTTTGCGAATTAAAATAAAATACAAATGCAAATTTCCGAATTTATTGAAGATTTAAAGTGGAGGGGATTATTTCAAGATATGGTAGCTGGTACCGAAGAATATCTTAACTCGGAAAATGCATCGGGATATATTGGTTTTGACCCTACGGCGGATTCTTTACATTTGGGCTCATTCCAACAAATTATATTATTAAAGCGTATGCAATTAGCGGGCATTCGTCCTATTGCTTTGATGGGAGGCGCTACGGGGCGTGTGGGCGACCCAACGGGAAAAACAGAAGAACGACAATTGCTAGACAATGAATCGCTCCAAAAAAATATAGACGGCATCAAAAAACAACTTTCTAAATTTATTCAATTTGGAAATGGTCCGAAAGATGCTTTATTAGTAGATAATTATGATTGGTTTAAAGATTGGACTTTTTTAGATTTTATCAGAGAAGTAGGAAAACATATCACCGTTGGTTATATGATGAGTAAAGATAGCGTACAAAATCGATTGGAAACGGGGCTTTCTTTTACCGAATTTACGTACCAATTGATCCAAGGTTATGACTTTTTGCATCTTTTTGATACATATAAATGTAAACTCCAAATGGGCGGTAGCGACCAATGGGGAAATATCACAACTGGCGTTGAATTAATAAGACGTATCAAAGGCGAAAAAGGATTTGCAATTACGTCTCCTCTAGTAACACGCGCTGATGGCTCTAAATTTGGAAAAACCGCTTCGGGTGAAAACATTTGGTTAGATCCAGAAAAAACATCGCCATATAAATTTTATCAATTTTTATTAAATCGTTCGGATGATGAGGCAAAAGATTTATTACGTAGATTTTCTTTTAAAGATAGAGAAACTATAAAAGCTCATGAAATAGCGCACCTGGAAGTACCACATTTAAGATTACTACAGAAAGCTTTGGCCGAAGAATTAACGATATTGGTGCATTCCGAATCGGATTTAGAAACAGCACAAAAGGCAAGTCAAATCCTTTTTGGAACTGCCGATATGGAAGCGTTGCAATCGCTTTCTATTCAAACCATTGAAGAGATTTTTGAAGGCGTGCCTCAACATCAAATAAATAGAAGCCAAATTGACGAAGGGATGGAAATTATTTCCTTTTTAGTAGAAGGTACAAAAATTTTCAATTCGAATGGACAAGCTAGACAAAAAGTTGGAGAAAATGCGATTAGCATCAATAAACAAAAAATAAATTTAGAAAAACAAATTGACAAAAATGATTTATTGCATAATCAATATATATTGGTTCAACAAGGCAAGAAAAATTATTTTTTAGTTCATATTCAATAAAAAAATGTTTGCATTAAAAAAAAATGTTTATTTTTGCACCCTCAAATTTTAAAGTATAAATTTAACGAAAAAATTATATAAATGCCTACAATTCAACAATTAGTAAGAAAAGGTCGAAAAGTAATCGAGTACAAATCGAAATCGAGAGCACTTGATGCTTGCCCACAAAAACGTGGAGTGTGCACAAAAGTATACACAACGACACCAAAAAAACCAAACTCTGCATTACGTAAAGTAGCTAAAGTACGTTTAACTAACAGTATTGAAGTTATTGCTTACATTCCAGGAGAAGGTCACAACTTACAAGAGCACTCTATTGTATTGATCCGTGGAGGAAGGGTAAAAGATTTACCAGGTGTACGTTATCATATCGTTCGTGGAGCTTTAGATACAGCGGGAGTAAACAACCGTAAACAATCTAGAAGTAAATATGGCGCAAAACGTCCAAAAGCTTAAAATTAAGAAATTAAATTATTAATATTCATATAAAATGAGAAAGAGTAAACCAAAAAAGAGATATTTGCAACCCGATTCGGTATTTAATGACGAAATGGTTACATTTTTTGTAAATAATTTGATGTGGGACGGAAAAAAATCTGTTGCATTTTCAATATTTTACGATGCAATGAAAATCGTTGATGGGAAAGCAGAAGAAGGTAGCAATGGTTATGAGACTTGGAAGAAAGCCTTAGCCAATGTAACTCCAAGTGTTGAAGTAAAGAGCCGTCGTATTGGAGGTTCTAACTTTCAAATTCCTACTGAAGTACGTCCAGCGAGAAGAAATTCTTTGGGTATGAAGTGGTTGATTATGTTTTCTAGAAAAAGAAACGGCAAATCTATGGCTGACAAATTAGCTCAAGAAATTCTTGCTGCTAGCAAAGGTGAAGGTGCTGCTTACAAAAAGAAAGAAGATACCCACCGTATGGCTGATGCGAATAAAGCTTTTGCACACTTTAACAGATAATATTTAAAAATAAAAAAATGTCTAGAGACTTAAGATATACTAGAAATATAGGAATTGCTGCGCATATTGATGCGGGTAAAACTACTACTACAGAGCGTATATTATACTATACTGGTATAACACACAAAATTGGTGAAGTTCATGATGGTGCTGCTACTATGGACTGGATGGAACAAGAACAAGAAAGAGGTATTACTATCACTTCTGCGGCAACGACTTGTACTTGGAAATTCCCAACAGACCAAGGTAATGATTTACCTGAAACAATGCCATATCACTTTAATATCATCGATACTCCGGGTCACGTGGACTTTACTGTAGAGGTAAATCGTTCTTTACGTGTTTTGGATGGATTAGTATTTTTATTTAGTGCGGTAGATGGTGTAGAGCCACAATCTGAAACCAACTGGAGACTAGCAGATAATTACAAAGTTCCTAGAATGGGATTTGTAAATAAAATGGATCGTCAAGGAGCTGATTTCTTAAACGTGTGTAAACAAGTTAAAGAAATGTTGGGTTCTAAAGCCGTTCCTTTAGTTCTACCTATTGGTGCTGAAGATGATTTCAAAGGTGTCGTAGATTTGATAGCTAATAGAGGAATTATTTGGCATGATAATACACAAGGTTCTACTTTTGATATCGTTCCTATTCCAGATGATATGAAAGAGCAAGTAGCTGAATATCGTGCTTATTTGATTGAAGCGGTTGCAGAATATGATGAAAATTTGATGGAGAAATTCTTTGATAATCCAGATACAATTCAAGAAGATGAAATTCATAATGCATTAAGAAGAGCAGCAATTGATATTGCTATTATTCCAATGTTGTGTGGATCTTCATTCAAAAACAAAGGTGTTCAATTTATGTTGGATGCTGTTTGTAGATATTTGCCATCTCCTATGGATAAAGAAGGTATCAAAGGTACTAATCCTAAAACGGATGAGCCAATTATTCGTAAACCTTCCGTTAGCGAACCATTTGCGGCTTTAGCTTTTAAAATTGCTACAGATCCATTTGTTGGTCGTTTAGCTTTCTTTAGAGCATATTCTGGAAGATTAGATGCGGGTTCTTATGTATTGAATACAAGAAGTGATAATAAAGAGCGTATTTCACGTATTTATCAAATGCACGCCAACAAACAAAATGCCATCGAATATATAGAGGCTGGAGATATTGGTGCGGCTGTAGGTTTTAAAGATATTAAAACAGGTGATACTTTATGTGATGAAAAAGCACCTATTGTATTAGAAAGTATGGTATTCCCTGAACCGGTAATCGGTTTAGCTATTGAGCCTAAGTCTCAAAAAGATTTAGAAAAAATGGGTATGGCTTTAGCTAAATTAAGCGAGGAAGATCCAACATTTAGAGCTCGATATGACGATGAAACTGGACAAACGATAATTTCAGGAATGGGTGAGTTACACTTAGAGATTATTATTGACCGTATGAAGCGTGAATTTAAAGTGGAGTTAAATCAAGGTGCACCTCAAGTAAACTATAAAGAAGCACTTACTACTAAAGTTTCTCATAGAGAAAAACTTAAAAAACAATCAGGTGGTTCGGGTTTATTTGCGGATATGGAATTTGATTTAGGTCCTGCAGATCCTGAATTTTTAGAAAGTGATGACTTTAAATCAGGTAAGAAAAAATTACAATTCGAGTGGGGAATCGTGGGTGGTGCTATTGATAAAAATTATATGAAACCAATCACCGATGGATTTACTGCAATGATGAGTAATGGTGTATTAGCTGGATATAACATCGATTCTATGAAAGTTAGAGTTTATGATGGAAGTATGCACTCTGTGGATAGTAAGCCAATCGCATTTGAGCTTTGTGCTAAAGATGGATTTAAAGAAGCTGCTGTTAAAGCAAACCCAGTAATCCTAGAGCCGATTATGAAATTAGAAGTTATCACTCCAGATGAATATGTAGGTTCGGTAATTGGCGACTTAAACAGAAGAAGAGGTTTACCTAAAGGACAAGAAACAAAGCCTACAGGTACCGTTATTAAAGCAGATGTGCCTTTATCTGAAATGTTTGGTTATGTAACTCAATTACGTACGATTACTTCAGGAAGAGCGAGCAGTGTTATGGAATTTTCACATTATGTACAAGTTCCTAACAATGTGGCTAAAGATATTATGGAGAAAGCAAAAGGTAAATCAAACGCTTAATCCTTTATTCAACTAAATTATAAAGCCTCTTAAATTTTTAAGAGGCTTTTTTTTTGGTTAAGTTAAATTGTAAAAAACTAATTTTGTAATTATAAATTCGGATTATGATTAAGGTAAAACCAAGCAATCCAAAAGGAGTAAGAGATTTTCTACCCGCCGAACAAGAGCGAAGACAGTATATAATTCAAATACTTCAAAAACATTTTGAATTATTTGGTTATCAAAGTATATATACGCCATCTTTTGAGCGTTTTGAAACCTTAGCTGGAAAATACGGTGAAGAAGGCGATAAACTATTTTTCAAAATTTTAAACTCAGGTAATTTTCTTGAAAAAAGAGGTCAATCTATCATTCCAGAATTAGAACAAAATCTTAATTCCCCTCAAAAATCAGCTGGATTAGTTAGTGAAAAAGGTTTACGATACGACCATACCGTCCCACTCGCAAGATTTGTTAGTCAATATCAAAATGAACTTATTTTTCCATTTAAAAGATATGCCATAGGTCCTGTTTGGAGAGCCGATCGTCCACAAAAAGGAAGATATCAAGAATTCTTTCAATGCGACATCGATATCGTTGGAACATCGGGCGTTGAGGCCGAAATTGAAATTATTGATTTAATACAAAATGTATATAAAGCGCTAGGAATTGAAGTTGAAATTTTGTGTAACCACAAAGATTTATTTTATGGATTATGCAAAAAATATGAAATAGATTCTAGACAAACGGATGTTGCTACGATTATTGACAAATGGGAGAAAATTGGAGTTGATGAAGTTCGAATTCAATTAAATGATTTATTTGAGAGTCATTCAGAACAAATTGATTTATTTTTAAATGACATTTCAAATCCAAATTTATTAGATCAAATTCAACCCGATAATGAATTTTTAAAAATTGGTATTGATGCCATTAATGAACTCAGAAAATTGACGCCATTACAATCCGTAAAAATTACGAATCAACTCGTTCGTGGTTTAGATTATTATACCGGTTTTGTTTTTGAAGTTGTTTGTAAACAAATGGAATATGGTTCGATTGGAGGTGGTGGAAGATATGATGCTTTAACGGAAGTTTTTGGACTTAAAAATATGAACGGTATTGGATTTTCATTTGGATTAGATCGCATTTATGATGTTATGGAAACGTTAGATTTATTCCCAACTTTTGAGAATAAACAACATATTTTAGTTTTGAATATTGATAAAGACGCACTAAGTAAGAATTTAGATATCGTAAAAAAGCTTAGAGAGCGTGGAATTTGTGCTTTTCTATTTCCGTCCTTAAGTAAAATGGACAAACAATTGTCTTATGCCGATAAAATGGGGATTTCTAAAGCGGTAATCATTGGTAGTGAAGAGATAAAAACAGAAAAAGTAATCATTAAAAATCTAAAAAAGCGAACTCAAGAACTTGTTTCTTTTGATTTGGCAATAGATAAATTATTAGAAACAGAATAATTTTTTATAAAAAAAATAATCATTTAAAAAAAAAAGATTATTTTTGCACACTCAAAATTAAAATGTAGATTAATATGTACGCAATAGTAGAAATAGCAGGAAAACAGTACAAAGCAGAAGCAGGTAAGCATATATATGTAGATAAATTAACAGGTAATGCTGGAGATAAAGTAACTTTTGATAAAGTATTATTATTAGCTAAAGGAAGTGATGTTAAAATTGGAACTCCTACAACCGGAACTAAAGTTGAGGCTACAATTAAAGATCAAGTAAGAGCTGATAAAGTTATTGTATTCAAAAAGAAAAGAAGAAAAGGATATCGTGTAAAAAATGGACATCGTCAGCCATACACACAAATTACTATTGATAGTATTTAATTTTCATTGACAATTATTTTTTAAAAATATAAAATTATAATAAAATGGCACATAAAAAAGGTGTAGGTAGCTCCAAAAACGGAAGAGAAAGTCATAGTAAAAGACTTGGTGTAAAATTATACGGTGGTCAAATTGCAATACCTGGTAATATAATTGTTAGACAAAGAGGTACTCAGTTTCATCCAGGCTTAGGTGTTGGGATTGGAAAAGACCATACTATCTTTGCAATGGTTGAAGGTGTTATTGAATTCAAGCGTAAGAAAAACGATCGTACATTTATCAACGTAATTCCTAGTTCAAACTAGATTTATTTGGGATTTTAATCCCTTTTATTCTTAATATAAAAACTCTGCAGAAACTTTTGCAGAGTTTTTTTTGTATTTAATTAAACTATATATAAAATGAACACTTCCACGTATACTTTTAAAGATATTTTTAGAGAGCAAGAGAAAAATTTAAATAATTTTCAGAATTCATATATACATAGTGCTAAACTAGATGCTTTTGAAGAATTTGAAAAACTTGGCTTTCCTACTCGTAAAAATGAAGCTTGGAAATATACAAACGTATCTTCATTTACAAGAGCCTCTTTAAACCCTTTATTTTTTCCACAACAACATTTAGATATCAAAAAAAGTGATTTTAGATATTATAATCATATTCGTGCACACAAATTGGTTGTCGTTAATGGAAGTTTTCAAGCACATTTGAGTGAAATTATTGAAGATGAAAATGAAGGTGTAACAATAAAATCTGTGAGTGAAGCTATTTTAGAAAAAAATAAAGATTTTGAAAAGTACTTTAATACGTTAAATCAAAAATCCAACGATGGATTTATGGCATTAAATACGTCGATGTTTGGAGATGGCATTTTTATTCATATTGCCGAAAACACTAAAGCAAAATACCCAATTTTATGGTTATTTATTTCTAAAGACAATTCAAATTGTATCATCAACCCGCGAAATTTAATTCTATTAGAAAAAAACAGTCAAGTAGAAATTATAAAAGACCATCAAGGTATTGCTGAAACGGATTATTTTATTAATGCAATGACCGAAATTATCTTAAATGAATCGTCACGATTGGATATGACCATGATTGAAAATGAAACTTCACAAGGACTTCATTATATTGGAAACAAAGAAATACGTCAGAAAAAAAATTCATACTTCAATTACACCAATATTGCATTATCTGGCAAGTTAATTCGAAACAATCTAAGAACCATTCTTGAAGAAGAAAATGCAAACTGCGACATTAAAGGTATTTTTTATGGTAAAGAAAATGATTTGATTGATAATTTTATAATTGTAGAACATAAAGCAACCAATTGCACAAGTAACCAATTATTTAAAGGTATTCTTAATGAAGAATCCAATGGTGTATTTACGGGGAAAATATATGTTCATCCTGGAGCTAATCAAACCAATGCATATCAAAAAAATAATAATTTATTATTAAGTGAAGATGCCACTATTAATACAAGACCTCAGTTAGAAATTTTTGCTGATGATGTAAAATGCAGTCATGGAGCTACAAATGGCCAAATTGATCAAAATGCCCTTTACTATCTTCAATCGAGAGGTTTAACTAAAAAAACGGCTCATGCGTTTGTTCAATATGCTTTTTTAGCGGAAGTTTTTGAAAATATTCCAAATAAAGAAATGCGAAATTATTTAGATGAAGTATTTCGATTCAAAATGGGACTAATGAGCATTTAAATATACTATTTTTAGTATTTTTACGTTATTTCATTATTCTTTTAAACGAATAAAATTGCGAAAATCTTTTGTACTTCTTTTATGTTTTTTTTATATAACTAACAACCTGTTTTCTCAAAAATTAGAGGTTGAGCAAGAAGTAGGAATTGGCGCAGGACTTTCAAATTATTTTGGCGATATAAACGACCATTTTGGATTCAAAGGCGTTTCTTGGAGCTCAGGTATTTTTTTAAGACAAAATATAGGGAAACGATTTTCTTTTCGAACCAGTTTCAATTACTTAAAAGTGGGCTATAAAGATGAATTCTCGGATCGATTATCTAATAAAAATAGAAATCTTTCTTTTCATTCAACAATATATGATATCAATGCGCAAGTTGAATTTAATTTTTTAAATTTCGTTCGAAGCGTATACTACAACAAGGAAGGCAGCGCATTTTCTCCTTATCTTTCATTTGGATTAGGCGTCTTTTTCTTTAATCCTCAAGCCACTTATGAAGGTAAAACATATAATCTTCAACCTTTGGGTACCGAAGGTCAAACCGATCCAGATTATACCGGAATCACTAAATATAATTTATACAGTTTTGCTTTAGTTTATGGAGGTGGCTTAAAATATCATGTAAATAAAAATATTTCTGTTGGACTTGATTTTTCGATTCGTAGAACCTTTACAGATTATTTAGATGATGTAAGTGGATATTACACTCCCGTTATTTCCT
Source organism: Chitinophagales bacterium (assembly GCA_044368655.1). Taxonomy (GTDB): domain Bacteria; phylum Bacteroidota; class Bacteroidia; order Chitinophagales; family JADJOU01; genus CHPMRC01. The sequence continues at coordinate 11,935 of JBIPPB010000013.1, read as the reverse complement.
TACCAGAAGCCGACAAAGGCATTGCAGCTAAACTTCATAACCGTAGTCCAGAGGTAGGCGATTTTGCAAACAAGACCGGTAAAATGAGGGGCACTTTAGATGGTAATGACGACTTTGCCACGTTACAGTTTTCGATTTCATGGAACTTTTTGAACAACGCCTGCAAAAACAATTTTTGATTTGAATATTTTAGTATTGCTTAAATTATTCCTATTATTTTTGTAGTTATGAATCAATTGAAATCTTATTTATATACCTCAAGATTGAGAACGTTGCCGCTAAGTATATCTTGTGTTATTAATGCGGGTGCCATAGCATACTATTTAGATGCATTTTCTTTTTTGATATTTCTTTTCAGTTTATTAACCATTCTTTTACTTCAAGTAATTTCAAATTTTTCTAACGACATCGGAGATTTCGAACACGGTACGGATGATGAAACTCGAATTGGTCCCAAAAGAGCTATTCAATCCGGAATGCTCTCCCCTAGTAATATCAAGCTTGCAATCAAAATACTTATTTCGGCTTGTATAATTTCGGGTATCGTTTTGTTGACCATCTCTCATATTTTTATTTGGCAAAAAATTCTATTCTTTAGTTTAGGATTAATATCCATTTGGGCTGCCAACAATTATACACGTGGAAATGTTTCATACGGATATAAAATGTTAGGCGATTTATCAGTTTTTCTTTTCTTTGGAATTTTGGGAGTAACGGGTTGTTTATTTTTATTTATACATACGATAAATAATGCTTCATTGTTTGTAGCAATAGGATTAGGACTTTTAACGGTGGCAGTTCTTCATTTGAATAATCTGCGCGATTTATATGCCGATAAAGAACATAATAAAATCACATTAGCGGTAAAATTAGGTCATGAAAATTCAAAAATATATTTTCTTCTATTAGTTCTATTCGGGATCATATTTTGGGGAAGTTATGTTTTTACTCAAAATCTGACGAATCTTTTTAGCTATTTATACTATTTAGGATTTCTTCCAATGCTGTTTGTTTTAATTTCATTTTTTAAGATTAAGAAAAATGAAGATTATGATAAACTTTTAAAACCTCTAGCCATTAGTATTTTTGTAACTTCTGTTTTGTTCTTTCTATCTCAAATTTTTTAGAAAATGCAAAAAAAACTTCAAGCTTTTGTAGAACCTTATCAATTAAATTTTTCTTTTAATGCTAAAACTTCGCGTGGCGAAATCAAAAAAAGAGAAATTTTGCTTCTAGAAATTAGTGACAATTTTGGAAGGACTGGTGTGGGCGAAATTGCACCACTTGAAGGATTGAGTAAAGAATTGGATTTAGATTTTGAAGAAAAAGTAAATGAAGTCGTTGAAAATATTGAATACTTTTTGAACAATTTAGATCTTTTGATTGATTACCCATCAATAGTTTTCGGCATTGAGTCCGCTTGGATGAATTACAAAAATTCGCAAGGAATGTTTTACAAAACGAATTTCACTTCCAATTCGGTTGGTATTCCAATAAATGCCTTAGTTTGGATGGATGATTTTGAAGGAATGAAAGCGCAAATAGATAAAATTTTAGCTGAAAATCCAAAATGTATAAAACTTAAAATTGGTGGTATTGATTGGGAATCTGAGCTCGAATTAATTCAATATATTCGAAACAAAACGATTGATAATTCATTAGACATTCGATTGGATGCCAATGGCGCATTTTCTTATGATGAAGCCATTTTGAAACTGAATCAATTGCTTCCTTTTAATATTCACTCCATCGAACAACCATTAGCTAAAAATAACAATAAATACGAATTGCTGTGCGATCAAAATATCATTCCTATTGCTTTAGATGAGGAATTAATTGGAGTCAATTCGTATAAAGATAAATATAAACTACTTAAAGATATTCAACCGCAATTTATCGTTTTAAAACCAAGCCTTCACGGAGGTTTGAGAGGATGTGAAGAATGGATTTTTTTAGCGCGTCAATTACAAATTGGTTGGTGGGTAACATCGGCACTTGAAAGCAACCTTGGATTAAGCGCCATAGCGCAATGGTGCAGTCAATATCCCGAATGTTATCAATTTCCACAAGGATTAGGCACGGGAAATCTATATTCCAATAATCTTCCGGCCAAGCATATCATAAAGAATTATGAATTATATTTTACAAATATTCAATAAACAACTCTTATGAAAACTACTTCTTCTTTCCAAAAAATGGTAAAAAGCGCTTTATATTTTAAAGCTTTTTTATTATTCCGACTGCCATTAGCTTTAATTGCAGGTATAAAAATTGACTTCATAGACAAAAATCAATGTAAAGTAGCATTACCTTTTAAATGGCTCAATAAGAATCCTTTTAGATCGATGTATTTTGCGAGTTTATCAATGGCATCAGAACTTAGCACCGGGCTTCTTGTTTTACAAGCTATTGATAATCACGAGTATCAATTTTCGATTCTTGTAAAACAAATGAAAGGGAATTTTGAAAAAAAAGGTATGGAAAATATTTATTTTGAATGCCATCTTAAGCAAGAATTATTATTTGAAACTTTTGAAAAAACGATAAAATCGGATTCATGGGAATCTATAACTATTGAAAGTGTTGGAAAAACAAGAGAAGGTGAAATTTGTTGTACTTTTGAATATGAATGGGCCATCCGAAAAAGCAAATAATATCTTAAAGCAAGATATCTTATTTTACGATCATGAATGTATCATGTGCAGCCATTTTATTGGTTTCATATATGAATTACACCCTACCCTAGTATTTTCAAAAATTAATTCGAAACGTTACGAAAATTTAAATTTAAATCCAACCATAGATAGCGTTGTATTTTATTTTTCGGGAAACGTATATATCAAATCAGATGCTGTTTTAATGTTGTTCTTGCATTCCAATTCAAGAAAATGGAGACTTTTTGCTACTATCTTTAAATGGGCCCCAAAATGGATACGTAATTTTTTGTATGATATTATAGCAAAATACCGAAAACAAATTTCTAAACTATTTTTTAAAAATAATTATTGCAATATTTCAATTAAAAAAGGAGATTAGCTTAGTTTTTAGGAAGCTGAAAATCAAAAATGAGCCAATCATTGTTTGATTTAAGCACTAACTGCGCGGTAGCTTTTCCTTTAAAACGAATTATTTCCGAGCTATTTGTAATCTTTGCTTCGATTTCTACATCCAGCTCCACTTTTGCATTAGGTAAATCAATTTCAGTAGCATTAAATTCTTGATATTGAATCTCAATTGATTCGTAGGAATCAATAAATAAAGACCAAAAATCTTCAATTTTTGCCTCTTCATCTATATTTTCTTTAATAGATTCAAAATCTAAAGCTTCCAAATTTTTAAAAAAATCTAAACAAACTTCTTTTATTGCTTCATTATAATTTGGAACAAAATCTTCATAAATAAAATGACTTATAAATCCTTCTATATCGATATCAATAATATTTTTATCTAAAAATTCATTAGTTATAAAATTATAAAATTCAAAAGGATCAACATCGTATTGCGTTGAAACGATGATACCACTTTGAAAAAATAGATTTAAAATATGACTCGTTTCCGTTTTAACAGTTTCTTCCGTTAAAAACTCAAGTTCTAAAAATTCAGGATTCCCTAGTTTTTCTCGAATGGTCGTTTCTTTTTTAGATTTAATTTTCTTTTCAAATTCAAGTATATTGTCCAGAAACTTACCTTCAATTTCAGGAGGAACATTAGAAAAGTCCATTTCTGTAAGAAATTGACCTCCATTCATTTCTATTTTCAATCTTTTTAAATCATTATCCAAGCGAATTTTATCCTCATCACTTAAATTTTCTTCATTTTCAAAAAAATCTTCGGGTTCCTCTTCAAGCATTTTTTGTTATTGAGTTACAAAAATACGGTTTTTATAATGATTAACTATATATTTTGAACTTATTTAAAAAAAAAATGGTTTAAATGGTAAAATATTAATCATGAGTCAAGTCCCTATTGATATCTATTTTGAACAAACCCCAAATCCTGAGAGTTTAAAATTTGTAACCAATCAAGTATTACTTCCAAATATTGTATTCGAATCTAAGCGTAATCAAAATGATGGAAAATCTCCATTGGCAAATGCTTTGTATGAAAAATTTGAATGGATTCAAGGTGTTTTTATATCCAATAACTTCATTACAATATCTAAATCAGACCAAAATGATTGGTATGAATATATGCATGATGCAAAGGAATATTTAAAAATGTATTTTCAAAATCGATTTGAAGTTGTTCTACCAGAATATTTAGATGCTAAACTCGAAGAATATAATCAAGAAATTTCTACAAATACCATAGAAGGTAAAATTATTGATTTGTTAGAAAAATATGTAAAACCTGCAGTTCAAAATGATGGTGGATTTATTTCATTTAAGTCATTTGACAACGGTATAGTTACTTTAAGTATGCAAGGCAGTTGTAGTGGATGTCCTTCTTCTCAAGTTACCTTAAAATCAGGTATTGAAGGATTATTAAAACGAATGGTTCCTGAAGTACTTGAAGTTGTTGCGGAAGCCAACTAATATTGCAATTATTGTATTTTGTAATAATAGACCCCTAAAAGTACAATCAAAAACGAAATATTAAAAAAAGAAACGATTAACACAATTCCTAAATTGAGGTTAATGAATCCTAAAATAAGTATCAAGAAGAGATAAATAAATGGATTAAAAAATCGAGCGCGATACAATACTTTATTCTCCTTTTTTAAGGAAAGTAAAGTCCAATGATACATATAATAACTGTATAATACAATAAATCCTGATTCAAGCAATTTGAAAATAAAAATATGATAATTTTGAATCTGAAAAGCGTTTTTAAATAGCAATGGAATTAAAAAATACATTAGATGAACCGAAAATCCTAATAATATAAGATATTTCACAAGATTTTCAAACTTTTTAATTTTATTCAAAGAAACTATATCCAGAAAGCTTATTGCTTTTTTATACGTTATCCACAAAAAAGGAATAAAAACTGCGCCAAGCAATACCCCACTTATTCTGTTATCAAATGATATTTCAAACAAAAACTCATAATTTATTGTTTTTTGAAATAAATTTGGATGGTATAACAAAAAAAAATCTGAAATTCCAGAAATCAATGGACTTAAAAATGCAATAATTAAAAATCTATCGAGGCCCCAAATATTACTTTTTATATTCAAATTATTCATTTTGAACACAAAAATAAATTATAAAAATAAAAAGCTTCAAATATTAATTTTTGTGTTATCTTTGCACCATTCTTATTAAGAATTGGATAGTTTTGTTGTTTGTAATACATCTATGAAAACCAATCAAACAACAAAACTATTTAAATGTAAAATGAATAAAAAAAATGGTTGAACGCCTCGAACAAATTATTAGTAAAGTAAAACACCTTAAAGAAGAAAACGCACGTTTGACGCAGACAACCATTGAAAAACAAGAATATATTACAAATTTAAATGAAGAAATAAAAAATTCGGATCAAGCGGTTCTTAATTTAAGAAAAAAAATGGAAGAATTGATTTCGGAAAAAGAACAAATTCATTTAGAGAAGCTAAATTTAGAAAGTACATTAAAATTCTATACGGAAGCGCCTGATAATATGTCAAAAAAAGAAATAAAATTAAAAATTGATAGCTATATAACACAGATTGATCAATGTATTAAATTATTGGAAAATAACTAATGGAAGGGATGATAGAAAAGACTACTTTGGAGGTAATCATTGCTGGAAGGCATTATCCTCTTAAGATACAAAAAAAAGATGAAGAAATGGTCTTGCGAATTGTAAAAAACATCAATATGAAGTTAGAGCAATTACGCCAAGCATATGACGCTAAAGATAATCAAGATTACTTAGCCATGTGCCTTTTACAACTTACTGCACAGCAAGTTAGCCAATCCGATTCGTCTTCTTTTGATTTCGAACCTCAAATAAAAGAAATTGAAGCGATATTAGCAGATATTTAAATAGTTATTTCTCTTTTTTAAGCATTGTTTATAAAGTTTATAGATCATTGATTTTTTAGTATAATAAATCAAAAACGTATAAAATTAAATAAACATGATAGAAACAGTAATTGGATTAGTAACCTTAGTCATTGGAGCCGCAGCAGGTTTCATTTTTGGTAAAAAAAGTGTATCCGCTGATGTAGCAAAAATTGAAGAAGATAGTAAAAAAGAAGCGCATCGAATCATTGAAAACGCTAAAAAAGAAGCCGAAACGATTCACAAAAATAAGCTTATAGAAGCTAAAGAAGAAATACTTAAAAAAACGAGTGAATTTGAAAATAGCACGAGAGACCGCGAATCAAAACTTGTTCAAAAAGAAAATGACATAAAAAACAGAAGTAATCAATTATCTCAAAAGATTGAGAATCAATCAAGAACAGAAAAAGCTTTTGAATCGGAAAAACTAAAAGTTGAAAAACTTCAAGAATCATTGGAAGCCAAACAAGAAGAGTTGAATAAACAACATGAAACCTATTTAAAGGAATTAGAAAAAATATCTGGGCTTACTAAAGAACAAGCAAAAGAACAAATTATTGAAGCAGTTAAAATTAAAGTGGAATCTGAAGCTTTAAAAGAAGCTAAAGTAATTTATGACGAAACTGTAAACAAAGCTAATAAAGAAGCTAAAAAAGTTATTATTCAAACCATTCAAAGAACGGCTTCGGAACATGCAATAGAAAATACAGTAAGTGTATTTAACCTAGAAAGCGACGATCAAAAAGGTCAAATCATTGGTAGAGAAGGTAGAAATATTAGAGCTATTGAATCCGCAACAGGTTGCGAACTTATTGTTGATGACACTCCTGAGGCAATTATTATTTCGGGATATGATCCAATTCGAAGAGAAATTGCTCGTTTGTCTTTACAAAGATTGGTTGCGGACGGTCGTATTCACCCGGCTCGTATTGAAGAAGTTGTTGCTAAAACAAAAAAACAATTAGAAGAACATATTGTAGAAATTGGTGAGCGAACTATTTTGGATTTAAATATTCAAGGCATGCACCCTGAATTAGTTAGGTATGTAGGTAGAATGCGTTTCCGTTCAAGTTATGGCCAAAATTTATTAATGCACTCAAGAGAAACGGCAAACCTTTGTGCAACAATGGCTGCTGAATTAGGCTTAAATCCTAAATTAGCTAAACGTGCTGGATTATTACACGATATAGGTAAAGTACCTGATGAAGAATCTGAACTTTCTCATGCTTTACTAGGTATGAAAATATGTGAAAAATATGGCGAACATCCAGCAGTTTGTAATGCGGTAGGAGCACATCACGATGAAATTGAAATGAAATTTGTGATTTCTCCAATTGTTCAAGCATGTGACTCCATTTCAGGAGCGCGTCCTGGTGCACGAAGAGAAGTCATGGAAAGTTATATGAAACGAATCTCGGATTTGGAATCGTTAGCAGGCGCTTATAAAGGTGTTGAAAAAGCATTTGCAATTCAAGCGGGAAGAGAACTAAGAGTTATCGTTGAGAGTGATAAAATTTCAGATAAAGAAAGTGAAGATTTATCATTTGAAATTGCACAAAAAATTCAAACCGATATGACGTATCCTGGTCAAATTAAGGTTACCGTAATCCGAGAAAAAAGAGCAGTTAACGTCGCAAAATAATATTTGATGAATCTCCATTTAACCACTGAAAGTGACTCTGGATATCAAAATTTAGAATCTGAATCTTTCCATAATATTCTTAAATGGATGAATCATGAAGACGCTAAAGTACATTTAGCAATAGAAAAATGTATTCCTCAAATTGAAGATTTTGTAGAGGCTGCGTTGCCGCTACTTAGTAACAATGGCAGACTTTTTTACATTGGTTCCGGAACAAGTGGACGCCTTGGAGTAGTAGATGCCTCCGAGCTCCCCCCTACATTTGGCGTAGCATTTGACAAAGTTATTGGAATCATAGCAGGTGGTGATACGGCTATACGAAAAGCTGTTGAAGGCGCAGAAGATGACATTTCACAAGGTTGGGAAGATTTAAAGAAATGGAATATTAATTCAAACGATATCGTTATTGGAATTGCTGCAAGTGGTCGGACGCCATACGTAATTGGCGCGCTTAAAAATGCTCAAGAAAATAATATTCTTACCGCATGTATTACCTGTAATCTGAATGCGGAAATGATTGCTTATTCTAATTTCCCCATAATTGCAGAAGTAGGGCCTGAATTTATTTCTGGTAGCACCCGACTCAAAGCGGGAACCTCCCAAAAACTCATTTTAAATATGATAAGTACCAGCTTAATGATTAAAATGGGCCATGTGAAAGGAAATAAAATGGTGGATATGCAACTAACAAATAAAAAGTTAGTAGCGCGTGGCGCAAAAATGATTGCCGAACAACTAAATTTGGATCTTGAACACGCTGAAAAATTACTCATCAATTTTGGTAGTGTTCGTAATGCAATAGAAAATTATAAACCATAATATAATGAAATTAGCAATAGTAGGAGCAACAGGAATGGTTGGCACCAAAATGCTTCAAGTGATCAAAGAACGTAAACTTCCTTACAGCGAATTATATCTTGTTGCAAGCAAAAAAAGTGCGGGCAAAGAAGTTGAATTTAATGGTGGTAAATATACGGTTCTATCCATTGAGGAAGCTTTAGAAAAAAAGATTGATATAGCGCTTTTTTCAGCCGGTGGGGAAACTTCAAAAATGTGGGCACCAAAGTTTGCTAGTCAAGGCACCGTTGTCATTGATAACAGCTCTGCGTGGAGAATGGATTTAGATAAAAAACTTATTGTACCCGAAGTAAATGGTCATTTGATAGATAAAAATGATCTAATTATCGCAAATCCCAATTGCTCTACAATCCAATTAGTCGTTGTACTTAATGAATTACAAAAAGTAAATCCAATTCAACGTGTTGTGGTAAGCACCTATCAGTCTATTACAGGGACAGGCGTAAAAGCCGTTGAACAAATGGAAAATGAACGGAATGGAATATCGTCCGAAATGATTTACCCCTATCCGATTGACAAAAACTTAATTCCTCATATAGATACATTTTTAGAAAACGGTTATACCAAAGAAGAACAAAAAATCATTGATGAATCAAAGAAAATATTAAACTTACCTGATTTAGCAATTACTTCAACTGCAGTTAGAGTTCCGGTTATGGGTGGCCATAGCGAATCTGTAAATATTGAGTTTGAAAATGAAATTGATTTAAATACCTTCATTCAAATTCTTAAAAATGCGAATGGAGTTAAATTCTTTGACAATCTTGATAATCTTGAATATCCAATGCCTATTTTATCCGAAGATAATGATTATGTATGGATTGGTCGAATTCGAAAAGACAACAGCCATCCTAAAGCGATAAATCTTTGGATTGTATCCGACAATTTAAGAAAAGGCGCAGCAACAAATGCCGTTCAAATTGCAGAGATTGTAAAATCTTTAAAACAGCTTTAAAATCTGACTTTTATTCCTATTGAAAAGAACGTAGATAATTGTCTTGGCCTTTGATATTGACTATTAAACAATGGGAAATTTTCTAATTGAGAAACGTATGACGCCATAATCGAAGTATTAAGCGAAAACCTTTTACCCAGATAATTATCGAAATCAAAACCAGCTATATAACCCATTTGAAGGCTATTATATTGCCTTTTATCCGCATCAATATTATATTCACTTTTCAAATTAGTCATTAAATTTCGTTCATAATAATTGACTTGATATTGAAGTACACTTCCATAAATAAGCCCTGCTTTTATACTTAAAACTTTTGGATATGCATTATCAAAAAATATACTATATCTTAACATTAATGGAAATTCTAATTGATCGATATACATTAAACCATCGCGTTCTAATACACCCATACCTTCTTTAAATCCTTGAATATATTGACTAAAATAAGCACCGGTTTCCACGCTCCAATGTTTTTTGAAATAATAACCCAATTGAAAGCCCGTTGTATATCCAAATTTTGAAGTAAATACCGCATTACTTGAAAAATAGTCATTTTGAACATTTGAATTATAAAACACTTGAGACAAATTGCCCCCAATAACGGGTGTAAAATAAAAACTATTTGATGATTTTGAAACTTCTAAATCAATTTTATAATCTTGATTTAAAGTTATAGGAGCCATAATTTCATTGGAAAAATCCTTTTCATTAATTTCTAATCTTTTATTGATTATTTCAACGGGTTCTAATTCAATCCAATTTTGATTATAATAAACTTTAATTTTTTGATCTTCCGATTCGATTATAGGTATTTGAGATATCAATTTCGAAGCATTAACCAATTTATCATTATTCGTTTTATTTTTTAAATTTAAAACGGGTCTATCAATACTTTTTCTATAATTTTTTTCTGCAATTTTTATTTCATTAATTTTACTAATTAATTTATTATTTTGGTTCTTATCTGTATCAAAAGTTACTTTTTTATAAAACTGCGTTTTATTATTTGAAGCAACGTTTGGTAAAATAACATTTAAATTATTTTTAGAATAATTTTGATATAAAAAAATTGAACTTAACAATGAAGTTAATAAACCAGAAAACAAAACCCATTTTTGCGCTTGAGTAAAATAACTCCAAGCAAAAACACCTCGTTTTTTCTTTTTTTGCAAATGCTTTTCTACACCCATCCATACCTTTCTTGAAGGCATTGCTTCTGCATTTTTAATTAACAATAAATAATCCTCAAACTGATTCATAAACTATACTTATAAGACGTTTTTTAATCCAAAAAGGTTGTATCGTCACTTTTATTATTAAATAATTTATTTACTTTTTCTTTTAAAATACTTCTTGCCCTTGAAAACTGAGACTTTGAAGTGCCTTCCGATATATTTAAAATTTCTGCAATTTGTATGTGTGTATATCCCTCAATGGCATATAAATTAAAAATAGTACGATAACCAACCGGCAAATCTTGAATCAGATTTATCAATTGATCGTAATCATATGTTTGTATATCAAAATCTTGAACTACAATAGATTCAAATTCAACCGCTTCCTTAAATCCAATTAATGATTTTCTGTAATACTCTATAGCAGTATTTACAACAATCCTCCGCATCCAGCCTTCAAATGAACCTTTAAATTGAAATTGCTGTAAATTATCAAAAATTTTAATAAAGGCATCTTGAAGAATATCTTCTGCTTCATCGTGATTTTTAGAATATCTTAATGTAACTGCAAAAAACTTGGAAGCATACAAATCATATAACTTTTTTTGAGCTATATACTGCCCATTTATACATGATTTAATAAGTTTTTGTTCTTCATTTTGCATTATCAAAAATTAATTCATCAAGTAATTAACTTTTCAAGCGCAATGGACCTTGAACCTTTTAACAAAATTGTGTAATGATCAATTTTTAATTTCTCAAATAATTGTTTAGCCTCGATATTATTTTCGGCAAATTGAAAACCAAATTGACCCGCTGCATCTTTAAAATACTCACCTACTAAAATAACGTTTTCAAAATGACTTTTAGAAGCCAACTCAGCTATTCTATAATGTTCATTTTCCGAAAAATCACCTAATTCCATCATCGCTCCTAAAATAGCCAATTTAGGACCTTTGAATGTTTCCAAATTTCTTAATGCCGCCTCCATACTACTTGGATTTGCATTATATGCATCTAATATCCATGTATTATTTCCAATGCTTTGAATTTGAGAACGACTATTATTAGGAAAATAGGATTCAATCCCATTTTTTATTTGCATTTTATCAATTTCAAAGAATTTCCCAACACAAATTGCGGCTAAAATATTATTGACATTATAAGAACCTGTCAAATTACTTTTAATTTCAAGATTCCATTCAGGAATTTCTATAGTAACCTTTTCATTTTTAAAAATCTCTTTTCCGTATACGAATGAATTAGGGTCATTTATACTATAATCAAAAGCCTTTAAATTAATATCTTTAAC
>JBIPPB010000074.1:0-9827 GCA_044368655.1 Chitinophagales bacterium | reverse complement strand
TTTTCAACTTCTTTTGAACAATAAAATCGCGCCATATTTTCTCACAAAATTGGTTATCTAATTTATGTTGATTAGTAATAACCCACTCTTGAATAGCGCCTAACAAACGATTTTGAATAAAACGAAGTTTTCCATCCGAAAACACGTCTTCATTAGGATATATATATCGGTACAAATCTTCTTTTGACCGTGCATCCCATTTGTTATTATTAACCATTTCATGATAAAATTCGTGCATTTGAATGAGAATAGGACTTGAATTCCAAACACTATTTTTTAAATATTTATCCAATTCTTTTAACTCTTTTGGAGTTAATGCACTATAAACTTCTCCTAAAACTGTTGATTTCATAAAACGTTTTATCTAACAAAGTTAATATTTTATATTCAAAATCGATTATTTTTTTAATTAACTTTGCTCTACATTTTGTAAAAAACAATTAATTTTACATATTATGAAAAAATGGATACTAATTTTTATGCTTTTTGGGCTTAAACTTCAAGCTCAAATCATTGCTAAACCCGACACATTTCGAATTCCTTCGGAATTAACGAATTTTCATTTTCGAGTTTTTCGAAATGATAGCAATATGAATAATGTTGTCATTGATGCAATTTTCTACAATAACAGTTCGGATTCGGCGGGTATTGAGGATTCGGCGGGCGGTGTAATCTCTTGGTTTGACCCCGACACCAATGCTTCTTCTAAAACGATTAATTACAAACTAAAAAGAACAACCAACTCAGATTCTTTGGATCAATTTCTTGTGATTCAAAAAGTAAAGATATTTGACACCGTCTTTCCTGGCGAATCCAATAATGATGGGGTTGTTAATCATTTTGATATTTTTTCACTTGGCTTGCTATATGATCAAAGTGGCAATCCGAGATCGTTGAATCAGGAAAATATTACCTTTAGTCCTAAAAAAGCAGTAAATTGGAATACGAAAAATGGATTTAATGGCTTTAATGCAAAATTTGCGGATGCCAATGGAGACGGAGTTATTAATGATTTAGATTATCAAGCAATATTAAATAGTTATGGCAATACGACGAAAACTTACACGCCGTTGCTAAGTCCAAATTCTGCTATTAATAAGCTTTCGATTGTGCCTGAAATCAACGACACTTTATTTCAAAAAGACTCGTTGCGCTTACGTTTTAAAACACAACTTTCAACTTTACAACAAAATTTGATTGCACAAGGCGTTGGATTTAGTTATTCTGCAAAGATATACAAAGATAACATTTTATTCAAAACGATTCCTAAAGAACAAATACAATTTTCGTTTAACGCGAATACCAACTTATATCCATCCGATAATGACATTTTTAAAATTGAATCGAATTTAATATCAAACAATCCAAATCAAGCTTGTATCATAAAAAAGAAAAATGACAACAAAGACATTTCAGGGGAATTTGGAGCGGTTGAAATTGTAATCATTGAAGTTGATATTGGAAAAATTGACACTTCTAAGGTTCGTATTGAAATTCAATTAGATAGCATTGCTTTAGTTGACAATAATGGAGAATTAATTCCAATTCAAGGAGACACCTTTCGTTTTAATCTTTTTGATTCTTGCAAACTCTTTAATGCGAACATCAATAAAATTGCGGACGGCCCAAATGCTGGAGATGTTGATTTAATTGCTTTTCTATCGCCCAACTATCCAAGTTTGAAATATGTTTGGAAAGATAACTCCACAAATACGACTTCAAATAACAATTCAAAAGGAAATACATGGGTACATATTTCGTCTGATTTATTAAATTGCAATTGGAAAACGAGTTTCGATATTATAGATACGATTAAGTTAAGCATTGCATCTACAAAATTTAAAAATATTGAAATATATTATATTACTTCTTCTAAACAGCTGTATATTGATAATAAAAATGCAAATTTACATCAAGTAAAAATATATGATTTATTAGGTCAATTAATGTATTCGAGTATATTTTCACCTTATGAGAAAAATCAAATCCCATTAGATCTATGGTCTAACGGAATCTATTTCATACACATAGATGATCAAAAATCAATAAAATTTATACGATAAAACCATAAAAAAGAACCTATTTCATATTAATCTAAAAATCGCATTTATATAAATGCGATTTTTTTTAATATTCAAAATTCAAAAACCATCTAACAAAATGCATTTTTTATGCAAATTTCGTGTTTCAACAAGAACTAATTTTGCAGTAAATTATTTAATCACCTTAAAATCAAAAAAATGAAAAACAAAGGTTTATTTTTGAGAATATCAATTCTGCTGGTTGGTATTTTGTTTTTTTATAAAAACAGTACAGCGCAATGTAGTAATTTTAATGTAAGTGCTACACAAACCTATGATGGCCCCAATAAGAATGACGCTACATTAAGTCCTTCAGTAACAGGTAGCAGCAATTCTCATGCCTTCTCTTTATACAAGATAGTTAATGGCAACTATAATTTTATAGGATTCTCATCAAATACTTTTACAAATTTAAGTGCCGGAATATACAATTTAAACGCTTTTGACTCTATAAACAAATGCTTTGACACGCTTACCGTTTCCATAACTGACACCGGTTCATACAACTGTAATCAATTAAACTTAACGGCCGTAAAAACGTATGACGGTTCTAGCTCCAACGATGTAACCATGACTTTATCAGCAAGTGGAGGCAGTGGCAAATATTGGTTTCAAATCTTCAAATACAATCCCAACTTAAATTTAATTGTAAATACAAATACTGCATCTAACTTAGGCGCAGGAACCTATAAATTTATTGTTCTTGATTCGATTTCTAATTGTATGGATTCTTTTTCGTCTTACATATATGATTCGGTATATACTGCGAATCCTTGTTCTACACTTTCCGCTCAATTTTATAAACTTTCAGATGGGAACAATTCAAATGATGTCACTTTAAAAGCAAATAATACTTCATCAACTGCTCAGTATTATTGGTATAAAAATAATTCTGCAATAAATAACAATTCTAACATACTAAACAATGCTACTTCAGGTACTTATAAATTAATTATTTATGACACTGTAAACAATTGTATGGATTCTTTTTCAAGTTATATTACTGATAGTACCAACAATAATAATTTTAGCTGTACTTATTTCAAAGGTGACATTTATCATGTAGATTCTTGTGGCACAAATGATTTAATACTATATGCATCGGCTAATGGTTCTTCAAACTATAGTTACCTTTGGAGCAATGGAAGCACTTTAAGCACTATCTCGGGTCTAACTTCAGGTCAATATAGTGTCATAATAACTGATTTAACATATGGCTGCAAAGACACCATTAGTGGATATTATGCGGACTCGACTTGTAGCATTTGCGACTTTTTTTACGTATACACCCTTTTCGATGATAGTTGTGTAACCAACGATATTCGTCTTGAAGCAGTAGCATATTATAACAACAACACGAGCTCAAATGCAATTTCATACACTTGGAGTAATGGCAGTACTTCAAAAATCCTAAACAATCTTAGTTCTGGAGTTTATACAGTTACCGCTTATGACAGCTTGAATCAGTGTACTACTACCAATTGGATTCACGCTATAGATTCAAACACAAAATGTTGTCAAGCCTATTTTTACGCTCAAGACAAAAATACAGGATCAAATAAAACATTTTTTAATAATTCACACTCAAAGTACGATTCAATTTCAACAACCCTTTGGACTTTTGGAGATGGAACGACCTCTTCACAATTAAATCCAAATCATACGTATCCTAACCAAGGTAGCTATTTAGTTTGTCTTCAAATTGAAGATAGTAAAGGATGTAAAGATACGTTTTGTGATGTGGTTTTTGCTCCACAAGCTGGAAAAAATCTAGCTGTATACCATTATAGTGGATGGCCTTATATCATAGACACGTCAAGATTTGTTTGGATTGAATATAAAAATATAGGAACGACCTCTGAAAATGCAACGGTTGAATACAGCATTCCTGCTGGCGCAAGTATTGTATCTGCTTATCCACCTGTTTCATTTACAATGGGTAATAAAGCCTTATTTAATCTAGGAGTTTTAGCACCAGGAGCCATTGGATATATTTATGTAGCGGTACATACACCTAATACATTTACTCTTGGAAGTATAAAATGCGATACAGCTCGAATTTTATCGCTTTCGGGTGACATCGACGCATCGAATAATGTTTCTTATGCTTGCGATAGTGTTGTGGGTTCCTACGACCCGAATGATAAAACGCCATCGCCAAAAGGAGAAGGTATTGACGGGAATATAGACCCTAAAACTCCTGAAATCAGCTATTTGGTTCGTTTTCAAAATGAAGGAAACTGGCGAACATACCGTGTACGTATCGAGGATCAAATTGACCCTAACTTTGACCTAAGCAATATCAAAATAGGTAAAGCATCGCATCCATTCCGATTGGTTAAACAAGAAAATGGAAAATTAATTTGGTACTTCGACAATATTCATTTAACACCAAAAACGGAAAGCGAGGAATTAAGCCAAGGTTATATCACATATACGATACCGCTTAAAAAACAGTTACCTGAAGGGACGCAACTTAAAAACACGGCTTATATTTACTTTGACAAAAATCCAGCGATCATTACCAATACAACTGTAAACACGCTCAAGTCAAAAAGTAAAGTAATTGTCAATCAGAATGACCCATCTAATTTCAATGCCTATTTCAACGAAAGTGGACAGCTTCAAGTTACTTCTGATGAAACAATTCAACAAATACGAGTTTTTGGAATTGACGGAAAACTTTTGATTGAAAAACCTATTCAAAATCAAAAACAAGCCCTTGTTCAAATTCCAAATCCTTCAAAAGGAATTTATTTAATTCAAATCGAACAAACGAATCAAACTCAATTTAAAAAGGTAAACTATTAACAGAATAGTCAAAAAAATCATCTAAAACCAAGCCATCTGTTCATTCAGATGGCTTTTTTATTTTGGGCGCGTAAACCGGCTATACGCTTTATTCCGCTTCGCTTCATGTCCGCTCCCGGCGCGCAAAAATCATAAAGATTTTAAACCACCCTAGAATTCAAACTTTTGAATTATACCGTTCATACAATCAATATAGTCCAATCTTAGTTTTACTTGATTTTACTATTTGCTTGTTATGACGGCATTTACCACTCTAAACTTACAAAATAGTTTAGACTATTTTATAAGTAAAATTGGTATTAAACTATTTTTGAACAAAATAACTTATATTTGCCTATTCAAATAATAAACATACAATTCCGCGTTTTATGAGTTATAATATCACAGAAATCGACCAATGGGCAAAGGCATATTGGAATGAAAACAAGGTTTATGAAGTTAAAAACGACACTTCGCTCCCAAAGCATTATGTTTTAGACATGTTTCCTTATCCAAGTGGCGCAGGACTTCACGTTGGACACCCACTGGGCTATGTAGCGAGTGATATATACGCACGATTCAAAAAAATGCAAGGTTTTAACGTTTTGCATCCCATGGGATTTGATAGTTTTGGACTTCCAACCGAACAATATGCCATCGAAACAGGAATTCATCCTGCAGATG
The DNA here is from genome assembly GCA_044368655.1 of Chitinophagales bacterium. GTDB lineage: Bacteria > Bacteroidota > Bacteroidia > Chitinophagales > JADJOU01 > CHPMRC01. Next base: position 4,272 of record JBIPPB010000074.1, on the reverse strand, counting down.
CCACAACTAAAAACATCTCAACCTACAAAAAACAAATTAATAATATTGGCTATAATTACGATTGGAGCCGAGAGGTAGTTACAAGTGACCCAAAATATTACAAATGGACCCAATGGATTTTCCTGCGATTATTCGACAGCATTTATTGTTATGAAAATCAAAAAGCATATCCGATTTCGGTTTTAATCAATCATTTTGAATCGCACGGAAATCATAATAATACCGCATACACCAATAAAGAAGTTCAAACTTTTTCGACTGAAGACTGGAATCAATTTTCTGAAAAAGAAAAAAATGATCTATTGATGCATTATCGTTTGGCTTATGTAGATTACGCTGAAGTTAACTGGTGTGAAGCATTAGGAACGGTGTTAGCAAATGATGAAGTCATAAATGGAAAAAGTGAACGAGGTGGGCATCCGGTTGTGAAGAAAACAATGAAACAGTGGTTTTTACGAATCTCAGCTTATGCCCAACGACTGCTTGACAATATAGAATCCCTTGAATTTTCAGAGTCTTTAAAAGAACAACAACGCAATTGGATAGGAAAAAGTCAAGGTGCTTTAATCGATTTCAATTGCCAAAATACTGTTATAAAAATATACACTACCAGACCTGACACTATTTTTGGTAGCACCTTTATGGTTTTATCTCCAGAACATCCACTTGTAGATCAAATCACTTCTTCAGAATACAAACAATCGGTAAAAGAGTATCAAACCTATTGTAAAACAAAAAGTGATATTGACCGTCAGGCAGAAAAAAAAGTAACTGGACAATTTACAGGCGCAAATGCAAAACATCCGTTTACCCAAAATGAAATTCCGATCTATATTGCAGAATACGTCCTAATGGGTTACGGAACGGGCGCTATTATGGCTGTTCCGGCCGAAGATGAGCGCGACCAAAAATTTGCAACCCATTTCAACATTGAAATTATTGAAATTTTAGATAAATCAAAAGAAGAACAAGCTGAAATAGGATCAAAAAAAGGAACTTATATCAATTCCGATTTTTTAAATGGCCTCGACTATGCGCAAGCGCTCGATAGCATACTCAAAAAACTTAAACTTGAGCATATTGGCGAACCTAAAACCCAATTTAGACTTCGAGATGCGGGCTTTAGTCGTCAGAGATATTGGGGAGAACCCATTCCAATTATTTGGAAAAATGACATCGCGTACCCACTTTCCGAAGACCAGCTTCCATTAACCAATCCAGAAGTTGATGAGATTCTTCCTACCGCAGATGGAAGTTCTCCATTGGCAAGAAATCAAAAATGGGTAAATGAAATTGAAGGCTACACAAGAGAAACAGACACCATGCCGGCTTTTGCTGGAAGCTCATGGTATTTCTTAAGGTATATGGATCCAAATAATGAAGACCATTTTGTAGATGAAAATCTAGCTAAATATTGGAATCAAGTTGATGTTTATGTCGGTGGCACCGAGCATGCAGTTGGGCATTTATTATATTCTCGTTTTTTCACTAATTTTCTTTACGATATTCAATTAATCTCTTTTTACGAACCTTTCAAACGCTTGATTAATCAAGGCATGATACAAGGCCGTAGCAATTTTGTTTATCGTAGTGTTTCCGACCCCAACAATTTTATTTCAAAAAATAAAATCACCGATGCCCAACAAGTTACGCCACTACATGTGGATGTCAATATTGTAGAAAATGACGTTTTGGATATTAAAGCATTTAAAAAATGGCGTCACGAATTTGCTAATGCCACTTTTGAACTTGAAGAAGGGCAATATATTTGTGGCTGGGAGGTAGAGAAAATGTCTAAATCAAAATACAATGTAGTAAACCCCGACCACATCATTGCAAAATATGGTTCGGACTGTTTTAGAATGTATGAAATGTTTTTGGGTCCTATCGAACTCAGCAAACCTTGGAATACCGCAGGAATTGAAGGAGTTAGCAAGTTTCTTAGAAAGTTTTATCACTTATTTTTTAATGAAGCTGGCGAATTAAAAATCACAAATGACGCGCCTGAGGCTGAAGAATTAAAAATCTTACATAAATTATTAAAAAAGGTATCCGAAGATATCGAACAGTTTTCGTTTAACACTTCGGTAAGTGCGTTTATGATTGCGGTTAATGAACTTAATCAAATCAAATGCGACAAAAAAGCGATTTTAGAACCGCTTTGTCGAGCTATTGCACCTTTTGCGCCACACTTGGCCGAGCATATTTGGAGCAAGATAAATCCAAACCCGTCGAGTATTGTTTTAGCTTCATTTCCGAAATTTGAGGCGCAGTATTTGATTGAAAATGAGATTGAATACCCCGTTTCGATTAATGGAAAAATGCGATTAAAGTTAAAATTTAACACCGACGCCGATCCAAAAACAATTGAAGACGACGTGCTTGCAAACGAAACCGTTCAAAAATGGATGGAAGGCAAACCCCTGAAAAAGTTTATTTTTGTTAAAGGCCGCATGATTAATATTGTGATATAAAGAAAAAGGAAATCTATAAAAATTATTCAGTTTTGCGGGAACAAAATCCAAGGCAGAGGAAATCGTTTTTTAATCTTTTAGAATTATTGTAAAACGATTTTTTAAAAAATATTTATATTTGTGTTAACAAAAAATAGATAAAAAAATATCTTTAAATTTAATAAGTGGATTATAATTTAATAAAATATGAACTACAAAATATCCTTTCAGGAAAGAGCGGCACTAGCTATGATGCTTCTATACAAGCAGTTACCAATTACCTTAGAGCAAGCCAAAAAGCAAGCACAACACCTCAAGACAAATTCAAAATCAAAGAACAAGAAAAAGAAAGTCTCATAGCGTATGCTTTTAAAAATGACTTACTTATAGAAATTAGTCCAGAAAGTTATATTTCGGAGGGCGCGGAGCAAAAGGTATATCTAAAAGACTCAAAAACTATTGTAAAGTTAAATGATGCTATATATTATGCTTCTTGGATGGATTATTTCCAAAACTTACTTATTCACAATTACTTTTTTTCAGATACTGCATATACCTTAATAGGATTCACAGAAAAAGACAACGATTTTTATGCTGTAGTGGCTCAAAATTATATATTATCAGACAATCCCACAGATTTAAGAAATGTAAAAATTTTTTTAGATGCCAATGGATTTGTAAATAAAAAAAACAATGATTATTTTCACCCTGATATTGGAATTATTCTAGAGGATTTACATGATGAAAATGTATTAACCAAACAAGATGTTTTATATTTTATAGATACCGTTTTTTATATAATACCTGAGATTTTTAATGAATAAAAATTATTTTTGCTTGTAAACAAAATTACACTCTTAAATAATCAGATATCTTATTTGATTAAGATTCAAAGTACTTCTAAATAGTTTTAATTCATATTCCAACTGCTTTAATATGTATGAAAGTATAAAATTACTCAGGCTTTGCTCAGTAATTTGTCTAAAAATTGGTTTGTAGGGACATGAAACAAGGGGGTAGAAAAAATTGTAATATAAATTAAAACTAGCTCTCTTTGTAAGGCACGTCCATAACTAAAACTTTAGCTTTATCGGAGTTTGCCTTTATTTCAAAATTTGAAATATCCCAAATTCCATATCCATCTCTTTCATTTAAGATTTGATCTCCAATTTTTGCGCTACCTTCAATGACAAAAACATAAACACCATTCGTTTTTAATTTTACTTGATATGCCAAAGATGAATTTTGATCGAGTTCGGTAAGAGAAAACCAAGCGTTTTGATGTATCCATAAACCTTCATCATCTGGATTTGGAGACACCAACTGCATCCAGTTATTTTTAGCTTTAGATATATCAAACTTCATTTGTTTATACCTTGGCTTTACATTATTTTGATTTGGGAAAACCCATATTTGTAGCAACTTGGCATGTTTGTCCTTATTATGATTGTATTCGCTATGATAAATTCCGGTACCCGCACTCATCACTTGAACTTCGCCCGAAGCAATCACGCCTTGATTGCCCATATTATCTTTATGTTCCAAATCACCTTCTAATGGAATGGTAATAATTTCCATATTATCGTGTGGATGCGTTCCAAATCCTGCGCCCCCTTCAATAAAATCATCATTTAAAACGCGAAGCGCGCCAAATTGCATTCTTTCGGGATTATAATAATTGGCAAAACTAAAGGAATGATTCGCTTTTAACCAGCCGTGATCCGCCTTTCCACGAGTATTGGCTGCATGATAAACCGCATTTTTCATAATTTGAGATTTTGTATTAGGTAAGTGATTAAAACCAATAATATTACGAATT
>JBIPPB010000151.1:0-2749 GCA_044368655.1 Chitinophagales bacterium | reverse complement strand
GAATTATTTTAATCTAAATTTTTGAGAAATTTGACATTTAAGAGTCAGTTATTTTTTTATAATAGATACCTTAACTCTATGAATTAGGTTCACTAGATGGATCGTAGTTATCATCTTGTATATCCGAAGTACTACTATTTAATACCTTAAAACCATTTCCTACTTTAGAGATAAGCTTGGCCGGTACACCTATATAGGTTCCTGGTTCGGTTATGGATTTCGTTACTACAGCACCAGCACCAATAATCACATCATCACAAATTTGTACATTTGGAAGTATCGTTGAATTTGATCCAATTCTACAAGAGTTACCTATTTTAGCACCACCTAAGATTTTAGCACCTGGCATAATTTCATTATAGTTTCCTATTTCCGCATCGTGAAATATTCCAGCATAACAATTGATTAGATTGCAATATCCTAGCTTTGCATCTGCCTCGATAAGCGTGTAGTCTAATATAAGATTACCTTTGCCGAGTTCTGCAACTTGTGAGATTGATGAATTTTGAGAGATCTGATTTTCAGTATAACCCCCAAGAGAAACCATTAGATCAGAAAAATGTTTTCTCCATTTAGGAGCACCAATACAAATAGAGAATTTGAAAGGTTGATTACCTACACGTTCTTTGACGTATTCTAGGTCATTCCATACTTGGTGGAAATGTAACCAATTAGGTGCATTCTCCGTATTATCGAAGAATACAACTCTTGGATTTTTGTTGAATAAAGGAAGTGCTTGTTTAGCTAGGCCATTAGCACCAATTACAATGTGCATTATTTTACTAATTTTTTTCTCAATTCTACCAAGTCAGATTTATACATATCCAATGGTAAAATTGCTTTGATACGGATTGTTTCTTTTTCGTTTTCCGTAATCTGTTTTAATAGGTCTTCATATTTCTCTTTGGTTAAAGAGTGAATAGCCATATTAAGTAAGTAGTCAAAAGATTCAGATATCTGATCGAATTTAGCTTTTTCTAAGTCTGTTACAATTTCTGCTTTTGGTCGATTATTAACTTTAAGTTTTCCATCAATAATCATTTTTATGAATCGAGCTCGATTAGTAAGAACTTTGTTTTGATCAGCTAGTTCTTTTAATGAGTAAGCTTTTCTTTTATCATAGAATCCTAATCGGAATTTAACGAAATAATTGATTAGATCAGTTACATTCTTAAATATGATTAGTTTTCCATTTTCATCTAGACATGTAAGATTTTCTGTTTCAGCTTCACCAATCTTAAACATCTTAGAAACAAGATCTTTTTTAATTTTTTCAGCAAGAACAGTTCTTTGAAATTTGATTGTATAATTGATTTCTTTACTCGTACAATTATCATCATAATAAGAGATATGACCGTTCTCTTGCAATGAAGTAAGAAGAGCTTCAAATTTTTGATATGTCATTGACGGTGGCAATTCAGTGATCTTAACTGTAGTTGTATTTTCAACATCTACAATTCCACTAATAACGAAAGAAGAAGTTGATACATCTAATTTAGTTACTGGACCGTTGAAGTCTTTCCACCAAGGCAAAGGTTCTTTAAACTTCTTACCTTCTAAAGATTTTAAACAAGAATCGATTAGATCAATTGGATTTCTGTTTAGAATGTTTGTAGCAAAGCCAACCGCTATACCTGAAGATCCATTCAAAAGAACCGTTGGGATAATAGGTAAGAAGAACTTAGGTTCGATTTCATTACCTTCTTCTTCTTGGGATTCAAGCAATTCAAAGTCTTTGTAAATTAAACGAAAGTTACCATTCAATTTAGTCGATACATATCTAGCAGCTCCTGGTTCTGGTGAACGTAATGAACCGAATTGACCGATACCGTCGAGTAAAGGCATTGAATTTTTAAAAGTTTGTGCCATACCAATAATGGCAGCATTTAAAGATGCATCACCGTGATGGTAATGTGCATCGGCAGCAATACGTCCAGCAAATTGAAATACCTTAGTAGGTTTATCATTTCCACCTTTCCAAATTCTATTTGCTACGTGAATAATTTTACGTTGAGTTGGTTTGAATCCATCAATCACCGAAGGAATTGCTCGATTTTCGATAGTATACATTCCATAAGCAGCGTATTCCGTATCCAAATAATCTGATATTGTTCTTTGGTCGTTTGTTGCTTTAGCTTTAACTTTTTGTGACATCTTTAAGTTTTATGTTATAGATTGATTTGATATACAAATATAATAAAATTTCTTTAATTGTAAAAACGTTTTGGTAAATTGTTATTAACAAAATTCAAGAAGTTTTTTCTTACGTAGTGAAGAATCTCCACCGAACCAAGCATGAAGAGATTCTTTATATAAGACATCATTTGAAATTTGAATGGTTTTTGGATTAGTAATAATCTCTTGATATTCTTCATCTTCCAAAGCGGCAAGTCCTTTTTTGTATTCTGTATTCCAACCTTTAGTATTTGTTTTATTCAACCATTCGTTGAATTCGTCTTTAGTATAGAATGAGATAACATCTTTACCTTTTTTGGCAACCACGATTGGTGTAAGTACTCTAAAGATTTTACCTTGAGCAAATAATTCTGGCCAATATTTACCGAAGAAATTCATTAGAAGTCCTGCGATAGCATCACCATCTGGATCGGCATCGGTGTAAATTAGAATCTTACCATACCTTAAGTTTTCTGGTTCTTCACCTAATCGAAGACCTAATGATCCCATTAAATTGATTACCTCATCGTTTTTAATAACTTCGGTATTCTTCATTTCTGATACATTTAAGAAC
>JBIPPB010000173.1:0-2796 GCA_044368655.1 Chitinophagales bacterium | reverse complement strand
CTTCGGGGATTTGATGTGGTTGTAGCTGGCGACATCATCGAGCATCTTTCGAATCCCGGCTTGATGCTTGACGGCATCAGATCCCGACTTGCTACAAATGGACGGGTTATCATATCCACCCCTAACGCCTTCGGTGTTGCGTCATGGCTAAGGGTTCTGACAGGAAGATTTAAAGAGGGAGCGCAACACGTTCTTTGTTTTAACCCGTATACTCTCACTCAACTTGTTGAGCGGCATGGCTATGAGGTGGAGCTAGCAGCTTCGTGCTATCAATCTCGTGCCCGGACAAACTATGGGCCGTTGTTCGGATTTCTGCGCACAGTTCTGGAGAAATTTCCCATTCTAGGGGGCACCCTCCTTTACGTCTGTCGTGTCAAAGCCTAAAGTTATGGGGACTGAATCAGATCCAACTCAAACCAGTCAAAGTGGGTTCTTCGACTCATTTTGGCGGGCACTGGAATCGAAGGGCTGGGAATCGGTGATTCTTCATTCGTGGGGTAATCTCCCCCACAAGATTGAGTCGGACGTGGATTATGCTGTGGCAGGATGTTGCCCTAATGATTTGCTCCGATTTCTTTCATTGTTTTGCAGGAACTCGGGATGGCGCCTCGTCCAGGTGATCGAACACGAGCCAAGCGCGTTCTTCTGTGTCTGTGTAGAGTGCGGTGGCGATTTCCAGCGACTCGCTTTGGACGTTACTTGGGACTATCGCAGGCTCGGCCACCTCATGCTTAAATCGAAAGATCTGATGGAGGGACGCCGGCGGGTCGTTGGCAAGTCATTCCATGTTCCTGTACCTGGGGTCGAAGCCTCATACATTCTTGCAAAAGCCGCCGCCAAGCGGAAAGAGTTTTCGGATGTGAGCCCACGTCTGCGTGAGCTTCTTGATGAGGACTCACCCGGCGTTCGGGAGACACTCCACCGGCTGCTCGGGTGTCCTTCATTACCGGATGGCTCGATTGCTAACACGCTGCTGGAGTTGGAAACATGGTTTCTACAATCACCAATATTTAGGCGAGTGCGGTCGAGCCGCCGCCTTGGTTCGGGAGAACTCAGCCTGTATTTGCGACGCAGCATTCACCCTACCGGAATCTGGCTTGCCATTGAAGGGCATCCGGACTCGCGTGCGACCGAGCAAATCATCGCACCCTTGCTTCCGTTGTTCCGCAGGACACATTATACCAATCACGTCAGCGCCCATGGAATCCCAGGCATTCTTGCCCATGTCATTCGGACTTCTCTAGTCATCGAATCCCAAGCCCGACGCCTGCCTGTCCCTACACAGTGGAGACTACCAATCTCCGGGAACCTGATAGAACGAGGTCACGAAACAACTCGTCGCCTTATCGAGCAACTTGCCACTCGGGTTGACCATCGCCTAAGCATACGATGACCAAAGCTACTGCAGATGAAATAGTGACAGCCTCCTCATCCGCCACGCGTCGGTTCAAGGTGCTGTTGATCGCATATGCGTGTGAACCCGGTCGCGGATCCGAACCGGGCACCGGTTGGAATATGGCACTTGGGTTAGCAAAATTCCACAATGTCACCGTTGCAACTCGCGCAAACAACCGCACCACGATCGAAAAGTTTCTTGCGACATATTGTGCTCCAGCACCGGATTTTATGTTTGTCGATCCACCATCATGGACTTTGAAGTTGAAGAAACGCGGTCTCATGCCAGTGCAGTTGTTTTATCTGTTTTGGCAAATTGAGGTCGCCCGCATGATCAAAAGCCGAACTGATGATTTCGACATCCTTCATCAACTCACTTTTAACTCCTTTGAAGTGCCACCCTTCGCCTTTCACTCATGTAAGGCGACTAAGGTCTGGGGGCCGATCGGTGGCGGGCAAACAGTCCCTACAGGCATGCTGCGTGCGTTCGGCTGTATTGGCGGTGTCAAGGAGTGGATGCGAAATATGCGAGTAAGGCTATCGGCGGCAAATCCTTTGGTGACCCGAACCCTTCGGCAATGTTCGCTGGTTCTCTTCGCGAACGAAGAAACCAAGAATCTTCTCTCCAAGCATTGCACGGGTAACATTGGCTCGATGGTTGATGTCGGAGTCGATGAGGATAAGTTCATGGCCTCCCCAAATCGGACTAAGGAAAACCATCTCACATTGCTTAGTGCAGGAAGACTTGAGAACCGCAAGGGTGTTCTTGTGCTAATCGACGCCTTTGCCGACCTCGCTAAGAAATATCCACACCTGAGGCTAAGAATGGTTGGGACGGGTCCGCTGTACAATAAGATTCTTCGTAGAATCGATAGGCTGCAAATCTCGAACAGTGTGACATTGACCGGTTCAGTGGATCACGACGTGATGCAACGAGAGTTTGCAGCCGCAGATTTATTTGTATTTCCGAGTCTCCGCGATACCTCGGGCGCAGTTGTGCTGGAAGCCATGGCAACAGGCCTACCCGTTGCCTGCTTTGACCATCAGGGCGCTGCTCTGATGGTCAAGGCGGATTGCGGCACAAAGGCTATCGCTCACGAATTCAACGAGGCAATTAGCACACTACACAACGCAATCGAACGATTGGTCGCAGATTCGGATTTTCGTAAAGACTGCGGCCACCATGCGATGGAATCAATCACATCAATCTACGATTGGAAGTCAAAATCATTGCTCATTAGCGATCATTATCATTCACTTCATGGGCAAATATGAGGTTCTTCGTAAAACTTTATGGAAAATGGCAGATCTTGATCGAAAAGTGCATGGGATGTATTTCCGTAGATGGATTTCACCGCACACCACTACGCCCAACTGCTAGGCCTTCAATCCCCATGGAAA
>JBIPPB010000172.1:0-2799 GCA_044368655.1 Chitinophagales bacterium | reverse complement strand
CCTATACTATTTGTACGTTTTTACTTGACATTTGTAGGGAAATATGGTATAATACGGTATAAGGTATGGAAAGGGTATCATGGGCGACATAAGAAAAACTAAAATGGACAGGGCTTTAGAGTCTGAAGACATTACGCTTATTGAAGATGCTCTGTCTTTTAAACAACGCAATTTTTGCCACTCATTCATCAAGCATTTTAATGGTGCCAAGGCAGTTTTAGAGGCCGGATATGACACTCCAGCTGAGAACGCATCACGAATGGGACATCAAGTTCTTAACGCAGCCGGTGTTCGACCTTATATCGACCACCTTTTAGCAGAGCGTTCGAAAGAAACACACATCGACATCGACTACGTCTTACGAGGAATCCTCCGTACGATTAATAAGTCAGAAGACGGTGAAAAAGCTAATCTAACAACTGCCCTCCGTGGCTACGAACTCCTGGCCAAGCATCTTGGGATGTTCATTGAGAAACAGGAAGTAAAAATTGACGGCAACATTGAATATGAGCAGCGAGTCAGAGAAGACAATGCAGCTCTCGAAAGCGCAATTGCTCGCCTCTCTAAGCGAGGAGGAGCGTCAGGAGTGGCTGGCCTCTCTAACCGAGAAGCAGAGGGCTGACCTTCGGTGGAACTGGGATTTCTGGGCAAGACCTAATCAGGTAGAACCCGAGGGTCTCTGGAACACATGGATGATTCTAGCTGGACGTGGATTTGGTAAGACAAGGATCGGCAGTGAGTGGATCAGAAAAAACATCTGTGGTGACACACCTCTTAGCCGGAGCGCATCTGGATGGGGACGAATTGCTCTTGTTGCTGAGACAGCAGCCGACGCAAGAGATGTTATGGTTGAGGGTGAGTCTGGAATCCTTGCTTGTCACCCTAAAGATTATCGACCCGTATACGAAAAAACCAATCGAAAGCTTACCTGGCCAAATGGTGCAGTAGCTTTCTTGTACAATGCTACAGAACCTGACCAGTTACGTGGACCACAGCATCACGCTGGATGGGTTGACGAGTTAGCTAAATTCCGATACATGCAAGAGTGTTGGGACCAGTTGCAGTTTGGTTTGCGTCTGGGTGAACACCCTAGGGTTCTAGTAACCACTACTCCTCGTCCCTTGCCTCTTGTTAAAAGGCTAATGACAGATGAAGATACAATCGTTACCAGAGGGTCCACTTTGGATAATGCCGGTAACTTGGCCGCAAATACCCTCAAACAATTGTACGACCGGTATGGGTCTACACGCCTTGGACGGCAGGAACTTGAAGGAGAGGTTCTTGGAGACATTCCTGGAGCACTGTGGAACAGAGACACTATCGACAATTCAAGGGTCAAGGAAGCTCCCGTTGATTTAGAAAGAGTATATGTAGCAGTTGACCCTGCTGCATCATCGGAAGAAAACAGTGATGAAAATGGTATCGTGGTTGTGGGTCTGGCTCGGGATAAAGACGGGTACGCTCGTGGATACGTGTTGGAGGACGGGACTTTAAAAGGCTCTCCTGAAGAATGGGCTTCACAAGCTGTACGTCTGTACCGAAAGTGGCAGGCTGATAAAATCATAGCAGAAAAGAACAATGGCGGTGACATGGTAGCTTCGGTTATTCGTGCACAAGATCGCTCTGTTCCCATTAAACTGGTTCACGCTTCGCGTGGTAAGGTTGTCCGGGCAGAACCTATCTCTGCTTTGTACGAACAAGGTCGAGTACATCACGTAGGAATGTTCGAGAAGTTAGAAGATCAAATGTGCTTGTTCTCAGTGGACAACGTACGTAACTCTTCTACCGGATCACCAGATAGAGTTGATGCTCTAGTGTGGGGACTTACAGAACTGTTTGATAAAATTACTGCACGAAGGAGAGTCTCGGGAATAAAAAATCCTGATGGGACTCTTGTAAGCAGTGGTTTACACTATGACGCTACGTCGGGATACGATTCACGACTACTTACTTCGCCTAACGGATGGATGGCTTAATAACTATGGATAAGACCAAACCCTACAAAAAGAAAGACGGCGACACTTTAGATGTCGTAGTCGTTGAAGGTATTGCTTCAGACAATTACGTTCCTGAGGGTTTCGAATCTAAAGAAGCTTTTCTTGCTGACATGCGAGCAGAATACCAAGCAGATGTAGATTTTGACCGAATTAACCGTGACTCAGCTCTTGACGACAAGAAGTTTGCAGCTGGCGAACAGTGGGACCCAATTGTTCTTGAACAACGTAAAGGCTTGCCTTGCCTTGTCATTAACAATATTCCACAGTTTACTGCACAATTAGTTGGCGACTGGCGTGAAAGCCGTAAAGCAATTAAGATTGTTCCCTCCAACGACGAAGATACCGATGTTGCTGCAATCCGCGGCGATTTGATTCGCTCAATCGAACTGCAAAGTCGAGCACAGCGGGTATATGACACAGCATTTGAAAGTCTAGTGCAGTGCGGTGACGGTGCGTTTCGCGTTTCCGTTGAATACGCCCGGGATAACGTCTTTGACCAGGATATATTTATCCGCCCAATTGAAGATGCTCTTGCTGCCGTGTGGGACCGCTACTCAGTAGACCCTACAGGCCGTGACGCTCGTCGGTGCTATGTTAATGACCGTATCCCTAAATCAGAGTTTGATAAAAAGTGGCCAGGTAAAACACCTAGCGCCTTGGATGGCGACGACACACTTGCTAAAATGTCTGTTGAAGGCTGGATCGACAGCGACTCATATCAAATTACAGAGTACTGGCGACTAGTTGAACGTCAGCGTCTGCTCGCCCTCTTCGAAAACGGTAAAACGTTTATGCTCGAAGA
>JBIPPB010000073.1:0-10034 GCA_044368655.1 Chitinophagales bacterium | reverse complement strand
CGACATATAATGGTCAATTTATCACTAAAGATTTGTTTTTTAGTGGGCATGCCATATCTTGCTTAGTTTGTTATTATGCAATGCCAAATTTATTAATAAAACGAATTATTGGATTTTTAAGTATTATACTATTAATAATGCTATTATTCCAGCATATTCATTATACAATTGATTTGATTGGAGCATATATTGTAGTACATTTAATCTATAAAATCTATTTCAAAAGAGCTTGCGAGCTAAAAAGTAAATCCTATTTAAATTCTCCTTTAATTTTTAACAAAAACACAAATTATGAATCTTGAAGCAAATCAAAATGAAGATGCTATGAAGCTTAAAATTTCAAAACTAAATAGTTTGAGAAAAGTTCAGCATTTAGGAGGTGGAATAAAAAGTATTGAAAAACTTCATAGTCAAGGAAAATTAACGGCAAGAGAACGTATTGATTTATTATTAGATAAAAATACCGATTCCATCGAAATTGGAGAATTTACTGGATACGAAATGTATAAAGAACATGGAGGATGCACGGCTGGAGGTGTTGTAGTTGTTATGGGTTATGTATCCGGAAAAATGGTAATTGTAGTTGCAAACGATGCTACTGTAAAAGCGGGAGCTTGGTTTCCGATTACGGGTAAGAAGAATCTAAGAGCTCAAGAAATTGCTATGGAAAATAAAATTCCAATTATTTACTTAGTAGATAGTGCCGGCGTTTATTTACCGATGCAAGATGAAATATTTCCTGACAAAGAACATTTTGGTCGTATTTTTAGAAATAATGCTAAAATGAGTGCCATGGGCATTACACAAATAGCCGCAATTATGGGAAGTTGTGTAGCAGGCGGTGCCTATTTGCCGATAATGAGCGACGAATCTTTAATCGTAAATAAAACAGGCAATATCTTTTTGGCAGGTTCTTTTTTAGTTAAAGCTGCTATAGGCGAAGATATTGACAATGAAACACTCGGAGGAGCCACAACACATTGTGAAATTAGCGGTGTCACCGATTATAAAATGGAAAACGACGAAGCGTGTTTGATGCAGATTCGTCGGATTATGGATAAAATTGGTGGTATAAAAAATGCGGGTTTTAATCGTATTGAGCCGCAATTACCAAAAGTTGATCCCGAAAACATTTACCATCATATTAGTGAAGATAATTCAAAACAATACGATACCCGCGCCTTAATTGCTAGTTTTGTCGATCAAAGTGAGTTTGAAGAATATAAAGCACTTTATGGTCAAAGTATTGTTTGTGGCTATGCGCGAGTTAATGGATGGAGTGTTGGAATTGTGGCCAATCAAAGAAAAGTTGTAAAATCCAAAAAAGGCGAAATGCAGTTTGGAGGTGTTATATACAGCGATAGCGCCGATAAAGCCGCACGTTTTGTAATGAATTGTAATCAGAAAAAAATCCCTCTTGTATTTCTGCAAGACGTAACTGGTTTTATGGTAGGCAGTCGAAGTGAACACGGCGGAATCATTAAAGATGGCGCCAAATTGGTGAATGCCATGAGCAACAGTATCGTTCCTAAATTTACAATTGTGGTAGGCAACTCTTATGGTGCTGGAAATTATGCGATGTGTGGAAAAGCTTATGACCCAAGATTTATGATCGCATGGCCCTCTGCAAAAATTGCAGTAATGGGAGGCGCTCAAGCAGCTAATACCATTTTACAAATTCAAGTAAGTGCGCTTCAAAAGAAAGGCGAAACCATAACGGACGAACGAAAAAAAGAAATCCTAGACGAAATTACGAAAAAATATGAAGAAACAACAACTCCATATTATGCCGCTTCAAGACTTTGGGTTGATGCGATTATAGATCCAATAGATACTCGCAAATGGATTTCAATGGGAATTGAAGCAGCTAACCATAATCCAATAACCGAAGATTATAAATTAGGCGTTATTCAATCTTAAATTAAGAATTAATGCGTTGCATTACATATTCTTCAGACATTCCATCAAATCAAGAAATCCCTGCGTGGTTTCAATCTCAAATCAAAAGCGATTTAAGTGCATATACTTTATTTAAATCGGAGTATAAAAGAAATGAAACGATTGATTATGAGGAAATTTGCTATTATTTAATGCAAACGCTTTTAAATTTTCCAGAGCAATCCATTCATCTATTCTTTTCAAACTATTTTATGCGAGATGGGAATATTATAATTTTAGAAATTAATAATCAACTGCTATTTTTACCCGATAATGGAATGGTTTCCCATTTTGAAAATTTACAACTTTCATATCAAGTTTATATTGTTAATGCCGATAAAATTTCGTTGAAAGCTCCAATAAAAGAGCTTTATAAAAGGTATGAAATGATTATTAAAACCCTCGAAAATCAAAAACTGAGTCAAATTGGGCTTCCTTACGAAAACTTCAAACGATTTATTCCATTTTCGAATGATTTTTTCCCAAGTCAAGATCAAATTTTATTTCGAACGATATTTACAACGCCTTCTGGACATGTAATCACCAATTTTTCAAAAGCCAATTTTGATTTTTATGTAAAAAATCGTTCTTTTTTTATAACCATTGTGGATCCCAAATTTCGAATTGAACAAATTTCAAGTTATATTGATGAAATATACTCTCAAAATGAATTGTGTGCATTTTTTAATGAAATGGGACTTCTAGAAATATTTATGGTGAATGAAAATATGGTTAAAATACTAAATATTCAAAAAAACACTAAAGTTAGATTAGATTTTAATGATTAGAATTGTAAAATTGTATATTAAAAAAGAATATTGCGAACATTTCAAAACCTTTTTTGAAAACAATAAGCATAAGATATTGTCTCAAGAAGGTTGCCAGCATGTCGAACTTTTAAATTCGATTGACAATTCCCAAATATTTTTTACCTACAGTCACTGGGAGCATCCTGATTATCTTGAGAAATACCGTCAAAGCGACTTCTTTAATAATGTTTGGAGTCAAGTAAAACCTTGGTTCGAACAAAAAGCGGAAGCGTGGAGCGTAGAGAAATTATAATTTAATCTAAAAATCTTTTTTTAGCCATTTTAAGGCTTCAAAAATGGCGACTACAGCCACCGTTTCTTTATTTTTATTTCTTCCATAAAATAAATCTACTTTTCGGCTAACTACTTTGCCTTGGATAGCAATTGCTATAAATGCAAAAGGTTTTTGGTCTTTTGTCGTCTCCAAAATGCCAGTTGAAGCTATTGCAATATGACTTTTTGATTTTTCTAAACAAGCAATAGCCATCGCTTCGGCACATTCGGCACTGTAAACGGTATGCGCATCAATGATTTCTTTAGCAACGCCAAGTTTATCCATTTTTGAAGCTTCGGAATAAACCACATAACTTTCGGATAAAATCCTAGAAGCACCCGAAATATTCGTCATTTCATTTACCAAAAATCCACCCGAACAGCTTTCTGCAAATGAAACCAACCATTTTCTATTGTCTAAAAAATTAAAAAAATGTTCAAAAATAGTATTTGTAGATTCACCATAAACGGCATCTCCAAGTTCTTGAATCATTTGATTTTTAAAGCTAAGCATTTCATTTTCATATTCTTGAGTAGTACTTAGTCTCAAATTTACTCGATAAGGGTTAGGTAAATAGGAAAGCTTAATATAATCAGGCAAAGCCTCTTCGATAAATTCAATATTTTTAGCTAAAAAACTCTCTCCTATTCCAGCCGTTTGAATATAACTATATATTAAAGCAGGAGTAGTTGTGCGTTCTTTTAAACGCGGAATCACTTCGTGCTCCATCAAATATTCCATTTCAAAAGGAACTCCTGGAAGTGAAATTAAAATAGCTCCTTGATGCGCTATCCACATGCCCGGTGCTGTACCTACTTTATTAAAAAGTACTTCACAATTTTCAGGGACATCTGCTTGATATTGATTCACTTCTAAAAAAGGACGATTTCGTTTTTCAAAAAAAGCTTTCACATGTTCAAATGTTTTTTCATGCCTCTTTAAAGAAACATTAAAATAATCAGCGATTGTTTTTTTAGTTATATCATCTTTAGTAGGCCCTAAACCTCCAGTAAATATAATGACATCATGATTTTGAATACCAAAATCTATGGCGTCTAAAATGGCCTTACGGTCATCTGCTATGGATCTTCGTTCTATAATTTTTATTCCGATTGGATTTAATTTTTGAGCAATAAATGCCGAGTTGGTATCTATTGTTTGCCCCATAAGTAATTCGTCTCCAATGGTATATATAATACAATTCATTTCTTATTTATTAATGTTCAAAATTACATATTTCTTTTTAAAAAATTAGAGGGATTTAATAAAAATTACGGATTAATTTATTAAAAACAAAACACTTTATCATTTTTGAATTATATTTGCCTTGAAAATATTTAACAAAACAAGAACTATGAAGCATAAAGTATTATTTCTAATTTTATTATTTTCAAATAGTTTTTATTCTCAGGAAAATAATTTGAAAATGAAAGCGAATGAAAATGAAGCAAAGTATATTCCAAATCAGCTTTTTGTAAAAATTAAAGACGAAATTGATTTTAACCCAATTACCTCGATCGAGCCCCAAGCCCTTTCCAGTAAAATAAAAATAACACAAGCCTTTAAGCTTATCGAGTTACAAAAAATATTCTTAGTTGAAGTTATGGATTCGACAATAACCATCGATTCCATGATTCAATTTTTCACAAAAAATAAAGCGGTTGAATATATAGAGCGAGTTCCACTATATGAATTATTTTGGACGCCAAACGACCCCATGTATGCGCAACAATGGAATTTACAAAAAATTCAGGCTGATTTAGCGTGGAATATTTCACAAGGTAAGCAGCAAATACGCATAGCCATTACCGATGATGGTTTTTTAATGAATCATGAAGATTTAGCGAGTAAATGGTTTATCAACAGTGCGGAGAATCCAACCAATGGAATTGACGATGACAATAATGGATATATTGATGATTGGAGAGGATGGGATGCTGCCGATAATGATAACAATCCCGCGGCATTGAATCCTTCTAGCAATTATTTTGACCATGGTACTCATGTAGCGGGTATTTCAACCGTTGCGACGAATAATGCAAAAGGTATTGCCGGAATTGGTGGAAATGTGCAATTGATACCCATTAAAATTGGAGCGAATGCAAATGCGTCTTTAACTGGAGCGTATCAAGGTGTGGAATATGCTATCATTGCCAATGCCAATGTCATCAATATGAGCTGGGGCGGAGGTGCCTTTTCACAAACATATCAAAGCTTATTTAATCTTGCAAAATCAAAAAACATTGTTTGTGTAGCGGCTGCAGGTAATAGATCATCGAGTACATGGATGTATCCAGCCTCTTATCAAAATGTAATTAGTGTAGCTTCTACAACCAATACGGATGCTTTGTCATGGTTTAGTAATTTTGGAACCGCAATCGATGTATGTGCACCCGGTTCTGAAATATTAAGTTGTAATGCCACAGGGATTTCCAACTATACCAATATGTCAGGAACATCAATGGCAGCGCCTTTAGTTTCAGGACTTTGTGGATTGATGTTGAGCCATAATTCGATGCTTGCAGACAGTATAGAAGCTTGTTTGAAACGAACATGCGATAATATCAATGCTTCAAATGCAAATCGTATTGGACAAATTGGTGCAGGCAGAATCAATGCATTTCAAGCATTACAATGTGTATCTCAAAAACCCGTTTCTAATTTTGAAACGCTTGACACCTTTCAATGCCCAAATCAACTTGTGCGATTTCAAGCAAAAAGTTTTGGTGCGCAGCCACTTACCTATCAATGGTTTTTCCCTGGTGGCTCACCGAGCACCTCTTCATTTTCAAATCCAGGGGTCAGCTATGCGTCTCCGGGATTTAAATCCGCAACGTTAATTACCTGTAATAATCTCGGCTGTGATACCATTACAAAAACGCAAGTTGTCCGAATCGATACCCCATCGGCTTGGCTTACGGGACGAAAATACACCACGTATAATTCAAATCCGGCTATAATTGCTGTAAATTTTAAAGGAAATCCACCCTACAATGTAACACTTACCGATGGAACCAACACCTGGAGTCAGAATAATATTTTGGTTAATCCATATTTTTTCTCTATTGTGCCTCAACAAAACTTAAGTATCATTTCCATTCAAAACTTTACTTCTAGAAGTTGTAATGGAAAGGTTTTAAAACAAGATACTATTGTGAAAGTGGAACAAAATACCGTTACGATGCGAGATACGTGTATTTTTTTAAATAATGCTCCAATTGCAGTAGATGATGCCGGAATATCCTCTTTTACGCCGAATACAAATTATGCACTTCATCCAGAGTATGGGGCCATTTCTTGGACTTGTGGAGGAAGCCCTTGCCAAGGCAGATCTTTAATGAAATTCAACTTAAACGAAATTCCTCAAAATGCAATTATAAATGATGTGACCCTATATCTAACTGCTGAAAATCCTTCAAATGGTTATTCCAATCAACCGACTTTCGGCTCTAATAATGCCACAGCTATAAAAAGGATAACACAAACATGGTCTGAAAATACCGTTACTTGGAATAATCAACCTGCTACAACCACATTAAATCAAGTAATTTTACCTCAAAGTACATCGACGAAACAAAATTATGTGGTTAATCTGACCCAATTAATTAATGACAGTAGATCGAATCCAAATAATAGCTATGGTTTCATGCTACAACACCTTGCCGAACCGACTTGGCATAATTGTATGTTATTTGCAAGTACCGATTTTGCAGATACAAGTAAAAGACCAAAATTAAAAGTTTGTTACTCCTATCCTATTGAAAACAATAATGTAAGTAACTGCGACACCACCAATTTAAATGTAGGTCGTGTTTTACATTTGGATTTTAATGGAAATACACAAGATAAAAGTGGCAATAACAACCATGCCACCAATTTTGGAGCAACTCCCATTGCTGGAAAAAATGGACAACCCAATACCGCGTATCGGTTTGATGGAATAAATGATTACATGAAAGTGAATCATCATTCAAGTTTAAACTCAACAAATATAACAATCACTGCCATTGTTAAACCGAATGGATTTTACAACGGTACTTGTTATGGAAATCAAATTATCAAAAAAGGCAATACCGATTTTGTTTCTGGTGAATATGGATTAATATATTCTCCTTCTGGATATACAGGTTCTTGCTTTATCTTTGATACGTTTTATCAAAATTACGCAGGGTTTACATTTAGTAATCGACCAACGCCCTCAATAATTAATAATGCACCCTATGTAAAAACCAATCAATGGGATTGCTTAGTTTATACAAAAAATAATGATTCCAGTAAATTTTATGTTAATGGAGTGCTTAGATATGTAACAGCATCAAACAATCATGGTAGCAATCTTGATGATATTTTTCTTGGTAAAATGGATAACTGGCAATATCCTTATTGGCTTAATGCGGACATCGATGATATTCGAATCTACAATCGAGTGCTTTCCGCTTCCGAAGTTAAAGGCTATTGTGGCACTTGTAATCTAAACCCACCTGCTAAGGATTGCGATACCACCAATTTAAATACTGGACGCGTTCTACATCTAGATTTTAACGGCAATACGCAAGATAAAAGTGGCAATAACAACCATGCTACTAATTTTGGAGCAACTCCCGTTGCGGGAAAAAATGGACAACCCAATACCGCGTATCGATTTAACGGGATTAGTAATTATATGGAAATAAATAGCAGTTCTACTACCAATATTACTTCTAACATAAGTATAGCTGCAATAGTTAAAATTAATGGTTTCAATCCACAACTACCAATGAATGCAAGTAGTATTTTAACAAAAGGAAATGACAATTCTGTTGGCTTTTACACAATGCGTTTAATTGATGATGTAACAATTAATAATTCAGATACGAATACGTCTCAGTTTTATGGACAATTCACAAATGATGGTATTGTTAACATATACAATAGTACCTGTGATGCGCCACCTTTCATCAACAAGAATGAATGGTCTTGTGCAATTTATACGTTTGATGGAGATACTGCAAAAATGTATATTAATGGTCAATTACTATGGAAATTCAAAACAAATACTCAAATTGGTAGTAACAATCAGAAAATTCGAATTGGAAATGCTTTTAATAGTTTCCCTTATGAATATTTTCTTAATGCCGATATAGATGATATTCGAATTTACAATAGAACCCTTTCTGCTTCCGAAGTAAAAGGCTATTGTGGTTCTTGTAACATTTCAAGACCTATTGAAAAGGCTTGTTCAAAAGGATTTAAACAAACAATCCCAAAATGTACTCAAGAAACATTGATATTAAACAGTTCGAATGGAACAAGACACCTTTGGTCTCCAAAATTAGGTCTTTCAAACGATACCATTCAAAATCCTATCTGTTCTATAAATCAAAACACGACATATTATTCAACCAAAATCGATAGTGCGGGCTGTCAAATTGTCGATACGTTTATCATACAGGTTCGAGCAATTTCTAAATTCGATCCCATTGCAGATACGCTTATCTGTATTGGAGATAGTGCTACTATACCTATTGGTAACCGAAAGAATCCCATTTGGTCTCCAAACACTCATATTAACGTTTCTACTTCAAATCAATTTAAACTTTTCCCTAATCAATCAACGAATTATGTGTTAAGTTTTCAGGATTCTTTAGGTTGCTCATTTAAAGATACGATTTCTATAAAAACAAAAGTTTGTTGTTCCTTGCGAGCACAATTTGAAATGAGTAAAAATAATCTGTGTTTTGGAGATTCTTTATTTCTTAATAATACATCTTCTTTAATTACAGGAGTATCATTTAGTTGGACAATCAAACCCAATACGGTTTCGACAGCAAATTATAACGGTATTCAGCCGCCTACGCTGTTCTTTGAAAACTCGGGAGATTATATCATTGAGCTCATTGGTGATAATGGGTCTTGTAAAGATACCATTTCAAAAACGCTATTGGTCACAAAACTTTTACCAAATGCCGGCAAAGATACTTTCTATTGTGGTAATATGCTTCAATACCAACTCGGAGAAAGTCCAATTCGTGGATTAAAGTATGCTTGGAGTCCTTCAACGGGTTTGAATAATCCATCCCAATCCAACCCTATATTGTCGATTGCAAATGAAAAAAGGGATTACATTTTGCAATTGGAAGATACGTTGAGTGGTTGTCGTTTTTACGACACGGTCACAGTGAGTGCTTTTAATCTTAAAAATTTCACAAAAATTATCGATACTTTAATATGCAATCGTGATAGTATTTCGATTTCACTACCCAATTTCACAAAATCTGCATCATGGCGCAATGCCATTAATATCTCGGATTCCACGTCAAAGCAACCGATATTATTCCCTAAAGATACGCAAACTTTTATCGTACATTTTGAGGACTCCAATCGTTGTAAATATCAAGATACATTTCATATTTTTACAAAAATTTGTTGTGAGCACCTACCCCACTTTTTAGTTTCAAAAAACACCCTTTGTTTTGGTGAAAATCTTCAAATTACTGAAAATTCAACCTTCAAAACACCTGTTAATCATAAATGGAAGGTCATTCCAAATACGGTGTCTCCTAGTTTTTCTACTGGAAAAACACCTCCAAACTTCCAATTTTCAGACTCTGGAAGGTATGAAATTTGGCTTACTATTTACGATTCATTTTGTAAAGATTCATTTAATAGAACCATACAAGTTGTTCGTGTATATCCCAATGCAGGAATTGACCAATCTTCTTGCAGATTGCAAAATACATTTTCCATCGGAATGCCACCTATAGATGGATACCAATATGTTTGGTCACCTGAAAAGAATTTATCCAACCCCTTTATAGCCAATCCTACAGCTACTTTGTATAGAGATTCGATCCGTTATATTCTTGAAACAACGCATACAGCAAGTCGATGTGTGTTTAACCATGCTGTTGCGATTCAAACGAAAATAAATATAGATTCAGCAATAACTTTGGATACATTATGTCATCAAGAAATGCTTAATTTCCATGGAAGAAACCTAAACGCCTCGGGTTTTTACGATACGATACTTCCTA
>JBIPPB010000139.1:0-2815 GCA_044368655.1 Chitinophagales bacterium | reverse complement strand
TTGGACACGTCGATGGCAGCGGCTACATCCGCTGCATGCCCATTCTTGTTTTACTCTGCTGCTGCCTATGGCGCAAGACAGGACCTTGGGTGCCTGTCTTACCGAATAAACCGCGCGTTCTCCGCAAGCCCGCCGCTCTGGCCTGGCTGGTGATTGCCGTGCTGGCAGGCGTGGCCGGAGCGCTGCACGCACCTGCCAACTACGACGCGCTCAGCTACCGCCTGCCGCGAATCCTCAATTGGTGGCAGGAAGGTCACTGGTATTGGATCGGCGCGGTCAACGGGCGCATGGATTACAGCGGCACGGGCATGGAATGGCAGATGCTGCCGCTCATCGTTCTCACAAAAAGCGACCGCTGGCTGTTCCTTCTCAACTGGCTGCCATTTTTGCTGCTTCCATCGCTGGCCTACGGAGCATTCACCGGTCTCGGGATGCGCCGCAAACTTGCCGCCACATGGATGTGGATCTTTCCCTGTGCCTATGGGCTGGCGCTACAGTGCGGCAGTCTTGGCAACGACGGACTGGGTGCCGTATTGGTAACCGCCAGTCTGGCGCTGGCATCCAGGGCCCGGCTGGACCGGGCCATTTTGTTATTGGGACTGTCGGCGGTGGCTGCCGCTGCCGCGACCGCCCTCAAGGGTTCCAGTCTTCCGCTCCTGTTGCCCTTGGGCGTTTTTTGGTGCCTTGCGGCATTCCGAACTCTAGCAGCCAGAAATTGGCCGCTTGTCCTGCCTTGGTTGGCGTTGGCCGCCTGCTGCAGTTTCCTGCCGGTCGCGGCGCTCAACCAGTTACATGCCGGCGATTGGGCTGGCGATCCCCGTGACACCGACCAACTCCGGATTCGCAAGCCGCTGGCAGGCATCGCCGGCAACTCGGTGAACCTCGCCCTATCCACTGTGGAGTTACCGCTTCTGCCAATTTCCAAATCCCTCAACGCGAAGCTCGACGCCTGGGAAGGAACAAGCCCGTTCATTGGTTTCGTCAAACAGGGATTCCCCCGCTTCAATCCGAGCATTGGAGGAGAAATTCCGGGCGAGGAAGGTGCGGGTGTGGGCATAGGACTTGGTATCCTTACGCTGTGGACGCTCATCCGCTCACGCCCGTCGCGCGTCCGCCACAGGTCAACACGCATTCCATATGTCGGGCTCATGATGGCCGCCGCCACGGCGGTGGCCGTGACGGCTTATATGATGAAGATGGGATCCGAATGCACGGCCCGCATCATGCTGCCCTATCTGCCTCTGTGCCTGGCAATGGTCCTCCTGCCGTCCGGCGGCCACAATCCCTTCAAGGGTAGATGGGGGCGGCTATGGGCCTGCGTGCCAGCATGTTGCATCCTGCCCGCGCTGCTGCTCACGCCGAACCGGCCGTTGGTACCGGGAGCGATGCTGGCTGAACTCAATTGGCTGCCCCAGTCTCTGCGGACCCGCATCGCCGCAGTCTATTCCACCTATCAGAACCGCTCCGATGTGCTTGCGCCGGTGAGGCAATTGCTCCCGGCGGCCTGCCCGGCAGTTGGCTTTGGCGGTGACGGAGGCCATACACCTGTGGCGTTGTACCGGCCCTATGGAACTCGCAAGGTTCTCGAGATTACCACTCGCGATCCCGTTCCGGCACCCGTTCTGGTTGTCACCGCCCGAGGGATTCAGGATCGGCTTGGCGTCACGCTCGCCGACTTCGTGGCCTCGCACGGGCTCGAAGTTTCCGCAGAGGTGGAGATCATCTCCACGGTGACTACAGGGGCCGAGCGTTGGAGCGTGTTGACCCGGAAAAAGTGATCCTGTGATTCGCTGCATGCCTGCGGGACTGCTGCGGTTTGCATTGGCACGAACGCCCCGCGCCATCAAGGCGTCCTGTCTTCCCTCATTATGAAAATTCTCGTTTCCGCCTTCGCTTGCAGTCCATATCAGGGTTCGGAACCCGGGGTTGGATGGACGGCTGTCCAGCAGATCGCTCTCGACCATGAGGTGTTCGTCATCTGCGACGAGCACGCCCGCGAGCCGATGAGCCGCGCCATGGCCGAAAATCTGGTGCCATCCAACGTGAAGTTTCGTTTTACAGGCAATCCTACCACTTCCCATTCGAACCGGATGATCGCCCGTATCCAAGATTGGATGACTTATCGCAACTATTCGCGCCAAGTGTTGGCCGCCGCCAGCGAGTGGCATCGGGAGGTGGGCTTTGATCTTTGCCACCAGGTGACGATCGCTTCGTTCCGCGTGCCTTCCCCGCTCTGGCAATTGCCCATTCCATTCGTCTGGGGGCCGATCGGTGGTGCCGGCACTGTGCCGCCGGCCTTCAGGTCGATGATGAGTCCGTCCGCGCGAGGGTTTGAAAAGATCAGGGATATCAACACCCTCATCACCACCCGCTCCAAAGCCTTTCTGGACTGTGTCCGCAATGCCGCCGTCGTGGTGCCAGCCAACGAGGAGATGGCGCGTTTCCTCGCGCCCTACCCCAACCACCGTCCGCTGGTGCAACTCCCCATTGTCAGCCTGCCGCCGGAGAAGATCGCGCTGTTCCAGACCAGGATCGCCACCCCGCCGGACGACGGTCCGCTGCTTCTGTTTGCCGGCGGCTCGCTGCTTGGCAGCAAAGGTGTGAGCCTTGCACTCAAGGCTCTCGCTCACGTCAAACAACAAGGTGTCAAATGCCATTATACCTTGGCCGGAGGCGGTCCGGAACGCGAATCGCTACAGCGACTGGTCCGGCAACTCGGATTGGATGCCGAAGTCACTTTCCATCCCGGCTATCAGAAGGACGAATACATCAGGGCATTGCAATCCCATCACGCCTATCTTCTGCCCAGTTTTCG
>JBIPPB010000072.1:0-10230 GCA_044368655.1 Chitinophagales bacterium | reverse complement strand
GACGAAAACGGTTGAAGAGTTTCAATCAAATTATTCGGCATTTAAAAATGACCGAGACGCTATAGAAATCTCAATTTTAGACACAGACCCTAAAAAAGCAGCAGAAATGGTTAATGAAATTGTTGATAAAATTGATGCAATAAATTCAGAACCAATTATTGAAAATAAACGAAAAATTATTCAAATGCTTAAAAAGCAAATTGATAAAAAAAATCAAGAGCAAAAATTAAATCCAGGCAGCGCATCGATTGAAGAAGAACTTAAAATTTTGAACAAATCACTAACGGAATATGAAGTTTCTGCTAATGACAAAATCTCTACGATTACGATTTTAGAGCGTGCATTTCCTGCTGAAAAAAAATCAAAACCTACAAGATCCTTAATTGTCATTTTTTCGACGTTAGGGGCTCTTTTAATTGCATTTTTAGTTAGTCTACTATCTTTGCAATTCCAAATCATCAACAAAAATTTAAAAAAATAAACTCCACCTTTAAATGAAAGAAAAAGGATTATATCACAAGATATTTTTAGAAATTATCCCTTTCCGAAAATGGTTTATCATCGCGCTTTTATTATCAATTTTTGTATCCATTTTAGGTCCAATTCGTCCTTTTTTACTTCAATACATTATTGACCATTTTATTACGACATTTAACAAAGAAAAACTTATTTCTTATTCCATGTTACTTTTTGGATTACTCATAATTGAATCTTTTTTAAGATACTTTTTTGTATTTATAACCGCTTGGTTTAGTCAAAATATTGTGCATTCTATTCGAACTCGAGTTTTTCAAAAATTAATTGGAATTCACGTTCAGCTATTCGACCAAACGCCAATTGGAACTCTAACGACTAGAACCATCAACGATGTAGAAACCATAAATGAAGTGTATTCAGAGAATTTCTTTACCATAATTTCGGATTTTCTTACGATTATTATTGTTTTGAGTTTCATGTTTTATACGGATGTAAAACTGACATTGATTTCACTAGTTACCTTGCCTCTATTATATTGGGCAACTTATATTTTTAAAGAAAAGGTTAAAATTGTAAACCAAAAAATTCGTGACAAAATAAGTGAATTTAATGCGTTTACACAAGAACATTTAACAGGAATAAAGCTTATAAAATCTTTTACCGCGGAGCAATTAGAACTTCAAAAATTTAAAAAAATCAATCAAGAACAAACCGATTTGAATATAAAAGCGATTTGGTATTATAGTTGGTTTTTCCCTGTATTAGAAACGTTAATTGCTATTAGCGTTGGACTTGTGGTTATGGGCGTTGGATATTTTAGTTTAAATGAATCGGGATATACCGCAGGAATGATATCTTCTTTTTACCTTTATCTCAATATGCTTTTTAGGCCTATGCGATTTTTAGCGGATAAATTCAATCAGCTTCAAATGGGTTTTGTGGCTTGCGAGCGCGTTTTTAAAATTATTGAAACGCCCAACAAAGAAAACGATTTAGGCGAAATTGAACTATCAAATCCTAAAGGTAACATTCATTTTGAAGCAGTCACCTTTGGTTATTTACCCGAAAAAGAAATTCTAAAAAACATTAGCTTTGAAATCAACGCCGGCGAATCATTAGCCATTGTAGGCGCTACAGGGAGTGGAAAAACTTCTATCATCAATGTACTCAATCGTTTTTATCCGATACAAAAAGGAAATATAAAGATTGACAACATTTCCATAAATGACATTAAAATTGCATCATTACGAAATCATATTGGTATGGTTTTACAAGATGTCTATTTATTTTCGGGAAGTATTTTAGATAATATTAGACTGGAAAACAAGTCATTTGGCATCGAAGAAGCGATGCAAATGGCTAGAGACTTGGATATACAAGACTTTTTTGAGCAATTGCCTGGAGGTTTTGATTTTCAAATACAAGAGCGAGGCAACAGCTTATCTCACGGTCAAAAACAAGTAATTTCTTTCTTAAGAGATATCTTTAAAAATCCTTCCATTTTAATTTTAGATGAAGCGACTTCTTCCATCGACTCTAACACTGAATATTATATTCAAAAATTAGTGCAAAATACCATTAAAAATAAAACTTCAATTGTAATAGCGCATCGTCTTTCTACAATTATAAGCTCTGATAAAATTTTAGTATTAGACAAAGGAGAAATTGTTGGTGAAGGAACGCACGCTACATTAATTCAATCCAATTCGTATTACAAAAAATATTTTAAAGAACTCGAATCGAATACAGATTAGTTGTTTGTCAATAATACTTTTTGCATAACGCGATCAAGCATTTGATGCAACTCCGATTGCATTGCTTCATTTAAAATTTCATTTTGAACATCAAAATTAGCATTAAACGAAGGTAAAATAAATGTTTCAACGATTTCAGCACCATGAATCGGAAAACGTGAAACAGCTGCTTCTAAAACACCTTGACCGCCTCTTGGACCAGGAGCCGTAGCCATTAATAACATTTTTTTGTTTTCAAAAAACTTTAATTGTACCCTAGAAGCCCAATCAAAAATATTTTTAAATGCGGTGGTATACGTTCCATTATGTTCGGAAAGCGAAATAATTAATAAATCCGCATTTTGAATATCTTCAACAAATTGATGCGCTTCTTGAGGCAATCCTATTTCTTGCTCTTTATCAATAGAATATAAAGGCATTTCATAATCATTTAAATCAAGAACATGTATTTGAGTGGCGTTAAATTGATTTGCTACAAAATGTGCCCATTTTTTATTTATTGAATTTCGGCTGTTTGACGCCCCAAAAGCAACTATTTTCATTTTATAATATTTTTTAAACTTAAACCATTTAATTCCTAAAAATGTTCTACATTAATTTAAATTAATTTTTACTTTTCTTAAATAATTTGATTGCGGCTAAGTAATGATCCAATTCTGTTTTTACTTTTGGAAATAATAAAATTAACCCTATCATATTAGGGAAAACCAATCCGAGCATCATCGCATCCGAAAATTTAACCACGGAAGTCATCGAGGTTGATGCACCAACAATCACAAAAAGTACAAAAAGAATTTTGTAAACCAAATCGGCCATTTTACCTTTTCCAAACAAAAATTTCCACGCTTGTAAACCGTAATAAGACCATGAAATCATTGTAGAAAAAGCAAATAGAACAATAGCAATGGTTAAAACATACGTAAACCAAGGCATGATATCCGCATAAGCTAATGATGTTAAATCAACGCCGCCAACCCATTGCTGAGATGATTTAATATAAATCAAACCATTTTGAGCGGTTCCATAATCAAATTTACCATCAATATTAAACAAAACAATAACCAAAGCGGTCATTGTACAAATCACTACGGTATCTATAAATGGCTCTAAAAGTGCCACGATTCCTTCACTAGCTGGAAATCTAGTTTTTACTGCCGCATGCGCTATAGCTGCTGAACCGGCACCAGCCTCATTAGAAAAAGCAGCACGTTGAAAACCAACAATCATAACGCCAATCAAACCACCAATTCCTGCATCTAAACTAAAAGCACCCGTCCAAATTGCATTAATTGCTAGCGGAATTTTATTCCAATGAAAAAAGATAATTATTAAAGAAGCTACAATATAAATAATTGCCATCAAAGGCACTATTTTCTCCGTTATTTTTGCAATTCGCTTGATGCCACCAATAATTACTAATCCTATAACAAAAGACATTGCTATTCCTACAATAAAGGTTGCCATTGGATTTTGAAATTGAAATAAGCTTACAATTTGAATGGCAGCTTGATTGGATTGAAATGCGTTTCCTGCTCCAAAAGAAGCACCTACGCAAAGTATCGCAAAAACAAAAGATAAAAAAAGACCTAATCTTGATTTATTTGAATCATTCAATCCATTTTTTAAATAATACATCGGTCCACCATAAACGATGCCATCTTTATCAATTTCTCTATATTTAACCGCTAAAATACATTCAACAAATTTGGAACTCATACCTAAAAAACCACAGACAATCATCCAAAAAGTAGCTCCAGCACCACCCATTGCAATAGCTACCGCTACGCCTGCAATATTGCCTAAGCCAACAGTGCCAGAAACGGCTGTAGCTAATGCTTGGAAGTGACTCACCTCTCCTTCTCTACTTTCATCTGCTATAGTGCCTTTAATATCGCCTTCTACTACATTAAAATTTGTGGCTTTTTCTTGAACATGATGCGCATCCATTTCATCATATTTACCTCTAACAATATCAATAGCCATTTTAAAAAAACGTATATTCGGAAACCGAAATCGAATAGTAAACAAGATTGCTCCAAAAGTGAGCAGTATTAATATAATAGGTATGGAAACTCCTAAAATAGATATTTTATAAAACACTAAAGCATCAAAAAAATCGGCTATTGGTTTGAATACATTATCAATTTGTTGAGGAATTGAATTGGCATAAATTTGATTATCAAACAATATAACCATAAAAAATGTGAATATTTTAAATACTTTTTTTATCATTTTTTTTACAATTGAGATACAAAACTAATTTTTTTCTGCGCTTCATGTAATTTTCTTTTAAAATATTCCAATTAAGCTACTATATTTGTATCTTATAAAATTATTATAATATGAAAACATTCGTTTATTTATCACTTTTACTTTTTAGTATGAATACATTTGCACAAAAAGCAAAACTAATTGACCGTGAGTTATTTTTTGGAAACCCTGAAATATCTGGAGCACAAATCAGTCCCGATGGACAGTATATTACATTCCTAAAAGAATATGAAGGCATCATGAATCTTTGGATTAAAAAAAATGATGAACCTTTTGACAAAGCAATTCCTCTAACCAACCAAAAAAGGCCAATGTATGGCTATTTTTGGACGATTGATTCAAAATACATTTTGTTTGTAAAAGACAAAGATGGCGACGAGAACATGAATATTTATGCATTGAATCCAAAATCTGGAAAATTGCCCGAAGCACGAAATCTTACCCCAATGAAAGAAATTACGGCTCAAATTATTATGGCAAGCCGAAAAGATCCTAACAAATTAGTTGTTGGTATTAATGACCGCGATAAAGCGTGGCATGATTTATATGAATTGAATATTTCCAACGGAAATTTGAAAATGTTGTATGAAAATAAAGATCGAATAACCGATTACAATTTTGATTGGGACGAAAATTTGAGACTACTTAGTAAAACGGATGAAAAAGGAAATACCTTTACCTATCGAATCAACAATGACAAGAGCCTTGAAGAAATTTATTCGGTAAATGTAAATGAAGGCGCTTCTTTTTTAAATTGGAATAAAGATAATAGCGAAGTTTATTTAGAAACAAACAAAGGAGCACTAGACTTATCTTCATTATTTTTGATGAATCCGAACACCAAAAAATTAACTTTAGTAGAAAAAGATCCGAAAAATCAAGTGGACTTTGGAAGTTTATTTATTGATGAAAATACAAGAGAAATCATTAGTACATCCTATTTTTACGACAAAAGAGAACGTCATTGGAAAAATAAAAAATGGGAACAAATGTTTCAATTTTTAACATCAAAATTTCCAAATCAAGAAATTGGCATTTCAAGTTTCACTAAAGATTACAAAAAAATGCTTATTAATATTTCGGGAGATCGTTTTATAACCGAAGTATATTATTTTGATACTGAAACTCAAAAATTGACGTTTCAATATTGTCCAAAACCAAAATTAAAAGCATTTGAAAGCGAATTGGTTTCAATGACTCCAATACGATATAAAAGTAGCGACGGACTTGAAATCCCTGGTTATTTATCCATACCAAAAGGCATGGAAGGTCAAAAAATGCCTTTGATCGCATTAGTTCATGGTGGCCCAAAAGGACCAAGAGATTATTGGGGTTACAGTCCTGAAGTACAATTTTTATGTAATAGAGGTTATGCTGTTTTTCAGCCAAACTTCAGAGCCAGTGGTGGCTATGGCAAAGCATTTTTAAATGCCGGCGATAAACAATGGGGTAAATTAATGCAAGATGATATCACATTTGGAGTAAAACATCTTATTGAAAAAGGAATCGCAGATCCATCAAAATTGGTCATTATGGGAGGAAGTTACGGCGGATATGCTACATTGGCAGGATTGGCGTTTACTCCAGACTTATATGCTTGTGGTGTTGACATTGTAGGGCCAAGTAATATTTTTACACTTCTTGAATCCATTCCACCATATTGGGAGGCTGGAAAAGCCATGCTATACGGAATGGTTGGCGATCCAAATACCGAAGAAGGTAAAAAATTATTACAAGAAGCCAGCCCATTGTTTCATGTAAATAAAATCAATAAACCCCTTTTAGTTATTCAAGGAGCCAATGACCCGAGAGTAAAACAAGCAGAAGCGGATCAAATAGTAGTTGCATTAAGAGACAAAGGTAAAAAAGTAGGTTATATTCTTGCTCCTGACGAAGGACATGGGTTTTATAAACCAGTTAATAACATGGCGATGTATGCCGCTATCGAGAAATTCTTGAGTGAAGTAATTGGTGGCACTTACCAAAAAGACATGAAACCTGAAGTTGAAAAAAGACTTAAAGAAATTACGGTTGATATTAATAAAGTGGTTTTAAAAAATACAAAAGCCGTTGAAACCGCTTCTACGTTACCTAAAATTAATGCGCAACTTAAAGAAGGATCTTTTACATATAATGCCAAAATTGAGGTTCAAGGACAAGTCATTCCAATTGAAATGACGAGAACAGTTTCGATTAAGAATAATCAATATATCATAAAAGATGTTTCTAAAGCCATGATGGGATCTTCAGAAGATGAGGTTACTTTAGATATGAACTTAACTCCAATTCAAAGAAAAATGAATCAAGGCGGCATGAATATAGAATCAAATTATTCAAAAGAAAAATGCCAAGTAAACGCTATGGGTAAAAATATGGAAATTGCTTTTGATAAAGCCTTTTTAATTGATGGACCAAGCATGGATGTCACTTTAGCTCATTTTCCTCTAAAAGATGGATTTACTTTAAATTGTTTGATGCCCGACATGATGACCATGAAGAATAAAACCATTTCGATTAAATATATTGGATTAGAAAATAATCTTCATAAAGTTGAAGCCGTAAGTCAAGAAAACGAAAATGACAAAACAACGTTCTGGATTGATACTACGCTAAAAATGGCTCGTAAAATGGAAGTAATTATGCCCGCTATGGGAAATGCAATTCTTACCATGGAGTTAAAATAGAGCGTTTTGAAGAAGTTAAATTTAGTTCTTAATAAATATATAATTAGATACGGTTTAACCATAATAATAGTTACTTCAATGTTTTTATTGTTATCTAAGTTATTTTTTATTGAACTCTGTGAATGGGACGAAAGTAGAAATGGTATAAATGCATATGAAATGATGGTTAAAAATGACTTTATCCATCTCTACTACAACTTTGAATTAGATACTTGGAATGCTAAGCCACCTCTTCTTCAATGGCTTATCATCTTAGGTTATAAACTTTTTGGATTTAACTTAATAGGACTGAGATGGTCTAATATATTCTGTTTTTTTATTTATATATTATATGCTTTTAAATCAATTCAAATATTAACTAACAAAAAAACAGCATTTTATACTTTATTTATATTAGTTACAGGAAATTTCATCCTTGTTAAACATGTATTTTTAACTGCAGATTTTGAACCTTTGCTTTTATCTACTAGTATTTTTGGATTTTATCAATATCTAAAATATTGGAAGACTAATTCATCAATACATTTATATCTCATGATATTTGGATTTATATTAGCATTTTATTCAAAAGGTATAGCCGGGACATGGATCATTTTAACGCTTTTACTTTTAGTTCTATTTCTTAAAAAATATAGAATTAAATACTCCTACCACCTTTTTACAGTCACTATAATATACGTATTAAGTTGTTTGTCATGGTTTGCAATTCAGCATTATTTTCCATTAGATTCAAAAAACACTTTTTATGGAACTAGTAATATTAATAAAGTAATGCTATATTATGACATTATTGAACGATTCTTTTATTCAAAAGAGAACGGTCTAAGAATTAATAAAGATTACTTTTTTGCATTAAAAGAATTTAGAAACTCATCTGAATTTTGGAACGCTTTTTCTGTTTTAATTTTTATACTTTTTATTTTCAAAAGATATAAAAACACAAACAATAAGCTTTTTGACATAATTAAAATTTGTATTATTTTTATACTTCCTCTTACGATTTTAGTTAATTTTGGAAACTCTCAGTTAGGTTGGTATTATGCCCCACATTATCTATTCTTTTGTTTATTTTTAGTAATCACTTTTTTCAATTACATAAAAATAAAAAATAAGTCATTAATAATCAATGGATTTTGCATTATTGCATTAATAGTTAAATTTGGGCATTTATCAAATTTACCAAATAATAAACTGCATGAAAATTCAAATTTAAATATTTACAAGCAAAATGAAAAACTTTATAACTATTGGTTATCCGAAAACAATTAATTAAAGCAGAATTAAACTTTACAATTCCTTTTTCCTAGAAGGAGGATAAAAATAATAGAAAGGCTGTTTTACAAAATTTTGTAAAACAGCCTTTAATATTGGAAACATTAATTTTAAGGGAATTCGATTCGCTTTTAATGCCAAAATTAAAGACAAGGTAAAACTAACGATAAAGTTAAAAAAACCAATGCCAAAAATAAAAACAAAGCCTTTTATTAACTCAATATTTGTAATATTATAACCAAGACCTCCAATTGCTATAGCAAAATTTCCAGCCTGAAATGTAATATGCCTTATATCAAATGGAATCCCTAAAAACTTTCCTATCAAAAATGCAAAACCAAGTAAAAACCCTAAAACAATATTACCAAAAAGGCCCCCAGCATTTTTTTCAAACCATTGAACTATTTTTTTTCTTCGTGAAATCGATAAGGACATTTTTAAAACAGGATGATGATACAATCGATTAATAACATTTGAATATCTTAATCTATTAATAAAAAGCCCAGAACTGAGTCCACTAATAAATAAAAAAACACCCGCAATAGCGGCATACCAAAAAATTTCAAAATAAGGAAATGAGGTTTCTTCAAACCACTTCGTTGCTTTTTCTTGAGAAACCACTTCAAGATGAAAAACATGTTTTAGGATAATAAAAATAGACGTAGCAATTAAAAAACTCATCAATACATTTCCGATAAATGCTACAAACTGACTTCTTGACAATCTTGAAAACAAAATGGTAAATTGTTTTGTTTGAATTTCATCATTTCCTTGCGCAAAAGTTCGAGCTATATTTGCTGCTGTCATTGCGGGTTGTTTGGTAGCGAGTGTAAATTTTAATAAATAAATGGCACTAAATCCTATTGCGTAATTTAAACTATATCCCATCGCTTCAATAAATGGACTTAATTGGCAACTACTAATATATAATTTAAAAAAACATAAAATGGCTACAATAAATCCACCCATCGAAGACGATTCAATCATTTTATAATAGCCTAATTTTGTTTTTGTTATATAATTCTCACCAGTTTGACCATTATGATACGTTGCCATAAATGTCACCAAATTTAAATTATTACTAAGTTGCTCTCTTATATAATTTTTAGGGGCATATAATTGAATGATATAGGTTATTATAAATGAAACCAATTCGGATGCATCTGAAGTTTGATTAAGATAAAGTAAATTTAAAACGTCTTTGAGTCTTTTAAGTTGTTCTTTTAATCGATTTACTTTTAGAGTAATTTTTAATGAAATTCCTTTTTGATCTTTTTGCATCAATATATCAGACAAATATTGATCACATTCATGAACCAATTCTTCAATATTAGTAAAAGGAATTGAAAAATCTTTTTTTTCAGAAATTTGTTTCACATACGATTCCAACGTATTAAAAATACCTTGATTATATAATGGAGTAGGCATATAACGCAACAATTCACTATCGCAATAACCACCTTTAATTCGATCCATTAAAATCGTTGCAACATCTTCTAATTGTTCAATCCATAATTTTATTGAACTTTCTTGATTCAAATCAAAATGGACAATTACTTTTCTCCAAAGATCCTGATCTACTTTTTGTATCCAATTTAAGTACTTTTTATCATAAAACAAAGTATTTAATATTGAGTTAAGCGATTGATCATCATCAATTTGTGGTAAAATAATTTTTGAAATTCGACTGGTAAATACCGAAATTAAATTATTTTCTTCAATTATATTTTCATCACAAAAATACTTCCTAATTTTTAAATTCAGCAATAATG
>JBIPPB010000133.1:0-2874 GCA_044368655.1 Chitinophagales bacterium | reverse complement strand
AAAATCAAAGCGAATAATGTAATTTTTTTCATGTTTTTAAAATTTAATTTTTAATATAATTCCTACTCTATTTTGGCTTTTCGGATGCCGCCTTTTTTTATATTATTAGTTTTAATTAATTTAGAACAACTGCTTCATATTTACCATTTGTAATTTCATATCTAATTAATGGACCTCTTAAATTATTTGGATCCGGACCATACACTGTTCCACTAAACGTTCCTTTTATAGAGCCTGGATTCGCACCTTGGGTATTCACATAAGTATTTGAAGGAATATTTGGAATCGTAACTTTCATATTAGCGTTAGGAGCACCTGAAGTTGAATTAGCATTATCTATTATCATCACACAAGATTCTGGGAATGTATTGCTTTGATTAAAAGTATATGTTCCTGCAGATGGAATATCTCCAAAATTCACAATAAAACTAAATTCAATTTTACTTGATTTTAAAGGTAGATAAAGCATTAAGGCAGACTCCGAGAAAGTTGAAAGCCCCATTGAAGATGGATTTGTTCCATCGGGATAATTACCAGACCATGAATAACTTTTACCATTGACTTCGCAACTCCAGCTGTATTTTCCTCCTGAAGAACTTGAATTTGATTTTGAACAAGAATTTGTTGTCATAAGTAGTAATGACATCACTATTAAGCTTAAAATTGTTTTTTTCATTTTTTTAAAATTTAAATTGTTTTAAATAATTCCTACTCTATTTAGGCTTTTCGGATTAACGCCTTTTTAAGTATTTACTGCAATATGATCTTTCTATTCTCAATCATATTACTTTGAGGATCTATGATTTGTATATAATATACGCCTTTTCCTGTCCAACTGGATAAATTGATGAATGAAGATTGCTGATTTATAGGCGATGAAAATACCGTTTGACCTAAGGTATTGGTTATTTTCATGGTATATCCACTCATCCTACTAAAAACACCATAGTCGATGGTTATATGATCCTTAGCGGGATTGGGATACACAATAATTCTATTTGTATTGTTCGGTGCGCTTATACCCGATAGATTGGCATTAATCACCAATGTATCCATTACTTTTATCGTGTCGTATTTTGTGATTTTAGTGATACAAGTATCTGTAATTTTTATATAAGCTATATTTGAAGTATCTGTACAGGTTGAAGAAATTACTATAGCACGAATGGGTTGTAAATGGTTAGAAAGCTGAACATTTGAGATAGACATATTCTTCGTTGTCGTCCCTGAATACTTACCCAAATTATTTAACGTTTGAAAACCTTGCCCAAAATCACTCTGCCAAATATAATTGGGAGAAACACCAGATGTGTTTGCCGTAAATGTAATAGTATTACCGATATTAACCGAATTGTTTTGTGGTGTAATATTGGTTACATTATTACATCCCGTATATAAAGCTGTGATTTCTGATTGCGATAAAGCGCGACTCCATAAACCGATATCATCTATTTTGCCATTCCAAGGTAATGGCAAAGGAACATCTATATCAACTGCATTTCCTATTTTAATCAAAATGTTGTTTGCAATATTGTTAAACGTAGCTATATTAACTTGAACATTACTATGAAGTATTCCATCAACATATGTTTTTATACTATTTCCAGATTCAAAAACCCATGAAACATGATACCATCTTCCTTGCTGAGGTTGCCAATTCAAAGTGTAATTATTTGATACAGACAAGCCATTATTATTAAATAAATAATACGATATACCTTTTTCTTGATTTATTGACCGATATCCAAAAAACCATTTTCTATCATTTTGAATTTGACCATTAAATTGTCCAATAATTGCAGCATCGAAATTTGATGGATTTAAATTATTTATTGTAAACCAAGAGCTAACCGAAAAACTTCCTGTTAAAATAGAATTACTATTTTGTATTGTAATATTATTTGTTGTTCCAGAAAAATTATATGCCTTATTTGTATTTCCAAAACGATCTGTTGTCAACGTTGCACCATTAACCGTTCCATTATATCCATTTCCACTTTCATCGTTGGCGTTGCCGTTAAAAGGCCACCAGCCTACGAGGCCATTAGTAGGTACATAATTTGGAACTTGTGCTTCAATACTAAAAGCAGTTATACTTAAAATTGTGATTAAAATTATTTTTTTCATAATTTATTATTTTTTTTCTCCTACTCTATTTTGGCTTTTCGGATGTCGCCTTAATATATTTTTAAATTTTAATTAATTAAGAACTATAGCTTCATATTTTCCGTTGGTAATTTCATATCTAATAAAATCACCTCTAACATCGTTTGGATCAATACCATACATTACACTACTAAACGTTCCTTTTATCGAACCCGGATTAGTACCTTGTGTATTCAAATACGAATTTGAAGGAATATTAGGAATTGTAACTTTTATACTCGAACCTGGAGTTGAAGATGATGAACCGGCATTATCTATAAACATCAAACAAGCATTTTCTATAGTTGAATTATTTTGATCAAATGTATATGTTCCAACGGTTGGAATATTTTCAAAATTCACAATAAAACTAAATGGTACATTTTTTTGATTAATTGGTAGATATAGCGCTAACTCCATTTCTGTATAAGTTGAAAGCCCCATAGAAGAAAGATTTGTAAAATCAGGATAGTTTCCGGACCAAGAATAGCTTTTACCATTGACTTCAGAGCTCCAGCTATATTTTTCTCCTGAAGAGTTTGAGTTTGGTTTGGAACACGAATTGGTCATCATGTCAATTGGTAAGCTCAAAATTGTTTTTTTCATTTTTCTACATTTTATTTTTTCCTCCTACTATTTTTGGCTTTTCAAATACCTCCATAATATCCTTAACAATCCTATAGTGTTATTTTAAGCCAAAAAGGTTAACAAAAAAAATATATTTTTACA
>JBIPPB010000160.1:0-2892 GCA_044368655.1 Chitinophagales bacterium | reverse complement strand
AGTTCAAAGACACCTTTAAGGTTTTTTCTGCACCAACTGGAGATGAGGCGGACCCTCACATCCTTGATTGGGCCGTGAAGTGCCATAAAGAGTGTGGTCGATACGCAATTGTACTTTCTGGCGACGGCTTTGCGCAGAAGGATAAGTTTCAGAAATATCATCACTGGCTTTACGAAAGAGGTGCTGGGCGATTGTTCGGTGGTGACACGATTGGTCCGAATCAGGATTGGATAATTAAAGAGCGTCAAATGGGCATGAATGGCCCTTTGAGAAATATTCCGCTTGGTCGAACTCTTGAAGAGTTTCTGGATGAGGAATTTCCAACTCCACGTGCCATCGCACGAGAGATGGGTGTTTCCACTGATGCCCTTAAGGTCCTGATCGTGGACAGCGGGTTGGCTGTTGGCGATTCAGAGATACTGACAGCAGAGGTCTCTGGGGAGTTCAAGAGATTTCTTTCGTCTGTCAAGAAATTTACTGAGCCTGTTATGGAATTCTCTTTTGCGAAGAATCTGAACTCGGAGAATGTCATCAAGTGGCTCGGCGATGCGAAGTACGAGTATCTTTTGCGTGGTGATGCTCCATTTGTGGAGCCTGATATTTCGGCCGCTATCGATCAATGGAGTAAATCTTCGTCGGGCACAATTGGCCGATACTGGCTCCAGAAAGCAGTTGCCGAGAAGAATTCGCAGGAGCTTGCGTTGGCATTAACAAGTCTGGACACAGAGGGTGACCTCTCGGCACTGAAGATCGGATCATTCTGCGGGCAGTTGCTCGAGATGGGACGAGTCGCAGATTGGTCTGTGCTCAAAGGATTAACTTCGTCGGACGTTGAATGGCTTTTTCAACTCCTATCAATTGCTGGGTGGTCCATTGATTTAGATGCGGTGCCCAAAAAAACCGTTGCGAGTTTGCCGGGGACACTGAGGCTTCTGAAGATTGCTCGTGAGATAAAGAATGAGTTGAGCGATGAGAATGTCATTGCCTACTTTGACCTTCTGTTCTCATTCGTGTCAGATAAGTCAAATGAGGAATTTGTCATCAAGAACGATGAATCCTTCCAGTTAGTTACTGAGGCCCTCTCTGATCTAGTCGTCTCTAGATCTATGTCTTTGTCAAAGAAAACCTGGATTCATGTGGCTGATCTGCTTGAGATACTCGCCGCCGAGACGGACCTGATATCCCTTGCTCATTACATGTCCGACAACTGGGAGAAGTCTCTTCTAGATGGTGCTGGATGCAGCCTGAAAACTCGCAACCTCTTGCATAGGCGGTTCTTTAGCGATGTTCTCGATGCTCCTTGGCTGACTCCAGATGTTTTTCGCGATGTTGCCAAATCTCCATCTGAGGCAAAACGACTAATCGTTGGCGATCTGGCACCTCTTCTGACCAGCTCCAAATTTGTCGAAGCAGCTCATCGCTCGCGTGATGAGGTCTTTGAACTTTCGTCGCCGGCTGCCTCTCTGGCTTGCACAGTCATTGTTAGTTCAACTGTTGGGAAGCTTGCTGGAGAGTTAAATGGCTTGCACGGTGCCTTAACAAATGTTCTTAATTCGAGAAATGGAAAATGAAATGAATGCTGATGTTTCAAAACTTCTGAAGAGTCAATTGGATTCTGTTGAGATTGCAGTTGAAGAAATCACTGCTCTGTCTTCAAAAGTGGATGAATTGGCGAGAGAACTAAACGACCATGGAAAACTATCGATTAAGCAGTTGAGTCAGTTTCAATCGGCGACAGGCGATACTCAGAAAGTCCTCAGT
This sequence comes from Chitinophagales bacterium, assembly GCA_044368655.1. GTDB lineage: Bacteria > Bacteroidota > Bacteroidia > Chitinophagales > JADJOU01 > CHPMRC01. Next base: position 1,131 of record JBIPPB010000160.1, on the reverse strand, counting down.
GGCTTGCTGAATAACGCAGAAAAGTTTGATGATTTCATTGCGGTTGGTAGTTCTGTGTCATCTGATATTCAAAATGGGGTGCAGAGTCTTAGTTCTGCCATTGCTGAGACAACCAATTCCTTGAATGCCGTGCTTGAACGATTCGGCAGGGAAGTTAACTCATCTCTTGATTATGTTCGCCAGACCTCTAGTGAACTTCAATCAAATTTTGCTGTATCGGTTGGGCAACTTCAGGGTTCGCTAGCAGACTCCAAGAGACAACTAATTGAATCTCTCGAAGTGCTAACCGTTTCAGTGACTGAAACTTCCTCCAAAACGTCAACAGAACTCAGTGCTGCTTCGCAAGAACTTCTGTCTGTGGCGGAACAAGTGCGTGGAAAGTTACTTGAGGTTCCTAGTTCTGTAGAGACTCGAATTCTCGAGCGGTTGGAGCCCAGCCTTGACCAGTTCTCTTCTTCAATTTCGGTAGGGGCGAATGCAGTTACGAATGCAACAGACTCAGTAGTTGCACAAGTATCGAAAGTGGCGCAGAGAAGCTCTGAAGAGATTGCCATCCTCATCGAAAAGCATCAAACGATAATTCAACAGCACAACGTCGTTTCTTCAGATCTTCAGAGTTTCTTAAGCAATGCTGACGACTTCGTAAGAATGTCAAAAGCTCTTGAGCAGAATCGTGCATTGCTCGTAGAAATTGAGAAGGGCCTATCGGCTCGCACGGCCCCAATTTTTGATCGCTTGGACTATGCGCTTTGTGGTGCGGTTCTCGGATGGATCGTGGGTTATTTTGCCTTCGGATTTAGCACTGCCGAGGTCCTTACAACACTTCTTGGGCCAGTGTTATTGGCTCTGTATTCACAACCGATCGTCAAGAAAATCGTTCGGGCGTTCAGAGGTTCAAGTACTGGCCAATGGACTCCGCCTGTCCCGCCATCTTCTTGATTGTGATGGGGCTAGCGGTACAAGTTGAGTGTGTCGCGAGTCTTGCGAGCAACAGCAGCTGCGGCTGACATTGGGTCGCTGGTATCTGCATACAGAATTGCTCGTGATGAGTTCACGATGAGGCCCGTGCGCTGAGAGTTCGCACCGTTCTTCATAACCGCTTCGGGGTCGCCGCCTTGTGCTCCCACGCCG
>JBIPPB010000071.1:0-10353 GCA_044368655.1 Chitinophagales bacterium | reverse complement strand
AAACATAAAGTATAGTACAAATAATGAGCGCATACATCATTCCTCTTGGTAAATCTCTTTGCGGATTTTTACATTCTTCGGCCGTAGTTGATATGGCATCAAAACCAATATATGCAAAAAATACAGCAGAAACGCCTGCTAATACTCCAGAAAAACCATTAGGTAGAAAAGGGACATAATTTTGAGGATTAATATAGAAAAAACCAACACCAATGACCAAACCAATTACTGCAATTTTAATAAATACCATTAAATTTGATACTTTCTTTGTTTCTTTAATTCCTATATAAGCAATGAATGTAATTATTGCAACAATGAAAAAGGCAGGAATATTTAGCATTATTTTATATCCAAAAATAGATGGCGCATTTTCAAATCCAACAATATATTCATATAATTGTGGCGAAATTTTTTCACCTTGCATTATTAAATCTTGAGCATATGCATAATTATCTATAGCCGCGTAATAACCTACGGAAAGCCAATATGGAAAATGAATACCAATTCCTTTAAGTAAATTCAAAAAATAACCACTCCAGCTAATGGCAACCACAATATTACCAATTGCATATTCCAAAATTAGTGCCCAACCAATAATCCATCCAAAAATTTCACCAAAGGAAACATATGCATAGGTATAAGCGCTACCACTTTGAGGTATTCTTGAAGCAAACTCGGCATAGCAAAGTGCCGAAAATCCGCACGTAACCGCAACAATAAGAAAAAGAAAAACAACGCCTGGTCCTCCTTGAAATGAAGCCATACCGATAGTAGAAAAAATTCCAGCTCCTATAATAGCTGCAATTCCCATTAAAGTTAAATCGAAAGTGGTTAACGTTTTATTTAGTTCGCTTTTGTTTTCGCTTAAGTCTATATTTTTTTTCTTAAAAATGTGTTTCATTTATTCACTTAAAATTATTATTTGATAATCCATTTTTTGATAAATTCAATTCCTTTATATGGTATATATTTCATAGGAATATCAATAAAAGTTGGCGAAATCATCACGGCTTTTGAATTTGAAAACACTTTAAAACTTTCTTTACCGTGATATTTCCCCAAACCACTATTCCCTACTCCACCAAAAGGTAAATTATGGTTGGCTACATGAAGCAAAACATCATTTATACAAAAACCTCCAGAACTGCATGTCATAGACAAATCTTTTCCTATTGATTCATTCCCAAAATAATACATCGCTAATGGCTTTGGATTTTGGTTTATATATTTTGTGCAATCTTCTATTTTACTAAATGAAATTAAAGGTAATATGGGGCCAAAAACTTCTTGTTCCATTACTTTTTCATTAATATTCGAAGAAATAATAGTTGGTTCAATAAATTTTTGAGAAGCATTTGTATTTCCACCAAATACTACATTTGAAGTTTTAATTAATTCATTGAGACGCGCAAACGCTTGTTCATCAATAATTCGACCGTAAAAATTTGAGTTTTCTGAATTATCCGAATAAAATAATTTTATATACTTTATTAAGTTTTGAATAAACGTTTCTTGAATATTTTCATGAATAAAAATATAATCTGGAGCAATACAAGTTTGTCCGTTATTCATCCATTTACCCCAAACAATTCTTTTGGCTGCTATTTCCAAATTGGCGTCTTCATCTACAATACATGGGCTTTTCCCTCCAAGCTCGAGCACACAAGGCGTTAGGTTTTGGGCTGCGGCTTGCATAACTATTTTCCCAATATTTGGATTTCCCGTAAAGAAAATAAAGTCAAACGGTTTTGATAACAAAAATTGTGCTGTATCGGCATGCCCCAAAACTACTGAAATATAGGAATCGTCAAAATATTTTGAAATTAAATTTGCAATAAGATTTGACGTATTTTTGGATTTTTCTGATGGCTTAATAATTGCACAGCAACCTGAAGAAATGGCACCAATTAAAGGTGCTAATGCCAATTGAAACGGATAATTCCAAGGTGAAATAATTAAAGAAACGCCTAAAGGTTCATTTTGAATGTAACTTTTGGAAGGCCATAATGTTATTGGCGTAGATACTGATTGGGGACGCATCCATTTTTTTAAATTTTTAAGGTGGTATGAAATTTCAGATTTTAATATTGAAATTTCTGTAAAAAAAGCTTCATCTTTATTTTTTTTTAAGTCTAAATAAAGGGCTTCATAAATTGAAGATTCATTTTCTTTAATTAATCTCTTAAGCTGTTTTAATTGTTTAATTCTAAAGTCATAAGGTTTTGTTTGTTGAGCTTCAAAAAAAGATTTTTGTTTTTCAAATATCAAATCGATTTCTGTATTTTGAGTTATATCCATAGTTAACTATTTTACTTTTCTTTGAGGAATTCCTTTTTGACACTTTTCATTTGAGCATTTACCATATAGATATAAAGAATGTGAATCAACCGTAACATTTAAAATTTCTTCTAAAGATTTTTTGATTTGATGCAAACGTGGGTCACAAAATTCAATAATACTTTGGCATTGATTACAAATAAAATGATCATGCTGTTTGTAACCAAAAGACTTCTCGTACAAAGATAAATTTTGTCCAAAATGATGTTTGACAATTAATCCGCATTCCAAAAATAATTCTAAATTATTGTATATTGTTGCTCGACTTATTCTATAAGATGTATCGGATAAATTTTTAAACAAGGTATCTACGTCAAAATGCGTATTTAGTTTATAAATTTCATTAAGGATATAATATCTTTCACTGGTTTTTCGCATCTTTTTCTCATCCATATGATTGGTGAGAATATGAAAAATATCTGGAAAATCTTTTAGTAGCTTTTGAGCTTCAGTCATTTTATTTTATTGTTTTACCGTTTTAATTGTCTTAGTCAAATATCCATTTTGATCATAGAAATGAATCAAATAAAGTCCTTTGCTCCATAATTCGCTATCTATTTGTTTCTCTATTGAATTACGATTATTCATTTCTTTTCCTAAAACATCCACTATGCGATACGAATGATTATCTGGAAAATTTAGTACTAAATAACTACCATTATAAAAAGCATTAAAATCTTTTAATTTCGAAATAGATTCAATATTCATAACTGCCTTTTTATCATACTGAATTGTTGTATAATTAGTTCCTAAGGAATCTAAAGTAGCTAAAACAACCTCTTGATTACCCGAAGATCCATAGAAAGAATGCGTTTTTACAGATGGTAATAAATCATCAGATGGCAATGGAAATAGTCCTAAATCATTTAAATTTAACTTTAGCGGAATTGGCCCTAATTTTATATGAATAAAAGGTGTAAAAGAAAAATCAAGAGCGCGTTCTAATCTTAAAACGTCTTTATCGGTAATTGTTGGCGTCGTTATTTTACCAAATGCGTCGCATGAAATTTTACTACTTAATGAAACTTCAACAGAAATAGAATCAACCTTTGGAGTTACACCAGGAGGAAGTCCTGGAATAGAGGCATTTGCAATTAAAGAATCTAAGTTGCCTACAAGACTTTCAATAACATCTTTTGGTAAAGTAATTGAAGCTTTATCTTGAGAATTCACCGGACTCATATTGTATGAAATCGGACTAGTTAAAAATTTCAAATTCCCATTAAATCTAAAATCTAAATCAAGAGGCAACGGAATTGCATCTCCTAAATCTAAACCTCTTATGATGATATCATTTTGAGTTTTTTCTAAATAAAGCTCAATAGGTGCATCTTCCCCTATAGAAATTCGCATATTGGCTTTTGGAAATTTGCTTCCCGTATAGGCTTTATAACTGACTGTTGAGGCCAGTCCATCTGAAATTGATTTAAAATCAAATTTTTGATTATTTCCTTTTGCAACTACTGGATAAACAGCGTTATTCGTATTATTGATAAAATCAAAACTATTTCCTGGCGATGGAAGAATTGAATTATCTCTTGAAAATTGAGCGTCTAAAGATTTTAATACTATAGAAAAGAACAAGAAAAAGATAAAATTAGATTTCATAACTTTTATATTTTTAGCAAATTTAAGTGCAAAAAACCAAATAATCGTTTTTTTTTTAATCATATATAAAAAAGACTTTAGATTTGTGAACTTAATGAATATTTATAATGAAAAAAATCCTACCTCTTGTAATTTTAATATTTATAGCTTTTTGGGGTTGTAAAAATAAAAGCAACAAAAATAAAAGTGAAATCATCGTTCATTTATTATCGGATCCAGACAAATTAAATCCATACACATCCACTACAGCGGATGCAAGCTATATGGAACGATTTTTATTTCAAAAATTAATTGATTGGAATTATGAAAAAAATGATTTTGATGCGGTTTTAGCAGTTTCTAGACCAAAAATTACTCCATTTAATAATGGCCTAAAAATTGAGTATGAAATTAAACCCGAAGCTAAATGGGACAATGGAACAGATATAACAGCTTATGATGTTGCTTTTTCATACAAAGCCGTTTTGAACCCTAAAACTTCTTGTGAGCATATTCGTCCTTATTTCAAAAGATGGATACAAAAAATAGAAATTGACAGCACCAATCCTAAGAAATTCACTATTTATTCTAAAGAAAAATATATTTTAGTTGAAGAATATAGTGGATATTGGGTGATGCCAGAATATATTTATGATGCTGATAAAATTATGCGTCAATTCACTATTGAACAGTTAAATGATACAAATTCTTTAAAAACAAATCAAGATATTGTTAAATTTGCGGAACAATTCAATAGCCAAAAATTCATGCGCGAAAAAGGTGGTATTGTAGGTTCGGGGCCATACGAATTTGTAGAATGGAATACAGGTAGTTCTGTTGTTTTTAAAAGAAAATCGAACTGGTGGGGAAGAAATTCAAAAGATACTGCATTACAAAATATAGCTTCTATCGAAACCTTAAAATTTAAAGTTATCAATGATTGGAGTACAACCACAACGGCTATTAAAGGAGGTGGATTGGATTGCATTCACAGTATTGAGTTTAAATCGTTTAATGAATTAAAATCGGATTCCAAATTTAATGAGAATTATAATGCGTTTACACCTTCTGCCGATCAATATGTTTATATTGGAATCAATATGAGTAATCCAAAATTAAAAGATATTAAAGTTAGACAAGCCATGGCGCATAGCCTTGATAAAAACTTGATTATTGAAACCTTGCTTTACGGTCTTGGTCAGCCTATAGAAAGTATGGTGCATCCTTCAAAAAATTATTATAATAAAAACCTTAAGTCTTTTGATTACAATATTGAAATGGCTAATAAAATTCTTGATGAAGCAGGATGGATAGATAAAGATGGCGATGGCGTTCGTGAAAAAATAATTAATGGACGTTCGGAAGCATTAAAAATAGAATTTAAGTATAATTCGGGAAATGAAACTCGAAAAAATATTGGATTAATCTTCAAAGAAAATTTGAAAAAAATTGGAATAGAGGTCAATATGGTTTCTAAAGAGTTCACTATTTTTATAGATGATCTCAAAAAACACGATTTTGAAGTGTATTGTGGCGGCTGGGTTGGCGATCCAAATGTAGAAGATCCTACACAATTATGGCATACTGAATCCGCTAAAGGTGGTTCAAATTATGTAAATTATGGCGATATGGAAAGTGATCGATTAATTGATCAGATTGCTAAAGAATTAAATCCCGAAGTTCGAAATCAACTTTATATGAAGTTTCAGGAAAAAGTTCATAATGAAATTCCATATATTTTCATTTATGCTCCTAATGAAAGAATGGCATTTTCAAAACGATTTACAAATACAAAAGCATATACTGCTCGCCCTGGATTTGATCTTAATGCATGGAAATTATCTAAATAAAATACTAATGAGTTCTAAAAAAATAGCCATAGTAATGGGAAGTGATAGTGATTGGCCAATTATGCAACAAGCGGCTGATTTTATTGGCGCTATGCAAATAGAATATGAAGCAAAAGTAGTATCGGCGCATCGTACGCCTGAATATATGTTTGAATTTGCAAAAAATGCACATCAAAATTATGATGTTATTATAGCCGGTGCTGGTGGTGCAGCGCATCTTCCTGGAATGATTGCCTCATTAACGCATTTGCCTGTCATTGGAGTTCCTATCAAATCAAGTAATTCCATAGATGGTTGGGATAGCTTGCTTTCAATTTTACAAATGCCGAATGGCGTTCCTGTTGCTACTGTGGCTTTAAATGCCGCTAAAAACGCAGGAATTCTTGCTTGCCAAATTTTGGCTTTAAATAATAAAGCACTTTCAGAAAAATTGATTGCTTATAAAAATGAAATGAAAGCTAGTGTTTTAGAAAAGAAACTTTCTTAGTATCATAATATGCAATACCAAAAAGGCAAAAAAGTACTTTTTATTGCAAAAAAAAATCCTTGGTCGAATAATGATGGAGAATCTATTGTTATCCAGAAAGATATCAATTTTTTTCATCAAAAAGGTTTCGAAATCTTTTTTTTTGGAATTAATACCAAAAAGCATTTTGTAAAAGATATTTCTTTAAATATTCCAAATTATATTAAGTCCTATGAATCTGAATTTATAAGTACATTTTCTTTTTTTAGATTAATTTATTTATTCATTTTTAAAAATAAAACTTGGTATTTAGATCGCTTTTACTCGTTAAAAATTCACCAAAAACTCAATGAATTTATTTCCATAAACAATTTTGATATCATTGTTTATGAAGGTTTACCATGTACATTGTATCAAAATCATATTTCTGGAAAGTTGATCTATAGAGCCCATAACGTAGAAAATTTACTATGGAAAACGAAAAAGGATTTTTTATATAATATGCCAAACCCAATATTAAAAAAAGTATTCTACTTTTTTTATAGAAATATTGAACAGCTTCTAAATAATTATGAAAATACATATTTAAACAATTTTGATTTAATTGCTACATTAAGCAACTTAGACGCTAATTACTTTAATAATTATTATCAAAATGTAAAAACATTGCCCATTTTTATTGGTGATTCCATTTTAGCAAAACGAAACGTGGAACCAAAATTAAAACTTGTTATATTAGGAAGCATGGATTGGCAACCCAATTTAGAAGGCACTAAATGGTTTTTAAAAAATGTTTGGAACGAATTAAATCATGAACTTTTTGAGTTAACCATAGCTGGAAAAGGTGCATTTGAAATTTTTAAAAATGAGACAACTTTAAATTTTAATGAATATTGGCAAAATTTTGAAGAAATAAAAAGTCAATATGATATTTTAATTGTTTCTTTATTTTCAGGCGGAGGCATTCGAATTAAAATCCTTGAAGCGATTCAATATCAATTACCAATAATTACTACAAAAAAAGGAATTGAAGGTATAGAAGTGAATACATCGATTTCAATTGCGGATTCAAAAGATGAATTTAAAGAAATATTAAATACTTTAGAACAAAATAGAAATCAACTCTTAGAAATACAAGAGAAAATGTTAGATTTACATTTGAATTTTAAAGAAAATAGTTTAAAACTGGAAACATGGATATAAAATTTAGAGAAATTCAATTAAATGAATTCGATGCGTTATTTGAAATCGCTTCAAAAATTTGGCATGATCATTACACTGAAGTGATTGGAAAAGAACAAGTTAATTATATGCTTGATACCATCTATGATAAAAAAAGTTTAGAAGATAGTATACATAAAGGACAATCCTATTTTTTTATTTTACAAAATGACAAAAAAATTGGATTCTTCAGTATAACAAATGAAAATGAGTTGTGGTTAAACAAGTTATATGTAAATACAGACTTGCAAGGTCAAGGAATCGGTAAAATAGTATTGGATTTTATTAATAACTCGATGCAACCAGACATAATAAAACTTACTGTAAATCGACAAAACTTCAAATCAATAAATTTTTATTTCAAAAATGGTTTTAAAATAGAAAAGGTTGAAGATTTTGATATTGGAAATGGATACTGGATGAATGATTTTATAATGGTAAAAAAAAATAATTAATTCGTTTTTTGAAATAATAAATATTTTTTTTCAAAAAACAACTAACTTTGTAACAGATATGAGATTAAAGAAATTATTAATAGGAATGGTACTAACTACAATTTTATTGTCAAGTTGTAGTGTGTTTCGCAAAAAATGTAACTGCCCAAAAGTAAGTCAAGAAAAAAAACAAATTGAAAAAGTTTATGGCTAATATGCAATACCAAGCAAAAGATTTTTCAAGCGAAGCAGAGATAAGATGGTGTCCTGGTTGTGGCGACTATATTATTTTAAAACAATTACAAATGGCATTGGCCAAATCAGGTTCTATTCCGCACCAAACAGCTGTTATTTCTGGAATTGGATGTTCCTCGAGGTTACCGTATTATATGAATACTTATGGTTTTCATACGATTCATGGACGCGCATTACCCATAGCCACAGGATTAAAAAAGACAAATCCCGAACTTGAAGTTTGGGTAGCAACTGGCGATGGGGATTCATTATCTATAGGAACGAATCATTTTGTTCATTGCTTGAGAAGAGATATTGATATCAATATTATTTTATTTAACAATAAGATTTACGGTTTAACAAAAGGGCAATATTCTCCGACTTCTGATTTGGGACAATATTCAAAATCAACACCACAAGGTAGTGAAGAAGCTCCGTTAAATGTAATGGAATTAGCATTGGCTTCAGGAGCTAAATTTATTGCTAGAAGTGCGGATCGTTTTGCCAGTCATTTACAAGAAGTTTTTATAAAAAGTAAAAATCATTATGGAACATCTTTTGTAGAAGTTTTACAAAATTGTCCAATTTTTAATGACGGAATATTTGATATCTATACGCAAAAAGACCAATCTAAAAATAATATAATTTTCCTAGAAGAAGGAAGTCCAATTGTTTTTGGAAATAACAACGACTTAACAATTGTTATTGAAAACTTAAAACCAAAAATAACAAAACTATCTGAAGTTTCTGAAGAAAAATTATGGATTCATGAAAAAGAAAATAAACAAAAAGCATTGATTTTGTCACAATTAGGCTTTGAAGAATTTTCAAATTTCCCTTTACCTTTTGGCATTATTTTTGAAAAAAATGAAAAAAAATCTAAAATGAGCACAAAAGCTCAACTTAATGATTTTCAATTAATTAACGTAATAAAAAGCCGTTCATTTGAAATTTCATAAAATTTTTTAATGTGAAATAAATTAAAAAAAGTACCTTTGCCACTATAATTAATTAAATCATTTTAAGTAAATAAATTTTATTTATGAAAAAAACATTATTCTTATTAATCATATCGTTTTCTTCGATTTCGATATTTTCTCAGAAAAAAGTTGAAGCTCCAGCTGAAACAGTAAAAAAAGTTGAAGCTCCAGTTGTTTCTAAGCCCGTTTCAATCGCTCCAGTAAGTGATGGTATTTTTGCACCAAAAGAGTCCAATCCTTTTGAAATTGGTATTTCTGGTGGATTACATACTATTTGGGGTGATATCAGTTCAAGAGTTGGTCTTAATTTAGATAATTCTACTTTTGGTTTTCATATCCGTAAAGCTCTAAGTCATCATTTTTCAATGAGACTTCAATATAATTATGGAAATGCGACAATGAAACATGAAGCACCAAGATACTCAGGTGTTGGTAATTTTATTGGTGGATTAGCCAATCCAAGCCAATCATTATGGTTTGCATCATCTCAGGCTTACTCTCATACTATTGCTTTAGATCAAATTTTTACTCTAGGTAATAATTCGGTTTATCGTTCTCATCCAAAAGTTATTTTTGATTTATTTGTTGGTCCAGCTTTAGTAATGTATACCACTAAATTAGATTTGAAAGATCAGAGTGGAAATCAATACAGTTGGAATACTGCAGAAACCATCTTTCAAACTGCCATTACAAGTGATCCAATCAATGGTTATTCTAAAGGTGTAGCAGATGTAGCTCGTTGGATGGATAACAATCTAGATAACAATTATGAAACTTATGCCACAAATAATGGATTTAAATTAAAGTTATTTGATATGGCAGTAATTCCTGCAGTTACTTTTGGTGCTGGAGCTGCGGTTCGTATTTCAGACAAGTTTAACTTAGGTATCGAGCAACGTTTTGTATATTTATTTGATGATTACATAGACGGTGAGCGTTTTAATGGAGGAAGTTCTAGTTCTGGAGATTTATCTCAGAACAATGATATGATTTTGAATACAACGGTTAAGTTAAACTATAATTTAGCTAAAAAAGGTACCAATGCATTACCTAAATATTGGAAAAACGAAAATGACTATATTTACAGAAAAGTTGCAGGTGCGGACAATAAAAAAATCCTTAACGAAGCATTTGCTGATAGTGACGGAGATGGCGTTCCAAATCGTTTAGATCAAGAAGAAGATAGTAGAACGGGTTGCCCTGTAGATACTAGAGGTGTTATGTTAGATAGTGATAAAGATGGT
>JBIPPB010000169.1:0-2918 GCA_044368655.1 Chitinophagales bacterium | reverse complement strand
AGGTCTCGGGGTTGAGCTTACTCCTAGCACTCCAATAGATGTTGATGCAGTTGCAACAGGGGATCGTATTATTACTGTAACGTGGACGTTACCAGAGGTGCTTGACCTCCCTCCTACTGGTTACCGATTGACAGTACATGATGTAACAGCGGGGTCATCGCGCGAGCTAGATACGGATTCAACCAATCTAACAATCGATGTGAGTGGGCTTGTCGCTTGGAATTACTATAGATTTACAGTACGGTCATTGTTTACCAATGGAATGTCCTCGTGGTCGGAATCATCGCCGATTGTACAGGCATTGTCAGTACCAAATCCACCCGAGTCACCGGTTCTTGATGTATCGGCGGACGGAGGTCTCTTATGGTTAGACTGGATTCCTCCGCCGTCAACGCCGGATACACCTATTCTGTCCTATCGCATCGAATTGGTCGATGTCAGCAATGGAGGATCTGTACGAACCATTTCGGGTGTCACGACCAGGCCATATACAATCGCAAATGGCGGATCACGCTATAAGTTCCGTGCTAGAGCTATAAATCGGTTTGGGGAAGGTGGGTGGTCAATTTACTCCGCTATAATGGATCCAGAAGGCATCCCGGACGCACCGTTTCTGTCGGGAGAAATTGTTCCTGTACGGGGACAAGACATATCACTGAACTGGACAACACCCGCGAATGTGGGGCCTCCAATTGCAAGTTATATAATAACAACAGACGAAGGGTCTACGGAGTTGTTATCACTTCAGACACGGCATATGATCTTGGCACAGCCATATGGGTATCCCGTGGATGTTTCTGTTCGGGCAAAGAATTCACGGGGTCGTTTGGGTGCGATCTCTAATCAGATTACCCTCACGCCGCTCACTGTGCCAGATCCGCCGGTTCTGACGCTAGTTGAACTAACCGATCAGTCAATACTAGTTCGGTGGGATCCGCCCGAATTTAACGGAGGAACTGATATTTTGAAATACATTTTCAATATATCCTGTGAGGACAGTGGAGTAACAACCCCTTATCATTCAGCAGCGCCGTTTTATAGCCTTGAAAATCTTGTTGTTGGGTGGACATATCGCGTTAAAGTGTCTGCGGTAAACGCGGTGGGGGAGGGATTGCCGACAGAGTGGTCGGATCCATTCACAATCTTTATTGCCGGATTGCCGAGTGTTCCAAGGAATGCCGGGGTCACTGAGGGACTCGTAACGTGGATTCCACCTGAGAGCGATGGGGGAGCTCGACTTCTGGTTTACGAGGTGCGTATTTATACCACATCAAAACGCACTTATGTTTACAATATCAGTGCCGGCGGGCCTCTTACATATCAAGTTATGGAAAGTGGTATACCGGTCGAAGAAGTGTATGTAGTGTTGATCGCCGCGCGGAATAGAGTGGGACGTGGTCCATATGCGATTGTAACACCCATAAAGACACTTACGGTCTCTGCTATTCCATCGGGGGATCGTACAATTCGTGTGTCCTGGATATCGCCGTCAACGATAGCGGGTTTCTTGGGGATTACGGGTTTCCGATTACGGTACCTCTTTACGGGCGGAGGGGAAAGTGAGCAGGTCCTTGACTGTTCCGCGGGAGTGGAGACAGTGGATATATCGGGGTTGACCATCGTGAATTACTGGAAGGGCTTGACAGCGTCCGGTGGAACTCCTGTGAATGGAGACGCGGGACGTAATTACTCCTACAGCTTTCAGGTGGAGACCTTGTTGGACCCCTCTGTATACACGGTCGGGGTTGAGGGCGCATTTAAGGGAATGGCAGAGTGTGCGCCAGTGACGGCGCCTGGCCCAGTTGCGAATTTCCGGATCATTAGGGGGGAGGATACTTGCTGTAAAGAGATTGAACTCGCATGGGAGACGCCAAAATTCACGTTCCAAGGGATGGAGGCTTTTGTTAATGATGGAGGATCACCATTAGTGGCATATTACGTGGACATATCAAGTCCATTCGGTGTTTCACGTGTATCTCTTCCCGTAACAACAACACGGCTGGCGTTTACGCTATCGGACCCAGGAAGTAATGTTATTCGGGTATCCGCTGCGAACGCATATGTTACGGGACCCAGTGTGGAATCAACACCGATAATACTTACAACTCTGCCGGATCCCCCCTTCGATCTTCAAGCACGCGCAGTAAGCGCTAGTGACGTAATTTTAACGTGGCGCGCACCGTGGAATACCGGTGGGGTACCTGTTTCGTCATATGACGTGGAGTACTTTGTGACTCCTAATGTTACAGAATCCGTACGCGTCTCCACGGGTACAAATCTTACTTATAAGAGCTTCGCGGGATGGTCAGTTGATAATGTATACAAAATTCGGGCACGGACCGTTACCACGAAAGGGGTTAGTATCTGGACAGACTATATTACATTCAATATCTCAGAGGATGTCCCCGTTGTGATGTCTGTTGTTGCATCTCAGGTTGAAGATAACATAGTTGTTGAATGGGACGATGTGGTCGGGGCAACCGGGTATCACATTATGGTGAATATCGATGGCGATGAGGTTGGGGGTGTTCCTGTTTATGCGCCAATCGTATCGGGTCAGTTGACAGAATCCGTGTTCACATATCCCAATGAGATGCTACCACTTATTGACGGGATTTACAAGTTTCGTGTAATGGCCCTAAGTAATGTCGGAACAGGACCGTGGGCGTATTCCAATCCAGTCTCGCTACTTACCGAAGAAGGAGTCGTTTGCTTCTTGGGCGATGCGCCAGTTCGGACACCCACTGGCTGGAAACGGATCGATGGGTTGCGGGTGGGCGATCTGATTCGGACATCAGATGGACGGGATGTGGGGATTCAGCGGGTTTCATACCAGCGGGTACGGGCATCCCGGCAGACGAACCCATATAGGATCCGCAGGGGTCAGTTCGGTGCGACACGGGAATTGCTTATTTCAC
>JBIPPB010000132.1:0-2959 GCA_044368655.1 Chitinophagales bacterium | reverse complement strand
CGGTAATAAAAATATCAAGTTTCAAGCGGATTCAGATGAAAATGATGAAGAAGAGGAAGAGGGGGATGATAAAAATTCTAAGAATAAGAAAAAAGTTAAAAAGAATAAAGTAGATAAGAAAAACGGTGGTAATATTGCAAAAGCATCTACTGTTTTAAAAATAATGGATAAAGATGGCGTTAAAAAATCAGATGTTATTTTTGATGGAAAAGAAGAGAAAACAATTTTTTTAACTCATGAAATAAATCGAATTGATGATTATAATTATATGTTGTCTACTCAAAAAGCAAAAAAGAAAAAAATCGGTATATTCTCAGTTAAAAAAGATCCAAATTATAAGCCTTTTGTAGCAAAAGATTTAGAGAACGAGGCGAAAAAAGATTCAAATAATCAAACTATGAATGTTATTTATCGTGAGAAAGATACCGTAATATCATATGATACAATTGAAGGAAAAGTAACAGAAGTGAAAAATGTTGTAGAAAAGGAAGTGGTTAAGAAAGTTGAAGTTGAGGCTATTGAAAAACCAAAACCTAAGGTTATTTATACGCCAGCAGCTGTTTCTCCTGGGCGAAGAGCAACATCCGAAGAACAAGACTTCTTTGATCGTTTAAGAAAAGAAGCGCAAGAAAAACAATAATATGAATTGTAAAAATTACTACGAGTTTTAATTAACTCGTAGTAATTCATATTTATTAACTGAATTTATAAGAAGTGGAACTTTCTCTACCATCACAAGGTTTGAGTCCAAATTAAACCATTTTTCAGGTGTTGTAGTGATGTTTTTAAGCCATAAGTTAATTTTTATAGCTAATCGATCTTTAAAGTCTAACTGATTTTCAGTGGATAGAATCTCTTCTAAGATGACAAATCTAAAATCTCCCGCTATATTATTTTCTTTAAGAGAATGATAAGGACTGTTTATGGTTACTTCCCCTTTCTTTACCATATCTTCAATTACAATCCTTAAAAACTGACTAATTTTTTCTTCTACTTTAAATCCAAGATTAAACGTGATTCGATATACATCATTTTTAGAAATGGTATCTACTTTGTATTCACATGTATAAGGACTTTTAGTTACGTTTACATGAACAAACCAATAATTATCAGCTCGTTTTGGTTGTTTTTGTAAAATTGAATAAATTATTTTATATTCAATTTCGGATTCTTTGGGTGAAGTAGTTAGAAATACTAAATTAGTTGCAAATTTAGGCAATGAATGGTCGCTGCTAAGTGCTTTTAACTGATCTAAATAATCATTAATCGGTACATATTCTCTTAAAGATTGTTTAATTTTAACAGTACGCCATCGGCTAAACATGATTAAAATAAATAAACTAGATACAATTAATGTAAAATACCCGCCATGCATAAATTTGATTAGATTTGCTACAAAAAAAGCACCTTCTATAACTACATAAGTTAAAAATAATACCCAGATAAGCAATGGTGCCCGCCGTTTTGTAATTAAATATTCCCTCAAGAGTAATGTAGTCATCAACATAGTAACCGTAATTGCCAGTCCATATGCAGCTTCCATAGCAGCTGCTTTTTTAAAGTACAAAACTACCGAAATACATCCAATCAATAAAAAATTATTGATAATAGGAATATAAATCTGTCCTAATGTAACGGCTGGATATTTAATTTCAATTTTGGGGAAAATATTTAATCGAACGGCCTCACTAATAAGTGAAAAACTTCCACTAATCAATGCCTGAGATGCAATAATTGCAGCTAACGTAGCAATTCCAATTCCAACCAACAAAAATTCCTTTGGCATCATAGCAAAAAATGGATTTTGACCATTTAAAAATTGACCTTCATGCTGTAAAAGCCATACACCTTGCCCAAAATAATTGAGCACTAATGCCGTTTTTACAAAAATCCAACTAATTCTTATATTTTCTTTTCCAACATGCCCAAGGTCCGAATACAAAGCTTCAGCTCCAGTTGTACATAAAAAAATAGCACCCAAAAGCCAAAAACCTTTAGGGTTAAACAACATCTTAATGGCATAATGCGGAGAAAGCGCAACCAATATACTTGGATTTTTAATGATATAGTATACGCCCCAAAAAGCCAACATACCAAACCATATCATCATAATAGGCCCAAAACTTTTACCTACGGTAGATGTCCCTAATTGTTGCAACAAAAAAATTAATATTATAATAGCAATAACAATAGGAATCGTTTGAATTTCAGGATAAACTACACTAAGCCCTTCAATAGCCGACGAAATTGAAATAGGAGGCGTAATGATGCCATCAGCTAAAAGCATAGAGCCTCCTAAAATTGCAATCCAAATAAAATACTTTTTCTTTCTTTTTCGTTTGATCAATGCAAATAATGAAAAAATGCCACCTTCGCCATTATTATCGGCTTGCAGGGTTATCATTACATATTTAATAGTAGTAAGTAAGGTTATCGTCCAAAAAACAGCCGATAATCCTCCATATATTAATTCTTTGGTAATCATTTGCTTACCTATAATGGCACTCATTACATAAAGAGGAGAAGTTCCTATATCACCATAGATAATACCTAGTGATACGATTATTCCAGCAATACTCAATTTATGCTGATGCG
The DNA here is from genome assembly GCA_044368655.1 of Chitinophagales bacterium. GTDB lineage: Bacteria > Bacteroidota > Bacteroidia > Chitinophagales > JADJOU01 > CHPMRC01. Next base: position 364 of record JBIPPB010000132.1, on the reverse strand, counting down.
ATATGTTATTTTTCATCAAATTAAAATAATTCTGCAAAATTAATATTTTTGAAATATTATTGCATAAAAATCACATATGTATTCTTTTTTATTTCGAAAAAAATCTATAAATAGCTTAATAAATGAAGCAGAGCAAGAAGGGCAAGATACGTTAAAGCGTTCTTTAGGAGCAACTTCATTAGTAATGTTAGGAATTGGCGCTATAATCGGTGCGGGTTTATTTTCGCTCACAGGAATTGCAGCAGCGGAACATGCTGGACCTGCAGTGACATTGTCTTTTGTTTTAGCTGCAGTAGCTTGTGCATTTGCAGGATTATGTTATGCCGAATTTGCTTCAATGATACCTGTTGCAGGAAGCGCATAC
>JBIPPB010000070.1:0-10639 GCA_044368655.1 Chitinophagales bacterium | reverse complement strand
TTATAAATTCCACTTACATTTCGGCTGATGCCATTAAAGATTATGGGCTGATTTTTACATATCGTAAGGAAAGAATCTTTTTTGGTGGTATCTTTTACCGTTAAATGCAGATAAACAAAACTATCACAATTTTGGGAATTGACAAGTGTATCTCTGTATATTCCGCTTACATTTCGGCTGATGCCATTAAATACAATGGGTTGGTTTTTACAAGTCGTTAGAAAAGAGTCTTTTTTTGTGGTGTCTTTTACCGTTAAATGTAATGTTACAAAACTATCACAGCCTGTAGTTCTTTTTAACGTATCATTATAAACACCAGAAATGAAAATCATTCGACTCCCCAACGGAAATTTTTGACCAGAACAAATGGTATCAAAAACAATACGACGAATCGTATCATTAACTAATAGTGTCAAGTAAACAAAACTATCACAACCTTTTGAATTCAAAAGTGTGTCTTTATAGATTCCAGCTGAATTTATGGTTTGATTATTAAAAAATATAGACTCGTTATTACAAATAGTTCTTAGAGTATCTTTTCTTGAGGTATCTTTTACTAAAAGTCGTAAGTAAATAAAACTATCGCATCCCAATTGATTTACAAGAGTATCTTTATAAACCCCTGAATTTGCAATCATTTGATTATTAAATAAAACCGTATTTCCTTTACAAATGGTATCAAAAATTTGAAAGGTACTTGTATCTTTATAAATAAGATGAAGAGAAATAAAACTATCACAACCAAGATAATTTATTAATTTATAATTATAATTTCCCGATAAAGTATGCGAAATATTATTAAATATGAGTGGAAATCCTTCACATAGAGCAACCGTTGTGTCGAGCCGAGAAGATAATTTTACCGTATCTATTATGTTTAAAGAAATATTACAAAATACATTATTAACCGACGTAATTTGTAATGAAACATCCGATGCTGGATTAACGAGTTGAATCACAACCGAATCAGAACTGGGAATAATGATGCTATCATTTACACCTCTTAATTTAAACTTAACTAGATTATTACTTCGGCCTTTAATAACAAATTTAGCAATGGAATCTCCACAGTTAAAAGGCAATTTATACAATTTTGGTGTATCACAAACCGTACCGCATATACTAATTACAGGTGGTATGACAAAATTTACTGAACTAATTTCATTATCCAAACTACTATTATTTCCAATAGAACCATTAACATGATGTCCTGTATAGCCGTATCGAGGCGTATTAATTTTTACAAAAGCCGAAGTATGTCCTCCAACTTCGCAAAATAAAATCGTATCTGTAGATGCAATTCCATTAGGGAAATTGGTATGATTAACAGCATTATTATTATTTCTAGCAATCATAAACCTACTATTACTACCAACGGTTCTTGCTTGGGAATTCGTGCTTAATATGGCTAAATTGGCATATATTGGATCATGTTCATTAGCTGAAATCCATGCGGTATTATTCAAGTCTGTAGTTGCATTTTGTTTAACTCGCACCCACACATTTTTGTCTATATTCGTATAGTCGCCTAATTGCCCTACATTATTTCGCCCCAATGCAAACAGCCGATTTTGATTATCTAATAGATAATATGTTGTGGCATTAGTAACTGAAGTTCCCGAAATTTGAGACGTCGCTTGTATCATCTTAACAGCAGTAACCATCGACGGTAAAACCATTTGAGATGCCCTTGCTCTATCTGCTGGCGTCGAACCGTCTCCTAAACGGGTTTGCCATCCCCAAGTCCATATTGTATTATCACTTTTAAGGGCGTAGCCAAAAAATGTATTTCCTCGAGCCGCAATTACGTTTGTTAGTGGTTGACCATTTGATTGAAATACTTGACTCCATTGATTCGCATTTCCTACAAGATTATCACCTCGCATATGCGAAAATTGAGAAAGCGAAAAAACACGACCACCACATGTAGTAATTAAAATGGTACCATGTGAGACAAACAACATTTTAACGCTATCCGAACTAATACCTAACGGCAATCCATCGGTTTTCCCATTTACGGTAATTTTATTAAATGCGGAATTCGTTTTGATTCCTGCGCTAATTACAGCTCCTGCAACCCCACCTACAAATAGTCCTTCTGATGTAAGCACAACAAGTTGGGCATTAGTTATAGAATTTGATCCAATACTTGCTAATAAAACCCGGCCTTTAAGCGTTGGGAAATTGATGGTATCAATAAATCTTGGAAATAATGAATGTGAAGTGCCATCTGCCATTACATTTTCGCCCCATACTTTATATCCAAACTCTTCAGCAACAACCGAAGAGTGAAATGAAGAAATCATATTATCGTAAGCAATAGATGCGGCATTATTATTAGAAAAAACACCTACATTTTGATTACAAGTAACAACACATTGAGAAAATGATTTTAATGAAAAAATCAGTGCAATTAAAAAAAAGATGACGTTCTTTTTTTTATGCATATTGTATTTTACATTTTATTTTTTTTGAATGGCTTTAGCAAAACTTGTTGCATTTCCATTTTGATCTAAAAAATCAAATTGAATGAACGTCGCTTCAGAACATGAGCCACTAAGTTTATATTTTAATTTTGTAGCGTGCGTATTTGAAATAAAAGGATTATTAGACCCTGAAATTTGAGTTCCAATACCGGCAGTTAAAAGTTTTAACTCAGGAACTACAACTTTTTGATTTTTATACGTGACAATTTCTGCATTAATTTCTGCAAAATTGTTTGATTGAGCATTTCCACAAATAATTTCTTCTTTGAATTTAACCGTTTGAAGATTAAAAATAATTTTAAAAGAATCTACAAACACAAAAAAGGAATCAGGTAAATGAATCAACGAACAATTTTCATGATCGCCACTCATATGTTTGTGATTTTCAAAAAACTCTGGATTTTCAATACATCGAATTTTGAACTTCCCCGGATTTTGAAACTTATAAGACAATATTTCTTCGGAATTAAACTTAAAAATATTTCCATTTTCATTTAACTCAAAGACATACATTTCTTTAGAAATTTCAATTGGAATGGGGTTCCCAAGAGCAATATGATATTCTAATTGCGAAAAAAGATTTCCGAAAGCTCCAACAAAAAAAAATAAAAAAAACGTATTTATCATTTAATGAAAATTAAAAAAGGCTACAATGTAGCCCTTTGATTTATTTTAAAAAATTAGACAGCATATTTCCGATAATATCATTTCCTACATTTGCATCTTGTTTTTGATCTTTTTTAGATCCAAAAAAGTTGCCCACAATATTACCTATCATCCCACCAATAGGACTTCCACTACTTCCGCTACCCATGGCACCGGCAACCATACTAGCAATATCCATTCCACCTTTTGACTGTACTTTTTCATTAAACATATTCATCACCATAGGTACGGCCGTATTTGCAACGGTATTTGCAATATTAGGACTTAAGCCACATTTTGTAACTAAACTTTCAACCACATTTTGAGCAATAGAATTTACAACTGGATTGGATGCACTCGTCGCATTTCCACTTAACATTTCAGATATTCCAGACAAATTGCCACTTGAAACTTGTCCCGAAATAGCATTAAAAATCGAACCTCCTGCAACTTCAGCTATATTTCCTAACTGCTCTTGAGGTAATTCATTGTTTTGAGATAAAGATTCTGTTAACTGCCCAGCAGCCATTTTTACAATTTGATCTAACATTATTTTTGATTTATAATTTAAGTTACAAAATTACTATAAAAATTTAACATTTAAAATATAAAATTAGTTAATTAAAAAAATCGAGTTATTTAACGCCATGCATCCATTTTTTAATTAATGGGTTTAATAAAATTGCAATGAATCCAATACAGATTGGAATAATGGTGAAAATCATAAAAAAAGTAGACAAGTCAAATTGAGCTGTAATTTTATCAATTTGCCCACCTAATAATCCAGCAAGTTTATTACCAATTGCAACCGCCACATACCAAATACCAAACATCATAGCAATCATGCGCGAAGGCACCAATTTACTTATATAAGACAAGGCAACCGGAGACAAACACAATTCACCTAAAGTATGAAATAAATATGCTAAAATTAACCATATCATGCTTAATGAAGCCATCGTAGCACCTTTTGGTACACTTATCGATCCAAAAGCTAACATTCCAAATCCGATTCCAAGAAAAATTAGTCCCAGTGCATATTTAACTGCACCATCAGGATTAAACCTACTTTCCCACCATTTAGAAAATAAGGGTGCAAAAGATATTATAAAAAGGGAATTTAAAATTAAAAACCATGTAGCAGGAATTTCAATTTCATTATTTTTAACTTCAACTACTTTTGCGTTTACAAACTTTGTTTTCACCTCTAAATCCTTTTCTTTGTTAATAATTTTATTATATTTAATCGAATCCACATAGAGGAATTTACCTTTTTGATCAATGTCCATAATCCTAACTTCTTGATTCAAATTAAAAGAAATTGGTTCATTGATTTGTGTTGTTTTCATTGATAACTCTTGATTAACTTCTGTTTGATCTTGATATGACAAAATATAAGTCTTGGAGTTAAAATCTCTATGTAACATCCAAAAGACAATACTCCAAATTATTACAAAACTTGAAATTAAAAACAAACTAGAGACCAGATATTTTTTGTATGTTTTACGAACTAATAAAAATACGACAAAGGTTATAATTGCTACAGGTACTACAGTAATTAAAGCATTAATTACAAAGTAAATTTTTGCAAAATCGCCTTTCATAATTCGATTGGTATAATCTTTCGCAAATATTGTCATGGAACCACCGGCTTGTTCAAAAGCCATCCAAAATATAATTGTAAAAATAGCAAAGAAAACTATAGAAAACATTCTTTCCTTAAGAATTTTATCATACCTTAATATTCTTGAAAATAATAAATAAATAAAAGTTATTAATCCTGTAACAACTAATACATTGATAACATCAACTTGATAGTTAAAAAAATTGAAGCTAAAAACTTCTAAATTTAAAACTTTTTGTAATGGATCATTTATCACATAAATTACTCCCGCAAATGCAGAGAAATACATAAGTAACTTATCTTTCAGTGTAAAAATATTATATTTAATATCTGCATCTTCTTGATTGGGTTTTAATTCTTTTGAAATTTTAGTCCCAATATGTTCGAAAATATCTCTAGCAAACCAAAACTGCAAGGAACCTAACAACATAAATATTCCAGCAAGACCAAAACCGTAACTCCAGCTTATTTTTTCTCCAAGATAACCACATAACAATATACCTAAAAATGCTCCCGAATTAACTCCCATATAAAAAATTGTATAAGCCGCATCTTTCTTTTGTGGATGTTCTTTATACATTTCGGAAACAATACTTGTCATATTTGGCTTAAAAAGTCCGTTTCCAAGTATTAAAAGCAACAACCCGATATATAAAAAAATACTAGAAAATTCCATTGCCATACTTAGATGCCCTAAAGTCATTATCAATGCTCCTAAAATAACTGCCAATCGATATCCTAAAAATTTATCTGCGATATATCCTCCAATAATTGGTGTAATATAAACTAATGATGTGTATGTGCCATATAATGCCATTGCATTTTCTCTCGACCACGACCATCCTTCGAGACCGTATGAACTAACAAGGAACATAACCAAAAGGGCACGCATTCCATAATAAGAGAATCGCTCCCACATCTCAGTAAAAAATAAAACAAATAAACCTTGAGGGTGACCTAAAATTAAACTATTAAACATAAAAAAATACTTTTGGATAAAAAAAAAGCCAATACGCATTGCATATTGGCTTTATATAAAATTAATTAATTTTTTAAAAATTAATTTGATGTCTTTTTGGAGCTAATGCTCTTACATTATATGTTGTACCAGTGCTTGATGGAAAAATATAAGAAACGTTAATAATTACAAAATTATTTGCTCTTCTTAATTTATTTGGACTAAAATCATGGCGAACTTGATGACGTACATTAACATTTGGCGTTCCAACAACAGGACCAGTATTTCCATTTAAAGATCTTAACGTATAAATTACGTTAAATTCATTATCAGAAACTTTAGTTCTATTTACTGATTGAACTTCTAAATTGTTACCTGTAATAAAGAAATGATTAAACTCTTTAAGACCACTTGAAGTAAGCGAAAAAGTTATATCATCAGCGGGTAGAGAACTAAATGGATTACCTGTTTGAGGCGTTAAGATAGTATGATTTACATAATTTAAATCTATAATATAATTATCTAAATAAATATTATAGTCTGAACATCCTATAAAAACAAAACTGAATAAAAAAGCAAATGAGTAAATAAATTTTTTCATACTTTAATTTTTTTTAATAATTTATTAGTGCAAATTTAATATTTATTTTTTAATAGCAAACTTTTTTTTTAAAAAAAAAGCACTCTAATTATAGAGTGCTTAAAATATCAAAATTAATTATAATTATTTTTGTTCTGATTCTTCCTCAGATTTAACTTCATTTTCTGTTACAACTTCTTCTTTAGTATTCTCTTCAGTTTCAGAAATAATTTCTTCTACATCTTCTACTACTTCAGTTTGTTCAACAACTTCTTCAGTAATCGTTTCTTCAGCAATAGCTTCTTCAAATGCCTCAGAAGATGCTTCTACTTGACTTTTTTCGGTTGAAACGGTATTCGACGATGCTTTTCTTCTACTTCTTCTTGTTTTAGTAGAATCAGTAGACTCTGTGTTGTAAACTTCGTTGAAATCAACTAACTCTATCATTGCCATTTCAGCCGCATCAGAATATCTAAAGCCTAATTTAATAATACGAGTATATCCACCAGGTCTGTTTGCAATTTTTTCAGATATGTTACCAAACAACTCCTTTATAATTTCTTTATCTTGTAAATAAGAAAACAACATTCTTCTACTGTGCGTAGTATCTGTTTTACATTTTGTCAATAATGGCTCAATGTGCTTTCTCAATTCTTTAGCTTTAGCTAAAGTAGTTGTTATACGCTTGTTTGTAATAAGTGCATTAGATAAATTCTTCATTAAAGCATCTCTATGTGCTTTTTTTCTACCTAAATGATTAATTTTGTTACCGTGTCTCATTTTTTTTTGTTTTAAACTAAGTTACACCGTACTAGGTATGTAAAATAGAAATTAAGAAATAATTTTTTTATATTAATAATTAAAAGTCTTCGTGTAAACGATATTTAGCAATATCCATTCCAAATGATAAACCTTTTTCTACTAAAAGCTCTTCAATTTCAATTAATGATTTTCTACCAAAATTTCTGAACTTTAATAAATCATTAGTATCGAATTGAACTAATTCTTCAAGAGTTTCAATTTTAGCAGTTTTTAAACAGTTGAACGCTCTAACTGATAAATCAAGATCTTCTAATGGAGTTTTCAACAATTTACGCATATACATAATTTGCTCATCCATTACTTCTACTTTTTTAACTTCTGGAGCATCTAAAGTAATTTCTTCATCTGTTAAAAGTAATAAATGCTGAACTAAAACCTTAGCTGCTTCTTTAATTGCATTTTCAGGATGAATAGTACCGTCAGTTTTAACATGTATATTTAATTTCTCATAGTCGGTTCTTTGCTCAACACGGAAATTTTCAATATTATACTGTACATTTTTAATCGGAGTGTATATAGAGTCGATAGGAATAAAACCTATTGGCATATCCGGAATCATATTCTCTTCACTTGGAACATAACCTCTGCCCTTTTGTACACTAATTTCAACATTCAATGTTACATTTCCATCAATATTACAAATTACAAAATCAGGATTCATTACTTCAAAGAACGAACTTGCATTTTGAATATCATGACCCGTAAAACTCGACTGACCTTTAATTTGAATACTAATTTTTTCTGAAAGTGATTCACTTCCTGCAATATTTTTTATACGAATCTGTTTTAAATTAAGGCCAAATTCCGTTAAATCCTCTAATACACCAGGTATTGTTGAGAATTCATGTTGAATTCCTTCTATTTTGAAACCTACAATTGCAAAACCACTTAAAGATGATAGTAATACTCTTCTAAGAGAGTTTCCTATAGTAACACCAAAACCAGGCTCTAAAGGCTTGAACTCAAAACTACCTTCAAATTCAGTAGATTTGGTCATTAAAATTTGATTTGGTTTTTGAAAAGGTAATATCGACATTTTATAAAAAATTAGATCATTAAAAAGTTTATTATTTAGAGTACAACTCTACAATTAACTGCTCGTTAATTTTTTCAGGAATTTCATCTCTGTTAGGATACTGCATAAATTTACCATTAAGGTTTTTATCATTTACCTCTAACCAAGAGAAAGAACGTTCTCTATTTGTTACAGCACTAGAAACCAACTCTAGAGATTTAGATTTTTCTCTTACTGCTACAACATCACCTGGTCTTAAAGAATAAGAAGGTATATTAACAACTTTGTCATTTACAGTTATATGTTTGTGTAAAACAACTTGTCTAGCCTGTCTTCTTGAATTAGCAAAACCCATTCTATAAACAGTGTTATCTAAACGAGCTTCTAACAACTGTAGTAAAATCTCACCTGTTACACCTTTTTTACTAGATGCTTTAACAAAGGTTTTAAGAAATTGTCTTTCTAATAAACCATATGTATATTTAGCTTTTTGCTTTTCAGTTAACTGAATAGCAAACTCACTCTGCGTTTTTCTTCTTTTAGAAGGACCATGCTGACCAGGAGCATATTTTCTTCTTTCAAAATACTTGTCATATCCAAAAATACTCTCACCGAATTTTCTTGAAATTTTAGTTTTAGGACCTCTATATCTTGCCATAATATTTTATATAAAATAAATTTTTAAATTAAACTCTTCTCTTTTTAGGAGGACGACAACCATTAAATGGAATTGGTGTTATATCCTTAATCATAGTAACATCTATACCATTAGAAGCTACTGTTCGTATTGCACTTTCTCTTCCAGCTCCTGGACCTTTAACGAAAACTTCAACTTTTCTCAAACCAGCTTCATACGCTACTTTAGCCGCATCATCACAAGCTAATTGAGCGGCATATGGAGTATTCTTTTTAGAACCTCTGAAACCTGCTTTACCTGCACTTCCCCAAGAAATAACTTGACCAGTATTGTTTGTAAATGCAATGATAATATTGTTAAAGGTTGCACTAATATGTACTTGACCTTCTTTCTCTACTTTTACTACGCGCTTTTTAGCACTTTGTTTTGTTGCTTTTGCCATACTACTTATTATTTAGTTGCTTTTTTCTTATTTGCTACAGTTTTCTTTTTACCTTTTCTTGTTCTTGCGTTGTTTTTAGTACATTGACCTCTTAAAGGCAATCCTTTACGATGTCTAATTCCTCTATAACAAGCAATATCTTGTAAACGTTTAATACTTAATTGAACTTCTGAACGTAATTCACCTTCAACAGTATAATGATCAGCTACAATTTTATTTATCAAAGCTATTTTATCTTCAGGCCACTCATGTACCTTCATATCTTTATCTAATTCGCTCTTTTCTAAGATTTCTAATGCAAAAGTTTTACCTATACCATACACATAAGTAAGTGCTATACAGCCTCTTTTGTTTTTGGGTAAATCAATACCTGCTATTCTTGCCATAATATATAAAAATTAATTAACCTTGACGTTGTTTAAATTTAGGATTCTTTTTGTTTATAACATATAAACGACCTTTTCTACGAACAATTTTACATTCGTTGCTTCTTTTTTTAATGGATGCTCTAACTTTCATCTTTTTATTTTTTATTTATATCTAAATGTTATTCTTCCTCTATTTAAATCATATGGACTCATTTCAACAGCCACTTTGTCACCAGGTATTATCTTTATATAATTGGTTCTCATTTTACCTGATATTGTTGCAATAATTTCATGATTATTTTCCAAACGAACTCTGAACATAGCATTAGATAATGCTTCTGTTATTGTTCCATCTATTTTAATCAAATCTTGTTTACCCATATTAAATTTTGGACCGCAAAAATAGTATATAAAATTTAAATACTATGTTTTTTTTTAAATGTTTATTAAATTATTATTTTTTTCGATACTTTTTTCAATTGGATCAAAACTAGTTAAAATGTCACAACCTTCTAATTTAACACAAACGGTATGTTCAAAATGTGCTGAAGGCATACTATCTTTTGTTACTATTGTCCAATCGTCATCTAACATTATCACTTCTTTTTTTCCAAGATTTACCATTGGCTCAACTGCAATGACAAGGTTCTTTTTAAAAATTAATCCTTTACCCTTTTTTCCATAATTAGGAACATCAGGTGGTTCATGAATCGATTTCCCTAAACCATGCCCAACTAACTCTCTTACTATTGAATATCCTCTATCTTCACAAAAACGCTGTATTTCAAAACCTAAGTCACCTTGCCTTACTCCTGCTTTTAATATAGCTAATCCTCTCAATAAAGATTCCTTTGTTGTAAACAACAAATCTTTAACTTCATTACTTACTTCTGAAAAAGCAAAAGTATAAGCACTATCACCATGATAACCATTTATATATGCACCACAATCAATAGAAACAATATCCGTTTCCTTAAAAGGTAACTTATCCGGAATTCCGTGAACCACTGCTTCGTTTCTAGAAACACATAATGCTGATGGAAAACCTCTGTAACCTTTAAA
>JBIPPB010000131.1:0-2989 GCA_044368655.1 Chitinophagales bacterium | reverse complement strand
AATCCAGATAAAGTGCGAAGTCTTTTGAGAGCTATAGCCCGAAATGTAGCAACTGCTGTAGATATTTCCGTGTTAGAAAAAGATGTAAAACTCCATGAAAATATAGAAGTTTCGCGCCCTACCATTTATGATTATTTAGAAACACTAGATCGTTTGATGATTATAGAAGATCAACCCGCTTGGAATACACATATTAGTTCTTCGGCATCGTTGCGCAAATCTTCAAAACGACACTTTTCGGATGTTTCACTAGCCGTAGCGGCGCTTGGTATTGGAAAAAAAGCCTTATTAGAGGACTTAAAATATACCGGTTTCTTGTTTGAATCTATGGCTGTGCACGACCTCCGAGTGTATGCGCAGGCTCATGATGCCAAGGTCTATCATTATAATGATTCTACGGGGCTAGAGGTCGATGCAATAGTTCAAAAATACGATGGATCATTTAGTGCATTCGAAATTAAATTGGGAACAGGGCAAATTGATGCAGCCGCTAAAAATCTTCTCAAATTTGAATCCTTATTGGGAGATACGAGCAAGTCCAAACTAGGTTCATTAAATATCATTACCGGAACGGGTATAAGCTATAAACGCAAAGATGGCATTCATGTAATTTCTTTAGCCTCTTTAGGTTATTAAATATCTCTTTACGTGTTTTTTTAGATTTTTTTCTATAATCTGTAAAGTAAAATGTCTATAATTTGTAAACTAAAACCTCTACAATCTGTAAAACAACCTACTTGCCTTGTCTTTTTTGTTCCCAAATCCAAGCGGTGCGCATCATGTCGTTGTCTTTATATAAATTTATTTAATATATTTTAACGACCTGAACTTAATTTATTATTTTTGCAAATAAAATTAAGTTTGTTTAATTTTAAATACTTTTTTATGTTAAAAATTGTAAAAATTAAATTATTTTGTTAACCTTTTGTCCAAAAAAGACACTATAATATAACATAAAGCACATTATGGCGGACTCCGAAAAGCCTAAATAGAGTAGGAGAAATAAAATAAATTATATGAAAAAAATCCTATTTCTATTGTTTTTTGCATTAAAGCTAAGTGCACAAGACAATGTTTACTTTCAAAATCTTGATGGAACAAAATCAACATATGCTATTCAAACTATAAAAAAGTTTACAATTAGCAATAACAAAATATTAATTCATTTCACAGACGGAACTACAAGCGAAAGAGGTTTAGAAGAACTACAAAACTATAAATTCCAACAAACAACTGAAAACAATAGTGCTATAAAACCTATTGAATCAACTAAAGATATGGATTTAAACATCTATCCTAATCCTTTTAGTAAACAATTAAATATTAAATTTAACCTCGCTAAATCAAGTACTATTTTAATAATGATTTACGATGTACAAGGTAAAAAAGTGGAAGAATACAATTTAGGCAAACGCATAATTGGGAGTCATTCTCACATAATTTCTACAAATAATCTTCCATCTGGTGATTATATAATAAGTTTAGTTGGAGACCAAAGCATTGTTAATAAAAAAATTACAAAACAGCTATGAAAAAGTTTTTATACATCTTAGTTCTTATTGGAGGATTTATATCACATCCCGCATTTGGACAAAACAATATGATAATCCATCAAGGTAATGGAACAAAAATAATTTTACCCCTTCAATCTATTGATAGCGTTCGTTATCAACTTACTCCACCTCCTGTTTTACAAAAAATATATCAAAATAATGGAAATATATTAAGTGTATCTGTTAATGATATTGATAGTATTACGTTCTATACGCCTAATCCTAATTCGCTTCCTACGCTAAGTACTCAAAATATTACAGTTTTGTCTAATTCATCGGCAAGCGGAGGAGGAACCGTTCTGACAGATGGTGGTTCACCCGTATTACAAAGAGGCGTTTGTTGGAATACTAGTCCAAATCCCACAATAGCGAATAACTTTACTAATGATGGAAATGGTATTGGTGGGTTTTTAAGTACGATGACACCATTACTTCCTTCAACTACTTATTATGTTAGAGCTTATGCTACAAATGCAAACGGGACTTCTTATGGAAATCAAGTAATTTTTACAACCTCTACAGCATCTAATGGTGGGAGTCTACCAACAATTACAACTAGTCCAATAGTATATTTAGATAGTCTAAGTGCTTTCTCTGGAGGAAATATTACAGCAGATGGTGGACTTGCAGTAACAGCGAGAGGCGTTTGCTGGGCAATAGGATCAACACCCACAATAAATAATAGCCATACAATAGATGGTGCTGGAGGTGGTAGTTTTAATAGCCGTGTATTTAATTTACTTCCAAATACCAGTTATTTTGTTCGAGCATATGCTACCAATGCCGCTGGTACAGCATATGGAATTGCATATAGCTTTACTACAAAAGGACTTCCAACTGTTATAACTGACTCTGTAAGTACTGTTTGGGCTATGTATGCAAAAGTTCATGGGAATGTTGTTTCAGATGGTGGATCAACGGTTTCAGATAGAGGAATATGCTGGAGTACTTCTCCAAATCCAACAATTGCAAACAATAAAGTTTCTCCTTATGCATGGACTTTAAATACATATTATAGCTTTGCTTCTTCATTACCTTCTAATACTATAATTTATTTTAGAGCATTTGCAGGAAATGGAATAGGATATGCTTATGGAAATGAACTTGTAGCCACAACTAAAAATGGAATTCCAACCGTAATTGCTGATTCTATAACAAATATTAGAGCATTAGAAGCTTCAATTAGCTCAAGAATTATTGATGATGGGGGATCTCAAATTGTTAAACGTGGAGTATGTTGGAGTATTTTACCGAATCCAACTATTAATGACAGTTTTACATCAGATGGAGGCAATCAATTTGAATCTTTTATTAGTAATCCTAATAATTTATTACCTAATACAACATATTATATTAGAGCATATGCAAGTACTTCAATTGGAACAGGCTATAGTAACCAGTTATCCTTTAAAACAAGAGATGGTATCTCTGTTATA
>JBIPPB010000152.1:0-3011 GCA_044368655.1 Chitinophagales bacterium | reverse complement strand
CCCACAACAAAAGTATGACTCATTAATCGCTGAAGGTTTAGACCAAAATAAAGCACTACAACAATCTGGTTTAGGTGATGTTCAAACTTATGGTGAAGATAAAAATACTTTTTTTGGGTTACTTGATATAGATTTAGTTGTTGATGTACAAACCCGATACCAAAATGAATTGAAAAATGCAAAAACTCAACAAGAAAAAGATAGAATTTTACAAAATTACAGACAAAAACAAGAAACAGCTTTAAATACTTTAATGAGCAATATGGGTATTACAAGAGAACAAGCTATTGCACGTCTTGAAAGAAAAGGAATTACACTAATTTAAAATATGGCAAAAAAGATTAATTACGGATATAAGTATAAGCCAACTGCTGCAAAGCTTTTTAAGTCTGCAAAACCAGCACAGGATACAAACGCTTATCTTCAAAATCAGGTATCTTCCACAAAAAGACCTTGATAAAAGAAACTTAGTTGAAAAAGCGTTAAATTTAAAACCAGAACAAAATGTTCTTATGGACATCCTTGAGGTTTTAGATAGACCACGTCAAGTAGTTTCCAATGTTTTAAGTTCTTTAGGTGATAAAGATAAACGAAATATATTAGAAGCGGCTTGGGAAGGGTTGTCGGGTAAAGAAAGATTAAGTACAAAAGAAGCCCTTCAAAAACTTACAGGAGACCAAGATTTTTTAGACTTTAAAGAAGAGGGGACTAATTGGGACGAAATAGGTAATTTTGTTGTTGATGTAGGTTTAGATATTGTTTCAGACCCAACAACTTATTTAGGTTTTGGCTTAATAACTAAACCACTTAAAAAAGTAGTTAAAGGTAGTGCTAATATTATTGGTAAGGTGGGTGGCTCATTACTTGATGCCGCTAAAGCAAGTACCAAATTAAAACCAGCGGCAGAAGCAATCGAGGGTTTTGTTAAAGGTATTGCTAAATTTGGTGATGATGCAGGTTATTGGTTTAATGCTACCAAAGGATTAACCGATGAACAAGTCCGTGCTATCAAACAGATTAGTGCAGAAGCTGGTCAAACAGCAGACAACTTAAAGGTTGCTATTAATGATGTTAGTGATATTTTAAGAAAAAGCAAAATTAAAAATGGTGACCGTATTGCTCAAGACATTATTGAAAAGGGTGGTCAATTAACCCAAGATGCTACCACAAAAGCGTGGAGTGTGGTCTTACCAGACGGTAAGATTATTATGAATAACATTGTCTCACAATTCTCAGACGATATAGCAAGACGTGCAAAATCAGCCACAGGTAAAATTGCTTCAAAAGCAATTCCTGGTTTAAACGCAATCAATAACCCAGCTGCCTATAAACAATTAACCGATTACGTACAAACCGCTAATAATGTTTTAGGTAAGAACGTAATATTAACTCGTGTTGGTCAAAAAGGTTCTGTTGGTTTAGAATTTGTTGGTGATAGTGCAGAGTTTTCTAAGATAATTGATGCACTTGCTAAGACACCTGGTGATAATCTTTTAAACGCTGTTTTAAACATTGGTAAAAGAGAATTACTACCTGAAACAATAGAAGCTATTGCTAAGCACGGTGATACTTTAAAGAGTGTTACAGATAAACTAAGAAATATTCAAGGGCAAACCCGTAAGTTTTTACAACAAATGGGTGAGTTTAATGTTGGTGGAAAAACGTTTGCAAGTAATGTCGAATATTTACGTCGTGTACCAACTGCAGAAGCAGAAGAATTATTTAAAAATTCAAGGTATTACGTTACAGATTATGTTCGCCCAGGACACTCAGACCTTGCCTCTCGTACGTATGAAGGTACTACAGGCGAAATTAACGCAGCATTAAAAGATTTGTATGGTGTTAATGGTGATTTATTTAATGAAAGTGCCTTGTTATCTATACAAGATTTAGTTAACGTTGCTCAAAAGCAATATACACAAACTAATTTAACTAAGATGTTTTTAGGTGTTAACTATGATGCCGCATCTAAAACATATACAAAAGTAGACGGAGCACCACAGTTCTTTATTTCAATGGAAGGTAAAACTATCAAAGAAATTCAAGAACAACTTCCAAGTGGTTTTAAAGTTATTAAATCGTTTAAAGATGAGTTTTCTAACTTGTTTAAAAACCTACCACCTGAAATGCAAAAGGCATTTGACAACACATTCTTAGAAAGTGTTGGTGCAGCTGGAGAAACGGTTGCAATGCAAAAGTCTGCTTATGATATTTTTAAAAATGTAGACAACGCTTATAAAGAAGTTCCCGAATTAATAAAATTTTATGACAAAGCAATGGCTCAATGGAAAGGGTTTACATTATTAAGTCCTGGTTTTCACGGTCGAAACTTTATGGGTAACGCTGGCAATATGTATCTTGCAGGTATGAATAGTGCAGACATTATTAGATTTCAGGCTTCGGCAATTAAAGATTTAACTAAATATAAAAAACTTATTAAATTACGTGCTGAAGTTGGTGAACAAGCGTTAAAACAATCTGATAAAGTGTTCTTAAATAATTTTGACGAAATTGCTAAAAGTGGTGTTCTTACGGGTCACCGTGGTGCACGAGATTTAGAAGACGTTAAAGCAATGATTGACCGCTTAGGGCAAGGAAAGAACTTTAAAGATAAAAACGTTTTACAAAAACTTATTGAAAGTAATTTTAACTTAGCCGAAGAAATAGATGACATTCAACGTATTGCTTTGTATCGTTGGTCATTAAAGAAAACGGGTAGCTCGGCTGCAGCATTTAAACAAGTACGGGAAGCTTTATTTGACTATACGCTACTTACCACGACTGAAAGAAACATAATGAAACGTGCCATTCCTTTTTACACGTTTATGAAGAACAACCTAATTTTTCAATCTAAAAATATCGTTAAAAACCCACAACAATATGCTAAGTTGCTAAGAGGTTATAAACATTGGACGGAAGGGATGACTGATATGGACATCAATGAACTTCCAGACTATATGAGCGGTAATATGTGGTTGCCAATCCCAACAATTATTAATAGAGACGACAAG
>JBIPPB010000130.1:0-3020 GCA_044368655.1 Chitinophagales bacterium | reverse complement strand
TTTTAGCCAAAGTTTTAATATCTTTAAATCGCTCGAGAAATCGTTTATAATACGGAAATCCTTGTTCGAGCCTCGTTTGCTGCATAATAATTTCAAAAATCCAAATCTCATAAGCGCTAGCTCCCAATTGCCAAGGCATCTTTTGCGTTACATTTTCTATGAAAAATACGGCTTTTTGACTAATTTGATGATACATATTTGATTAATGAAAATGGAATCTTACGCCTAAATAAAATGTTCTAAATTGCATTGGAGCGTAATTATATGATGGGTCAAAAGTAAAATTATTAGGATTATTGATAGGGTCATCAACATTTTTATCAAACGGATCGAATGGACGCATAATGATATCTTCTTTTGGAGTAAAATCCAATAGATTTTTGATTCCAAAGTAACTTTCTATTTTTTCGGAAAACCATTTTTTAGAAAATTGCAAATTAATGATTTGATACCAAGGGCTGAATTCATTTCGATAATCATTCTCAAAAACAGGCAATCGCATTGGTCCTACAATGTTTGAAGTGAGATCAATTTTGATATCAATTTTTGGGATTTCGTATCCTATACTATAATTAAAAGTCCAATTGGGTGTATAGGCTAATTGATTTTTAACTCCATCTTCCAACCAATAAGATTGCAAGTAGGTGCCTCCAATTTGTGCGGTCATTCGATTTTTAAAGTTAAAATCAAGAGAAGAGGAAATGCCATAGTTTACTGCGAAATCTTTTAAATTTCTAAAGATAATTTGCTCGCTATTACTAAAATAATCAGGAAATATTCGGTTTGAAAAATAATTGTAAAATACAGAATGATCGGCTTTTATAAATCCAAAAAACGTATTAAAATGTTGATTGTAATTTCCATATAAATTGATGGATTGCTCAGGTTTTAATGCCTCTTCTAAAACAACGGTCCGCCCTCCTGAAAATGCACCATGTTCCTCACTGAAAACATTGACAACTCTAAAACCTTGACCTGCATTAAATCGAATGGCGTGATTTGGATGAAATTCGTGTTTTATTCCTAATCGTGGGGAGTAAATAATTCCATGCGCTGCATTATAATCAAGACGACCTCCAAGAAGCAGACTTGTTTTGGTACTTAAAGACCATGCATCTTGCGCAAAAATGCCTGGCAAATACGATTTAAAAACTTGTAACGTAGCGTCTGAATTGTCATCATAAATGGTATATCGATGGCTTGTTCCAAAAAGGAACTGATGTTGTTTTATTTTTTTATTGTAAATCAATTGCAAAAATCCTATAGCTTGAGTAGCAAGATATTCATTATTACCATAAAAACTATTTTGATGATGTATATTGGCAGAATATTGGAGTTTGAAATCTTCTTTTTTGAAAGGCAAATCATAATTACCAATAATTTCAGCTCTTTTCGTATGAATACTTTCGCCATATATCGAATCGGAGCCTCTTAAATCATCATTAAAATTCATTGCGCCTCCACTGCGTTTTTCATAAAGCACTCGATAAGCAAATTGAGTCGACTTTTCATCGTTTCTTTGAAAATTAAACTTATTAAATAATGAAAAACGATCCGTTAAAGCGCGATCCATAAATCCATCGTTATTAACATCATGTTTTGAATTAAACAAAAATCCGTTGAATCCTAAAAGTGCATTGATTTTTTTATTAAGCATAAAACTCGATGCGGCATCAATATTCATTTCCCCATAACTATTTCCAGAAATATCACCCACCCATTCCGTTTGATTTTTAGGAATTTTAGTGATAATATTTATCGTTCCGGCCATCGCCTCCGAAGCATATAAAGAAGGCGCCGGTCCTTTTGAAATTTCCATTTTTTGAATAATTCCCATAGGAATACCAAAAAGACCATATACCGTTCCAAGCCCACTTACAATTGGCATACCATCAATCAAAATAGTCGTGTAGGGGCCATCCATACCATTAATGCGAATATCGCCGGTATTGCAAATATTACATTGAATTTGAGGCCGAATGCCATTTATATTTTGTAAAGATTCAAATAGACTCGGTGACGGATTTTTAGAAAAGAAATCATTGGTGTAGATTTCTAAAGATTCTATTTTGTCACTTTTAATCATTTGGTTTTTTTGCTGTCTAATTTCTATTGCACTTATTTTTTTTCGAGATTCATTTTTTAATGAATCTTGAGCATAGTTTTTTGAAATTAGCAGAAGGCAAAAACAAAATAAATAAAATTTTACCATCTATTTTTAAATATTATACGGCAAAAATACCATAAATAAGATGGAAAGGTTATTAAAAAAAATAAATATAGGATTAAATCATATTGATAATACGCTGAATTAAATCATTGTGGTTACTTGGCTTTATTAAATAGTCATTCATTCCAGTTAAAAATTTTTCATTTTATAAATCTTCGGCAATGTTTGCAGTAAAATCAATGATTGGAGTATTTACCTTAAGTTAAGCCCGAATTGTTTTAGAAGCTGTAAATCCATTCATTATTGGCATGGATAAATCCATAATTATACAATCAATATTTATAGATTTTTCAATAATTTCAACTGCTTCTTTTCTTTGAGTTACTTTATAAAAACTACATTTATTATCTTCTAAAATTGCTAGACAAATCAGTCGATTCGACATACTATCATCAACAATTAAGATGTTTTAATTTTTTAGTTTATTCTTATTATTCAAAAAATATAGTCGTATTATCTTTTTTAATTTCATTATTTTCTTCAGAAATCTCAAATATTAATGAAAAATAAAATGTGCTACAAATATTAATAAACTAAGAATAATTGATTTTTTAAGGTCCAATAAAAACGTTGAGAAAGTAATGACAAATAAATACCATAATACATATAATTGATCCATTTTATAAAACATTTGGTACGTTTTGAGTTAGAAAACGTTTATTCCGACATTTAAGAAGATCTCGATAATGAATTGAATAAAAAGAGGTATCAGGATTAAAAAAAAGAGGTGTTAAAGTTAATAAAAAGGGTATAAAAAACAAAAAAAATAAATTTTTTTCGTATTGATTTA
>JBIPPB010000023.1:0-26283 GCA_044368655.1 Chitinophagales bacterium | reverse complement strand
TGTTGAATTTTGAATAATACAACACGACCAATAGCTGGTGTACCTGGGAAGAACATATGTCTATGATCTAACAAGTTGTTTGCATTTAAAGATAAAATGGTACCTGCACTTTTACTTGGTTTCCAAGAAAATCCTAAATCAAATAAATTAGCCGCATTAACTCTTCCAATATAAACTGCAGAGTTTGCGTCAAATTTATCCATCCATCTCCAGCCAGCACGCATTGAAACACCTTTATGATCAATTGGTAATTTATAATCAATTGTTAAAGCTGTTTTATGTTGAGGCGCATTTAAGCCTACAAATCCACCAGCAGCACCTTCTAAAGGAATTTTATCTTTATTAATGTGAGAATAAGCAAAATCAAACATTAAGTCATTTGATGCTTGATAGTTTGCAGAGAAATCTGCTCCAGCAACATCAACTGTACCTAAATTGAAATACGTTAATAAGAAATCTGAACCTGTACCCGTATTTGTTGGGAAAACACCCGCAGATCCAGGTCTAATAAAATTAGAATTTGTATTAGTAGCAGGCAAACCTGAAGCTACATTTGTATACAAACCATAAAGTTGATCAATTGAAACACTATTAAAGAACCCTGCTAATTGTGGGTAGTTTGCTTTTGCGTACTCAATGTTTTGAGCTAAGACATTTACGTCTGTTACAACAGCAAAAGAGCTCGCTGTTAATGGACTTACAAAATTTTCCATTCTTGTATAGTATAAATCTACACCTAATGTTAATTTGTCCATCAAATATCCTTTGTATCCTACTTCTAAAGTTTGAGTTACAGTACTTCTAACTGGTTCATTATATTTAGAAATATCTGCATTAACTTTTGAAGCAGCAATCGCAGGAGCTAAAGCTCTAAATTGAGCAGCAGCTGGATTTACACCTGAAGCCAATAATCTTTGAACTTCTCTACCATATGCAGGAGCAAATTGTGTTACATCAATTAAAGTTTGAACATTATTAAATAATCCATCTGCTGTTGGCTGAGCAAATTGAGCAGGCAATCCTCTAGCTTGAAAAATTGCTGCCATTTGATTTATTGTATTTTGGCTATTCATTCCACTTCTAAATCCACCAGCATGGTTATAAATAGGATTTCCATTTGCATCAAAGTTATAATTGAATCCTGTTGTATTTCCAAATGCTCTAACGTTATTACCATTATTGATATCTAAGAAGAAATTCAATGCACTTGGAGCTTGAAAGGCTCTATTATACGTTAAACGTAATGTTCTATTTTCAGTAGGTTTAAATACTAAAGCAGCTCTTGGAGAGAACATCCACTCATCAATTACATCTTGATAATCTGCTCTTAAAGCTCCTGTAAATGACCATTGTTTATTAAACTCATATTTACCTTGTCCATATAAACCATATTGATTAATATTAGCACCACCGTTATCAAAACGACCGTAAACATTTCCTCTAGGTCTAGTCAAATAAACATCTAGTCCGTAAATTAAGTTTAATCTATTTTTCAATAGATCAGCAGAATGTTGCGCTTGGAAAGATTGCAAATTAGAAGTCTCTCTTAGATAAGCAAAATCTTTATTTATACCTGTTACGTTTTGAGGAATTAGGTATGTGTTACCCGAATTGGTTTGATTGATAAAATATTGAATAAATAATTTACCAAATTTAGCACGAGCTTGGAAATAATTACTACTCCAATCTACTGCTTGAGCAGCGCCTAATCCAGTTAACTCCATATTCGTATTATTTGAATAACCATAGCTAAATACAAATTCTGTTCCATCAACAGGTCTCCAATCTAAACGAGCATCTGCAGAAATTTTTCTGATTTTGAAATTTCTATTAAAAATAGAAGAATCGCTAGATGCAACAAATGGATTTCCAGCAGCTCTATTTCCAAAAACTACTTTTTCTCCATTACTTTCTCTATTGTCATAGAATGCAAAATCTGTAGCTTGCATATGACTTGCAGAAACTTTTACTCCTACTTTATCCGATAATTTACCTGCAATACGAATTTCTGGATTTAAAATACTTAAATTTTCAAAAGAATTATCTGCTTTGTAAGTAACCGACTTACCATTAATATTAGTAACGGTTTGATCTTCATCTCCAGCTCTTAAACCAGAAGTTAAACCTACAGTTACTTCCATTCTATTTTCCATATCTAATGGAGACTTTGTATACATTGCTAATACACCTTGTGATGCAAAAGGACCATAAAGTGCAGAAGCAGGACCTCTAACTACTTCCATACTTCTTAAATCGGTATTTGCAGTTGGTACTAATTGAAATGCATTTACTCTTAATGACGGAACCGATGCAATACGGTTGTCTACTAAATATAACATAGAACCAGAAAAAATTCCGTTAAATCCTCTAACGTTTACGTTATTAGATACTAAACCTGTAGGCATAATATCTACCGCTGCAACTTTTCTTAAGTTATCAACCGGAGATAATGAAGTATTTTGCTCAATACGAGCTTCAGAAAGTACACTTACAGAAGCAGGCGCATTTAATACTTTCTCTGATTTTTTAGAAGCCGATGTTACTACAACTTCACTAATTTTTTGTTTTTGAGCTCCTAAAGAAGGATTAAACTCAACTGATTCTGATTTTCCATCAATCGAAAATTCTTCAGAACCCGCACCCGTAGAACGGATTAAAATTGAAGTAGGAACACGATTTCCTGGTATTGTTAATTTATAAGTACCGTCTAAAGCCGTTCGTACTGCATTATTAGTACCTTTTTCAACTACGATTGCTCCAGGTAATGGAGCACCATTAGCATCGGTAACTTTACCGCTTACCATAACGTCTTGTGCCATTGCTGCTATACTAAAAATAGCCGACACAAAAAATGTTAATAATTTTTTAACCATAACTTTAATTTTAGATAATTTCTGCAAATATATAACGTTTATAAAAAAATGTAAAAAAAAATATTAAAATGTAAAAAAAAACTATTTTTTTAAAAATGATAGAAAGCGTAAAAATAAAATGAATATAAACTAGAAAGATTACAATTCAAATAATGTTTTAGTTTAATTTCATCATATTTTCATTACTTTTGTATCTAATTTAAATCTTATATTTTGTACAATTACATTGCTATTGAAGGAATAATTGGTGCGGGGAAAACAACATTATGCAATACGTTGTGTAGAGCACTTGAAGCCGAAAGTTTATTAGAACAATTTGAAGAAAATACCTTTCTTGAAAAATTTTATGAATCACCAGAAGCCTATGCTTTTACTTTAGAAATGTCATTTTTGGCGTCTCGATACCATCAATTAAATCATATTCTATCCAAACCAAATCTATTTCCTAAAATGACAATCAGTGATTTTGTGTTTTACAAATCGCTTGTTTTTGCTGCAAATAACTTAAAAAATGATGAATTACAACTATTTAGGAAGTTGTTTGACATCATGTTTAATAAATTACCAAAACCCGATTTAACGATTTATCTAAATATTTCGATTGCAAAAGCTCAAAGTAATATAAGAAAACGTGGACGGGATTTTGAATTTGAAATAACCGATCAATATTTACACTCATTACATGAACAATATTTAAAGTATTTTGGACAACTCCAAAATGAAACCATATTAATTTTGAACATGGAAGATCGAGATATCATGAATAGTCCAGAAGATTTTGAATGGATTCTTGGTTTAATTCAAAAACCGTACACTCCAGGAATTCATTATTTTTAAATTTTAAAAATTGAAAAAAGAAAAAGTAGTTATAGGTTTATCCGGTGGTGTTGATAGCAGTGTATCGGCTGCGCTATTATTAGAGCAAGGATATGAGGTTATTGGCATTTTTATGCGAAATTGGAATGATGAAAGTGTAATTATTAATCAAGAATGTCCATGGATTGACGACAGTAATGATGCTTTAATGGTTGCTCAAAAGTTAAATATTCCTTTTCAAGTTATTGATTTATCCGTTCAATATAAAGAACGGATTGTAGATTATATGTTTTCGGAATATGAAAATGGGCGCACGCCTAATCCAGATATTTTATGTAATCGCGAAGTCAAGTTTGACCTTTTTTTAAACATTGCATTAGAACTCGGTGCAGATTATGTGGCAACAGGCCATTATGTAAGAAAAGAGACGATTGAAATTGATGATAAACCCATTTATAGATTACTCTCAGGCAAAGATAACAATAAAGATCAAAGCTATTTTTTATGTCAGCTGAATCAGTATCAGCTTTCTAAAGCAATATTCCCAATTGGGCATTTACAAAAAAATGAAGTTCGGGAAATTGCAAAGAAATATGACTTAATCACTGCCGAAAAAAAAGACTCTCAAGGTTTATGCTTTATTGGAAAGGTAAAACTTCCCGTTTTTTTACAACAACAATTAACCCCAAAACAAGGAAAAGTTATTTTGCTTCCAGATGATCCAAATTTTTACACTTATCCTTCTGACAATCCCGATGACATTTCAATGAACTTCAATTTTAAAGAAATTAAAGGTAAAATTATCGGAACGCATCAAGGAGTTCAATTTTATACCATTGGTCAAAGAAAGGGACTTGGGATTGGCGGCACTGGCGAACCACTTTATGTAATTGAAAAAGATGCATCAACCAATATTTTATATGTTGGCATTGGAGATAAACATCCCGGCTTATGGCGAAAAGGTCTTTTTATTTCAAAAAAAGATTTGCATTGGATTCGAGAAGATTTAGAATTAAAAATTAACGAAACTCGAATACTTTCCGTAAGAATACGATATAGACAGCCTTTAGAAAGTGCTAAACTTTATATGAAAGAAGAAGGTCTTTATATTATTTTTGAAAAACGAATTTCAAGCATAGCGAGTGGTCAATTTGCGGCTTGGTATGATGGAGAGGAGTTAATTGGAAGTGGAATTATTCATTAAAATCCATTAAAAACTTCATTCATCACCTCAAAAAACTCTTTTTGAAAAGCTTTTCCATTATCTTCTTTATACCATTTTTGCATTTCAGCATAACGTTCCATTTTATCTGCGCCTTTTTCTAATAATGTTTGATAGTATGATTCGGCAACCTCAGTTCTTGGACCCCAAAATCGTTTGACTTCATTTTTTCGATCCATAATTATAATTCTTGGAAGATTTACAGTTGGATCTTCTAATACTTTTTCTACAATTTCAGGATTGGTATCTCTCAAAAATATAAGCACTTGGACTTTACCTTGTCCATTTTTCTCAATTTGTTTTATGTAATATAAAATATGAGCGGTTTCAATACTCCAAGGCTCTGTAACTAAAGCCAATTTAATAGATTTTGGTTTTGCAAGCAATTTCATAAAATCTTCTGACAATGGCGTTTGTTCTTCATATAATTTTAAGATATCATTGGCAATTTCAACAGCTCTTAACTTTTTATTATGCTCATACAATTGATTCATATCCGTTCCAGGCGTTACGATTTCGTTGATAAAATCAATATATTCTTCCGCTAAAAAAGGATTTTCAATGTATTTACCGTTTACTTTTTGACCAATTTCTAACATTTAAAAATATTTAGTTTCGGCAAATATAACAAAAAAAATAGAAAGTAATATAATAAATTTTTTAATTATTTTAACTTTAAAAAATTAGTTTTGATTACGATTCTGAAATGGAACGAAAATCCACTGGAACTAATTTACTAACGCCTTGTTCAATCATTGTTACGCCATATAAAACTTCAACGGAAGCCATTGTTTGTTTATTATGCGTTACGATTATAAATTGAGAATTATTACTAAACTCTTCAATTATTTTATTGAATTTGGCAATATTTGTATCATCTAATGGAGCGTCTACCTCATCAAAAATACAAAATGGCGCTGGCTTTAAAAGATATAATGAAAATAAAAGCGCCGTAGCTGTTAAGGTTTTTTCTCCTCCTGAAAGTTGATTAATCGTAAGTGGTTTTTTACCTTTTGGTTTGGCAATAATTTCAATATCACTATCTATTGGATTAGAAGGATCTACTAATATCAAATCACAAGTATCGTCTTCGGTAAATAAAATTCGGAACGTATTGATAAAATTCGTTCTAACTTGATAAAAACTATCTAGAAAACGATCTTTGGCCGTTTCATCAATTTCTTTAATTGTATTTATTAAATGCTGTTTTGACGTTAATATGTCATTTTTTTGAGACGTCAAAAAATCAAATCGTTCTTTAACTTCTTTATAGGTTTCAATAGCCATAGGATTGACTTCTCCGTAGGTCTCCAATCTTTTTCTAAAATGCGCTTGTTTATTTTCCAATGATTCGATATCTGAAACTACTTCTAAATCCGAATTTAAAAATTCATTCAATTCTATTTTAAATTCTATATCTAATCGCTCTTTTATAGATTGTAAATTCAATCGCATTTCTTGAATTTTACTTTCATAACCATTTACTATCTCTTGAAATTGATTTCTTTGTTGCTCAACCAGTTTTAAAGACTTTTCTTGTTCTATCAAATCGCCACGAAGCGTATAATATTCTTTTTCTGCTATTTCAATATTCTTAGAAAAACTATCTTTCTCGGTATTATTTTCTTGAATTGTAGATTCTAAATTGTTTAGCGATTCAATTTTTTGTTTTTCTAAATTTTGATTTTCATCAATTTTAGACGTATTTTGAAGGACCTGTTGCTTAATTTGATCCATTTTTGTAATATAAAATTGAATTTGCTCTTTCTTTTGATTCAATAATACTTGTTGCGTTTTCCATTTACTTTCAAATTCTAAAACCTCCGACTTTTGTTGATTAAAAATTTCTAAATACTTTTCAAATGCTTCATTTTGAATGTCATTTTTAGATTTTACTTCATTAAAAATTTGATATTTTTCTTTATACGTGTTTTCAATTTGAATTAATGAAGTCTCTTGTTTTTTAATATCTTCCTCATAACTTGATATTTGTTTTTTTGATTTTTCATGAGCTTGCTGAATTTGCTCAAATACAACTTTGGACTTCGTATAAGCTTCATCAATAGTTTTTTGTACTTTAAGCATTTTTTCTATCTCGGCTTTTTTCGACAATTCTTTTATTGCATTAGATTGTTCAATAAGCTTTGTTAAACTCTTTTCTTGCTTGCTCAATTCTTTTTCAACTTCTTCTAATTGCAACTTTAAAGCCTCCGCATTTTTAGCTCTACCGACTTGAGCGCCATCAAACAAACTTTTTGCACCGCCAAAAACACTTTTATCATCTACAATTTTGCCATTTTCTAAAATAATAAATCGGTAATCCTTTCCTTTATACAATTCAAAATCAAAAATAGAATCGTTTGTTACTACAAAGGTTTTAGAAAATAATTTCTCTATTATTACTTTATAATTGGAGTCAATTTGAATAATTTCAAGCGCCGAAATACATCCAGGAATAATATCAAAACTTGGTTTTGGCATTTTTTTAATCCAATCTAGTACAATAAAACCAGATTTTCCAGCTTGATATTTATTTAAACTTAAAATTGCCGTTTGTGCGTCTTCGTCATTTTCAACTATAAAATAATTTGATATTGGAGCTATAATGGATTCTACCGTAGATTTGTAATGTTCATCACAATGAATTAAATCTGAAAAGATCAATTTATCTTGAAATGTTTTTTCATTTCTTTTTAAATGTTTAATACTTTCTGGATAACCTTCTAGATTATCAATCATTGATTTTAATAGATTATACTCATTTCGCTTACTATCTAATTTTCGTTGGCTTACAGTTACTTTTCCTTTAATTTCGACAATTTGATTTTCTAATCCGATTAACTTATCATTTAACTCAACTTCCCATTTCTGAAGCGATTCTATTTCTAAGTCTAATTTTTCTTTTTCTTTTTGATTGTTATTAAATTCGTTCTGACACGTCTCTTCTTTCTTATTTAAATCTTCAAATTGCGACAATTCATTTTTAAGTTGCGTTTGATATTGCACTAATAAATTACTAGCAATTGTTTTTTGTTTATCCAATTCAAAAACCTCATTTTGAAGACCTTGAAACAATGTTTTATCTTTTTCAAGAATGTTTTTATTAGATTCAAACGTATTTTCAATTTCTAAAAGTTCTTTTTTCTTTTTCTCTAACTCTTTACTTGTCAATTCAAAAGACTTTGAAATGGATTCCATTTCATTTTGATTATTCTGTAACTCTTGGTTTAATATATTCAATTCATTTTCTAACTGCACATTTTGTGCAATTAACTCTTGATTTCGGATTGCAAAATTATGAATTTGTTCTTTTAAAATATTTCTTTCATTTTCTGTTTTACCTATACCGCCAATTAATTCATTATATTGTTTTTGAATCGATGTTAAATGCTTTTCATTTTCTAATAAAACAAGTTTATTTTTTTGAATATCAGCCTCTTGAGCGGCTATTTTTTGTTCGATTTCAATTTTTTTATCCTCTTGTTCTTTCTTTTGATTAAAAACTAAATTATAATTTTCTTTATAGTTTTTTACTTGATGTTTTATAATATCTAAAGAAACCTCTTTATATTCCTCTCTAATTTGATTATACCTTTCCGCTCTTTTAGCCTGATTCTCCAAAGCTTTAATATTACTTTGAATCTCTGCTAACAAATCTTCTAATCGATCTAAGTTTTCCTCAGTTTGTTTTAATTTTTGTAAACTTTCTTTTTTTCTTATTTTGTACTTTGTAATACTCGAAGCTTGTTCAAACAATCTTCTTCTTGAATGGTCTCTATTTTGCAGAATTTCGTCTACCATGCCCAACTCAATGATAGCGTAACTATCCGAACCTATTCCCGAATCTATAAATAAATTTTGAATATCTTTTAATCGGCAGCCAACATCATTTATTCGATACTCACTCTCCCCACTTCTAAATAGTTTTCGAGTAATTGTAACCTCTGTAAATTCAGTAGCTAAAATATTTTTGGTATTATCAAAAGATAAAGAGACTTCCGCAAGACCAGATGCTTTTCGAGTTTTACATCCGTTAAAAAGGACATTGTCCATTTTTTCCAACCGAAGTTGACTTGTTTTTTGCTCGCCTAAAACCCAACGTATAGCATCTACAACATTAGATTTGCCACAGCCATTAGGCCCTACAATACCCGTAATATTATCATTGAAATGAAGCACGGTTCGATCTGCAAAACTTTTAAAGCCTTTAATTTCGAGTTTTTTTAGACGCATTTCAACTTATTTTGGATAAATAAAACACAAAAAGCCAAAGTAATACTTTGGCATTATATGTAAATAATTTTATTTTTTGTTAGATTAACCTTTAGCTTCTACTACTAATTTTCCTTTGTAGTATAACGCATCTTCAACCATATACGCTCTATGACGAATATGAGTTTCACCAGTTGTACCGCAAGTACTTAAAGTAGGTAATTCTGCTTTATAATGGGTTCTTCTTTTATCTCTTCTTGTAGTAGATACTTTTTTCTTAGGATGTGGCATGTTATTATAATTTTAGTTTATTCTTTTATATTATTTTTTAATTGTTTTAATTTTTCCCATCTTGGATCTTCCAATTCTTTTTCAACTACGTCTTTTGGTTCAAATAAACGAAGTTTATTAATAACTTCAGGATTACAACCAATCAACCCTTCTTTTGTATTTGGATGCAATATTTGAATTGGAATGTGAATGGTTATATAATCATATAAAATATCACTCATCTCAATATGTGTATCCGACTTGGAAAGATAGATAACATCTTCTTCATCTCCTATCTTTGTTTCACGCTCTGCAAATTTGACAACCAATGTAAAATCAAATATCATTTCATAATCAAACAACTCTACACATCGATCGCACAACAATTCTGCTTTTCCATCTATTTCAAAGTTTAAAATAAAAAATGAATCTTTTTTATCTAACTTAATCTTTGAAACAAGATGTCCTTTTTTGATAATACTATCCGGATACTTAGAAAAAAATTGTTCATTCAATTCAAATTCAAAGGTATGAACTCCATTTTTAAGCCCAACAAAAGCTATATTTCGCGTATCCATGATCAATTATTTTCAAAAAACGGATTGCAAAATTAGCGCTTTTTTTTTATTTCATTAGATTATTTTATTAAAATATATCAAATAGACTATTTACACCGATATATCGTTCAACTTTAAATCCCTCAGCAAAAGTTACTCCAATAGATTTGCCAAATATTCGATCTTTAGATTCAATTAATTTTAGAAACTCAGGAGTAGAGATAAACGTCTCTTCTAGCTCTTCCTCATTATTTTGATTATAAAATTGTGAGGCATAGGCTAAAATAGATTTCATTTTTACATCAAAAAAATCTGTAATATCTACTACAAAATCTGGATGAATAAAATCACTTTGTATATAACTATACATGGCATTTGGCCGAAAAGCTTCTTGTAATTGATTGTTGTATGTTGTCGAAATTTTTGACAATCCGGAATAAAAAACAGCCTCTTTAACCATTTGATAACCCAATGGATGATTTGGATGACGATCTGAAATTGCGTTGCAAAGCACAATTTTGGGTTTAAAATACCGTATAATTTCAATAATTTTCAATATTGAAGCTTTATTGTTTTGTACCCAAACATCTTCTAAATCTAGCTGAACTCTGTAGCTTACACCCAAAATATCTTTTGCAGCTTCACTTTCTTTAAAACGAGTATCTGAATTGCCTCGAGTACCCATTTCTCCTTTGGTCAAATCGCATATAGCTACCACTTTCCCATTTGAAATTTCTTTTGCAATAGCTCCACCGCAGCTTAACTCTACATCATCCGGATGAATTCCAAAAGCCAAGATATCAACCATTTTTTATTTGCCAAATTTTAACTTAGGAAAAAATGCGGTTGTATCTAAAGATTCTTCTATCCGCAATAATTGGTTATATTTAGCCATACGATCCGAACGCGAAGCGGAACCTGTTTTAATTTGACCGCAATTTAAAGCTACAGCTAAGTCTGCAATTGTAACATCTTCCGTTTCGCCACTTCGATGACTCATTATCGTATTATAACCGTTATTTTGCGCCATACGAACCGCCTGTATCGTTTCCGTTAACGTTCCAATTTGATTTACTTTTACTAAAAGTGCATTAGCGGTATTGGTTTCTATTCCTTTTTGAAGTCTTTTTGGATTCGTTACAAATAAATCATCCCCTACCAACTGAACTTTTTCACCTAAAGCTTCTGTAAGTAATTTCCATCCTTCCCAATCATCTTCTGCCATTCCATCTTCAATGGATACAATTGGATATTTTTCGCACCAAGACTTCCAATACGCAACCATTTCTTGACTACTTAACTTTCGATGATCCGATTTATGGAAAATATACTTTTGTTCTTCCGCATTCCACATTTCCGAAACGGCTGCATCCATTGCAATAAATACATCTTTTCCAGGAGTATATCCTGCATTTTCTATAGATTTTAAAACGATTTCAATAGCTTCTTCATTACTTTTAATATTTGGCGCAAAACCACCTTCATCGCCAACATTTGTGCTATATCCAGCCTTCTTTAACACCTCTTTTAATGAATGAAAAATTTCAACTCCCATTCTTAAAGATTCACTAAAACTAGTAGCTCCAGTAGGCATTACCATAAACTCTTGAAAATCGATAGAATTATCTGCATGAGCACCACCATTTAAAATATTCATCATAGGTACAGGCAATGTAGATGCTTGTACGCCACCTATATATCGGTATAAAGGTAAATTAGAAAAATTTGCTGCAGCTTTAGCCGCTGCTAAAGAAACCGCTAGCATGGCATTGGCGCCTAAGTTTGATTTATTATCTGTTTTGTCTAATTCAATTAATATATGATCTATTAACTCTTGTTCTCTTATATCAATTCCAATTAATGCATCAAAAATTATAGTATTTACATTTTCAATAGCCTTTAAAACAGATTTACCTAGATAATATTGTTTATTGCCATCTCTCAACTCTACGGCTTCATGAATACCCGTTGATGCTCCTGAAGGAACGGCAGCTCTTCCCATTGCACCACTTTCTGTGAATATATCTACTTCAATTGTTGGATTTCCTCTTGAGTCAAGGATTTGTCTTGCTTTAATTTCTACAATTGCACTCATTTCTTATATTTTAAAATGGAATAAAGCTACAAAAATACATTTTTTTAAATTATTAGAGCTTGCTAAAATTTAAATAAATACATAAAAAAAACCAATCACAAGGATTGGCTTTTTTTGTATTGAAAAAGGTATGATTTTTATTTCAAACCAAAGTTCTTTTGAATTCCTACATTAATTGTTCTTCCGAATTTAGCTTCAAACGAAGAAACTGAATGTCCGGTATGACCAAAATCAGAATAAGAAAGACTACCAAAATCAAAAACTAAACCAAAATTATTAGAAAGATTGATAAAAGCTTTTGGAGTTAGGCTAATGTTCCAACCATTTACGTTATTCATTCCAGACCACATGTATCCAAAACGAGTATCTGCAAATAATGAGAAATGATCAGAAATCTTTTTTGAATAACGAACAAATGGACCAATTTGATATTCATCTGCTACAGAACTACCTGCAGTGTATGAAGTAAGACCAAAATGACCTCCAATTGTCCAATTATCACACATTTGATATCCTAACATTGGATTAAAAGTTAATTTCTGAACAGAGCCACTTCCTGGATTTGATTTTGAAAATTCAAACCCTGCGTCTCCGGATACCAATATTGAGTTACTTTGTGCAAAAATACTCATGCTGGCAACAGACATTAGAGCGATTATAATTATTTTTTTCATGTACTTAGATTTATAAATTAAAAAATGTGTATAATAATTTTAGAAATTATTATTTACCAAAAACTTTCTGTACACCTACTGAAAATTGTTTACCGAAGTTCATATTGAATTCCGTGCTTTGAGCTTCGTTAAAGCCAAAAGATTGATAGTTAACTCCTCCAAAAGAGAATGTTAAACCAAAATTGTTAGTTAAGTTAATTAATGCACTTGGAGTGATTCCAAAATGGAAACCTGACATAACAGAAGCATTTCCTCTTGAATCCGTCATTGCATCATGGTAACCTGACATCCAACCTAATTTTGCATCAGCAAATACTGCGAAGATATCTCCGAATTTTTTAGTGTAACGTAAAAATGGACCTACAACAACTAAGTTTCCATTTAAATTATCGTTTCCTAATGCGTTACCGTTAAAATCTGCACCTTTTGCTAAAGTTGTTTCGTTAAAAACTCCAAAATGCAAGTTATCTGAAATACCATAACCGATTTGTGGATTAAAATTAAACAATTGAGCTGATGTGTTTGACTTTTCAACAGAAGAAGTTGAAAAACCAATGTTTCCTGAAAGTAGGATAGAACCTTTTTGTGCGTTAGCTACAAAGCCAACAATTGCAAATAATGCGATTAAAGTTAATTTTTTCATGTGTAATTCTTGAATTTTGTGAACTGCAAAAGTAAAAAGTTTTTTTTATTTAGATATATTTTTTTCAATACATTTTGTTACGTTATATAATAAACTCATTATCATGTTATTAAATATCAAAATTAAATTAATATAATAAAGAAAATTCTTTTGTTATTTTTGTGTCGTTGTTATGAACTTGTATTACTTAAAATCTTTTGAAAACTATTTAAAGCTCGAATGTCAATTGTCGGAAAATACGATTGAAGCTTATTTAAGAGATTTAAAAAAATTAAATGAATTTTTAATAATTACTAGTTACCCTGAAACTATTAAAGATATAAAAGAAAAAGACATTTTAGATTTTCTAAATTATTTAAATGAAAATTTTTCAATTGCGAGTGCTTCTCAAGCAAGAATCATTTCAAGTATTAAACAGTTTTATAGTTTTTTAATTTTTGAAAATGAAATAGACCAAAATCCTGCAGAATTAATAGAGTCGCCTAAGCAGAGTAGAAAATTGCCTGATGTTTTGAGCTTTGAAGAAATAGAAAATATTTTAAACAATATTGATTTATCAAATGAAGCGGGCGTTAGAAATCGAGCCATATTAGAAACCTTATATAGCAGTGGATTGCGTGTTTCTGAATTAATTAATTTAAAAATTTCAGCAGTAGATTTTAATTTATCACTTGTAAAAGTTATCGGTAAAGGGAATAAGGAACGATTAGTGCCTATCGGCAACGACGCTTTAAAGTTTATTTCAATGTATAAAAACAATTATCGAAATCATCATGAGTTAAATAGCCAGAATGCTGATATTTTGTTTTTAAATCTTAGAGGGAAACCGATTAGTAGAATTGCTATTTTTCAAATCATTCAAGATCTTTGTGAAAAAACTGGTATTAAAAAAAGTGTATCTCCACATACGTTTCGACATTCTTTTGCAACACATTTACTTGAAAATGGCGCTGATTTAAGATCGATTCAAGAAATGCTTGGCCATGCTTCAATTACAACGACTGAAATTTACACGCACGTTGAAAGCGTTTTACTAAAACAAACATTAGAGTTGTTCCATCCTGCTTTTACAAAATCGCTGGAATCTTAGCGTTTTTTTTAATTATTTTGTTTTTTGCTGGTCGGCCCATCCAAAAACATCTTTAAGAATACTTCCTGCTCGAGCTGTTGGATTGGTTCTAATTTTATTTTCTTCTTCAGCTACTTTTAAAAACACACCATCAATGGCTTTTTGAGTTACGTAATCCGTTAAATTTGGATTTACTTTTTCAACCATAGGCACTCTATTATAAGAACTCATTACTGAAGTCCAATGCTTCGTTGCACCAGATTTATTGAGATTAGATTGAATTATAGGTTGAAATTTATTGGCTAATTCTTGCCCCGAAGTTCTTCTTAAATACGCTGTAGCCGCACCTTGACCTCCTGTTAATATATTAATAGCATCCGTAATCGTCATGTTTGTAATTGCAGCCGCAAAAATAGGCTTAGCCTCTACTACAGCTGATTCAGCAGCTCGGTTAACGGTATTGATTACATTATCACATTGTTTATTCATTCCTAATTTTCGCAACGTGTTTTCAATTTTTTTGGCTTCTGGAGGAAATAGAATTTTTACCGCGGCATCGGCTAAAAAACCATCTACACTGCCTAATTTTCCTGATGCAAAATCCGTTCCTGACTTCAACGCAGCTTTAAGTCCTTCACTAGCTCTGCTTTGAGTCATTTCATTTGCACTACTTTTTCCATTTAGGATATTTCCTAAACCTTCTAAAATCTGGGTTGAAGTCGATTTGTTTTTATTACTTGTATCTGTGCCTGAAGGTTTTTTAATACTATTTTCTGCTTCTTTTAAAACTTTTTTGAAATCAAACTGTGCGTTTAAGGAGCAAATACTTAAGAGTATTATTGATAAAACATTTAATTTTTTCATACTTATTTAGAAATTTGGCTTAATTTGTTTTCAATTTCAAATTCATCTCCTTCTACATAAGAATTGTGGCTATATATAATTTGACCATTTTTATCAATAATCATTGTAAAAGGAATTTGCTGAATACCCAAAGCCCTCATTAAATCTTGATTTTGATCTAATAATACGGTATATGGCCAATCTTCACCAGCCACATAAGATTTTAATTTTGATTTAGCACGGCTATCGTCGGTAGATATAGCAATAACTTCGGTATTGAAATCCGATTCCCATTTTGGAGTTAAATCGACCATGTTCGTTAATTCTCGCTTACAAGGAACACACCAAGTAGCCCAAAATGCAAGAACATAATTTTTACCTGGTTTAATATATTCTTTTAAAGAGATTTTTTTTCCTGCCAAATCTTCTACTTGAACATCTGGTACTTCTTTTAATCCAACTTTAACTTGAGCTTGTAATTGAAATACAAAAAAAGTGAATATGTATATTAATATTGAATTTTTCATAATTTTTTTATTTAAATTTATAACAAAAATATGGAAATTTAGATTCCTGTTAAACTTTTATTTACTATTTGAAACGAAAAATAACAAAAAGTTTAATGTTTAAAATTAATTATTCTTTAACTTCACCCGTTATACGAACTACGGCACTTGTTTTTTGGGGATCATTAGAAAAAATGGTTATCATTTTACTGAATGGCCCAGGCCTATTGGTATCATACTTAATACTAATTGTTGCAGAACGATTTGGCATGATTGGCTCTCTTGGGCAAGTAGGAACTGTACAACCGCAAGATCCCGCACAATTAGACAAAACTAATGGTGCATTACCTCGATTTGATACCGTAAGTGTGCGTTCGCCATCAGCACCTTTTTTTATAACTCCATAATCTATAGTTTCGGTACTTAGTTGAATACTCGCTTCGCTTTGAGCTGTAACACAAAAACTAAACAAGATAAAAATAGAAAAAGATAAAAATCTATACATTTTAATTAAATTTTAGATACTTATAAGACAACAAAACTAAACTAAAGATTAATTTGTATTCGTTAATTAAACCTAAAAATTAGACAGACATGATTTCTTTTTCCTTTGCTTCCATCATTTTATCACATTTTGCAATATGCTCGTCTGTTATTTTTTGAACTTGGTCTTCACCAGATTTAATTAAATCATCGGCAACGCCCTCTTTTTTTAACTTTTTTAAATCTTCATTAACGTCTCTTCTGATATTTCTTACCGAAACTTTAGATTTTTCAACTTCTGTTTTGGCTTGTTTTGCAAGATCTCTTCTTCGTTCTTCGGTAAGCGGAGGAATTGCAATTCGAATTACTTGACCGTCATTTTGTGGATTAAATCCAAGGTTTGCTAATAAAATTGCTTTTTCTATAATTTGAAATTGAGATTTGTCCCAAGGCTGTAATACAAGCATTCTGCTGTCTTGCACAGAAATATTACATACAGCTGAAAGTGGACTTAATGAGCCGTAAGCTTCTACCATAATTCCATTTAACATTTGTGGGCTCGCTTTTCCTGCTCTGATTTTCAGCAATTCATTTTCTAAATGTTCTATTGCCTTAGAAAATTTTTCTCTTGAATTACTTACAATTTGATGGACATCTTGCATAAGAATTATAAATTTTTAGAAGGCAAAGTTAATTTCTTTTTTATTTTTTTATCGATTTTTATTTAGAACTTTATAATTTTGGAAAATAATCGCACCTATTGTGAAACTTTCTAAAATTTTTGAAACAAATCATTTTTCTAATTCAGATATTGAATTTTCAGACATTTTATACTTATCCATTGATACAAGAAAAATTATAAATGGCGCTAAAACGGCCTTCTTTACTTTGGATGGCGCTAGAAAAAAAGGCACTGAATATATTGAAAATGCCTATGAAAAAGGCGTTCGATGCTTTGTTGTAAATGAACTGGATTCCATTAAAAAATTGCCAAATGCCACATTTTATTTTGTAAAAAATGTTCAAGATGCGCTTCAAAAAATTGCAATCCAAAAACGAATACATAATCCTATTCCATCTATTGGAATTACGGGAAGTAATGGTAAAACG
The DNA here is from genome assembly GCA_044368655.1 of Chitinophagales bacterium. Classification (GTDB taxonomy): domain Bacteria; phylum Bacteroidota; class Bacteroidia; order Chitinophagales; family JADJOU01; genus CHPMRC01. The sequence goes on along the minus strand of JBIPPB010000023.1, from coordinate 8,910 downwards.
ATTGTAAAAGAATGGCTTTTTGAAATCCTTTCGAGTCAAAAACGAGTTGTGAAAAGTCCAAAAAGTTATAATTCTCAAATTGGAGTTCCTCTTTCCGTTTGGAATATTGACAATTTATACGATTACGGAGTATTTGAAGCCGGAATTTCAAAGCCTGGCGAAATGGAACATCTCGAAAAAATTATTCAACCAAAATTTGGAATTCTTACCAACATTGGCACTGCACATATTCAAAATTTTAGAGATAAAGGGGCACTTCTTAATGAAAAATTAAAACTATTTGCAAATTGTAATATATTGATTTATAATAGTGATGACTCTTTTATAAATGAACACATTTTTTTATTTTTTAAAAATAACGATAGTATTAAACTTTTTAAATGGGGATTTAACACTTCTGCTCATTTGAAATTTGAAATCATTGAAAACAAACTATTTTTTGATTATGAAGGGAATCCCGTTTGCATTTCATTAAAACATAAGGATAAATCATCAATCGAAAATCTATGTCACTGTATCGCAATGCTTTTTGTATTAAATGAAAATCCTAATGATTATATTAATGCAATTGAAAATATACGAAGAGTAGAAATGCGACTTGAAGTGATCGAGGGGAATTCGGGCAATAGAATTATAAACGACACGTACAATTCGGATCCAACCTCATTATCTGAAGCATTAGACTTTTTAGAGCAGCAAGCCGGCGGCACAAAAAAAATTACAATTTTAACCGAAATGTTTGAGTCATTTTCAAATCATGAAAATGCGAATAAAACAATTTTAGAGCTCTTAAAATCCAAAAATTTAGATACTGTATTTTTTATAGGAAAGACTTTTAAATTATATGAAAATGCATTTAACTCAAATTTAAAAGAGTGTTTATTTTTCGAAAATCAAAAAGATTTTCTAGACCAAAATTTTCAAAAAAAAATAACAAACGCCACGATATTATTTAAAGGTTCTCGAGTTTTTGAATTAGATAAAATAGTAAAAGAATTTCAACAGCAAACCCATGAAACACATTTAGAAATCAACCTAAATGCAATAAAAAACAACTTGAATGTTTTTGCCAAAAAGTTAAAGCCAGAAACCAAAATCATGATTATGCTTAAGGCATTCGGATATGGACTTGGGAGCATTGAACTAGCAAAATTGCTAGAGTATCAAAAAATAGATTATTTTGCCGTTGCCTACTTAGACGAAGGAATTTCGATTCGAAATTTAGGCATTAAAACTCCAATTATGGTGCTGAACACAAATTGGAACGCGATTGATAAATTAATTGAATTTGACTTAGAGCCCGAAGTGTATAGCATTGAAAGCTTTGAAGCTTGTAAAAATTATATTAATCAAAATAAGGATTTAAATAAAAACTTAAAGATTCATCTAAAAATTGAAACAGGAATGAATCGCTTAGGCTTAAATCTTAACGAAGCTTTACTTATTTCTAATCAAATAAAAGAACTACCTCAAATAACATTAGCTTCTATATTTAGTCATTTGGCAGCAAGTGACAATTTAGCATTAAAAGATTTCACATTAGGTCAAATTAATACGTTTGAAAAAATTTATATAGAAATTGTAAATCAAATTGGATACAAGCCATTAAGACATTTATTGAATTCCGAAGGGATTTCAAATTTTTCTGACTATCAATATGAAATGGTTCGATTGGGAATAGGGCTTTTTGGAATTAATAGCGAAGACTCCATTTCAAAACATCTTCAGAATCCGATTCGATTAGTCGGTAAAATCTCTCAGATAAAAAAAGTAGGCCCAAAGGACACCATTGGATACAATAGAATGGGTAAAATTGATACAGAGAGTTATATCGCGATTATAAATATTGGCTATGCTGATGGCTATCGAAGAAGTTGGGGAAATGGAAGGGCTTTTGTATATATAAATGGAGAAAAATATCCTACTATTGGAAATGTTTGTATGGACATGACCATGATTTATCTTGGAAAAGAACATGATATTCATCTAAACGATGAAGTTGAAGTGCTTGGTGAACACATTTCTATTATTGATTTAGCTGAAAGTGCCCAAACAATTCCATATGAAATTCTAACAAGTATAGGTTCTAGAATTAAAAGAATTTATTTTGAATCATAGAATTTAGATGTTTATTAAAAAGGTTATTGTATTTTTGCAAAAAACTAAAAACAATTAAAGTTTCATACATGAAAAAAATAATATTTGCTTTAATTTTCATTTCCAATGCAGTTTTTGCGCAGAATTTGAAATATAAAATGGAAGGCGTATGGGAATCGGAAAACAAAAAACAAAGGATTCGAGTAACCTATAACGAAGCTACAAAAAAATATAACGGAAAAGTCATTTGGATGTACGAAGATGATCAAGAGCAAGGCAGAACGTTAATCGATACAAAAAACCCAAACCCGAAGCTTAGAAATCGAAGAGTAACGGGAATTAATCTAATGTATAGTTTTATAGATGAGGGAGAAGGGAAATATAGAGGCTATGTTTATGACCCCATTTCAGGAAAAAGCTACAGATGTCTTTTAACTATGATTGGAGAAAATAAAGCCAATATTAGAGGTTATATATTCCATCCTTTGATTGGAAGGACAGAAATAGCAACCAAAATTTCAGATTAGGATTTTGTAAAGTTATCCTATTTCTTCTACTATTTCTTTTATTAAAGAAGGTCCTTTATAGATAAAACCCGTATAGATTTGAACCAATTCACAGCCTAAATCAAGTTTTACATTTGCTTTTGCTCCAGAGTCAATTCCTCCCACACCAATAATTCTAACAGAATCGTCTATATACTTTATCTCACGAATGATTTGGTTACTTTTTTCAAAAATTGGTTTTCCGCTTAATCCCCCAGCTCCAATATTTTTAGCTTTCTCTTTTTCTAATTTCAAAATATCAAAATCAATCGTTGTATTCGAAACAACTAATGCATCCAAATTCGTTAATTGATAAACGGCTACAATATCTTTTAAAATATCGATATTTAAATCGGGTGCAATTTTCAAAAATAAAGGCTTTTTGACATCTTGATTACTTTTGAAATCTTGTAGTACATTAATAATTTTCATTAAAGAATCTTTATCTTGCAACGCTCTTAAATTAGGGGTATTTGGAGAACTTACATTAATTGTAAAATAATCTACATAGGGATATAATTTTTGATAACACTCCAAATAATCTTTGAACGCATCTTCATTAGAAGTGTCTTTATTTTTACCTATATTTCCTCCAATAATGATTTTACGATTTGAATATTTCTTTAGATTTTCAATAATTTGTTCAACGCCTTCGTTGTTAAAACCCATTCGGTTAATGATCGCTTCTTCTTTTTTTAGTCGAAATAGCCTTGGTTTAGGATTTCCAAACTGAGGTCTTGGCGTCACGGTTCCTATTTCAACGGAGCCAAAACCTAATGTTTCTAAAACATCTACATATCGGGCATTTTTATCAAAACCTGCAGCCATACCCAACTTATTCGGAAATTGAAGCCCAAAAATAGTTTTAGGAGAGGATTTAACGCTAAAAAACAATTTCAATAATTTAATATGATTTAAAAATTTTAATAAATCCATTGAAAGATAATGCGCTTTTTCGGGGCTAAGAAAAAATAAAAAAAACTTGAAAAAATGATACATAAATAAATGAAATAAAGTAAGCAAATGTAAATGAATTTCTAAGATATTATTAAAAAAAAATAAAAGTGTCTTGATTTATAGTTTTTTGTTATGATTTGCTATAAATACATTAATTTAGCATTCTAAATACAATAATCGTGTCTTATTTCAAAACAAGTTCAAATAGTAAATTGAGTGATGAAGAATTGATAAAAAAATTTCGATTTTCTCATGACAATTCATACCTTGGAGAATTATTTCTAAGATACACGCCGTATGTTTTTGGTGTAGCTGTAAAACATCTTCAAAATCAAAAGGATGCCGAAGATCTTACATTAACGACATATAATAAAATTAGCTCTGATCTCAAAAGGATTGAAGTATTGGATTTTAAAAAATGGCTTTATAAACTCATTGTAGACCAATGCAATATTGAAAAAAAGAAGAAATCTGCTTCAAATGAAGAGTCTAAAATGATCTTAATTGAAGAGCTTACTAAAGAAGAAGACAACTTGTTTATCAATACTGATGCCAAAAATACTACTTTAGATACCAATAGTTTAAGATTAGCTATAGATACCCTAAACGAAAGTCAAAAAATGTGTATCGATTTATTCTATATCCAAAATAAATCGTATCAAGAGGTATCCGAAATTACGGGTTATAGCCTGAATCAAGTTAAAACAAATATTCAAAACGGTAAAAGACTTTTGAAGACCTATATTGAAAATAAAAGTAATTAATTTTATAAAATGAAATTAGAAGTAGAAAAGAAATTTACAATGCTTTCAACTAAAGAATGGATGCAATATCTCCAGCATAAATTGCCTGCAGACCGAGAAAGAGAACTTAATGATCACCTACAATATGATGAATTCTTAAAAGAAGCGGTAGATTCGATAAATGCTTTGGATGGCAGACACATTGCTTTTCAATCTTTGAATTTTATTCATCAGCAAATATTTGAAACGACTGGCGTATCTGAATCTAAAATTATAAATTCTAGTTTTGATACAAATTCGACTACAAACTCATACAGTAACAAAAAAATAATGTATTTTATTTTTGGAATTGTGTCTATTTCAATTCTATCGTTAGGATTATTTTGGTTTATAAACTCAAGAACAAATTCTACAGAAAATATTGAAGATGCTCAAATTAAAGAAGAAGTTTTAGAAATTGACAACACCGCTAATCAAACAATAGTAGATTCAACAATGATGCCATTAGAAACTATAGAGTCTGCATCTAAAACAACACCTTCGGCTAATGCAGTAAGTTTAACTCCCGCTGGCAGTCAAAACAAATCCGCTTCTAGTGCAAAAAAAGAATTGAACAATAATTCTTCTAATCAAATTAATTCTACAAATAACGAACGTTCACAATTTGAACAAGCCCAAGAATATTATAAGAATGGAAAAATAGATGAGGCTAAATCCATTTTAAAAAAATTGAGTAGTTATGAAAACTCCCAAACCAAACAAGCTGAAAGTATTTTAAAAAATATTGAATAAGTATATGGAAAATAGTTATCCCAAAAATAATAAAATTTCAATATGGCTTTTTATTGGAATATCAATGGTTTTTATTCAAATCATCATTGGAGGGATTACTAGGTTAACCGATTCTGGACTATCAATAACCGAATGGTCCGTTATAAAAGGAACGCTTCCTCCTTTAAATGAAGCAGAATGGCTTATTGCTTTTGAAAAATACAAAAACTTTGCTACTAAGCAATATGAATCCTTGCACTCCGACATGAGTCTGAGTGAATTTAAATATATTTATTTCTGGGAATATTTCCACCGGCTTTGGGCAAGATTAATGGGTTTTGTTTTCATATTTCCTTTCTTTTATTTTTTATTCAAAAAACAACTCTCTACATCATTAAGAAACCAATTACTAAAAGTTGTCCTTTTGGCTTCCATTGTTGCTACTTTTGGATGGATCATGGTTGCGAGTGGATTAAATGATGATAACAGAACGTGGGTAAGTGCCTATAAATTATTGGGGCATTTAATCCTTGCTTCTCTTCTTTTTGGATATTTAAATTTTATTTTTTACTCTTATATATCCAAAAATACAATATCTTTCAACAAGAATTATTTGATAAAACCAATTGGAATTTTAATAGTAATTCAAATTGCATTTGGAGCTTTAATGGCAGGTATGAAAGCAGGTTTGATTTTCCCCTACCCAACTATAATATTTAAATTAGATATTTTTCAGGAAATAATTAAAAATAGTACGGCCGTTAAATTTGATGATTTTATTAATTATGAACCAAATCCAACGATAAAACTGATTATTCAAGTAATTCATCGAATTACTGCATATTTACTTGGTTCGCTTATAATTTTATTCTCTATTGCTAATTTAAAAATCACAAGCGTAAAACTACTTCTTTTTATAACGATGATTCAAATTTTAATTGGAATCATAACTGTCAGTTTGTGCCAAGGAGAAATCCCAATATTTTGGGGCGTTCTTCATCAGGCAATCGCATTTACTTTGTTATCCACTTGGATTAATATTTACCAGTCAAGTATAAATAAGATAAACTAATCTTCTTTATTATAACAGATTTCACCGATTTTTTTCTTGATATCCTCTGCTAATTTTTCAACATTGCATCTACAGATATAAGCATCTTTTAGTTTATTACAGATCTTCGATTTAATTTGTTTTTCTTCATTAAAATAATCTAAGCAAGACGAACAATTTTTTAAATGACCTATTAATAGATCTTTAATATGAGTAGGCAACTCATTATCCATATAATACATCAATTGATCTCTAACTTCTTTACAATGAATTAATTGCATATGTATTAAATTTTGTAATTTATCTTTTTTCTTTATAACCTAAATTCTTTCCATAAGCTTTGAGCTTATCTTTTAATAAATTCCGAGCTCTAAACAGCCTAGAACGAACCGTTCCGATTGGAATTTCTAAAATCTCACTGAGCTCTTCATAACTAAACTCTTCAATATCGGCGAGCAAAATAATCTGACGATAATCGGACTGTAGGCTTTCCAAAGCTCTCGTTACTTCATCTCCTATCAATCCTTTGTATGCATCCGTTGTTTGGATATAATCATTATCCGCAATTTCATTTAAATCATCCGAATCTTCACTATCTCCTTGCTCATAAATGGTATCAAAAGAAAAATGTACAGGCTTATTTGTTTTTCGTCGATAATCGTTGATAAAGCCATTTTTCATTATCTTAAACAACCAAGCTTTTTCATTCGTGCCGTCTTGAAAATTATCCATAAAACGAAATGCTTTGATAAATGTATCTTGTACTAAATCATTAGCATCATCTTCATCTTTTGTTAGATAAAAAGCATAGTTATAAAGTTGTTGTAGAAAAGGTATAAACTTTACATTAAAGTATGCCTCTTTTTCTTTATCATTCATCATAAATTACTTCAAAATTTGAAGTTTTAAAGATGTATTTAATTCTGAAGTTGATAAAATAATATGATAATTTCCATTATTTAGATTAGCAAAATCAAATGTATGAAGCGTGTTTAAATTTTTATGGATTAATGACGTTTCAAATACTACTTGTCCTATCGAATTATAAACTTTCATGGTTATATCTTCAAAATCTTTTTTCTGAATTTCTAATTTAATTCGACCATCTATTGATGGATTTGGATAAATATTTGCATTTAATTGATTTAAATTTTTATCCTTTATAGATGTAATAAATTTAGGAACTCCTTTATAAGACATATAATACGAACCTCCGTTAGTTTCCATTATATTATTTACAATAACATAATTTGCGCCATTATCATCTCCAAGCGTCAATTCATCTGTTCCAAGAACTCTATGGTCAAAATTTACATTACTGCCTTGAACTTTAGATAGTAATGAAGTACTAAAAGGTAATGATTCTGTTCGGAACCACTGAATATCATCTGTTGTGATTTCAATATCTTTATATTGATTTACTAAATCATTAAATCGAGAACGCATCTGCAATTGTTCTTGCAAATCATAATAATGCTTAACCTCTACTGGATTTATAATTTCGCCATTCAAAACTTCCATATTCCAATATCTTCTTCCTAAGAATGTTCCGGAAAATTCAGATTTTGTATTCACATTATTATGGAAGAGATTTGGGCGAACGACAACATCTAATTTTGGGGTAAATACATTTCCATTCTTTTTTAATGCAATGATAACATCTTCTTGATTATCCGGATCTGCATAATATGTAAATCCATCTTGATCTGTACATTGTTCTACAGCATTATAAATAGAATATGATTTAACTTGAATTTGTTGTTTGATATCTCTTATATTTACAACTGCTGGAGGCGTTTCGGTAAACGCTGGACATGGTGCTGAATTTGAGATTCTTACCGTGTAGGTTCCCGCATTAACAAGTGTAACATTATTAATTAATAAGTTTTTCCCTGACTGACCAGGAATTTGTACATTATCTCTAAACCAACTATACGTTGTTATATTTGGAGCATCTACTTCTAATTTAATAGCTCCTCCTGCACAAATATTTAATCCTATAGGCAATTTAGAGAATTCATTTCTTTGTGTAGCTATAACTTGAAAGCTCGAAGATATGGTATCTGGACAAATAGGATCTGACATGATATTTACCTTATATGAACCTTCATCCGATTTTGTAATATTAAACAATCTTAACTGCGAATCAACCTGAGATTGTAGTAACGTATTATTTCGATACCATTGATACATTTTTGTTTTACTAGTTACAAATCCTCTAACTACACTATCTCCAGTACAAACCGTAATATCATTATTAGTGGAAAGCATTCGAGGTTTTTCAAAAACTTCTACTTTTACATTCTCTGAATTAATATTAGTACATTTATCTAAAGCTTCAACGACATAAAAATAATCACCACTATTTGTTACGTTTGCATTTGAAATTTTTAGTGTATCACTAACCGGTAAAATTGGTAGCGCCCCTTTGAACCAAGATACTCGTTTACCATTTTGATAATTTGGTAAAACCAATAAATTCCCATTCTCACAAACTTTTCGAATTGGATTAATATATTGCGTTAAAGGATTTTCATTAACCGTAATTGTAGCTAAATTGGTATAAGCAGGAATACATCCAGGATAACTCGTTGCTGCCATATAGTAGCTCCCTTGTTCAATTTTTCGAACTCGATTTCGTTCTAAAGAGTCTTTATTTGCAAAATTCATAGCCACGCCATCTTTATACCATTGTAATTTAGTATAATCCTTTGCAGTCGCTTTTATTTTAAAAGCTTGACCTATA
>JBIPPB010000068.1:0-10868 GCA_044368655.1 Chitinophagales bacterium | reverse complement strand
GGATGATTAAAAATGGAAAGTTTAAAGATTTTGGATGAGTCTTCTTTACATCTCCAAGCATTATTTATCTTAAGTTTGTAAAATCCGGTGTCCGCAAAATTAAAGTTTGAAAAAGTAATAGAATCTCGTAATCCAGTAGCATAAACAGAATTATTTTTTATCCACGTAAAAGTATCTGCATTTATGGATCTAAAAGACATGGTGCCGCTTGTATTCACACAGAAATTTTGTAATGAATCGGGATTGAATATAATCTGTGCGTCTGGATGAAAATCGACACGAACTTTTTTAAGAATGGTATCTCTTACACAAAAACTGTCTAACGAACGAATAATTACATTGTATGTACCTGTGTCACTATTATTAGAGTTTCCTTTAACATACGTTCGAGTACTATCCAAAGATTTTACTAAAATATTATTTCGGTACCAATCAATTCTTAATTTTCTATATAGTGAATCCGTTTTTAAGCTCAATTTTAATGAATCTCCTTTACAAAGCAAAGTTCTTTCTAAATCTTTTTGTACTTGAGGCACTTTACTTTTTATAACATTCACTCGAACAGAATCAGGAGTACCAAAACAAATATTTCCTAGAATTTGAATACTATAAAAATAACAATATTGTGTTATTAAATTTCCTACATTATATCCTGAGGTAATATTCATACTCATATTGGTATTCATTGGATATACCGTAGCCGAAGTAGTTATTCTAAAATCATTAAAACCAGAAGCAAATAAAATTACTAAACGATATTCATTGCCTTTAGGCACATCCAATTTTAAAGGTATTTTAACACCCGCTGCTATAGAATTTCCATTAATACTAAGCGTATCTGTTCTAGATATTAAATTTCCTGATTTGCCAATGACACCAATAACCAACTTCCCATTTATTGCATCCGCAAATATTCTACAAGTATCTAAAATAATATTATTTGTTGCATTAAATGCGAGCCCCGTTTGTGTACTTAAAAAAGCAGCTGAAGTGCCTAAGGTTGTCCGACCAACGATCTGTGTTGTTTGCCTTCTTAAACGAGTGTAAAAGAAAGTTGTATCCGCTATAACAGGTGTAAGATATCGAAGACCTTGTCCATCCGGTGATGTAGCACTCTTCAAAATAGAATTATACCAAAGAACGGTATCTAATATTCGATTAACACCTATACCATTTTTTAAAGCTAATGTTCTGGAACCTCTTTCACATATTAGATATGATGAATCTAAGTTAAAGGTCGTTAGCTTTGGATTTTGTGGATTTGACGTATTAACGGTTGCGGTAGCTGTTACATTATTTCGATCCGTTACCGTCACGGTATAGGTATTTGCTGTAATCAATATATCGGAAACCACTTTAGTGATTCCTATATTATTAGAATTTCTTGCCCAAGAATATGTATATGGCGGACAACCTCCAAACACATTTGCTGTTAAATCGATTTCATCATTAATACATGTAGATGGATTAATGGTACTTGTTATTGATGCTCTTAAAACTGGACTTACAGGAAATACGGTGTCTACATTAAAACTATCCACGCAATTTTGATTATCTTTTACATAAAAACCAACAAATGCTGGTGGCGAAGGAATTAGACGAGACATGGTATCCGAAAAATTAAGCGTAGCTAAATTATTAAAACGCCATTGATATTCATGAGGTTTTATAAAAATTGCATAATCTTCTACCTCTCCTTGGTCATTATAAAATGTATTTTCTATTTGTCTAAGATTAACTATTCTCATTTTGGTATAACCTGGCCTAACTTCTTTGTTAATATACAACTGACCGATTTCAGTACGTCCACCATTTAAATTTGTAATTGAAGATCGATAAATCAGTTCATTGATTCCATTAAAAAAACCATCATTATTTAAATCAATATATACTTCAAAGCCATTTTTTATAATAGGTGAACTTGAAGTACTTGTAAGTTCTAACGTATAAGGTTTGCCAATTTCAAATGTATCCGTTCTTAGTGAAGCATAATCGGCAAAACCACCTGCAGTTCCTGAGGCTGTCCCATAAGTTCCTACTAAACTATTAAGCGTACTGGTATTATTGATAATAAAATTGGTGCCTTCTCGGACTACAACTTTAGTAATATCTGCGCCTAAAAGTGGTGTTGTATATGGGAAAGGTGGAGAAAAAGCCGTTTCAGTAACTCCATATGTCTTATTAAAATTTACTAGAGTATTTGAACAAATAGAATCATAAGATGGATTTGCTAAAGGTCTAAAAGCTGCGGAAGCTATATTGAAGTTATAAAATCTTGGATTACTCCAAACCGTATCAAGAGACTTAGAGGTTACTAAAACTCGATAGGTCACTTTCGCATTCGATGGAGTTGGAATTGGAATTGTAGTTTTAAATGCATTAAAACCCGAATTTACCATTCCGATGGTTACCGTAGGACTATTATTAAATTGATAAACTAATCGTACCGTATCTAAAGCGTTTCCAGAATTAATATTCGCTGTGATTTCCATCGATTGTGGAGAACACCAATTTGTTGGCATTTGATTCGAAACACTTTGAATTATAGGAATAATTGTTTTTACTCCCGAGAATTCATCTGCACCAATATCAGGAGTATTGGAACGAAGTTGCACATCATAATCAATTACTGCACTCAAAGGAATTCCTGCTGATTCTAATTTAGAAATCGAACCGGCTTGTATATGTAAATCATTTAACGGATTAACAAAATTTGGAACTTCCCAAACGCTATTTAAATCCGTACCCGATAATTGCTGCCAAACATCCAAGTGATTTTTACCATTTACGGCCGTATTACCTAATTTACAATTTGGTGTAAAATAGGAGTTAAAATCAATATTTGTCAAAACAGGAATATTTGTAATGGCTAATAAATGTGCAAAACCATTGGCACTAGATTGTCTATTCAAAAATATATTATTTTTCATTGAAGCGATTGTTGCATTGGTGGCACCAATAATGGCAAAACAACCTGAAAATGCAGCAGTTGATGTTCCTGATGTTTGAATTTCATTCAATGCAATCGTATTATAATCAACTTTTAGGTTTGTAAATGTAGGACTATTTACAACAATACCATATGCACCGTTTGTAATTGGATCAAATCTTCGTATTACGATATCTTTTATTATATTATTTTCAATAACTACATTAGCATTTGAAACTGTTCCTGTGCCTGCCATAAAAATACCTGCAGCAAAAATGTTTGCAGTTGTCAAATTTTTAATATCATGTATATAATTTCGACCAATAATTGTATTTGGGCAAGATCTTAACATCTGAATTCCAATTGGAGAAAAACCGGTAATACCAGTAATTGCTTGAATTCCTATTCGAATATCATTACCAGAAATTTCTGTAATTCCTGCTGAATTTATAGTATTTATAAATTCTAAAGAAATCCCTGTTCTCGAAACCGCATCGGCATCTACAGAAGAACCAATAACATTATTAATGATTTTTGGAGCAAAATGTTCAAAGTTTACTTGCCCTCGAATAACAATAGCATCACTCAATCTAACAAAAGAATTATTTTGTATAGTTGCGTTTGCCGAACTTCTTCCAGAAACTTCAGTTAATACAGTTAAAGATGTATCTGTAAAAATAACACCATAACTTACTAAGGTGCTTGTTGCACTGTTACGCGGTCCAATGATATTACAATTTCGGATGCTAAAATCATTGGCACCAGCAGTATTTGTAGTACCCACTGATCCTACACGAATCATTGCTGTAAAATCTGTAGTAGAAGAAGCCGATTGAATTGTTAAATTTCTTAAGCCGGGAGTATTTGGATCATCTCCATCAATAGTTACATTATCAGCCCCAAAAAACTCATACATGCCCCGATTTGTTAATCGCGCGGCGGAAGTAATCACACGGTTTCCAGCAGGAAAAATAACTACACTAGTATAATTTGCAGCTCCAATTCCAGAGGCTCTGAGGGGCCTCAATGCCGCTGTTAATGCGGTATTTTCAGTAAAATTATTGACAATTTTTATAGAAATTGTACCTTGATGAATTCCACTGTTAATCGCATTAAATGCCGCATACAAGCCAGGATATAAAGCAAAAGTACTTGAGCCGGCATTACTAGAAACTTCTACATTTTGAGAAGACGCTACCGAAAATATGGACAAGAAAAGCAACACATTTGCTATCTTCTTTTTAAATAAATATAGAAAAAAACGCATAGTTATATTTTTTTTCATTAAAAATTACACACTAAAAACACACAAATATAAAACATTTTATTTTTTTATTTTAAGAAATTTTATACGAAATATAAAGATCTATATAAATTGATTTATCTAAGGGAGATTTTAAATAAAATTGCTCATTGATTAAACAAAATTTAATCATTTTGACATTTTTTTCATATTTTAGCTAACTGAAAAATTTATCTCTTGGAAATCATTTTAAAAATCGACAAATTCTTATTTTTTCTTATTCATTTTGAATTAAAAAACAACTTTTTTGATTTGATAATGCCTATTATTAGAAATAAGTCAACTTGGATTCCATTATATTTTTTCATATTATTTTATGCGTATAAATCGTTTAAAAACAAGAATGCTTTAATCCTTTTTATTTTGAGTTCAATACTAATCGTAGCAATTAGTGACCTTGTCTGTGCTCAAATTTTAAAAAATATTTTTGAACGGGTTAGACCTTGTCATTTGTTTGTAAATTCTATACAATTAAATCCATTAGTTCATTGTTCCGATACCTTTAGTTTTCCATCTTGTCATGCATTTAACCATGGGACTTTGGCATTTTTTTGGATATTTAATATTTTCAAATCTCCATTGAGGTGGCTTTTACTCTTTTGGACACTATTCATTGGATTTGCTCAAATATATGTGGGGGTACATTTCCCAATGGATGTTATTGGTGGTATCATTTTTAGCTACTTTTATGTAAAAATAGCTTCTATTTTATACCAAAAATTAAAGATTTACTTTGCCCTCTAAATCAAATTCGGTAGCATCGGTTATCGTTACATCTACAAAATCTCCCAATCGAAGATAGTTTTCCGTAGTTATTACGACCTCATTATCTACTTCAGGGCTATCAAATTCGGTTCGTCCATAATAAATACCATTTTCAGTACGATCTAGAATTACTTTAAACGTTTGCCCAATTTTATTTTGATTTAATTCATAGCTTATTCCCGATTGAATTTCCATTAATGTTTGTTGACGGTAGCTTTTCTCTTCATCATCCCAAATATCTTCAAATTTATGCGCCGATGTATTTTCTTCATGTGAATACGTAAAAACGCCCAAACGGTCAAATCTATTTTTTTCAATAAACGCACACAACATTTCAAAATCTTGCTCTGTTTCGGTTGGGAAACCTGTAAGCATCGTAGTTCTTAACGCAATATTTGGAACACGTTCCCTAATTTTATCTACAAGCTCTTGCGTTTGTTTCATCGTAATATTTCGCTTCATGTCTTTAAGCACATTATCCGAAATATGCTGCAATGGAATATCTAAATAATTGCAAATTTTAGGATTTTCGCGCATCGTATCCAATAATTCCAAAGGAAACTGTGATGGATAGGCATAATGCAATCGAATCCATTCAATACCTTCAACCTCCGAAAGTTTATCTAATAAAACATCTAAGCTTCTTTTTTTGTAAATATCTAAACCATAGTAGGTTAGCTCTTGAGCTATTAAAATTAGCTCTTTTACCCCTTTTCGAGCCAAAAACTGCGCTTCGGTAACTAGACTTTCGATGGTACGAGATTTATGTAACCCCCGCATTAATGGGATTGCACAAAAACTACACTTTCGATTACAGCCTTCTGAGATTTTTAAATACGCATAATGGGTATCCATACTTAAAATGCGCTCTCCGATGAGTTCTTTCTTGTAATCGACTTCAAATCGATTAAGTAAAATAGGCAATTCCATGGTTCCAAAATAACCATCAACTTCAGGAATCTCTTCTTCTAACGAATCTTTATAACGCTGTGATAAACAGCCCGTAACATATAATTTTTCAATCCAACCTTTCTTTTTGGCTTCTGCAAATTGCAAAATAGTATTTACACTTTCTTCTTTAGCTTTATCGATAAATCCGCATGTATTTACAATCACGGTATCAAAATCTTCATTCTGGCTTTCATGAACCACTTCGATGCCACCATGAGATAATTGACCCATTAAAACTTCGCTATCTACGGTATTTTTACTACAACCTAATGTGATAACATTTACTTTATTTTTAGACAACCCTTTGGTTTTCATTTTTATTAATTTTTACAAAAATATAAGGAAATCCGCAAAATGAACCTCTTGATTTTAAATAATTGCAAAAAATTACTCAATTTTAAGTAAAAGTGATTCCAAAAATGAATTTAAAAATAAAGTATCTGAATTTAAATCTTGATAACCAAGTGTATAATAATTACAATTATTTTCTGCGAAAATTTTGGCCCAAACTGGAATATTTTCACTGTAGGTATGTAGTTTTTTCAACTGCAACATTTCTTGTTTTTCTTGGCTGTTTGATTCATTCGCATAAAAACAAATACATTTTTCGATATCCAAAAATACATTGAAGTATGAAGTGGTTTTGTTAACATACGATTTCAAAATAGGCTCTTCATTAAAAAGCTTTACAAATGTAGCGGAATCAATATAATTATTTACAGTATTTAAAACTTTATTAGAGCTTAAATACCCATCTAAAATCGTTAATTTAGAAAAAGAAATACAAAGATGGTATTTATTTGTTTTAAGATGTTCATTTAAAGTTTGAGCATCAACTTCAGAGTCAAAATATTGAATTTCAATACTTTGAAATTTAAAACCAATTTCCGTTTTAATTAAATTTTCGATTTCTATTTTAAAATCCGTAATTAACAAAAGCTTCATAAAATAATCATTTTCAATTAAAAATAGGCATCTAAAGGCGGTCGATTTCGCATCAGTTTCAAATCTTGTAGTAATGAAGATTTAGGTCGAATTTCAATATTATAAGCCGGCGTATTTCTTCCTGAAAAATCTCTTAAAATTGGCGTATAACTAAATCGAAACTCCCAGCAATGCATATTTCTTACCGCAGAAATTGTTGTTTGTGTCACTTCTTTTAAATTTAAATTATATCCCGTTTGAATACCAATTTTCCAATTTTTAGTCACACTAAAATCTAAATTATTAATACTTAAATTGGCTGTATAAAATGTTGTATCTCTAAAAAAGTCGTTATTAGAACTAAAATTAATGCTTGCTGCTAAATTCCAAGGATTATTGAAATCATAAAAATAGTGATAATTTTGAAAAATATATTGTCTTTCAAAATCACTTCCTTTATTACTTTTTAAAACATTTTTTCGTAAATTCGAATTGGATAGATTAAAATTTAAAGCCGCATTACTATTCATAAGCTGCATCAATCCTTTACCGCTCGAAATTAAATATTTATCTACACGTCTTCCATTTTCATATACATAAGGCGTGTAGTTTAGGTCTAATCTAAAATTCAAGAAATTACTTATCGTATTGGTCATACCAATGCGGATATCTGTCATTTTAAAACTATCCGCAGAAAGTACATAACTTGTATTGATAGAAAGTACATCAATCAATGGAATTTTCTTGAATTTTTGAAGGGTGTCTTTTTTATTATAAAATTTACCTTCAAGCGCATTGCTCAAACCAAAATTAAGCACTGCACTTCCTTGCCCCGAAGGCACTCCATAAATATTATTGGAATATGGCGAATATCTTGTAGCAACACCTCCGACTTCAATCGTTCGGTAATATCCCCAAAAATCATTCGAAAAATTTGGCGCCATACTAAAAGATACATTTGGCGTCATTTGATGCCTCAATCCAAGCAATCCTTTGCCTTTAAATTGCTTGAGACCATAAATAACTGTACTTAAATTTAAGCCACCATTAAAATCTCTTACGCCAAAAAAACCATTTTCCTTAACATCCACAATTTGATTATTCGCATCCAATTCTTTTATCGTTCGATTAAAATAATGCCTTTCTTGATAATTAAAAGAAGGCGAAAGATTAAAATATTTCAAAATCTTAACCGCTCCAAAATTAAATGTAACGCGATGCATCATTCCATATTTCAACTCATCAAAAAAACGTTGTGAAAGCAGCAAACTATCAAAAGTAGAAAACTGATTATTAAACTCGGAAGACACAACCACCGATAATTGATTTAAATAACTTGCGTTTTTTAGGCTTTT
Organism: Chitinophagales bacterium; assembly: GCA_044368655.1. Classification (GTDB taxonomy): domain Bacteria; phylum Bacteroidota; class Bacteroidia; order Chitinophagales; family JADJOU01; genus CHPMRC01. The sequence continues at coordinate 2,641 of JBIPPB010000068.1, read as the reverse complement.
AAAAGGATTCCCAAAATAGTTAAATTGTAAGTTTGGAAATTGTCCTCTTACACTTTTATCTGCAAGATTTTGATTATAATTGACACTGCTTCGGAGTTCAATAGGCAGATTCCGAAATCGTTTTGTAATTGATATATTAGATGCAATTTGAGCATTAATTCTTCGATCGGTGATATTGGTTGGATTTTGTAAAAAACCTTGCGTTTGATAATTTAAACTAGAATTAAAATTAAACGTGGGATGGGCTTTAGGACTTTGCTGATGCACCCATTGAAAATTAAAATCTGTAGGCGTATTCGCTCGTTCTCTCGGATCATCATCATCTCCTCTAAAAATACGATTCATACCAAACGAAAGCGAACCATTATACAAATACGTACTCACATAACGCATATTAGCATTAAAACCATAACTTCCGTTAAAAAAAATTTGGCTTTTTAACGTTAAATCCGCATAATCATTAATACCCCAATAATAACCCAAACCATTGATATTAAAAACGGGTGCAAATCCATATTCTGCGGGCAAAAGCAATCCACTTCTCCGCCCTTTTTGCAATGGAAAAATCCCAAAAGGCAATGTAAATGGTGTTGGAATACTATTGACTTGAAGATTTGCTGGACCCGAAATCATTGCCTTGTCTGGAATTAATTTCAATTTTTTGATATCAAAATGAAAATGAGGCTCTTCAAGATCGCACGTTGTATACTTTGCATTTCGAACATACCAATTTTTACTACTGTCCTTTTTTACTTCTTTTCCGTGCAAAATGCCTTCGCCTTCCTGCGTTATAATGTTATAAACTTTACCTTGCTGTGATTTAAAATTATAAACCACCTTATCGGTTAAGTATTCCTTACCGTCTTGTTTCATAAATGGCTTATCTTCGACACTGTCTTCGTGAAACTTTGGTTTTGCCGACATCAAACTCGAATTCCAATCATATTCAATATAATATGCTTTTACATTCATCTGATTATAATCAATCTTCGACTTTTTATACAAAAGCATTTTTTTGGATACATTATCAAAAACGATAGAATCTTCCGCTTCATATACTATCTTACTTTTAATGTCTCCACCGGCATCTTTTAATGTAAACGAATCCACTAAAATTTCTCTAAAAGAATCTTTCTTTTTTAAAGTGTCTATTTTATTAGATACAATTGTATTGGATTGTGTATATAAATTGTTAAAAAACAAATTCAAACCAATTAATATAACTACTTTTGTGGCTTTAATATTAAAAGAATTTTCAACCCATTTTTGATAAACTAAAAAAATAAATCGAATGCAAAAGGGCATTTTTATAAATCTTAAACGAATTGGCAAATATACATTAATAATTGTATTTTCAACGCTTTTTAGTACTTCTATGTTTTCTCAAGCTTTTGTTCAGGCTCAAGTTCGAAAAGTTGTTATCGATGCGGGGCATGGAGGTAAAGACCCGGGAGCGGTAGGTTCATTTTCAAAAGAAAAAGATGTCGTGCTAGCAATAGCTTTAAAATTAGGCGAATTAATCGAAAAACAAAATCCAGATGTCAAAGTTGTTTATACACGAAAAACCGATGAATTTTTAGAATTATACCAAAGAGCAAATATTGCAAATAAGGCCAAAGCAGACCTATTTCTCTCTATTCATGCAAACAGTACAACAAAAAAAGATCCAAATGGGCTTGAATTTTTTGTCTTAGGTCCACATAAAAATGACGACAATTTAGAAGTGGCAAAAAAGGAAAACGCGGTTGTTAAATTTGAATCGAATGTTGCTGAAAATTATGGATTTGATCCGAATTCGCCTGATGGACATATCATGATGACCATGAAACAAAGTTTGTACTTAGATAATAGTATTCAATTGGCTAAAAAAATTGAAGGTGAGTTTATTGGAGATGCCAGCCAAGCGATGCGTGGTGTAAAACAAGCGGGATTTGTAGTTCTTTACCAAACAGCAATGCCAAGTTGTTTGATCGAAGTTGGTTTTATTTCTAATCCAAAAGAAGAGGAATATATAAGCAGTGACGCTGGTCAAGATGCAATTGCAAGTAAAATAGCCAAAGCATTTTCGGTTTACAAAAATAAATATGAAAAAAATGCTACTAAAGATCCTATTAAAAATGAAAATAACAAAATAATAGACGCAGAAAAACCAAAGTTTAAAAGCGCTTTAGAAGCTTCTCAAAATACAGTAAATAATACTAAAAAAACCGAAATCGTAAGAGATACCGTTGTAGAAACTCCAAAGAAAAAAGTAATATACCTCGAAAATTACAAAGAAGCTAAAGCGGTGGACGAGGCAAAAAATCGAATTTTGAATCAGAAAATTGCAGAAGAAAAATTAAATGCGAAAGTGGACTCTACCGAAAATATTGAGAAAGTAGCAGAACCTAAAAATAATTTTCCTTTCAAAAAAATAGCTTCTAAAGAAGAAGTTTCGGAAAAAAGTATTACAAAAATCGAAGAAGAACCAAAAAAGGAAGCGGAAGAAATGTTCGTAGAATTTAACAATACGAGTAAAACTGCCAAACCAATTCATATCAAAGATGCCGAAGCTAAAAAAGAAATTGAGAATGAGGCATTTTTGCATTTTGGAACCAAACAAGAGCCCATTGTAGAAAAACTATTGCCAAAAGAAGAGAAA
>JBIPPB010000069.1:0-10840 GCA_044368655.1 Chitinophagales bacterium | reverse complement strand
AAGAAAAATGTTCACTTAGGTTTTGCTACCGCACTTCCGGATGGAAACTTAATCGTGCCGGTATTAAGAAATGCACAATCTTTAGATTTGGTTTCTTTAGCTAAAAAAGTAAATGAAATCGCAGAAAAAGCCAAACAGTTTAATTTACAACCTGAAGATATTCAAGGAGGTACTTTTACAGTTTCTAATACAGGTATTTTTGGCAGTTTGATGGGAACTCCAATTATTAATCAACCACAAGTGGCGATTTTAAGCTTGGGTGAAATTATTAAAAAACCAAGCGTTGTAGAAACCGATCAAGGAGATCGTATTGAAGCTCGTAAAAAAATGTTTGCTTCATTATCTTATGATCATCGTATTATTGATGGTTCATATGCTGCAAGTTTTCTAAAAAAGCTGAAAAATTTAATAGAAAATTTTCAATACGTTGTATAATGAACCAACTTGATATATTAAGTTTACTTAATCTGCCTATTGAAACTTCAAACTATTTGAATTTTTGCGAAGCTATAGAGTTTTTGAATAAAAAATATTATGACGATTCTGAGCAAATTATTACAGATTATGAATTCGATATATTGTTCAAAAAACTTGTTGATTTTGAATTAAATAATAAAGCATTAATTTCTAAAAAATCACCAACACAACTTGTGGCAAAAGGAATCGCCTCAACTTTTGATTCTGTGGCGCATTTAGTTCCTATGCTTTCACTTTCTAATTCCTATAATTCGGAAGATTTAAAGCAGTTTGACGAATCTATTAAAAAAGAGTTACAAGATATATTTTATGATTTTTATGTAGAACCCAAGTTTGATGGCAGTAGCATTTCATTAATGTATGAAAATGATCAATTGGTTAGAGCCGCAACTCGTGGCGATGGAATAAAAGGTGAAGATATTACTAAAAACGCCAAAAAAGTAAAAAATATTCCTCATAATGTGCTGTTTAGTCAATTTAATATAAAAAAAATTGAGCTAAGAGGTGAGGTTGTAATTCATAAATTAGTATTTGATAAAATGAATCTTGAGCGAGAAGCCCAGGGTTTATCCGTTTTTCAAAATACAAGAAATACTGCAAGTGGTTCTTTAAGGTTAAAAGATCCTCAAGAAGTTGCCGCTCGAAATTTAGATGCTTTTATTTATTCAATTGGATATATTGAATTTATAGATTCCACAAATTCATCTCTTTTTGAAGTTTCACAAGAAGAAAATATTGCTTTGTTAAATCAATTAGGGTTTAATTCGGCTTTTCATTTAGGGAAAAAATGCAGTTCTATTGAAGAAGTTATTGAATTTTGTAACCAATGGGAAGATAAAAGAAATGATTTTGAGTTTGATATTGATGGAATGGTGGTAAAACTAAATCAAATAAAAAATCAAATGATGCTTGGCTTTACTTCACATCATCCAAAATGGGCCATTGCATATAAATTTAAAGCAATTGAAAAATCAACTAAATTATTAGAAATTGATTTTCAAGTCGGAAGAACAGGAATTGTAACTCCGGTAGCAAAAGTGGAGCCTGTAAGTGTTGGAGGCGTAACGATTCGAAGCATTTCATTACATAATGAAGATAATATTATTTCAAAGGATCTTAGAATAGGAGATACCGTATTTGTTGAGCGAGCAGGAGATGTCATTCCTCAAATTTCTAGAGTAGATTTGTCAAAAAGAGAAACACAAAAACCTTTTGTTTATATTCAAAATTGCCCTACGTGTCAAACTGAATTAATACGAAAAGAAGGTGAAGCGGCTTGGCGTTGTTTAAATTTTAATTGTGAATCTCAATTGTTGGAAAAAATAATATATTTTTCGAGCAAAGAGTCCATGAATATCAAAGGATTAGGTAAAGATATTATTAAACGTTTTTTTAATCTTGGAATAATAAAAAATTATATTGATATCTATCAACTTGATTATGAGTTTATCCTATCTCTAGAAGGTTGGAAATCTCAGTCGGTAGAAAATTTAAAAACAAGTATTGAAGAGAGCAAAAATAACGAACTTTATCGTTTAATAAATGCATTAGGTATTGATAATGTTGGAAATACAATGTCAAAAATATTGGCGAAAAAAGTGAATCATTTATTAGATTTTCAAAAATGGTCCTTAGAAGATTTTAATCTTATCGAAGATATTGGTCCTAAAATGGCTCAAAGTTTATTTATGTTTTTTAATGAAAAAGAAAATATAAATTTGTTACAAAACTTAGAACATTTAGGCGTTAATTTAACAGGAAGTTTTATTAATATTGATGGCATTTTGAGTAATCAAGTTATTGTTTTTTCAGGTTTTAGAGATGCCGATTTAGAACTAAAAATTGAATCTCTTGGAGGTACAATAGCAAATAGTTTGTCCAAAAAAACAACAATATTAGTAATGAAAGAAATCGGAACAGGTAGTTCAAAAGAATCTAAAGCAAAAACATACGGAACTTTAGTTTATGATTTAGAATCTTTTAAAGAATTTTATCAAATTTAGTACCTAATTCTAATTATTTTTTTACTTTACATAAATTATTTTGATACTTATTAAGTAATTTTTGTAAATTTGTAACGTTTTACAAAACAATTATGAAGAAAAAAATATTAGGGGTTTTAAATTTCCTTGTTATATATGTACTTTCAATTAATGCTCAATTGACGGTAAACCCAAATCAATCCGCAGCCAACTTAGCTCAGCAAATTATAGGCGCAGGAGTAACAATTACTAATGCAACTTTAAATTGTACGAATACAGCCAATGCTATCGTTAATTCAACAAATACTAATTTAGGCATTACTTCAGGAATCGTTTTAACAACTGGACGAGCTCAAACCTCAGGTTCATTAATTGGATTAAATGGTTTGCCGGGAGTTTTGGCAAATAGCAATAATGGTTTAACCGCTCCTGATGCCAATTTGTCTTCACTAACAACAGCAACTCAGTTTGATGTTTGTGCACTCCAATTTAATGTTGTTCCTGCAGGAGATACTTTATATTTAAGATATTTATTTAGTTCCGAAGAATATCCAACATTTAATTGTACACAGTTTAATGATGTGTTTGGTATTTTTGTATCTGGTCCTGGAATTACAGGCACACCAAATTTTGCAAAAGTGCCTGGAACAAATATTAATGTTTCCATAAATAGTATAAATAATGGAGTTCCTGCTGGCAATATAACAAATTGCTCTTCTTTAGGAGCTGGATCGCCTTTTACTTCTCTTTATGTTAATAATTTAGGTTCCTCGATTTCGCATAACGGATTTACGCAACCTTTAATTGCAAGAATTCCGGTTGTTGCAGGAAGTACATATTTATTTAAAGCTGCCATTGCGGATGTCTCGGATGGAAGTGGTGATTCTGGTTTTTTTATTGAATCCTCAAGTTTGTTTTCACAACCTTTGATTTCTTTAGAACCCTTTTCAACGGATAATACGAATACGAAACCAATTTTTGCAAAAGAAGGTTGTAATCCTGCTCGTGTTCGAGTAAATAGACCACCAAATAATTCTGCATTAAATGTATCAATGACTTTTTCTGGAAATGCTACATTGAATAATGATTTTACAATGAGTACAGCTAATACGTTTACCATTCCAGCTGGAACTACTTCATTTGATGTAAACTTAAACGCATTAGTTGATAATATTATTGAATCTAATGATTCTGTTAAAATAAAATTTACAGCAGTTGGTTTTGGATTTTCTGATTCTGTTATAATATATATCCGAGATTTTGCTCCGAATTTAAAAGTGTTTAATAATTCTAATGATACTACAGTTTGTTCGGGTAATGCAGTACCATTATATGTAACTGGATTTACAAGTCCTTATACATTTCAATGGATTTCGCCAGTAACTTTACAAAACGACAATACACTGAATCCAATTTTAAATCACCCTACGGTAAATAATTCGGTAACAAGACAAATTACATTTCGAATTTCGCATCCCGGATGTAGTTCAAGAGATTCTATAATAAATGTTACTATCAATCCTGTTCCAACGATATTTTTTAATAGTGGAAAAAATGTATCAATTTGCAAAGGAGATACTTTTCAAGTGAATACAAGTGTATTGCCTTCAAATGGTGCTTATTTATATTCTTGGACTCCAAATTTAAGAATTTCAAATACTTCGGCTACAAATCCAAAAATGTTTCCAATTGCTTCTCAAAAATACATTTTGAATGTAACAGATCCTGCGGGTTGCGGAGCAAAAGATTCTGTTAATATTTCTGTTTCACAAATTGATAGTGAGATTTTAAGTATAGTTTCAGACAGTACAAAATGTGGTATTCCTAATGGGAAAATTACTATAAATGTTAATAATGCTACTCCAAATTATTTATATTCATTAAATAATGGAAATCAAGTTTCTGGAAATGTTTTTAGTAATTTAGCGTCAGGTAATTATTCCGTTTCAATAAGAAATGGAGCCAATTGTAAAATAGACACGATTATAAACATTAAATCAGGCGCTCCAGGCCCGTCTGTTTCTCTTGTTGTTCAAGCAACAACATGTGGACAAAATAATGGTAAAATAAAAGCAAATGTATCAGGAGGTAAAGCGCCTTATAATTATTCATGGAGCAATAATGTAGTAAATAAAGATTCTATAATTAATTTAACTGCTGGAAATTATAATTTGACCGTTTCCGATGCAAATAATTGCATAATTACACAATCCATTATTGTGCCTGCAAGTAATGGAGTTAATAATATTGTAAATAAAAGTAACACAGCTTGTGGATTAAACAATGGTAGTATTAATGTTGCAGCAACTAATGGACTTTCTCCATTTACTTTCTTATGGAGCAATGGAAGCACGAATTCTAGTTTGTCAAATTTAACTTCTGGACGATATTTTTTAACAATAACGGATGCAAATAATTGTATTAAAAAAGATACCGTTTTTATTGATTCCTCTTCAAATTTATCATTTACAAAAAATGTTATACAAACAACATGTAATAATTCAAATGGATCCATATCTTATAACATTCTAAAAGGTGTAAATCCAATAAGTTTTTCTTGGAGCAATGGAACAACACTTTCTTCAAATACAAGTTTATCTTCGGGTCAATATATCGTTACGATAACTGACAATGCATTGTGTAGTAAGATAGATACAACAATTATTCTTCCGTCATCATCCCCATCTACGCAACGAATTTTTACAAACCCTAAATGCGGATTAAGTAATGGTAAGATAAAACTAACTAACATTACAGGTATAGCTCCTCTATCGTTTTTATGGAGTAATGGAGCCACATTAGATAGTATTCAAAATATAAGTGCGGGAGCCTACTCAGTTACTATTACGGATCCAAATGGTTGCAATGCATCATTAAGTATTCCATTGACAATGACTTCGAATCCCTCAATTAATTTTAACAAAGTAAATACGACTTGCGGTATAAATAACGGTGCAATTTTCACTTCGATTTCAAATGCAATTAATCCAATTACATATAATTGGAGCAATGGAGCGACTTCTTCAAGTATCAATAATCTTCAATCTGGAACGTATATTTTAACAATTACGGATAGCTTAGGATGTCTAAAAATAGATTCAACAATAATATTACCAAGTAATCCTTTTAATGTTAGTTACACTGTCGTTCAGCCATTATGTAAAAACAACTTCGGTTCTATTTCAAGTAATATCGTTTCAGGAAAAAGCCCATTTAAGTTTTCATGGAAAGACGGTAGCACTTTATCGAATCGTTTAAATATTTCACCAAATACATATATTGTTCTTGCGGAAGATTCCAATAAGTGTTTTAAAAGAGATACTTTTGTGATTAATCCACCTACAAATCCAGTTATTTCACTTAGTGTTAAACATGCTTCTTGTGGTTTATTAGTTGGTTCAATAAAAGCTAATGTAAGTATAGGTAAATCTCCATATACATTTTTGTGGAGTACAGGAGCCACAACGGATAGTATTTCTAATTTGCCTCATTCTCAAAATTATTCACTAACGGTTACTGATGCGGATGGTTGTATTGATACAATTTCAGCAAAAATATTATTTGCACCAAGTCCTACATTTCAGGATTCATTTAGAAACGTAAGATGTGGATTAACTGATAATGGTTTTATTAGAATTTATAATATTATTTCACCATTTTCTTTTAGCGTTAATTGGAATCATGGACCAAATTCTCCATTTGTTGGAATGCTTCCTGTTGGAAGTTATTCCGTTAATATTACAGATACATTTGGATGTCAAGTTTCAAAAACATTTAATATTCAAGACGATGGAATTCATAATGTTGTTTTAAATCAAGTTCGTCCAACATGTAATAAACCAAATGGTAGAATAACAGCAGTTCCATCTGGAGGAAAGCCACCTTATTCTATAATATGGAGTAATGGTAAAACAACATTTGTTAATGATTCCATTCCTCATGGAATATACACTGCTTCGGTTTTAGATGCAAATAACTGTTTAGTTAGCGAAAATTTAGATTTAAAAAATCAAACGCCAATAAAAGTTGATTTTGATTCGGTTCCATCTAGATGTGATTCAAATACGGGAGTACTATTTGCAAACGTATCAAATGGAACGCCTCCATTTAAATATATATGGGGCAATAATGATACATTAAATTTTGCGGACAGTTTATCTATAGGGCTTCACACATTAAGAGTAATTGATAGTAATGGATGTATTTTTGATACTTTTTCCGAAATTAATTACATTTATGATATTACCGGAACTATTGATTCTTTTAAACTTGCTACCTGCGGATTAAATAATGGATTTTTAAAATTTTCTATTGATACTTTTGTTCCGCCTCTTGTTATTCGTTGGAATGGTTTAGTAGATAGTTTCTATGTTCGATCTAATTTATCTAGTCAAAATTATACCATTTTTGCAGAAGATTCAAATAAATGTAGAATGGTAGTAGCTCAAAATGTGACCGGAGATATTCCAGTTGCAATTTCTTCAAATGTTATTACTCCAGTTCACTGTAACTTAAATGATGGAACGATTGCAATTGGGTTTACCGGAGATAGTTTAGATGTTTATCCTCCTACTTTTCAATGGAGTAATGGTCAAACAACGCAAAATATAAATAATCTAGCTAGTGGCAATTATTTTGTAACCGTTACAGATCGGAATAATTGCACAGATACCCAAAGCTTTTCGGTTATTAATGATTTACCGTCTACAATTGAATTAGATACAATCCCTTCAACTTGTGGTTCTAATAATGGAACCGTTCAATTATTGTTTTCTGATGGTTCACAAATTGATAGTGTTTTTTGGAATACCAATCAATTTATAAACTTTAGAACAATTAATAATGCCTCACCAGGTATCTATGTCGTGAGAGTTAATGATATTTTTGGTTGTAATTATTTTGATACGATAACTTTAAGAGCGGTACCTTTTCCAATAATTCAATTAAATAAAACAAACTCAAATTGTATTAATGGTGTTGGTAAAATTAAAGCTAATGTATTTAATGGTACGCCACCTTACACATTTTTTTGGAACAATTTTACCAATAACGACTCTTTAGTTAATTTACAATCAGGTAGTTATTCATTAACTGTTACGGATGGTAAAGGTTGTCAAAAAGATACAACGGTTTCAATTATATATAATCAACCTCCTCTTTTGAATTTATCAAAAATAGATGATGCTTGTCAATCGAATATTGGTTCAGTTTCAACTTCAGTTTTTAATGGAACAGCTCCATTTAGTTTCTTGTGGAATAATGGAAGTGTTTCTTCAAATTTAACAAATATCTCTTCAGGTTTCTTTTCAGTTACAGTTACGGATATTAATAATTGCTCTGAGAATAAATCAGTTAATGTCACGTCTACTCCAAAACCAATTGCGAATTACACAGTTTCAAATGCAACTTGCAACTTAAATAATGGATCCATCTTGGTAGCTTTATCTGGTGGTAAAACTCCCTTTAATATTTCTTGGAGTAATTTATCTACTTCTTTAAATCAAATAAATTTAGATTCTGGAACATTAATTTTTAACGTAATAGATAGTAATCTTTGTCAAATAAAAGATACTTTAAAAGTTACTAGACAACCTTCAATTTCTCTTTCTTTATCAAAAATTGACGAAAATTGTTCGGCATCAAATGGTTCAATAAATACCAATATTAATGGAGGAACATTACCAATAACTTTCTTATGGAATAATGGTTCAACATCTCAAAATTTAACAAACATCAAAGCTGGATTATATTCTGTTTCAGCTACAGATGCTTTAGGTTGTAGTTTCTCATCCTCAATAATTATTAATGATTCGGCCGGACCAAATACAAGTGTCATAAATACACCTGCCACTTGCGGACAAAATAATGGTTCAATCAACGTAAGTGTATTTAATGGAAATCCTCCATATCAATTTTTTTGGAATAATGTATTGAGTCCAAATCCTTCATTACAAAATATAAATGGGGGTACATTTTTCTTTAAAGTTATTGATGCAAAAGGATGCCAAAAAATAGATACAATAATTAGGAATTCAGCAGGAGATATGTCTCTTTCATTTAATTCTAATCCTCCAAATTGTGGATTAAATAATGGTTTTGTAAAAGTGAATCCATTAAATGCACTTCCTCCAATTTTCTATAACTGGAGTTCGGGTAGTATTTCAGATAGTATTTTTAATTTAGTTCCAGGTAAGTATATTGTAACAGCAACTGATGCAACATCATGTATTCGAGTTGATTCTATTACAATAAATAGAGTTAATGCTCCTGTAATTAATTTCCAAAATACTGCAGCCACATGCGCAAATGCAGATGGTAAAATTAAAACAACAATATCTGGGGGATTAGCGCCTTTTACATATTTATGGTCAAATGCATCTACTTCAGATAGTTTAATAAATGTAACCGCTGGAAATTATACGTTAACCATAACAGATAAATTAAAATGCTCTGTAAATAGCACCGTAAACTTGTCGACTACAGGAATTACGAGTATTAATGCAAATATTAGACAACCATCTTGTGAAAAACTAAATGGAAGAATTCAAGTTATTCCAGTAGGAGGAACAATTCCATACAGTTACCAATGGAATGTAGTTGGAAATTCAGACTCAATAATTAATTTACCGCCTTCATCTTATAATCTTACTGTTACAGATGCAAATGGATGTCAATTTTCGTCTAATTATTTATTGAACAATATTCCATCACCAATTTTAACTGCGTCTGTTTCTGATGCATCATGTGGCGCTAATAATGGATTGATTCAAACTTCAATTACATCAGGTACCAGTCCATTTATTTATTCTTGGTCTCATAATAATTTATTAAATAATCCATTAGCAACTAGTTTAGGAAATGGTTTGTATCGGGTTATTGTTTTTGATGGAAATAATTGTTCGGATACGTTGAATTTGAATGTCGGTAGAATACCTGATATCTTTGTTCAAGACAGTATCGTGAAATCTACTTGCGGAGATCCAAATGGTAAAATATTACTTAAAACTTCTGGTGGTCAAGGTGCTTTATCTCTTGGATGGAGTAATGGCGCATCAACTGCGTCTATTAACAATTTAAATGCAGGTTTTTATAGTGTTTTAGTTCAAGATGCATCCGGTTGTTCTAAGTTTAGAAATTATGAAGTATTAAATATTCCAAAACCATTTATTCAAACAGTTACTTCCGATGTTGTTTGTGGTGTCAATAATGGCAGTATTTCGGCTTCAGTGGCTCCAAATACAGGTACTTCACCATTCAGTTACACATGGAGTAATGGGGCTTCTGGAACAAATTCTATCCAAAATTTATCAACGGGTATTTACAAAGTAACGGTTACGGATAGTTTAAATTGTAAAGATTCTACGACAGTTAGTATCGCTCAAGGTGTTGATCCTACTTTATCTTTAACCAAACAAGATGTAGTTTGTACATTGCCAAATGGATTTATAGAAGTTGCTACAACGCGACTTCTTCCTCCTATAACGTATCTTTGGAACACCAATGATACAACTACTAGAATTGAAAATTTATTACCAGGAACTTATTCAATCTTGGTTCGAGATGGAAGAAATTGTAGTTTAAGAGACACTATTTTTATTAATGATCAACCTGCTCCTATTATTAAATTAAATGGAACTTCATCGTATTGTAATCGAAACACCGGACGAATTGAAACGTTTGATAGTTTGGGTAAAAAGCCATTTACTTATTTATGGAGCAATGGAGTAACACTTAAAGATAATATAAATATTTCAAAAGGTAATTATCGAGTTACCATTACAGATGCAAATGGTTGTATTGTAAAAGATTCTTTAAATATTAATGATCTACCGGATAACTTAAAAATTACCAATGCAAAAGTGAATGATTTAAAGTGTTTTGGAGAAAATACAGGAAGTGTAGAAGTTACTGTATCAGATGGAAATTTACCTTATAGTTATAGTGTCAAAGATAGTTTGTCTCAACTTAGTAATATCTTAACGAATCTTTTTGCTCAAGAATATATTATAAAAGTTGAAGACAACTTAGGATGTTTCCGCTTTGATACGGTTCGGCTTACCCAACCTACAAATCGAATTCTTAAAACAGAAAATAAAGTTAATCTGAGATGCTTTAATGAACCTGAAGGTTTATTGGAGGTTTCAGTAACTGGAGGAAAGTCTCCATATTCATTCAATTGGACATCACTAGGTGTTTCTGGACCCAAAGTTTCAAATTTAGCAAAAGGACAATATCAGGTTCGAGTTGTAGATGCGAATAATTGTGTAACTTTATATACAGATTCGGTATCTCAGCCTGAAGAGTTATTCATTGTTGATTCTTTGATATCTAATCCAAAATGTACAGGTGATCAAAATGGAAAAATTGAACTTTCTTTTAAT
>JBIPPB010000129.1:0-3063 GCA_044368655.1 Chitinophagales bacterium | reverse complement strand
ATATTAAAAATTAAATGGTTTATGTATTTATCCAAAAAACAATGTATCTTTGTAAAATATTTTAATCTAAATCGAATTTGAAGAAAATATCAAGCTTTTCAAAACTCAGTAAATACGAAAAAATTTCTTGGATAGCAAAGAATTTTTTGTATGAAAATCCCGTTGATGTTATCGAAAACTTTGCTGGTTTTTGGTATGAAAATGTTGAAGCTCAAAAACAATTTGAAGGCTTTTCTGAAAATACCCTTACAAATTTTCATTTGCCTTTTGGAGTGGCTCCAAATTTTATAGTAAATCATAAAGATTATTGTGTTCCAATGGTAACTGAAGAAAGTAGCGTTGTAGCAGCACTTTCAAATGCAGCAAAATTTTGGATGGAACGGGGTGGTATAAGTGCACGGGTTCTTGATACAAAAAAAATAGGTCAAGTGCATTTCTTTTTTAATGGCGATGGTAATAAACTAAAATCTTTTTTTGAAAATAACAAAAACGACCTTTTGAATACGGCTAAAGACCTCACCGAAAGTATGGAAAAAAGAGGTGGTGGAATTATTTCTATTGAATTAATAGATAAGTCAGATATTGAACCTGAATACTATCAATTGAAATTAGAATTTGAAACCTGTGACAGCATGGGAGCTAATTTTATAAACTCTGTTTTAGAACGTATTGGTCAAGAATGGCGTGGTATGGTAAAACACAGCGATTATTTTGATAAAGATTCTAATGAAGTTGAAATCAATATGTGTATTCTTTCCAATTACACTCCCGATTGTATTGTAGAAGCACAAGTAAGTTGTAAAATAGAAGATTTAGGTATCGTAAATGGATTTGCTCCGAATCATTTTGCTGACAAATTTGTTAAAGCTATTCGAATTGCCGAAATTGATGTATATCGCGCTACAACACATAATAAAGGAATATTAAATGGAATTGATAGTGTCGTAATTGCCACAGGTAACGACTTTAGAGCCGTAGAAAGCTGTATTCATACTTATGCGAGTCATTCTGGGCAATATCGCAGTTTATCCAAAGCTTGGATTGATCAAAATATTTTTAATTTTTCAATAAAATTTCCGATTGCACTAGGTACCGTTGGTGGTTTAACTAAATTACATCCATTGGCTAAAACGTCTTTACAATTATTGGGCAATCCTTCGAGTAAAGAGTTAATGCAAATCGTTGCCGCTGTTGGTTTGATGCAAAATTATGCCGCCGTAAAAAGTCTTGTGACTACCGGAATTCAAGTAGGACATATGAAAATGCATTTATCAAACATTTTAGCTGAATTAAAAGCAACCGTTGATGAAGCCAAGGAAGTTGAAAACTACTTCAAAGACAAAGTTATATCAGTAAGCGAAGTAAAAAATTATATTAAAAAATTAAGAGATTCTTTAATATCAAAAAATAAATTAGAAAAAATATAAATGAATATTAAATATATTTATACTTCTGAGTTAAAAGAAACTATACGAAAAGAATTTGCAGTATTTTTTTTATTTTTATTTGGATTAATTGTATATTCTACTATTAATTTAAAAACTAATTCAAAAACAATATTTACTGAAAATTCAAAAATAGAAGAACAAAATATAGCTGAATTTGTTCTAAATGATTACACAATTAACTTTGAAAATACATTTTTCAAAAAATAGTTTATTTTGAGAATAACAAGTATTTATGCCAATTTATATTCAATACGAAAAGTATTGCATTATAAATTAAAATCTGTAACCCTAGAATTTAAGAGTTATTTAGATTTATATTTAGCTATTTGTAATTGTAGTGACCCTCTTTTTATTAAAACATATATAAAATCGTATTTATTATGTAAAATTAAATTGTATTTTCATGTCAAAAATTAAATCAAATATTCCCAGTGATGGGACTAAAGGATTAATAGAGAATTTAACTAGCGATATTACTTCAGGATTTATCGTATTTTTATTAGCGCTTCCATTAAGTTTGGGTATAGCCAAAGCCTCCGAATTTCCACCACTAATGGGATTAGTTACTGCAATAATTGGAGGAGTTGTTGTCAGTTTTTTTTCTGGTTCTAAGCTAACGATCAAAGGGCCCGCAGCAGGACTAATTGTCATTGTTGTAAGCGCGGTTAATGAATTTGGAGGCGGTGAAATTGGATGGCATTTGGCTTTGGGAGCTATTTTTGTTGCAAGTATTATTCAAATACTTTTTGGCGTATTTAAATTGGGCAAATTAGTAGATTTTTTTCCACTTTCTACGGTTCATGGTATGCTGGCTGCTATCGGGATTATTATTATTATAAAACAAATTCCAGTTTTATTGGATATTGACCCGATGCTTACCAAAGGTAAAAGCATCATAGAACATATTACTTTGCTGCCTTCATTTCTTCAACATCTTGACCCTAAAGCGAGTCTTATTGGCTTAATTAGCTTATTGATTATGATGGGTTGGAATCAAGCAAATATACCCTTTTTATCCAAAATTCCAGCACCATTGGTCGTATTGTTTGTTGCTATTCCTGCTCAATTCATGTTGGATTTTAATCATACTGACCCCACGAATGCACTTGTTGATACAGGGAGTCTAATTAATAATATTCATTTAAATGTAAGTTTTGATGGAATAAAACAAATTGGAGTATTTTCTAAATTTGTAGTGATGTTTGCACTCGTTGGTTCACTTGAAAGCTTATTGACTGTTAAAGCAATAGATATGATGGATCCCTACAAAAGAAAATCAAATCCAAATAAAGATTTAATAGCTATTGGAATAGGAAATTGCATAGCAGCTATTTTTGGAGGACTACCTATGATTTCTGAAGTAGCTCGTAGTTCGGCCAATGTAAATAATGGAGCCAAAACACGATGGGCGAATTTTTTTCATGGAATTTTCATTCTATTATTCATGCTATTTGCGATACATTGGATAGAATTGATCCCTAATATGGCACTTGCAGCGATGTTGATTTCTGTTGGAATCAAACTGTCCCATCCAAAAGAATTTGTTCATATTTTTAAAATAGGGAAAGAACAATTGGCTATTTTTATTATAACTATCTTGTTTACACTTCTTGAA
>JBIPPB010000147.1:0-3072 GCA_044368655.1 Chitinophagales bacterium | reverse complement strand
CGCAGCGCCTCACACTCAGCCCTGCTCTGCTCTGCGCTGGCTTGCCAAGCTCGCCACTGCTGCTGCACTGACATGAGCTTGTAGATGCCATCAGCGTCCTTGAGCACGGCCAGCGGGGAATAGCCAAGTCCGTACATGAGCATCTCAAATTGAGCTTGCTCATCGTCAATCCGTTGTGCCTCAGTCATTGCCGCTCTCCTTGCTGGCTGCTCGCCTCACGATGTCAAAGTTGATGACAAGCGGGCCGATGAACAGCACGCGCCCTGCGTCCGGGTCGCGCCTGAAACGCAAACGCCAACGCTTTTGGAAGTGGTAGGTCATTTGGCCTCCCTGCTGGCTGCTCGCTTGGCTGCTTTGCGCTGCCTCTTGGCCTCGGCTTTGCGCTGCCGTTCTTCGTCGGCGTGGGTGTAGATGCGCGGCTGCTTCGGCTCAGGGATCGGAGCAATTAGCGTCATCAGTTCGGGGTGCATTGCAGCCATAGCGGCTAGCAGTGTTTGGGTTGTTCTCATGCGCCTCCCTTGCTGGCTGCGATGGCTGGGGCTTCGGGCAGGGGCATCCAGTGGGTTGGCGTTCCCCTGAGATGGTTTCCGCCGAGGTCAACGGGCGCCCAGCCCCCGCGATAAAACGCGGCAACAACTGGTTGCCTACCCGGAATGTTTAGGAGCACATCTACACAATTCTTAGGCGCCGTCTCAATCGGCTGCCAAGCTGGGGCAGGCGCTACGGGTGCTGAGTACAGGCGGACGACCTCAAGGTGCGCGCACGCTTCCGTGGCATCAATGTCATCAGCGCCGTGCATGTAGCTCCACAGGTAGCCCAAGTCTTTGGTAGGGCCGAAAGCCGCTACGGCTTCCGCCACCCGATTTCGGTCGCGCACCAAGTAGCCAGTCATCAATGGTTCGGTGGCAGGCGCTGCGGGTGCGGCGTCATCAATATGATCGGCAGGCGCAGGCTTTGCCTCCGATGGATGCGCCGGGCAAGGCCAGCGCAGCGAACCGTCACCGCTTGGGCAGGTGCATGTGTGGTTGTCGTTGCTCATACCCTGCCATCCAATCGTGCTTTGATCTCTTCGGTCACTGCGGCGGCCTTGATCTCGGTGAACGGGGTCTCGTCCAGAAGCCGCATGCTCACCGCGAGATAGGTCTCGATCACTGACCACGCATCGGCATACACACGACCACTGCGCACGACGCGCGGGCGCAGGATGTGCGCAGCTTTGATGACGCCAGCGCGGGCGGGGGTGTCTTTGAAGGTGGTCATGCTGCCGACTCCAGCGCCTGGGCTTCGCGCACCATCTCTTCGTCGATGCCCATGGCTTGGGCCACCACGGCATCGAGCTGGGCCTCGGGGATGGTGCCCAGCAGCTTCGCGCGTTCGCGGGCCGCGAGGATCTTGTCGATCAAGATGATGTTCATTTGGCTTTGTCTTTCTCGGTGATGGCAGCGCGCCAAGCGGCGAGCACCGCCTTGTTTTGCGCACGCAGTTCTTGGTTGGCGGCCAGCAGCTCGGCGGCCAGCTTCTCTAGGTTGGTGCGTTCCCAGGTGGAAAAGTCGGGGGTCATTTGTGCCTCTTGGTTTTCATGGCGGCGAGCAAGATGTCTTGCACCTCGCGCTTGGTCTCGATGCGCTCCATCACCAGCTCGTCCACGGTGTCGCGGGCGATGATGTTGTGGATGAACACGGGTCGGTCATGGCCGGCTTGCATCTGCCGCGTGGGGCCGATGCGCTCAAGGATCTGCAAGCGCTCTTCAAGGTTCCACCAGTGGCCGAAGTACACCAAGGTGCTGCCGCCGTCTTGCAGGTTCAGCCCGTGGCCGGCGCTGGCTGGGTGGGCGAACAGCACGGGGATCTTCCCGGCGTTCCAGTCGCTGATGGTCTTGGGGTTGGCGTCGAGATGTTGGCCCTTCGGGAAGGCGGCGAGCAGTCGGGCCAAGTCACTTTTGAAGTGGTAGGCCACCAGCACCGGGCCAGCGGTCTCGCTGATGATGCTCTCCAGCGCTTGCAGCTTCTCGTCGTGCAAGTCCTGCCACGCGCCATCGTCGCCCACATAGGCGGCGCCATTGGCAATCTGCAAGCACTTGATGGTGCGGGCCGCAGCGCCGAAGGCTTCCACTTCGTGCTCGCCCAACTGTGTGAACATCTGGCGTTCCATCTCTGCGTAGTGCATGCGCGCTTTGATGGGCAGGTCCACATAGATGTTGTTGGTGATGGGCTCGCGCAGGTCGAACCAGTCCTTGGCCTCGACCGTCAGGCAGAGGTCTTGCAGCTTGGCCTGGATCTCGGCCTGGGCGTGGGGCAAGGCCACGGTGCCAAAGCCATTGGGTGCGGTGCGAAACCAGCGATTGCTGAACGCGCTGTAAGTGCGGCCCAGTCGCTCGCCGGCATCCAAAAACCACGCTTGGCCCCATAGGTCTTGCAAGCCGTTGGGGCTGGGGGTGCCGGTCAGTTGCACAAAGCGCTTGACCTTGGTGTGTGCCACTCGGCCCAGGGCTTGCGCGCGGGCGCCACCCTGGCGAAGCCTGAAGCTCTTGAGCTTGGTGCTCTCGTCGGCCACCACGGTGCGGTACGGCCAGCGGTCGCCCCAGTGCTCCACCAGCCACGGCAGTTGCTCGTAGTTGGTGGTGTAGACCTGGGCCGGCATGCGCAAGGCTGCGCGGCGTTCGCGCTCGCTGCCCAGTACCGGCATGACGGATAGACCTGAGAGGTGCGACCACTTGGCGGTCTCGTCGGGCCAAGTGCTGCGCGCCACGCGAAGGGGGGCCAGCACCAGCACGGGGGCGTCGTCGGCCAGTGCGATGGCGTCGAGCGCGTTCAGGGTGCTGGTGGTCTTGCCCATGCCCATGCCGGCCCACACCGCTGACCGGGGGCGGTCAAGGATGTGGTCGCGGATCAGGGTTTGATACGCGCGGGGGGTGAAGTCGCGGCGGGTCACGCTGCCGCCTCTATGAGTGCAGCCACCTCGGCCAAGCTGGAGACCACGCGCACCTCGTAGCCCATCGCGGCGATGCGTGCGTGCTCACGATCTTGGGCGGGGGTGGTCTTGCCGCCCGGGCGCTTGACTTCGACAAACTGC
>JBIPPB010000141.1:0-3090 GCA_044368655.1 Chitinophagales bacterium | reverse complement strand
CTTCGTTTTTATTATTGGACGCAAAGTTTTGGTAGGTATACTGGAGAAAATGTATTCAATGAAATGAATCATTTTACATTTTTATTGGAAAATATGCTCTGGAGCTTTTTGCCTTGGATTTTTATATTTTTAATTGCACTCGTAGTGTCTATAAAAGATGTAGTTAAATCCGGATTTAAGTTGCAAAACAATCAGGAGTTTATTGCTGCAGGTGGTTTTGTTTTAACATATTGCATGCTTGCTAGAAGTCAGGCACAGCTCCCGCATTATATTTTTGTAGTACTGCCTTTTGCTGCAGTTGTTACAGCTAAAGGTTTACAGCAAATATATTTTTCGCAAAGCTATGTAAAGCTTCAAAAAATACTCCTCTATTTTCATGGATTAATATTTTCAATTTTATGGATTGCTATTGTAGGGATTGTTTTTTTGGTGTTTACAGACATGCCTCTTTATTTTAAAGTATTAGCGATCATTGGCGCTGGTTATTACTTTTTTGTTTTGCTTTTTAAACAAACGGAAACCCCAATGTTTATTTCTCTTGCCCTCTATACCATACTTGGGGTTAATTTTATATTAAATACGTCTTTTTATCCAAGACTTTTAAAGTACGAACTTGGTGTTTCGGCGGCTGCATTTATCAATCATAATAAGTTGCCCAAAACGAGTGTTTACTTGTACGAGATTGATGAGAGTAGGGCCCTTCATTTTTATGGCAATCACTCTTTTGAACGCATATTTGATAGCAGCCTTTTAAAGCCGCAGCAAATTGTCATCACTAAAGCTTCGAGCTACCCAGCGCTCCAACAACAATTTCCAGCATCAACCATTTTATATCAAAATGCTTATTTTGGGGTAAGTATGCTTACACTCCCTTTTTTAAATCCGGCCACAAGAGATAAAGAAGTAACCCCGTATATTATCGTAACTTTGGCAAAGTAGACCTACACCAAATCACAATCAATCAATGACAGAGATTTTTATAATTTTAGGGCTGATTCTAATTAATGGGTTCTTTTCAATGGCTGAAATAGCACTCGTTTCAGCGCGAAAGGCTAGGTTAGAGGCACAGGCAGACAAAGGAGATCTAGATGCAAAAAGAGCGCTTAAATTAGCCAACCATCCTGATACATTTTTATCCACTATACAAATTGGCATCACACTTGTTGGCGTTTTAACAGGTATATATTCTGGTGGAACTTTTAAAGAACCCCTTTCTAATTGGCTCTTTCAATTTGCAATCATTGCGCCTTATGCGGAAACAATTGCAACACTCATCATTGTAATATTGTTAACTTACGTTTCATTGGTGCTTGGCGAACTTGTTCCCAAGCGCATAGGACTCAGTAATCCTGAAGGTATTGCAAAGACTGTGTCAAGACTTATGCAATTGTTTTCTGTAATCACGCATCCATTTACATGGTTTTTAAGTGCATCATCTCATTTAATCATGCGCATCTTGCGTATGAAGCCCAACGACAATCAAGTAACAGAAGAAGAAATTAAGGCGATTATTAGTGAAGGTACCGAGCAAGGTACGATAGAGGAAGCGGAGCAAGAAATTATTGAGCGTGTGTTTCACTTAAGTGACCGAAATATTACTTCACTCATGACACACCGAAGTGATATTTTATGGCTTGAATCTACCAAAACAGTTGGGGATATTAGGGCAAATATGCCTCAAGGTTTGCATTCGATGTATCCAGTGTGTGAGGGAAGTATCGATCAAATTAAAGGGGTCGTATCCCTAAAAGATTTATTTGTAGCGGATGGCGCACAACTCGTTAGTGCGGTAGCCAAAGAGGCAAAGTATGTTCCTGAAAATAATTCGGCATACCAAGTACTTGAAAATTTCAAACAATCCAAAATCCACCACTGTTTTATTGTGAACGAATATGGATCTATAGAGGGCTTAATTACCCTAAATGACATACTAGAGGCTATTGTAGGGGATATTCCACAACAAGAAGACCATGATTATGAAATTTTGAAAAGGGCCGATGGTACTTATTTAATTGATGCGCAACTTCCATTTTATGATTTCTTAAGTTATTTTGATAAAACAGAATTCATGTTGCAAGGTGATCAAGAATTCGATACACTAGCAGGTTTTATTATTCATTCTTTAGAAAAAATTCCTACTACTGGAGAAATGCTTGTTTGGAAAACTTTTACGTTTGAGATTGTAGATATGGATCAGCACCGTATTGATAAAATTCTTGTAACACTTACCGAAGAAGACTAATTAAAATACAAAGTTTGCTGTTTTGTTGGGGTAATCTAATTTGTAGGTTTTTTCTGTTCCTTTAGACTTTACATGTATGATATTGACTTGTGTATTTTCAAGGTCGTAGAGTATGTCACAATCAATTCCAACAGTGTTGGCACTATTAATATTTTGTGCTTCAAAATAACACCAGGTACTTTCTTTTTGTTGTTCAAAGCCAATTAGTTTATAATTAACGAGTTTGCCATTTACGATAACGGTTAGGTGTTTCGAAATGTATTTTTGAATTTGTTCATTTACAAAATCTCTATTAGTTGGTTGTAGGATATCAATTTTGGTAGTCGTGTACTTTTGAAGTGTTTTTTCTAAATCTTCATTAAAAATGCGCACACTCATTTCTAAACTTCTCTCTTTTGGGTTGTGGGTGATATCTATAACGGATACAAAAAAGGGGTGCAAAATGGCTAGAAGGCTGGTGAGCGTCCAATGAATTAGTATATTTACCATAGTATCCTGATCTTGACAACAAATGTCTGACTAAAATTTGATTAATATGCATGAGTTTTGGATGTATGCCCAAATAGGATTCAATCATATCGCCAATTTGTCCGGCATGGATCATATTTTATTTGTGGCAGCTTTATGTATCCGGTATCAATTTTCGGACTGGAAAAAATGGTTGATATTGATTACAGCATTTACCATTGGGCATTCGATCACCCTTGTTTTGAGTGTGTTTAATTACCTTGATTTCTCAACGAGTTGGATTGAGTTTCTTATTCCGGTGACTATACTTATTACATCAATTAGTAATATGTTTGTTAAGAAGTTTAAGTTTAATGCTAAGTTTCCGGCCATTTACTTTT
>JBIPPB010000128.1:0-3114 GCA_044368655.1 Chitinophagales bacterium | reverse complement strand
ATGAGGATTTAATAAATACAATAATCCTGAAATAAATGCAATTCGACTAAATCTTAACTGAGCTTTATTTAAAAAAATCGTATTAACGATCAAAAAAATAAAAAATGCGGTAATTGATGTAATAATTACATTAATCCAAATATAATCATTGATTCCTAAAATGATATTTGAAAAATATAAAAAATAATACGAAAAAGGAGGATGTGAAATATAAAATGAAGTACTATTTTCTAAAGAATCAAAATCAAGAACTGGTGTTCCAAGAGTTTTAATTAACTTAACTTCTTTCCAATTATTTACTATTAATTTACTGTTTTGTGTATAAGCTCCGACATCAATCTTTCCATAATTTTTAATACAAAAAACAAGGACAATTAGACAAAATAGATATGAAATAAAAACGGTTAGCAACTTTTGCATAAATATTGTCTATAAATTGATACAAATATAGTATTTTTGCTTAAAATCAGAGAATTTTATATTTATTATATGCTCAAGCAAAGTATTGTTCAAAAACAAAAACTTAAGGTCTCTCAACAAAATATTCAGTTATTTAAGTTGATAGAGTTGAATGCATTGCAGCTTGAAGAAAAAATAAAAGAAGAGTTGGATGAAAATCCAGCTTTAGAAATTCAAAAAAATGATACCGAAGAGCAATTTGACGAATCCCGAAATAATGATACCAACGATATAGATTATGATTTAGATTATGCTTCCGATGACAATTCAGAAGAAAATGATTATAATTCGGATATATATGAAGAATTCAAAGTACATCATAATAATGTTAATGAGTATGATTATAGTTATGATGACGACGAAAAAGACTATTTTGTTCCTGCGATAGAAACGCCAAGTTTTATAACAAACTTAATCCATCAGTTTAAATATTTACACTCCGATCCAAAAACAATTGAAATTGGAGAATATATCATAGGTAATTTAGATCAAGATGGCTTCCTTCGTCGTGATATAGAACTTTTGGTCGATGAGCTATCTTTTAAAAATGCAATTTATTCCAGTGTAAAAGAAGTTGAAAAAATCCTAAAAGATGTTCAAAAATTAGAACCGGCAGGAATTGGAGCTCGTGATATACAAGAATGTTTACTTCTACAAATAAAACGAAAATCAAGTTCTATTCAAAAAACATATGCTCTAGAAATTTTTAATAAATATTTTCAAAAATTCATTAAAAAAGAATTCTCTTGGCTAAAAAATAAGTTAAAGGCAAATGACACGGATTTTGAAGAAACCATAAAATTTATTCAATCTTTAAACCCAAAACCTATTGAGGACATCAATGAATCAAGTATAGGTAAATATGTTTATCCCGATTTTATAGTTTATAGAAATGGTGACAAACTGAAATTAGAACTATATAAAAACAATATGCCAAATCTTGAAATCAGTAAGGAATTTCTGGATTTATTGAAAAAATTTCAAGATGAAAGAAAAGAAAATCAAACGGCTTTTCAATTTGTAAAAGATAAACTTTATCATGCTAATAATTTTATACAAAATTTAAAGCAACGGGAAGAAACCATGATTTTATTGATGCAAGCTATTGTTGACTTCCAGCGTCCATTTTTTTTAACAGGCAATGAAGCGCTTTTAAATCCAATGGGACTAAAACATGTTTCCGAAAAAACGGATTTTGATGTTTCTACAATATCAAGATTTTCAAATAGTAAATATGTTCAAACTGATTTTGGAATTTATAGTTTAAAATTCTTTTTCAGCGAAGGAATTGAAAATATTATTGGTGAAGAAGTGAGTACAAGAAGTGTCAAAATTGCACTAAAAGAAATCATTGATCATGAAGATAAGTTTAATCCATTTACAGATGAAGAATTGGTGTTAAAACTAAAGTTAAAAGGTTTTCGAATTGCCCGACGAACCGTAGCTAAATATCGCGATATCATGGATATTGCTCCAAGACACTTAAGAAGATCTCATTAATATTCATTTTAATTATATAATTATGACCCCGCAACTTGCACGTTTCTTTTCGATTATTTTTCATCCCATTTTAATGCCACTTTATAGTTTTTTTGTCATTGTATTTAGTTTTCCGTACTTGTATATTAATGTGCCAACTAAAATTTGGAATTTGTCTATTGGGCTTTTATTATTTATGACCTGTATTTTCCCATCCATTATGGTACTTGTTTTAAAAAAATTACAAATCGTTGATGACCTTGATATAAGCGTAAGAAAGCAACGAATTTTACCTTATATGTTATTTTTGTTATTTTATTTAATGTCCTTTTTAATGTTTAAGCCAAAAGAAGTGGTTTCTCTAATTTATATTCAAGATTATTTAATTGCTACCGTATTATTGGGCGCTACGATTTCTATTATCATTTCATTTTTTCTTAATAATTTTTTAAAAGTAAGTATTCACACCACTGCAGCAGCCAATCTATTTGCTTTTTGCGCTTTAATAGGGAAAGTTTCAAGTAAAAATCTTTTTAGTTTAATTTTATTAACTTTTTTGATTTTGGGTCTTGTTGGTGCTTCAAGAATTTATCTTAAAGCGCATACAACTAAAGAAGTAATTGTGGGTATTATCAGCGGAGTTATTGGACAAACTTTAGCTTTTGTTTTTTATTACAACAGCTAAATTCGTTATTCATCTCGATGAATTAATTTCTTTTTTTCCTTTATTGGCAAAGGATTTATAGGTTGATTTAATTCTTTCTCTCCTATTTGTATATAATTTTGCCAAATCCATTTATCTTTTTCCCATTTCAATCCCTCATAGGAACCATCTGGTATTTTAGTGAAAGATAAATCCGCTAGTTTTGCATTTTTACTTGTAACGTGATCATGAGTTATTAAACCTTTAGATTCGTCATAATTGAGGGAAATATTGGCTTGAGCACTATATTCTACGATATATCTATGTAAAACTTCTTTTTTTGTAATCACCTCTCCCGATAAAGGATCTTTTTTTGTAGTCGTTTTTTCAAACATTGGTTTACCAAAATAAGCCATACTATCCCCTACTATTTCAATAGGTTCTACCATCTTTTTAGAAGAAAAAACATCGTTTGGATCAAAACCAAAAACAAAATATTGTTTCTGTTTTCCTATATTTTTAGAAATGATTTT
>JBIPPB010000127.1:0-3164 GCA_044368655.1 Chitinophagales bacterium | reverse complement strand
TCCAAGCGTAATTGCTGATTCCGTAACAAATATTAGAGCATTAGAAGCTTCAATTAGCTCAAGAATTATTGATGATGGTGGATCTCAAATTGTTAAACGTGGAGTATGTTGGAGTATTTTACCTAATCCTACTACTAATGACAGTATTACATCAGATGGAGGCAATCCAATTGGATCATTTGTTAGTAATCCTAAAACCTTATTGCCGAATACAACATATTATATTAGAGCATATGCAAGTACTTCAATTGGAACAGGCTATAGTAACCAGTTATCCTTTAAAACAAGAGATGGTATCTCTGTTATAAATTTAGATTCAATTTTTGACATTAGAGCATTTGATGCTAAATCTTATTCAAATATTATTAATGATGGAGGTGCGCCCATTGTAAAAAGAGGTGTTTGTTGGAGTTTATTGCCTAACCCCTCAATTAATGATAACATAACAGATGACGGGTTATCAATAGGATTAATTAACAATTTTATTACAAACCTTAAACCAGATACGATATATTACATCCGAGCATATTCAACAACAATTGCAGGTACCTCCTATAGTTCAGAATTATCTTTTAGAACTAAATATATTGTTTATTGCTCATCATCTGGTCCAACATCTGTAGTTGATGTAATTAATCCTGTAACTGGAAAAACGTGGATGGATAGAAATTTGGGGGCTACTCGCGTTGCGCAAAATGATGCAGATTATTTGAGTATAGGTGACTTATACCAATGGGGAAGAAGGACTGATGGACATCAATGTAGAAATTCCACAGAAATCTTCTTTTCTTCAAGCTCATCAGATCAGCCTCAACATGGAAGTTTTATTCAGAATGGTAACGACTGGAGAAATCCTCCAAATAATAATTTATGGCAAGGAGTAAATGGAATTAATAATCCTTGTCCAAGTAATTATAGGTTGCCAACTTCACAAGAATTAGATCAAGAAAGGCTAAGCTGGATGAATAATAGTGGATGGGGAGCATTTCAATCACCTCTAAAACTAACAATGGCTGGTTTTAGAAATGGTGGGATTTCGGGAGTAGGTTCAAGCGGCAAATACTGGTCGAGCACATTAGATGGCAATTCTGCATTTTTTTTAGATTTTATACCAATTCATCATACAATGTTTTCTCTAAAAGCAAAAATTTGGAGTCAAAGCAGAGCAGATGGAGCATCAGTTCGTTGTATTAAAAATGATGGTTCAATACAAAACTTGCATTGTTCAAGTGCTTTAAACATAGGTAGTTTAAGCGCTGATTCTATTGCTGTGTCTGTAAGTTCAATTATAAGTTACTCAGGAGGAACAAAAGGTGCTCATCCAGGTCAGACAATCTCTTCAAGTGGAGTAACGGGATTAACTGCAAAATTAGTTCATGGTAATATATCTGACGGTAATGGCACTTTGACATATACTATATCAGGATTCCCATCTTATGGAGGCACTGCATATTTTAATATTAATATTGCAGGACAAACATGTGTTTTATCACGAACTGTTGATACTCCAACTGCAAAAATCTCAAGTTTAAATTGTAATAATATAATAAATGTTGGAAGATTAGATTCTGGATATACAGTGAGTAATGGTGTCTCAAAGATTTCTTATACAGGAGGAAATGGGGGGAAATTTAATAGCCAAACAATTCAATCTACAGGTGTATTAGGTTTGACAGCTACTTTAAACTCAGGTATAATTTCATTTGATACAGGTATATTGAATCTTATAATATCTGGAATCCCTTCACATGGAGGAGATACAGCATATTTCAATTTTATCTTTAATGGAAAAACATGTGTTTTAAAAAGATATGTTTTTCCCTCGGCTAAAATTACGAATCTCTACTGTAATAGTTCAATAAATTTAGGTAAAATAGATTCAGGCAATCAAGTTATTTTTGCTTCATCTAAAATATTTTACACAGGAGGAAATGGTGGAAAATTTGATAGTCTGTCTATTCCATCTATTGGGGTTACGGGGTTGACAGCTAGTTTAATTTCTAATTTTCTTTCAACCGATACGGGTACTTTAAACTTTAATATAACAGGAACGCCAATTAATGGAGGAGATACAGCATATTTTACTGTTTCAATAGGTAGTCAAACTTGTGTCTTGAAAAGGTATAATATATCACCATATAAATATACTAATGGTTCAATATTTTGCTCTACAATTTCATATATTAAAAACGATGTTACAAACCCAATTACAGGAAGAACATGGATGGATCGAAATCTTGGCGCTTCTAGGGTAGCACTGAGTAGTTCAGATTCTCTAGCTTTTGGTGATTTATATCAATGGGGAAGAAGAGCAGATGGTCATCAGTGTCGTAACTCTGATACAATAAGTGTTCTTAGTAGTACTGATCAACCAAATCATTCTAAATTTATTTTATCGTCAACTCATCCTTTTGATTGGAGGATGCCTCAAAATAATAATTTATGGCAAGGAGTTAATGGTATAAATAATCCTTGTCCAAATGGATATAGATTGCCTACATCAATTGAATTTTATGATGAATCAACAACATGGAATAACTCAAATACTACTGGCGCTTATAATTCAAACTTAAAGCTAACATTAGCTGGCTTTAGAAGGAGAGAAAGTGGGTTAGTTGTAACAAATTGGAATGTAGGAATGTATCAAACTAGTACTATTGAAGGCAATAATGTTAAATTTTTCAATTTTCCAAATAATCCAACATCTTTAATTTTTTCTGATAATAGAAGTTGGGGTGCTTCAGTCCGTTGTATCAAAGACTAGTTTAATGAATACATTTAAAGAGTATTTTGAATTATGTATAAATGAAAATATCAAATTTACTGTAATAGTAGGATCTGGTTACCATAAAGAAGCTCTTGGAGATCATTCAATTTTAAGTAATTGGAAAGTGTTGTTGTCAAAAATTTCCAATTCATCTAATTTTTCCGAGAATTTAACTTTAGAGTTTGAAAAAGTAGTTAATAATCGGACAAAATTACAATCTGAAAAAGCATCAAACAAAATTGAAGAATTAGAAATTAAGCATATAGCCAATCATTTAACAAAAGAACAAGAATGGGTTTTATCTCAAGAAGATAGGTTTTACTATCCTAATATTTTTAATCCCAAATACATATCGGATGTTATTTCTTTAAATTTTGATTATATCGCTGAAGAAAAA
>JBIPPB010000168.1:0-3175 GCA_044368655.1 Chitinophagales bacterium | reverse complement strand
TCGGACATGAACGTGGCCATGCGGTTCTTAATACGGGATAGCGCATAGACTACGCGGCACTTCGCAGGCCCAGTGCCAGTTGCCACTGCACCAAGCGTAGCATCCCCTTCACCCGTTGCGGCCTCGGCCACTGCCGCCCCCTTCTTCTCTAGATCCATGCGCATAGCTGCCCCGCCGGCATTTGCCATTGCACTGATCTCTACAGGGCCGAACTTCGCATAGGGACTGGTGTCATAGCCGCGACCCGCAAGAATATTCAAGATAGTCTTGCGGCTCTGGTAAAGAGTATAGAGCGTCTCGTAGTCCATCTCTAACTGCTGCTGCTTATAGCTGCGGTCCTTGATGATGGATCGTCAAATTTGCTTAGGTGGCGGGGCGGGAGGGGTGACCTCTTTTGGTCGCAAGCTTATCCCATCTTATTTACTGTGATGCGCACATTGGGGTGTGACATCGCCGCCGAATCTCCACCGCCACCTGTCTTGGTTATATTGAGACGGGGGGCGGCGCCGCCGCTGCCGCTCCCAGGAGAGGCCGCCCTGGCCCCGCCGCCACGTTGAGCACCGGGGGCTGATAAGCCGGCGGTGGCCATTGCCTGCGGGCTCGTGTCCACAGCGAATACCCCAGGTGCTCCAGGGGCTGCGGGCGGATAATACTCTCCAGCCGGTGCGGCGGCAGCGGGTTGGGCCACATTCACAGGCACAACAAGCACTGGCTGAGAGGCCGTCTGCACATTCACTGGCGCTGGTGTCGCTGTTGCTGCCATGGGCGGCATGCCGCCAAGATCTGTAGCCTCCAGCCCCCCCTCTAAAGGTTCGCCCATCACAATGGATCGCGGTGGTGCCGCGCCCGCAGCCACGGCCGGTTGCAAAACAACTGTCGGCAGACCATTTGCCGGCGCGGGGCCTAAAGCGCCCAGGGTTTGGGGCGCGGGGGCACCTGGAACTGGTACGGCGGAGGCGGTACCAGCCGCGGCTGCTGTCCTCTCCGCCTCTTCTGCTGCTGCCTCTGCTGCCGCTTGCGCGGCCACCGCCTCTGCTGTCGCCACCCCCAGCGCGGCCAAATCCTCTTCCCGCGCGCTGAGCTCCTCCTGTTGCTGGATCAACTCTGGCACCGTCGTCTCGGGCAGAATACGCTCTGGCAACGGCGCCGTTAGCGCCACGCGACGCTGTTCCTCCGTCAACTCCTTTAGAGGAGCAGGACGCAGCTTCTTCACACTCTTCTCCGTCAAAACGCGCATCCCCATATTCAGATACGTGTTCAGCTCCTGATCCAGCAGCTTAAAAGCATACGGTATCTCCGCTTTTGAGAACCCCACTATGCTCCGCTTCGACGGCGGCAGCAGCTCCAGATTCGTCGCAGACTCTCCTATGTACTTCACAGGGCCATCACACAACGAGCAGATGAACTTCTTTTCAGACTCGTTGTAAATCGGGATCGTCCCGCAGCCATCGCAAAACCAAGTGGAATAACCATCCGCCCTCTTCATCAGCGACTCGCGCATAAAGCCTGCAATCCCATGGCCCAGAATCGCATCGCGCTCCATTTCACCAATGCGCAGGCCGCCCTGAGCCCCGCGACCCCCCGTGGGCTGATGCGTGCGCTGCTCCCGCCGACCCTCCGCACGCGCATTCCATTTATCCTCTGGCATGTGCTTCAGACGCATCGTGTAGACGTTGCCCACGAAGATCTTGCTCGGGATGAAGCAGCCCGACATGCCGTCGTAGAGGAGCTCCTCGCCAAGGGGCTCCATGCCCAACTGGTCACGCAGCACCGCCCCAATGGCCTCCGCGGGCGACCCCTCATTCATAAAAAGAGTGCAGTTGGCCGTTGCGCCCAGGGCCGGCGCGGCCTTGCCGACGAGCGCCTCCAGAAGCTGCGCCACCGTCATACGTGACGGCATCGCGTGGGTGTTCATGATCATGTCCACGGGGATCCCATCGCGCCTCCGCGGCATGTCGTAGCCGCGCACGAGCATTCCTATTGTGCCCTTTTGCCCGTGCCTATTACTGAATTTATCCCCAAGCTCTGGCAGCCGCTCCTGGACCACGCGCACTTTCACCATCGCCATGCCCTGATTGCTCTTCGTCACGGACACCTGCTCCACGCGCCCCCGTGTCCATACCTGCGCCGTCAGACTCGCATCCTTCATGTCCCCATTTACAGACTGCAGATAGCGCCCCACAAGCACCGTCGTCTCGTCCACGATCTCTCCAGGCCGAATGATCCCGCGCTCATCCAGCTTCGTGTAATCGAGACCGGGCTTCAGCGACGTCCAGCTGGACACAGACACAGGATTCGCAATCCGCGTCTTGGTGCGCGTCAGAGGATCATCCTCCTCAAACGCCTCATACCCTCTATAGGATGTAGAACGGAACATTCCGCGCTCGATCGTATCCGCGTTCATAACAATACCGTCATCCTGGTTGTAGCCGGTGAAGCAGCCCATGGCCAGAATGAGATTGGCCCCGTAGCCCATCTTGCCATCGGCCAGATAGTCGTAATAGATGGTTCGCGCGATCGGTGCCTGGGGATAACAAAGGACGTGCGTCTGATTATCGTAGCGAGTGGGATAGGCCGTCGAGTAGATAGATATACCCTGTTTTGACTGGGAGCAGGACAGCTGATTACGGGGCGACTGGTTGTGGTTCGCAAAAGGGATCATGGACGTGAGCAGGCCCACAATGGTGCTGGGGTGAATCTCCATATGGCTCGTCTCGGACTGGATGTGCTCGGGGAAGTTCGCCACGAACGCCTCGTTCATCTCGTATGGATCCACATACTCAATCACTCCTGTAGAGGGCATGAGCTTCGTCACGTAGTCCTCCAGGGTCGGCGCCTCTTCGCGGGCCAGGGGATCAATAAATCCAGACTGGGCCACGCTCCGCCCTTTTGTTACCGGCAGCACGCCCATCACGAGGTCCCGCCATGAGCCCGCCCGCTTCAGGGCCTCCGCTGGCAGCTTCCCGCCCCGCCCCAGATGAATGAGGGGGCGCATGGGTCGACCCTCGTCCATGTAGACGAAGATACGCCGATCGCGCATGCTGAATCCCACAGAGGAGGTGGCCGGCAGGGCGCCGACCCATTTCAAGGTCTTCAGCGCATCACGCAGGGCCAGGGGCCTGTAAGTGTAGCCGACAATACCAGCATTCACGAAAACCGGCACGGAGATCGCAAC
>JBIPPB010000140.1:0-3198 GCA_044368655.1 Chitinophagales bacterium | reverse complement strand
AATTTGTTTCCATGATGGAACAGTATCCAATTTTGGATGTGCGAAGCCCATCTGAATATGCGCATGCGCATATGAAAAATGCATACTCTTTACCCTTGTTTACTGACGAAGAACGAAAAGTTGTGGGCACCGCTTACAAACAACAAGGAAAGCAACCTGCCATTAAATTAGGTCTCAATTATTTTGGGGTCAAAATGGCTTCAATGGTTTCTGAAGTGGAGGCAATGCTAGCAGCAAGCTCAGATCCTAACAATAAAGTAGTACTCGTACACTGTTGGCGTGGAGGCATGCGCAGTGCCGGCGTAGCATGGCTTTTAGATTTATACGGCTATGCGGTGTATACACTCGCGGGTGGCTATAAAGCCTACCGCAACTGGGTATTAGCTCAATTTACCTTGGAGTACCATTTTAAAGTGATTGGTGGTTATACAGGATCTGGTAAAACAGAAACCTTGCATGCCCTTCAAGCATTAAATGAGCCCATTATTGATTTAGAGGGTATTGCGCACCATAAGGGTTCTACATTTGGAAATTTAGGACAGCCCGTGCAACCTTCCCAAGAACAGTTTGAAAATTTATTGGCACAGTCACTATATAAAATAAGGGCAAGCCACGCTTACATTTGGATAGAAGATGAAAGTAGGCGCATTGGTCTTGTAAATATTCCTGCTCAACTATTTGAGCAAATCAGAAAAAGTAAATTGTATTTTTTAGATATTTCTTTTACTGAAAGGCTTCAATTTATTTTGAAAGGATATGGTAAATATGAAAAAGATAAATTGATGAGTGCCATTCTTCGAATCAAAAAAAGATTAGGTGGATTAGAAACAAAAACCGCCATCAATTTTTTAATAGAAGATGATGTTGAAAGTAGTTTTAAAGTACTGCTTACCTACTACGATAAATTATATTTAAAAGGTGCATATAATAGAGAAAATGCAGAAACATTGATTCATAAAATTGAGGTAGCTACCGTTAGTCCATCTGCAAATGCAGCTACTTTATTAGCTAGAGCTGGGTTACAATAATTGCAATACCCAATCTTTAATGGTAAGGATACTTAAGGTAGTCATAACTGCTACAACTAGCCATCCTGCTATATCTAGCCATAAAGGCTGCTTGTAATTTCCTACTATTTTTTTATGGCGAGCGGCTATTAAAATAACGGCTAATGCTATGGGTAAAATAAGACCGTTGAGTGCGCCAACCGTAACAAGTATCTTGACAGGATTACCTAAAACTGTAAATATTAGGGTGCTAATAATTATGAAAATACTAATCGCTATTTGCTGATATCTATCCACCCAGCTACTAAAATTTCTTAAAAAAGAAATAGAAGTATAAGCAGCCCCTACAACGGATGTGATAGCAGCACACCATAGCACAACCCCAAAAAAAGTATAGCCAATATTTCCAGCCGAAATTTTAAAAACACTAGCCGCAGGATTTGCTGGATCTAAAATTGCACCACCCGACACAACACCTAATGCTGCTAAAAATAAAACGATGCGCATGATAGCGGTAATTAAAATACCTGACACAGCACTTTTATTGGTATCGCCTAACGATGCTGTTCCCGAATAGCCAGCATCCAACAAACGGTGACCACCCGCAAAACAAATATATCCACCTACTGTTCCGCCAACAAGGGTCACCACCGATTTAGCGCTAAACACTGTGGGCATAAAACTATGGGTTATGGCTTCATACACAGGTGGATTGGAGTTGAGGGCGATAAATAAGGTAAGTGCCATCATTACAAGCCCTAGTATTTTGGTAAAACGGTCCAGTAAATCACCGGCTTCTTTCATCCAAAATATAAATAGGGCTAAAAAGCAACTGATTACTCCCCCGAGTTTTGGATTTAGTCCGGTTAACACTTCGAGCCCTAGGCCACAGCCACCAATATTGCCAATATTAAAAGCGAGGCCGCCGATTACAATGAGCCCTGTTATCAAATACCCAAGGCCTGGCAGTAGTTCATTGGCGATGATGGGTGCACGTTTACTACTTACCACCAAAATTCTCCAAATATTTAATTGTGCACCAATGTCTAATAATATTGATAGTAGAATTACAAAACCAAAACTTGCAAGTAGCTGCTGCGTAAATACAGTGGTTTGGGTTAAAAATCCAGGACCTATCGCGGAAGTGGCCATTAAAAAAGCCGCACCCAATATTGCATTTTGTTTTTTCCCTGAATTCAATGCTATTTATTTTTTACAATGCTAAAAATTACTTTTGCAAATGCAAGTGCGTTGGGTGTATCTGCGTGAATGCAAATGGTATCTGCTGCCACATCAATGATGGTTCCATCCATGGCTTTTATTTTTTTCTCTTGCATTAAAAGCGATACTTGTTCCGCCACGCTTTTTTCATTTGTAAATACCGAGCCACTAATATTTCTTGGACACAAACTGCCATCTTTTACATATGCTCTATCAGCAAAAACTTCATGTGCAATGGTAAGTTTTTGATTGCTTGCTGCCTCTAACATGATGCTACCACTTAAACCAAAATATACTGCACCTGGTAACTGGTCAAATACAGCCGTGGCAATGGTTGTAGCAAGTTCTATATTTTTAGCAGCTTGGTTGTATAAAGCGCCATGTGGTTTTACATGTGTTATATTTTCTCCCATTTCTTTTGCAATACTAGAAAATTGCAGTAGCTGTTCAGATACCATATCATAAACTGCTGCATTTGACAAAAACATTTCTTTTCTTCCAAAATTTTCTTTGTCAGCATAAGAGAAGTGTGCACCTATTTGTACTTTATTTTTTTGTGCTAATGCAATCGTTTTTTTGATGGTGTCCGTATCACCTGCATGATAACCGCAGGCAATGTTTGCGGCGTCTATATAGGGCATGAGTGATTCATCATTGTCTAGCCCTTCGCCCATATCACAATTAATCTGTAGCATCTTATTTTTCTGAAAAGTATTCTTGTAACCTGAATTTACAGGCATTTTCTAATTGCTGCAAATTTGTTTCCTGCTGTAATAAAAGTGCTTCTGCTTCTTCCATGCTTATCCATGCTATCCCAAAAGAACTACCAATAGGCATTTGAGCAAGCGAAGGCATGTCTGCGCTAATCACGGTCCCAATGCGTGGATAGCCGCCAGTGGTTTGATGATCGGCCATTAGCACAATGAGTTGGCCACTTGGCGTTAATTGTAAAGTGCCCCTAGTTACAGCG
>JBIPPB010000126.1:0-3222 GCA_044368655.1 Chitinophagales bacterium | reverse complement strand
AAGGAACAGATTCTTCTCAAAAAGTAATGGTTCCTGCACACATGGATGAAATTGGTTTTATTGTAACACATATTGATGCCGAAGGATTCCTAAGATTTCATACGCTTGGTGGTTTTGATCCAAAAACATTGACTGCACAGCGTGTTTTAGTTCATACTAAAACGAAGACGCTGGTGGGCGTAATGGGAAGTAAACCTATCCACGTTATGACTCCCGAAGAGCGAACTAAAACACCTAAAACTACCGACTATTTTATCGATTTAGGAATGACCAAAGAAGAGGTGGATAAATATGTAGAAATAGGAAATTCAATTACAAGAGAGCGCGCGCTTATTGAAATGGGAGACTGCGTGAATTGCAAATCGTTGGATAATCGTATTTCGGTTTATATTCTTATTGAAGCCATTAAAAAACTTAAAGGACAGAAATTACCTTATGACTTGTGCGCTGTTTTTTCGGTTCAAGAAGAAGTAGGATTAAGAGGTGCTTCAACAGCAGCCCATTACTTAGACCCTGATTTTGGAATTTGTTTAGATACCACGATTGCATTTGATGTTCCGGGCTCGGCAGCGGATAATAAAATTACCAAATTAGGAGATGGAACGGCTATTAAAATTATGGATGGTTCTGTTATTTGCGATTATCGAATGGTTGAATATATGAAACAACTTGCTAATAATCATCAAATAAAACATCAAATGGAAATTTTAACTGCAGGAGGAACGGATACTGGAGCTATTCAAAAAATGGCAAAAAATGGTTCTATCGTAGGTGCCGTATCAATCCCTACAAGACATATACATCAAGTTATTGAAATGTGTCATAAAGAAGATATCAAGAACTCAATAGATTTGTTGGTTTTAAGTATTTTAAATTTGGATTCATTTGACTGGACGTTTAAATAAAATTTTATATGCCAAAGAAATTTGATTGGAAATCAATAAAAGAATATGGAGATATTCTTTTTGAATATTTTGACGGAATTGCTAAAATTACGATAAATCGCGCCGAAAAACATAATGCCTTTAGACCAGAAACAAATATGGATATTCTGGATGCATTGGATATTTGTAGAGAGCGAACCGATATAAACATTATAATTTTAACGGGTGCTGGAAAAAAAGCGTTTTGTTCGGGAGGCGATCAGGAAGTTAAAGGAAAAGGTGGATATATTGGTAAAGATGGCGTTCCTCGTTTGAATGTGTTAGATATTCACAAAAAAATACGTTCGATGCCCAAACCTGTTATTGCTATGGTAAATGGTTATGCCATTGGTGGAGGACATGTTTTACATGTAGTTTGTGATTTATCTATTGCTTCTGAAAATGCAATTTTTGGACAAACTGGTCCCAAAGTTGGCAGTTTTGACGGAGGATTTGGAAGCAGTTATTTAGCCCGTATTGTAGGTCAGAAAAAAGCGCGCGAAATTTGGTTTTTGTGCGAACAATATTCGGCTCAAGAAGCTATGGCAATGGGTTTAGTAAATAAAGTTGTTCCGATTGATTATCTTGAAGAAGAAACGGTTCGATTTGCTCAAACCATTATGAAACGAAGTCCAATGGCAATTCGAATGCTTAAAAGAGCATTTAACGCCGAATTGGATGGACAAGCGGGTATCATGGAATTTGCAGGTGATGCCACCTTGATGTTTTATCTAATGGAAGAAGCGCAAGAAGGCAAAAATGCGTTTTTAGAAAAAAGAGACCCAGATTTTCAACAATTTCCAAAATTTCCTTAAGAAGTGATTTCTAAAAAGCTTGCAAATGGTGCTCAAATTATTGCTATTTCAAAGCCTAATACTTCTTTAGCTGTTCTAAATATTTTAGTAGCAGCAGGTTCAATAAATGAAACTATAGAAACTGCTGGTGCGGCACATTTCCTTGAACATATGATGTTTGAAGGCAGTAAAAACTTTAAAGATTACGACAAAACACTTCAAGATCTTTATGGTGAAAATAATGCGTTTACATGTCAAGATTATACCAATTATTATCAGATTTTGCCATATGAAAATATTGAGAAATCATTGGAATTAGAAATCGATCGTTTTCAAAATTTAACATTATCTGAAGCCAAATTTCAAACTCAAAGAAATGTCATTATTGAAGAATATAAAGAAACCAGCCTTCAACCACCATTATCTGATTTTTGGCATAAACTTTTATTAAAAGCGTTCCCCAATTCGTCCTATAAATGGCCTGTTATTGGTTATTCTCTAGAACGTTTTAAAAATATAAAAAGAAAAGATTTAATTTCTTTTTACAAATCGAATTATTCGCCTGAAAATTTAATATTTACATTGGTTTCGGGGCAAGATTCCTCAGAAATGATCCAAATTTTAGAATCGTATGTATCTAAGTTGACTCCAAAAAATAATAACGTTAATTATGAAGTTAAAATAAATCGCTCTAAAAAACATGTAAAATCGGTTTACAAAAGAAAAAACATTCAAAATATTTCTTTTTTTATAGCGTTTCATATTGCTGATTTTGGAAAAGAGGGTTACTTTGAAGCGGATGCCATCAGTGATCTTTTAACCAATGGAGAGAGTAGTATTTTACATCAAGAATTTGTAAAAAACATTCCAATTTGTCTTGAAATTTCAAGTTTTATTACAGATAATAAGCATATGAATTTATTGGTTTTCGAAGGAAAATTACATCAAGGTGTTACTTATGATAATTTTAAAAACCAATTTGATGATTTACTTAATACATTTAAGAAAGATAGCCCCAACGTACAAAAAATGGAAATGCTTAAAAATAAAGCAGAGACTTATTTTTTATTCAACAATTATAGTATTTTAAATATTGCACAAAATTTTAGTTTTTGGAACTATTGTGATGTTCGCAAAGAAGAAATCCTAGATCGATTGCAAAATTTGGACGCCGAAAAAATTAAAAATATTTCTCAGTCTATTTTTCAAAATCACAACGAAATTGAGATTGTATATATTCCTGAAATCGTTTAATTATCTATTATTGAATATATCGATATAAAAAAATAAAGTGAATAAATAAATTAACATTATATTTGCGCTCCGAAATTTAAAAAATGCCCATTTATTAACAATATGCACAATCAAACTGAAATTAAATTAATCGCAGGAAGAGCATCTCAAGACTTAGCTAAAGCTATTTCTCTAGAAATGGGTATTGAATTATGTGATGTTCAGGTTAATGTTTTTAGTGATGGTGAATTTCAGCCCGTAATTAATGATAG
>JBIPPB010000166.1:0-3295 GCA_044368655.1 Chitinophagales bacterium | reverse complement strand
CTCACCACCAAGCGCAAAAAATGAAAGCCAAGTCCAAAGTCATTCTCCTCCTTTCCGACCTCCACATCGGCAGCACCGTCGGACTCTGGCCCGAGGGATTCGTCGCCAACGAAGGATTCCCGATCGGCCAAAACAAATTCCAAGAGTGGCTCTGGGCCTGCTGGCAAGACATGCTCGGCTGGGCAAAGACGACCATCGGCAAGGACGATTTCGAGCTTGTCCTCAACGGCGACCTTGTCGAAGGCATCCACCACAAATCCCTTCAGGTCATGAGCGCCGATGTCGGCGACCAGACCACCGCCGTGCTCGATGTGCTTGCACCGCTAGCAGACAAAGCCGCCCGCCTGCATGTGGTGAAAGGCACGGAATGCCACACCCGCAATGACGAGATCCGCATCGGCTCGGCACTAGGCGGCACCCGCGATCCGCAGACCGGCCAATACGCTTGGGATCGCCTCGACCTCGATGTGAACGGATGCCTCGTTTCCTTCGCCCACCACATCGGCACCACCTCGCGCCCCTACCTCGAAGCGGCACAGCATTCCATCAACCTCGGAGTCGAGATCCACGAAGCAGCCCGCATGGGCAGACCGATCCCGAAGGTGATCTGCCGGGCGCACCGCCATCGGCATGGCGTGTGGAGCGACGGCAACTCGATGAGCATCGTGACCGGCGCATGGCAGGGGATCACGCGCTTCGGCCGCAAGGTCGTGCCTGCCGCCATCCCACAACCATCCGCCATCATCCTCGATTGGCGATCGGTCGAGAAGGGCGAACTGCCGATCGTCCATCCGCGAGTTTATACGGCAAAATAAGCCGGAAATTATAACACATCAAAACCACATGGCAAAAAAGATCGGAAATCTTAACTCATTGGAGTTCGCGCTTTCGCAACTCGTCGATGAGCCCCAGCGCGCGGATGAGTTCTCATCGAATGAGTTCTTTGAGCAGGCGCTCAAAAAAGAGCCGACCATCACATTTGCAACGGCAGCCTATCGGATCAAAAGAATGGTCAGTCAAGGTGCCTTGATTGCGCGAAAAACTCGCATTAACGGTAAGGTCGCTAACCTTTACTCCAAGCGTTGAGATAAGCACCACAGGTCAAGCTGTCCTTTACCTATTACTCAAATTCACCCGCTTTTCGTCCGTTTCTTTTTATCATCGCACAGCCCGAAATAAACCAACCCATCGGCCAGCGTCACCGCCCGCCGGTAGTGCCGGAAGAGCGTCGAACTTCCAGCGGTGTGTCCGAGGCTTGATTTCGTGCGTTCTTCATTGGTCGCCGCGAGCATGTGACTCGCAAACGAATGCCGAAGAATGTCCTGCTCGCCAGCGATGCCCGCCGCCTTCCGTATCCGCTGCCATGCTCGCCGCCAACCCGCAGGCAGCACCGGCCCCTCGGCAGGGTGGCCGTCGATCTCCGCCCGCAGCCGAGGCGTCAGCGGAATGTGCCGGTCGCTGCCGGTCTTCGAGGTCGCTGGCGCGATGTAGATTTCCTGCGCTCCCACAGCCTCCCAATCGAGTCGTGCGATCTCTCCCGACTCCGCGTCCGGTCGGATGCCCGCAAAGGCGAGGAGAGCCACCACACGCCTCTCCTCAGGCGACTGGCAATGACCGAGCACCGCCTCGACCTCCGCCAGCGTGAGGATCTTGATCTCGGTGCTTTTCCGGTGACGCTCGCGGTAGTGAAGAACCGCTAGCACCCGCGTCGCCCTGGCATCGATCGTCGAGCGAGCCAATGGCTGATCCTGCACAAGCGCCGCCTCGACAACCGCGCGGTCGATCGTCCCGCAGGGGAGGGATAGGAACTTCTTCGGCAGCCACCGCAGGAGCCGATCCATGTCCTGCCGGTAGCGTTTCGACCAGCGAGTACTACCATTGGCCACTGCGCGGTGGTACCTCTCCTCAAATGTCTCCGAACCGCCAGTCTGCGAGAGTTGTTTGACCACCACCCTTACGGCCTCAAGCAGCGAAAGACCGGTCGGGGCGAGCAATTCGACCGCAATCGCTGCGTCTGCCGCGAGGTTGGCGCTGATTGCTCTATTGCGAAAACCGGAGTCATATTGGTTGCGCAGAGATGCGGCGAATTTTTTGGCCTCCGATATCGTTCGGAAAAATTTCCGATGGCGCTTTCCATCATTTGAGAGAGTGGCTGGAATTGAAACGCGCACCCCTTCCGGCGTCTCTTTTGGGATGATGGATGGTCGTCTTGGCATTTACTGATTCCAATTTACTGCCCAATATCTGCCTAATCAAATGTTAAAACTGGCAACAATCGTAGGCTTTTAGCAACTAGGCGTTCTTGGAAAACCTAGGAAACATCTAGAAAACTGGAGCCGCTGGAGAGATTCGAACTCTCGGCCTGCTCATTACGAATGATTTACCTAGAGAAAAAAACCTAGGTTTTATCAGGAAAACCTTGGAAAAACTGCCCAATCCTGCCGCATCGACCAAAAAGTTGCCCAAAATCGAAAAAGCATTTTTGCCAAAAACACTATTTCACTTCTTCGATTTCATCTCGGCCTCGATCTGCTCGATCACTAGTCCAAGGTGATGCGCAGACCAGTTCGCCATGGTGCGATTTTCACGAGCCGCCGCCTTTCGGATGCGTTCCTTAAGGGCTTTGGGCAATGAAACGCCCAGGAGCGTCTGATCCGGCGAGCGGTCTTTCGGCTTTTTGGGTGCTGACATGTCTGAATTTACAACACCCTTAAAACCAAGGGAGCGATTTTTTTTTTTTTTTTTTTCGCGTTATTGACTTGACGCTTTGCGTTAAACGCTGTTTAACGCGGGCATGCCACACGCAAAAGCAAAAACGACTACCTCCCAAACAGGGAATAAAGTTTCCGATTCAAGCACAGCATTTCTTGGCGTCAAGCTCTCAAGCGAGATGAAGGAGAGGCTGAAAAAAGCAGCCTCACACCAAGAGCGCACGATCAGCGCCTTTGCTCGCTACCATCTATCCAAGGCTGCTGACAAAACACTCATCCATAATTGAAAATGAAACTGACCCCACAAGCACTTGCCGAACAACTCGGCGTCACCAAGCACACTATCTACCGCTGGACGCGGGAAGGAGTCATCACGCCGGTCGTCGCCGAGCGATCGATCACGCGATTCGACCTTGCCGATGTCAT
This sequence comes from Chitinophagales bacterium, assembly GCA_044368655.1. Lineage (GTDB taxonomy): Bacteria > Bacteroidota > Bacteroidia > Chitinophagales > JADJOU01 > CHPMRC01. The sequence goes on along the minus strand of JBIPPB010000166.1, from coordinate 158 downwards.
GGCAACCCTCAAGGCCCGAGCCAAAAAGAAACAACCCCGCGCACTGGTCTATTAAGTTCCCTTTTTTTGCATCTGCCGTTTAACGCCGTTTAACACCAACCCAATCCAAAAATGAAACGCTCCGAACGATACTACAACCAAGCGCGATCATGCGCCTT
>JBIPPB010000125.1:0-3305 GCA_044368655.1 Chitinophagales bacterium | reverse complement strand
TGACATCGACACCCAATTGTTCAATTCCTTTTATCTTTTTAGAATTGATAAATTCAATCATTTTCTCCGCTTCTACAAGCATTTGCTCATAATCTTCGCCTTTGAGTTCAATACTAATTGGATAGCCCGAAGGTGGACCATTTTGCTCTTTCTCAATGGTTATTTTCGCACCTGGAATAGGAGAAATTACTGCACGCAAGGTATCTAAAATATCTTGTGTGTTGATGCCTTTTCGTTCTTTAAATTCGTGGTATAAAACGGTTACTTTTCCTTTATACGGCATTTCGGAACTATTTCCAATATCCATTCGGACATTTCCACCGCCTTCACCTACTTGCGAAGTTACGGATTGTACTAAAAAGTCCATGCCTCCAAACGGCTTTGTATAGCGTTTCAATACATCCAAAACTTGTTTTTCTACTTGTTTTACCGCTGCATTGGTTTTGTTGATGTCCGTTCCTTGCGGATACTCGACATAAACAATATTCATGTTAGGAATATTATCAGGGAAAAATAACACTTTTCGTGGGAAAACGCCGACCAATACAAAAGATAAAATCAACAATATAATGATTCCAAAAAGCGCATTTCTCGGTTTTTTATCACGTAATAAATTGGCTAAATATTTTGAATATTTTTCTTCTAATCGAGGAAAGAAGGAATGCTGGAAATTTTGTGTCCATCCGAACAAATATTTATGGTAAAACCATATCATTCCTATGGCTAAAAGCGCCAAATGACCAATGCCACGCAATACACCGCTTCCCATGATGTAGCCCGGAATCGCAAATAACAATCCTATAATTAATAAAATCATGGAATAACGATTCATGTCTTTTCGCTCAATGTTTTCATCTTTTAAGTCCATAAATCCTGCGGTCATGGATGCGTTGATGATCATCGCTACGATTAAGGATGCCGCCAAAACTACGGACAAGGTCGCTGGGAAATAAATCATAAATTTACCCATCGTGCCCGGCCACAATCCCAATGGGAAAAATGCCGCCAAAGTCGTTGCCGTAGAGCTAATTACAGGCCATGCAATTTCGCCAATGCCATATTTGGAAGCATCGATACGATTCATACCTTTTTGCATATTGGCAAATACGTTGTCCACGACCACAATTCCGTCGTCCACAAGCATTCCTAGCCCCATTACTAAGGCAAATAATACCATCGTATTCAACGTAACGCCGTACCAAGATAAAAATGCAAATGCCATCAACATCGAAAGCGGAATCGCCGAGCCTACAAAAAGAGAGTTTCGTAGTCCCATTGTGAACATGAGGACAAGCATTACCAATACAATTCCAAAAATAATATGATTGGATAGTTCATCTACCGAATGTTCCACACGATGACTTTGATCGCCCGTAAATTCTACGCTTACATCTTTTGGCAAATAATCTTCTTGTGCTTCTTTGATTTTTTCTTTAATTTGTTCAATAGCGGTAATCATATTCTTGCCGCTGCGCTTTTTTACGCTCAACATCACAACTTCTTCACCTTTTTCACGAGCAAATGTGGTACGTTCTTTTTCTTTGAATGAAACGGTAGCAATATCTCTCAATAATACAACCCCTCCAAATGCTTTCACAACAATATTGTTCAATTCTTCGGGATTTTTGATTTCTCCTACAATACGAATATTGCTTTGATTACCATCTTGGGTCAAATTCCCTCCACTTAACGTGATATTCTCGCCTTGCACGGCACGTTGAATGTCATCAAAGCCAACTTTTGAAGCCGTCATTTTAAATACATCAATCGCAATTTCAACTTCTTTCGTACCTACGCCCAAAATATCAACTTTTTTAACTTCGGCAATGTCTTCAATATCATCTTTGAGGTCTTCGCCAAATTGTTTCAGTTGCTGTGCGGTATAATCTCCTTTTAGATTGATATTTAATATAGGATTTTCTTCTGCAATATTAATGTTGAATACCGTAGGACTAACTTTTCCGCCATTGTCCAATGTAGGCCAGTCGTTGTCGGATTTTGCCAAATCCACTTCGTCTTTTACCTTTTGTTTAGCTTGGTCTACGGTGAATTCCTCCGAAAATTCAGCAATAATCATTGAGAAATCTTGATACGAACTCGACGTGATTTTTTCAACGCCACTCAAACCTTTAATTTTCTTTTCCAAAGGTTTCGTTACTAATTTCTCCAAATCCTCGGCACTATTCCCAGGATACACCGAAGTGATATAAATTTTATTTTCAATAATTTCGGGAAAATCTTCCCTTGGCATCGTTACATACGCTATAGAACCTGCTATAACGATAATTGCCGTCATAATATAAACCGTGACCCTATTATTGATGGCCCACGTGGATATTCCAAATTGTTTTTTATGATTCATAATTAGATTTTAGATGTGAGATTTTAGATGTGAGATGTTAGACTTTAGATGTTAGATTGATTTTATAAGCATTTTTTTAAAAGAATATATCATTTTTTGGATTTCTTCAATATCTGTATATATCTCAATGATAGAAGTGGTTCTTATTAAATTTAAACTTTCTAATAGTTTGATTTGAGTAAATAGTTCAAAAGAAGAACCGTTAGCTATACCAAGAAAATGTGCAAATTCTTTTTTTGAATTTCTACCTGCTCCTTCAGCAATATTAGAAGGAATGGAAATAGCACACCTTTTTATTTGGTCTATTAGTCCATATTTTTCATCTTTTGGAATTTCGGGAATAAGTAAATACACTTTTTTTACTAATTCCATTGATTTTGTCCAAATTTTTAATTCCTTTAAATTATGCATATTATGTATCTTTAAAATAGCAATTAGAAATCTAAAATCTAATATCTATAATCTATTGTCTATAAATTAAAACTTAACCTTCCTTCCTTCGCTCATATTGTTTGCGCCTTCGATAATTACTTTGTCGTTTGGAGAAAGACCCATTAAAACTTCCGTTTGGTTACCGCTCGATTTTCCTTTTACGATTATTGTTTTCTTGGCTACGCCTTCATTTTTGTTGATTTTTGAAATGGTGTATACATAGAAATTGTTTTTGGCATCTTGCTTCACCACTTGAGTTGGCACAACAAACGCATTTGGATTTTTATAGTCCAAAATTTTGATTTTTGCCATCAAGTTGGGCTTAATGCTACCATCGGTATTTGGAATATGAACTTCGATGTTAAACGTTCTGTTGCTTGGATTGATACTGCTACCTACTTTTACAATTTTGCTTTGAAGCTTTTTGTTCAAGTTTGGAATTTCGATATGCACATCCGAACCTTGTTTTACCGAGCTGATATAATTCTCTGGTACGTCGGCTTCTACTTTC
>JBIPPB010000154.1:0-3318 GCA_044368655.1 Chitinophagales bacterium | reverse complement strand
AATGGCGCCAGCAAAAGTGACAGTTTTCCATTGCTTCTTGCCGCAGCCGGCGGCCATGTGGAGGTTGTCTCATCGCTTATTTCTGCTGGCTCAAGTGTTAATCAATCCAATGAAACAGACGGTGGTTTCCCGTTGCTCGAAGCTGTACATGAGGGGCATTCTGATGTCGTCGCATCTCTCATAGCGGCGGGATCCAATGTTAATCAAGTCAACAAGGTGGATGGCACTTTTCCTTTGCTCTTGGCAGCACAGGCCGGCTCTGTCGAGGTGATCTCTGCACTGATTGCTGCTCAAGCAGGGATCAATCAAATTAATCAAATGGATGGAAATTTTGCTTTGTTGCTAGCAGCGCAGTGCGGTCATGCTAAGATTGTTACTGCGCTCATCTCTGCTGGAGCCCAGGTAAATTTGGTCAATGGACGGAATAGTACCTTCCCGTTGTATCTCGCTTGCCAGGATGGGCACTTGGCCTGCGCTTTAGCGTTGATAAAGGCTGGATCAAATACCAATCAGATTCTTGAGTCAAATGGCACCTTTCCACTGCTGATGGCGGTCAAGAACGGCCATACTGAAGTTGTGATCGCGCTAGTTGAATCGGGCGCTGACGTGAACCAACGTCATTGGGCCAGCGGCATAACGCCCTTAGGAGTCGCCATGGAGTGCGGTAACATTGGCATTGTCGAGATCCTCATGAATTTCGGAGCACAGCTTTGACTCGCCATCGGGCTTTACTAGATAAATCGGTAGATGAACGGATGCTCGATGAGTCGGGCTAGAAACGTGTGGAGCAATTCGGTGACGGGAAGCTTCTCCTTGTCGCTCATAACCGAGCAGGCCACCCGAGAAGTGTATCGCAAATGAGACGACGTCCGGACTGAAGTCTTCGACTAGATCGAGCGCTTCAACTCGGCGTTCCTCATAAGGCTTGGCCCGCGGTAGTCGGGCGCACTTGGACTTCGAATCCCTCGAACTCGCATACGTCGATGTACTTTTCGATTATCGATGGGCGCAGACTCAGAATGATCATGTCTCCGGACTCGCCCGCTTCCCGAAAAGTCGTGCCGTCATGCGGACCAAGACCAAGACTTTCCCAGAGCCGTCGCCGGATGGACGCGCGTGCGATGCGGCCAGTAGGTCCGACCCCGGCCATGGTCAAACCCCATGGCCCGCAACCAGTGTGACATCGAATGCATCCAGAATGGGTTGGATCGGCAGCACCATGGCCGAATTGTCGCGCGTCCCGGCAACAATCAGACCAACGGCGCGACGGGGCGCGTCACCCATAGGCCGTGTAACGACTAAAGCTCCAGAATCGCCGGGCGATGCGAAGGGAGCGCCACCCGAATTGGCTGCCCAGAGTTGGTCGATAAACACGGAAGCCTCGAATTTCTTGGTCATCCCGAGTTCCGGAAAGCAGGTGATCTTGAACTCTATTTCGAAAGGGTGGAGGAAACGTGTCGCCATCGTTCCCTGCGTAAAACCGGTTGTTCTGCCAACCTTCTCCACCTCCAGAGTGCCCTCATCATTCTCTTCGTCTAATATATGCACATCGGTCGGCGTGTCGAAGCGACCGCCTTGTGACGATGACACGACACTCTCGATTTCGACACGAAACAGGGCCGCGTCCAGGTTGGCCTGAACGCCTATGGTGGCGGGATCGCCAGGAATAAGGGGTAAGGCTCGCGCAAAGTGACCGATCACGCGGGGGTCTGGCCATCCTGGCACCACATCTTGAATTCCCGGCGCAACAATTGGCATGCCCTTTCTCAGGTAGCCACACCCGGCGATGACATGGCCGCAGCTTAGCCCGAACAGATTCCCATTAGAATCCCGTACCAGCGCGCCCATCGTGCCTGCCCCCCGGTCGTTGCCGACACTGATGGACGACCCGCAGCTAATGCGGTCCTGCACCAGAACTGGGGCGATAGCGATCTGAATCTGCGAGGCTGCACCGGGGCCCTGCGGGCCGACGTCCAGGGATCGAAAGATGATCGGAATCGTTTCGTCTGAGACCTCGCGCATCACCTTTTGATCGGCCTGAGAATATGCGCGAGAGGTATACACGACCACGGCATCATTTCTGCGATCCTTGGCGACAGCGATCACCGCGCGCTTCGATAACGCATCTTCGCTCCGGTCCGCGAAGCTACGCGCCCTGGACAAAATGGCGTCGTCGATATCGTCGCCCTCCGGGATTCCGATCCGGTTGTCAATCAGATGCTTTTCGGCAAGTGCGCGCCGCACGGCATCTGCCATTTCGTCAAGTCGTGTGGACACTTCGGCTGATCCTCTCATTACTCGGCTTCTACTAGGACTCTGGTCTCTCCCATCGTGCCATCGGGCAAGCGGGCCTGCAAATCGTATACACCCGGCGCCAAGTCTGCGTCTAAGCGGAAGGCTAAGTCCGCCGCGCCGGCGGCCATGGCAATCTCGCGCGCTAGAACCAGGCGCCCGGGATCCGCCTGCCCACCGGGTGTCAGCGGCGTAGCGGTCACTTGCAAGCGCACATTGGCGCTTAAGGGGCGTTCCAGCGTCGTCAATACCTCGAACCTCGTGCGTCCTCCGCGAGAGATGATCCCGACTGCTGGAGCGGATAGTCGCAGAACCTGCGCCCTGTCTGGCTCCGGATCGTCGCCCGCCGCAAAGATCGCGGCATCTCCCCCCACGCCCAGAAGGGCTCGAACCGTTCGGCGTAGTTTTGGGTTGTTTATGATGTCAACGTGTTCTCCGGGCAGGATCATGGTCGGCAGTCCGCTGCCGGCCGCGCTTGTAAGCGGAACAGTTTGATCGCCGCTGTTTTCTTCCTCCACTTTGCGCGCGTCTCCGGCTACCGCCAGTCGCGTCACCGTCGTGAAGCCCGTCCCGGCGAACTGGAAGGCCGAAACATCCGTCGGCCAGGGAAGCACCAGAATGTCATGCATGGCACGGTTTGCAGCAAGAGAATCGGCGAGAAATCCGGACTCACGTCCGAAGTCACCATAAAGATCACGCGTCGCGATCTGTGACCCGCGCACCGTCCAGACCATCGGAACACCGGGCGGCGGCAAGAGCTGGTAGGGCGCGCAAAGGCTGGGCTTATTGCGGAGCATTTCGAAGGCCCAGCCAGGGATTCCGCTGACCTTCTCCATCCCTAAAAGTCGAGCCAAGGCGACAGGCGCACCCTTGAAAGGGGACGCCATCGTGATCGACTGCACAATATGCCTACGCCAAGCCCTTCCGGCATACCGCGGATCCTGCACCAAAAGCCGCGCAATTAAGCCGCCCATGGAATGAGACACCAAATGTATACGCTTCGCGCCCTCTTCCATCAAACGATCC
>JBIPPB010000067.1:0-11823 GCA_044368655.1 Chitinophagales bacterium | reverse complement strand
TCTGTATTTTTTGGAGTCGTTTGAATTGGAGCTGCTTTAAGGTTCCCATTATCAATTACGGTAATTTCAACTCTTCTATTTTTAGATCTACCAATCTCTGTTTTATTATCCGCTATTGGTTTTTCTTGACCAAACCACTCTACAGAAAGACTGTTATCTGGAATTGATTTATTTGTTATTAAATATTTAGCAACAGCATTCGCTCTATTTTTTGATAAAGTCAAGTTATTTTCAGCTTTACCCATTTCATCGGTATGTCCCGCAATATTAAAACGGCTTTCTGGGTAATTTCGCATTAAATCACCTATAACTTCAAGTGCACCAGAACCTTTTGGAGTTAACTGCGCACTACCTGTTTTAAATTCAATACTTTGAGAAAAGTCTTTAAATATCTTGTTTACATCCTTGTATTGAACCACGGTTTCAATTTTAGGAGGTAACTGGATTTTAACTGTATCCGTTTTATAAACAATCTTTGGCTCTACTTTAGGTTGCTTAACTTCTACTTCTGGAGTAGTCGTTTTCTTCTTAACTTCTTCATAATCATCACAGAAACTATATTTGCTTATAAAATAAGTAAAACCTAAATTATGAGTTCCTTGAAAAACCCAACTTGGTCTGTAATTATAACTAATTTCTAAAGTAGATGGATTTTTGTCTTTACTCATCGGTACATCCAAAGAAAAACCAGCAGAAACTCCCATGTGAGCTCTTCTTGTTTCTTCTTTATTAAAGGCGTTATCTTGGTAAAGATAACCTAAACGAAATGAATATTTTTCTTTAAATGAATATTCACCCCCAACGCCAAATTCATTATTAATAAATGCATTGTATATAAAATTTCCTGATACCGAAAGACGATGTGCTGGACGACATGCAATTACTTTATCTGTTGGCATGTCACCAAAATATAAATCTTTAGTTAATGCAAGACTAAATTGAGTAGGTAATTCATACTTTGCAGCTCTTAAATTATATGGAATTTCATAATTACCCGATGGGTCTGGTCTTTTAATCGTTAAACCATCTCCCGACATCGTCATTGGAAAACCAACATTACGAATATAAACACCAAAATGAACATCATCAAGGTCGCCAGTTGTATATTGTAGACCTGCATCTAATCCAAAACCACTTGCTGTAACGGTGCTAATGCCTTCATTAATTAATTTTAACTGAATACCACCATTTACATATTTACTAAATCTTCGAGCAAATGAAAATCCTAAATTTAGCATATACGGTGAAAACGTTCCTATTCCTTCAGGATTATCAACAGTAGTTAGTGTTAAATCTCCAAAACTCATAAAATTAACATTAAAGCCAAAATTATTTCCTGGTGAAACTTCAAAAGCGGTCCCCATATTCATAACACTAGTTTCAGTACCAACCAACCAGTTCGTATAATTTGCAAAAGCACTTACTTTTCGATTCATTGCTAAACCAGCAATATTAGTACCCATGGCATCTACTCCCTTAACACTAGCTGAATTTACTCCCATCATTCCCATGGTTCGTGCATGTGGATTAATTAATAATTCATAAGCACCTGCTTCTCCTGCTCGATCCGTATTACCTTGAGCATTTGCAGTAATGTGCAAACCTAAAAGTAAAAAAAGTTTTAAAATTTTTGTCATATAAATGAGTTAAGACTTTAATCAATTTAATTTGTTAGAAATTACTTACATCCGTTGAGCGCATTGTGGCAAAAAACTTAAGTACTTTTGTACCCAAATTTGGTGCTTCTACATGAATATAATAGACTCCAGATGATATTAAAACACCTGCATTCGATTTCATATCCCACGTCAATGTATTATCAATATTTGCATTAACGCCTCCATACATATTCGATAAATTTGGAGCGATATCTCTTTTAATTCTACGAATCAATATTCCATCCGTTGTATAAATACTTACATCACATGTGTTAGGTAAATTATGGATTTTTACAAAATTTTGAGATGAACTTGCTTCATAAGCAGAATATGCATTGTACGGGTTAGGTACAATCGTTGTCTTACTAAATATATCTGATTTTTTTGGATCCGTATTTAAAGGTGATAAATCTTTCGTAGTGAACTCATAAACCGAAGATTGATCGTCTAAATAATATGCATATGGTTTAGAAACTCTAAGTTTAAAACGAACTTGAGATGGAATTTTGTATTTAGACGCATCGTCGCCATCATAGAACTCAAAATTTGGTTTAGAATATGGCATAAATGTCCAAATAATCTTACGATACACATTAGCCACATTTCTAGAAATTTCTATTGTTGTTGGATATGAAGCCGCAGGGCTTATAACTGTACCATCTGATCTTCTATTAAAATTAGTATTCAAAATCGTATGATCTGCAGCACCTTCATCATAAGGGGTATTTAAAACATATACATAATGTCCTCCACCTAAAACAGGAGCTCCAAGTCCGGTTAAAGTATCTGAAGATGGATCCCAAATCATATTACCGGCACGTTTCCCTAAACGCATTGAATTTTCACCAAAATAAACATTTAAACGTATGCCTCGTTCTAAATCTATAGCATAACCTGGAAACCAACTTCTACCTTTATCAGACTCTTCTTCAAAATCTATACTTCTAGAAGCGCCTTGTCGCAATTGACCTTTTAGTGCATTGCCTTCGGTTAACTGAGGATCTTCACCAGTTTCAAATACCAAACAACGACTCCATTTGTCTTTGTTACTGGTCATTACAATATCTACAGAACGAATACTATCTAGATTATTATCAGGGCCTTCTTTAGTTAAATCAAAGGTTCTAACACCACCACTATTTGGATTATCTGGATTAAATATTGTACCTATAGAACGATATTTAAATGCCGGACCAAAAGAAGTATATAAATCATCAAAATTAACTTGGTTTGCCGCAGTTACAGCTGTATAATTATTATTAGCGGTAAGACAATAAGGCGCTATAATACCGTCTAAAATATTATCAAAAATACCTGCACTATCAGAAAAATGGGGCGTGTTGCCAATATAATTAAAGGCGGATAAAAATTTTCTATCTGGTGATAATGTAGTTCCGGTTCTTATCCAATGCAAATAGTTTGTACTAGGACTATTTTTAATAAATAGTAACCACTTATCTTTTGGATTTTCATAAATTAGTTCTGAACCTAACATTCCAAAAACATTATTTTTATTTTTTGCTACTTGATAGACTGGAATTGGATTCGCAGTAGAAACAGAGAGTCCAGTGGATACTCTTGAATTATTTTTATTTATAAAAATTTCTTGATTAAAATCTCTATCTAAATTACGATCACTTTCAATAGAATAAGTAGCACCACCTTCTTCCGTAATATTCATGACCCAGTGAGTAGCTGCTAAATTAAAAGACTGAGGACTTCTATTTGCAGAAGTATCAAGAAATTCAATTCTATAATTGGCATTAATGACTTTAAATGGATCAATTACAGAAACTTTAACTGGAGATTGATTGCCTTTATATAATAAATCATCTTTAGAATAATTTTTTACGATAAAATCTTCTTCTGATTTATCAATTTCAAGGAAAAAGGAAGCACTTCCTTGTCCAAAAATTCGTTTTACAGGAATACCTTGTCCATCTTCGGCTCTTGCTTTTAAATTATAATTTTCTAAATCATGAGGCGTACCCGAAATGATGTTAATACGACTACTAAATTTCAATTGTTCTAATTGAGATGTTTTACGAATAGTATCTCTATAATTATTATAGGCAAAAGCTAAAGCAGCAAAATAGTATGTTTTACCATTTACAAGCTTCTTGTTATCACCCAAAGCAAAATTATCATCAGTTACTACAAAATTCTTTTCAAGCCCCGAATTTTTAAATTTCAAACTTTGTTTTACTCGAATTGCATTACCTAGGTTTTCATAATTAAAACCTTCTAAAATGGAGTTAGGCAAATCACTTAAACTAATTATAGATGCTTTACTACTGTTAAACAAATCATCCAATTTAGAAATCTCTTGTGGATTTTTCACTTGAAACACAATATATCCTTCAAATTTATATGAAGTATCTATAATAGAGGATCCTCTAGGTATAGGAGGAATATTTTTGTTGTATCTTTCACCAAAATTATTGGAAATTGGTGCATTCGAAAGGTTTAAATATAGTGCATTTTTAGATGCTCGAACTTCTACAGTAGGCGCATCAGGACCTTCAGGCGCTACAAAATCATTATCAAAAAGGGCTTGAGCCAATTCATCCGCCGGTATTAGCCATTTTTCAACATCCACACGACAACCTTGATAAGCACCTTGAGGCGGTTGAACAAAAACAATACCAATAGATACTTCTTGAGGAGTAGCATCCATTTCGAATGGACCTGAATTTTGAACGAAACGAATATCCCTTGGTGTTAAACCCGCACTACACATCGACCACGCAGTAGGTGAGTTATTAATAGGATTTGACGGGAAACAGAATTTTGTAGGTGCGCCTGTAGGACTGGTACAATTTCCTCCTTGTGTAAATGGCGTTCCAAGTCGCGTCAAACCTTCTTGAAAGTTACGGTATTCTGTAAAGTTAGAAGGGTCATTTAAATTAGCATCTCCATTAAGAAAATAAACAAAAGAACTCATTTTTAAAGTATTACCTTGAGGATCTTTGGGCCCTTCAAAGAAGTCAACCCCAAATAAAGGAATATTTCTACCATAACCAGGAACTTGAGTCGTTTCATCATTGTCGTCCGAATTGATACAAAATCCTAAATCCCTTGTTGTATCACAACCAACATAATCATCGTTAAAATTACCAAGATCGGAATCTATAAATTGAGAAATATAGGCATCCGTATAGGTTTCACCAGATTTATTATAAATATCATAAGTATAAAATGTCATATTATTGATATCATCTGAAGTTGCATAAGCAAATGCCAAACAATTTAATTGAACAATCATCGGATCTCCTTTTGAAGCCGTATGATTATTACCTATGTCATTCATGAACCAAAATATCATTTCTGATGCAAAAGCCGGTTGTCTTGAATTTGGATTGGTACCATCAATATATTTAACCGTAGGATAATCCCCATCTTTATGATTATATATACCATCACCATTTTTATCAAAAAATGGCGCACCGTTTTTAAGATCTTCTGGGTCAAAACCTTTATCAATTAAAAGTGGATTTTTGGTACCCGGCCAAAACTTAATATTGTCAGAGGGGTCTTTTGATGGATCCGCAATAAAATCTTTGATTTCATTATCAAAAACTTTCCAATATTGATTAAATTGGTCACAACGTGCTTTATTTGTAGTTCTATTATTAATAGGTCCTGGCCAAAACTCTTGTTCATTACCACTAAAACGTATCGCCGCAATTTTTAATTTTCCTGCAGTTTTACCAGATAACCAAAGGGCTCCCGCAAATAAAGGATTAACTTGTCGAACTATTCCAATTTGGTCTTGAGGTACTTTGGGTACACCATATTGCGCATTGGTACGATCCCACCATAAATCACCAGAATTAAGCATCATAGCACGAACATTATTGACATCTAAAAATGTCCTTGCCGAACCTATTGAACAATCTCCAGCTCTTGTGCGAACTCTTCGCGTATTATCCGGTTTACTAACTCCACCAACATATGCTAAGACATATGAAATGTTTAAAACAACCAACAATAAAGAATAAACTAACTTTTTCATATTTTTCAGTTTTTGGTTTTACAAATTAAAAATTAAGGATTGCTCCTAATTGAATGACACGTGGTAATCTAAAATTACTAAAAACTCCATTTCCTACGGGTGTTTCAGGATACTCTAATGCCATATTGTATAAATCTCGGAATGATTCACCTTTACCAATACTTTCAGCATTTCTTGATGTTAACTGAAGTTGCCCCTGAGCACTTGATAAATAACCATCATTTATAGGATCACCAGTAAAACGATTCACACTGATTACATTTTCATTATTTATTAAATTACGAATTTGTAAATAAACATTTAAACTTACTTCTTTACGACTATCTGGCTTGGTTGAATCTCCGGACTTTTTACCTACTTTAATGGTGAAATCTTTATCCGCTTTTAAGTTCACATTAAATTGCCATGGCATACGAGCCGCGTTGATATCACCTAAAGTTATAGAACGATCTGTAGATGTTAAAAACATGGAATTAACAGGATTTGCTTGTTGGGTAAACGGTGCGCCGCTTCTTAAATTCGTTGAAATATTAACTCCAAAATTCTCTAAAACTTTCTTTAAATTTTGAGGTCCATCATAATTCTTTCCACTTGCAAAACGATAATCTAAAATTAGATTGATATTATGTCTGTAATCAAAGTTTAATGGAGAAATAATTTTTAAGTTTCCTTGCCCCGCATTAATCAAACTTAATTGAGAAGTAGCTGAAGAACCGGTTCCTTCCGCAAACTGCATCGTATAGTTAGCTTTGATTCTCAAGTTTTTAGTCCTTCTTAACTCATAAGCTAAACCAGCACCTTTAACTGTAGAAAAATCGGAATTGATATACGTTAAATATTCAATTGGATACGCACCTACTAAACGGGTAATTTGAACTTGGTTTGTATATTCTCTGTAAAAGAAGTTAATCGTTAAAGAAGATTTAGCTGATATTTTTTGTTTAAATCCAAATTCTAAATCTGTAGTACGTGGCGTTAATAACTCAGGATTATTTAAAACCGTGGTTCTTTGCGTAACAAACACATTATGATAACCTAAAGCTGTTGTTATATATTGAAATTCAGGGGGTCTTTGAGATAAGATATCAAAGTGTGCAAAAAATAAGGAATTTGAATCCACTTTAAATGAGAAGTTCAAACGTGGCATAATATTTATAATCGCATCCGTTGGTCTAAAAATTAAATTTGGATCAAAATTAGAGTTACGAATATCTCTTCGGTTTCGTTCGGCTTCTGTAGTTCCTTGTAACATAGGTTTTACCTCTCCACCCGACAACTGTTTAATTAATTCAGGACCCGGTAATTCTCTACCTCGAGCATCAAACCATTGTGTTCCATTACGATAACCTACGACTCTTGGCTGTGTATTCGTTAGATTATTATCATTTACATAAATAACCGCATTACCTACTGATGTTGGATGCGCAAATCCAGTTCCAAAAATATTTGGATTCACATCATTGGTATTTACCGAACCATTTAATACATATCGATCTCTTAAAGTAAATTGATTGGAATTAAAATAATCAAAACGAAATCCGAGATTAAAAGCGATATCTTTTAGTTGAAAACGATCTTGAACATATCCTGCTGCATAAAAAGGACGATAGGGTGCTACATTTCTAACATAATTTCCTTCAGCATCTTTTTGCGTAAAGAAATCTTGGAATGAAGCATCCATTGGCCCCATTTCTCCTCTGTAATTGAAACCATAATAAGTAGGTCTTTCCGAAGTATTTAATAAATCATCCGCAGCAAACATATCTAAAGAAAAATCATTTGGATTATATGCATTAAAATTAACACGTTGATTGGTGTCAATTCCATAACGCTGTCTAAATCTTCTAGCAAAAGTGGACATATTACCATTTGAAACCTCTCTATCTGCAACTATGGTATCTCCATCTTGAATTAATTTTGCATTTGGATCATTTAATTGCTTTACATATTCTTGCATTCGCATGCTATCTCCAGTTTGAAATAATATCAAAGCATCGTAATTTCGAGTTGGGTCACTCGATAAATGCCCATTACCTATTTGATTCATCGTTTGCCAAATACCTATTGGTGCTATAGCATAACTGCTATTTATTCGTTGCTCGGCCTCAAAACCTATTTCAATAGAATGTTTTAAATCTAAGCTTTTCTTTTTATTAACTAAATCAAAAGCTACATTACCTGAAACTCTAAATTGTTGATTATCCGACTTATTTATACCTCCATAAGAACGACCAAAAGGAAAAAATACATCTTGAACAAAAACATCCGCTCTTTTTCCATTTACTATACCACCTCGGTTATCCATAGCCGCAAATGAATTCGCTGCATCAGTACCTTTTGTTAACTCTAAAAAAGAAGATGCTAAATGTGCCGCAAGTGGATTTTGAGCACCTGGTGTAAAGTTTAAGCCTACTGGAGTGAAGTTAGAAGAAACAAAAACACCTTTTAAATTTATAAACTGACCTGGTGCATAAAACGCATTGTATCCTTCACTTTGACTATTATTAGGATATTGCGTTAAGTTATAATCAAATACCTCTTCAAATTTACCTACATATCCATAATTAAAAGGATTAAATCCATTACGTTCTGAAATATAATCCGTTTGATATCTACTATAATCCGCTTGTAATTGAAGTGTCGCACCTCGAATCATACCCGTATCCGCATCTTTATTAAATAAAGGCATCACAAAACGTGCAAAACCACCATACGAATTATTAGTAACCAATGGATTATTTTGAGAATTCAATAACGCATATCTTACAATAAAGTCATTATAACGATCTGAAATAAAATTACCTCCAAATGTTAGATTAATACCTTTGTCTGGATTAATTAACCAATCAAATTTAGAATCCAGTCTAAAAATTCTTCCCGAAGTATTTTGATTTGAACGTATACGTTCAAAATCATCTCTTCTTAAAAGATTAAAACGACCTTCTACACCAATATTATTTAATTGGTATTGATACGGATTATTATATAAGTCTTGATAAACATCATCTTTTAATTTGTATCCACCTTGAATTCTCGGAAATTTATCATCATCCAATTGAAATTCTCCATTGATACGAAAACCAAAAACAACATCACCTTTTTGTTTTTCACTTGAAGCAGTTAATGGCGCCATAGAATCCACTTTAACTTTTCTTCTTACTAAAGGCCCAGATAAAGAACCACTTAAAAGTTTGTGACCAAATGGATCTAAAAACTGAGAGGTTAAACCTTCGATACTTCCCATTAATTTATTGGATGGTCCTTTTGTAGTAATATTAATTACACCTCCAGTTAAGTCACCATACTTAGCAGGAACACCAGAAGTAATCACTTCTAATTGTGCAATAGAACTTGGAGGTAAAGAACTTGATCCCGTTACCTTACGACCGTCAATAAAATAAACGTTTGCATCATCTCGACCACCAGCTACGTTTAAAGAAGTTCCCACATCTTGTTGAATAACCTGTCCTGTAGCTGCAGCAATATCATTTACGTTACGAACAGCAGCTTCTTTTACTTCAGCAGAAGTAAACGTGTTATCTTTAGGTGTATATACATCTACGATTTGTTTTTGTGTTCTTTTAGCCGTTACAACGATGTCTCCTTTAATCTTCTGAGAACTTTTTTCTAATTTAAAATTTATCGTTGAAGGGCGTCCAGCAAAAACTTGAACATCGACCTCTACTACTTGAGGTAATCCAACAAATTTTGCCATCACATTATATTTACCCGGCGTTAAACCTCTAATGGTATAACGACCATTAATATCTGCACGAGCGCCTTTAGTTGTCGTTTTCTTTCCTTCTTCGTCTTCAACGATTACAACTTGAGCAAAACCTACAGGCTCATTTTTATCATCTTTAACCGTTCCTTGTATTTCACCCGTTTGAGCAAAAATAATGTTTGTTGACAAAAATAAAAATAACGATAATAAAATTTTATTCATATAAGCGTATTATGTATTGTAAATTAAACTTAGGATTTTTATAGCATTTACTTTAAAATGAATGGGGTCTTAATTAATGTTAAAAAAGCGAGCGAAAATATATATTTTTTTTTCGCTCGCAAGGATTTTCTTATTTAACAATGAACTTATCGCCACCAATAACTTGATTGCCATTTTCTAAACGAACAAAATAAGTTCCTGATGATAAAGAAGTAATATCAATAGCCGTAATATTATTGACCCCTAGATTCGCATTATAATTCATTTTTTTAACAAAACGACCAGATTGATCAAATATAGAAACATTATAAATACCTCGAAGTTTAGATTCAAAAGTAATATTAATAATATCTTGAGCTGGATTCGGATAAATAGCAAATTGACTACTTAAATTAATGTAAGGTTCTATACTAGAAGACATTTTAGGACGACCTCTTGTAACGGTTTTACACTCTTCTTTATCATGTAATTTGGTTTGGAAAAATCCACGACCATGCGTTCCAATATAAACCATCCAACAACCATATTTTTTAAGTCTTTCTTGACGCATTCTAAATACAGGAACAGAACCAATATTTTTATTTGCAGGAACCCATTTCACTTGACTGCCAGGAACTGAAATATTATCGGTTTCATAAATACCAAATTCAGTACCAATCAATACGTGATTTGGATCATCTTCGTCGATAATTGCGCAATATACAGGCATTACTGGTAAATCTCCTTGTTTTGCTTCAAAAGAATTTCCATCTTTAGAATAAAATACTTTTGAAGTTCCTCCAAATCCATATTGTGTCACAACCACTTCATGGTTATTTCCTGTAGGTGTTTGTCTTACATATACATTACCTAAATTACCTCCCGTAATTCCAGTAACAGTACTAAAACTAATACCTGTAACGGAAGCGCATGGATAAAATGAATTTGCATTTGGTTTATAATCTTCATATTTAAAATTCGCCTTATCTAAACCAGAAACTTTACGAATTCCACCAGCACCTACCATATAAGCGGTGGATAAATCGGGTGTTTGATGCATTCCAAATACTTGACTAATACTAGGGTTTACACCACTACGAACCCATCTTGTAATTTCTCCATCTTTGTGTGCGTTATCCGTTACATAAATATTACCATTGTTAGCGAAAACAAATAATAATGAACGTTTTGGCTTGTCAACATCAATCGAATCCGAAGACAATTCTTCATCCCGTTCTGTTGATTCCGCTAAATGAATTCTTGTATGAAAGTTTACATTATCAGCACTTCCATCAGCACCTGGAGCATTATTGCTAGCAGGAGATTGCGTTAAATCGATACAAGTTCCTTGAATAATATTTGTTGCTTGGTTATTCATATTGATACTTCTTCTCAAACTTCCAAAATAAACCGTATAAAACATCGTTTTATAATCTTGAGCCGCTGAAATAGCCACATCAAAACCATCACCACCATTTACTTCATCGGATTTAGTAGGAGAGCTCATTCCAGTATGCACCAATTGCGTACCATTATCCTGAGTTCCTCCAAGAACATCTCCATAAATATTAGCTGCTAAATCATAAAACTGTGTAGATTGAAATCCTTTATTTCTTGGTCTAAAAGTAATTTCAGGGAATTTTTTAGAGGCATCAAAAGACATATATATACCTCCATCCGTACAACATACCAATGTATCAGGGTTGGTTGGATGAAAAGCAAACTCATGCATATCGGCGTGCACTAAATTTTTAAATAAAACCGCAGGACGATTCCAAAAAGCCGCTTGCACCCAGCTTGTTTTCGGACTCCATACATAAATCGCTAACTGACCTCCAGCATATAATAAATCATCATTGGTAGGATGCACTGCTAAACATAAGTCATACCAGCCTTGACAACCTAAAGCAGGATCCCCAGAACAAGTAAGATTCAAATTAGGGTTTTGTTCACCAAACTTCGTCCAAGTTGCTCCTCCGTCGGTACTTCGTATTGCAAACTTAAATTCACCATTTCGATTACTTTTAATACCAATAGCATATAATTTGTTTGGATTTTGCTTTGAAACCGCAATTCTAAGATGTCTGTTACTTTCAGAAATAAAAGCCTGATTTGTTACAACTGCATTCCATGTTGTACCTCCATTTGTTGATTTATACACAGCACCATCTTTACCTGCATACCATATATTTGGATCACTAGAAGATTTTATTTGAGATATCACA
>JBIPPB010000124.1:0-3372 GCA_044368655.1 Chitinophagales bacterium | reverse complement strand
AGGTTGGTAAATGCATTTTATCCGCCATAATCGATTTAATAGCCAACATAAAACGATTGCGCTCGCCTCCTGAAATTGCATTTTTAATATCTTGTAATTCGATTCCTTTATTAGCAGAAAATAAAAATCGAATATCGTCATAACCCGATTCTTTGAGATTTTCGATACTGGAATTGATCCATATTTTAAATTGACTGTTTTCCATACCTAAATAACTCAACGTTTTTATAATGGAATCTTCTATTTTTTCTAAAACAGCCTTACGACTTTGACTCAAAATTTCTGCTTTTTGGGTCGTTTCTTTATATAACAAAACTACATTTTTCTTTAATAATTCTAGTTGTTCGTCAGAAGTATTTAAACTGCTCAATTTCAATTCATAAGATTTTTTTAACTCAACCAATTCATCAAATGATTGCAACTTATGTTTCACTAATAATTTATTAATAAAATCCACTTTTTCTTTAGCTTCAATAATCTGCTCTTCTTCAAATTCCATTTGATTTTCAAATTGCTCAAAAGATTTAAATGCATCCAATAAATCTTCTAATGCCGCATTAGCTTGATGATTATAATTTTGTACGTCTTTAGATACATGTTCAAACTTTTTGATTTTCAACAGCATATCCAAAATAACTTGATAAATACTATTTTCAGAACTTCGAAATGCAAATGTGGCATTCGAAATTATTTGTTTGATTTCAATCGCATTTTCCATGATTTCGAGCTGCTTTTCCATTTCATTAAATTGCCATTCTTCAAAATCAAATAAACTCATTTCTTCAAAATGATACTGAATCAACTCTTTTTCTTTATCATTTTGCTCCATATTTTTAATCAATGACTCATATTGATTTTTATTTGTCAAAAATGATCGATAAGTATTTTGATACGCTTTCTTTAAATCTGTGTTTTGCGCATACGAATCAAGAATTTCTAATTGAAAAGCCGAACTTTTCAACTCCAAGCTGTCATTTTGAGAAAAAACATCAATTAAATTGACGCTCAATTCTTGTAACAACTGAATCGAAACGGGTGTATCGTTAATAAATCCTCTCGATTTGCCTCCAGGCAAAACCTCCCTCCTAAGAATCGTATAATCATTGTAATCAATCTCATTATTTTTAAACCATGTATGTAATTGATAATTACTAATATTAAAATGCGCTTCAACTATACATTTTAAATCTTGATTTTTTATAATACCACTTTGTATACGTTGCCCCATAACCAAACCCAACGCACCCAGCAAAATGGATTTCCCTGCTCCCGTTTCTCCGGTTATGATATGCAAGCCATGATCAAATTGAATTTCAACTTTATCAATAATTGCAAAATTTTCTATGGATATACTTTTTAACATACAATTTTAAATGATTTTAAATTTTAGTCTTTATTTTTTAATGATTTAAATAAAGTAAAATAAGCCAAAACATCAATTCCTAAATACTTTAGTGACGCAAATAATATCGCAGTAATAATAGTTTCATCTATATTACCAAAAATTGGAATTATATCTGGAATAAAATCAATACCTGCCGTAATGTTCATCAAATAAATAATGCAAAGAATACTAATGAAAATAGCAATGAGTTTTGAAAAAAAGCGACCTTCCATTTTTTTAATTTTTACAAAAATATAAAAAAAAACAAAAAGAATTGAAATCTTATCGTATACGGTCGATTAATCGTTCAAAAGTATTGAATATATACTGTGGATTGTCGTAAATTCTACTTAGCATAATGCTCCCTTCAATTTCAGCTACACTTCTTTCGGCCAGCTCTTCGGCTATCGATTCTTCAAATTTTGTTTGATAAATATGTTTCAGTGCCAAAAAGAAATCATTAAAAAAACTTTGTAATAGTGGTGTAAAATCTGAAATGACCATCGCGCTTTCTACACCCATATTTCCATACATTTTTCCCGTTTTTTTATTTACAAAAACAATCTGTGCAGCTTCAAATAACAATTGTAAGCGATCTACCCCATTTAATTCTTCTTTAAAAGCAAACGTAAAAACTTCGGTTTTAAAATATTCGTGAACCGCAATAATTACTTTACCCATTAATTCTTCTTTACTTTTGAAATAATGATATAAACTGCCTTTTAACAATCCACACGCCTCAGCAATATCCGACATCGACGTATTGTGATACGTTTTGATTCGAAATAATTTAATCGATTGATTGATAATAAAATCAATATCTACTTTTTGTTTGGCCAAATTATTATATTTTTGTGCAAAATTAATATATTTTACCAAACGTTTGTTTAAAAACATTTACTTTATATTTCCAAATAATCTGCAATGATCCAATTAATTGATGTTCGAATAGATAAATACCTTTGGGCAGTTCGATTTTTCAAAACACGAACATTAGCTTCGGACCAAATTGAAAATGGAAAAGTTAAGTTATTTGACCTAAATATTAAATCTTCTAAAAAAATTAAAGTGAATGATATTATATGGGTCCGAAAACCGGAAGCACATTATAAAATTAAAGTGCTTAAAATAGTTGAGAAAAGAGTTTCCGCTCCTATAGCTATAGAATGCTATGAACTTATAGAAAAAATTGATTTAAACATACCAAAAGTCGAATCCTCATTTTTCAATTCTAATATTTTTAGAGAAAAAGGAAGTGGTCGTCCGACCAAAAAAGATCGTAGGGATATCGATAACTTTACATAATATTATTTATTACTAAATTTTATCAAATAATATCAAATAAATTTTGAATTGTAATTTATGCTATTATGGTATCATTTTTATACTAAGCAAAACCTACTATTTTTACATATTTTAAGTTAATTTTACCTTAAAAAAGACATTATTAAATATAGAAATTCAATAGTTACTTTTAAATATTTACAATGCTTTGAAAATCTTGCTTTAAGATAATTTAACATTTTTAATTTATTGATTTTCAATTAATTAATATAAAAAACATCGTAAAATATACATTCTTAAGTCTTTAACAATTTATGAACATGATGTTAATATTTAATTCGTTTTTTTCAAATTTCGAATGTAATTTTGCAGTACGAAAAAAGTAATAAATTTTATTCCGAATTTTAAGTACAATGAAATCGTTTTAGAATATTTTTTTTGTTTTGAAAAAACACTTTAAAAAAGTTAACGTTATGAGTCAAGATTTACAAAATGCAAATGAGCCGATTTTACAAGAATCTAAAGAGCGATTTGTTTTATTTCCAATAGAACACGAGCGCATTTGGAAAATGTATAAAGATGCGGTCAATTGCTTTTGGGTTGCAGAAGAAATTGACTTACAGTCGGATTTGTATGACTGGGAACATAAACTAACCGCGGATGAAAAATATTTCATTAGTCATGTTTTAGCTTTTTTTGCAGCC
>JBIPPB010000165.1:0-3425 GCA_044368655.1 Chitinophagales bacterium | reverse complement strand
TAAGTATTGTAATATTGTATATGTGCTTTCACTGCGGTGAATGCAAACGGTTTTGCGACCAACTGACGGGTAAAACAGGTGGAAGTGTTGCGGACTAAAGACCCTTGGGTAGGGCTCCAGTTCCTTTTTGTTTATCATAGGAGCGGAGCCCTGCTACACCAAGCATAGCAGTAACCAATGCCATAAGCTGACCAGTGTCAGGCATAGGCATTGCTCCATTATACGAGAACACCGCTCGCGCGATGAATTCAATGAACGGAGCTAGTACGAATGTGTACCCAATACCAACTGCACTAATCCAGCCAATAGCAGGACGCCAGCCGGCTACGAAGATAGATGCGTGGGCAGCTTCCTGCTTGTTCACCTCTATCTGCCCCATCATTTGCTCGTGATAACGAGCGTCAGCTTTATCTAAGAGTTCTTGTACTTTGTACTCGAGCTCTTTTTTCTTGTCTTTGTCAACCACAACTTCACCAATGATATCTGTCACTGGCTTGATTAGGTCACCAAGGATACGTCCTAAGATACCCATTATGCAAGTTCCTTTGTTATATCAATACGCTTAGCTGATTTCCAGTTAGGAGTATACGATGGTTTGTTTACTTTGGTATACACAGTTACTAGACCAGAGTTTGACCAAAGCCCATCAAAGAATAAGGCAGCTTCTTTCTTACGTCTATCGAAGATTTCAGGAGGTCTTTTCCACTGTAAAAACTCTCTACGGGCTTGAGCTCTTTTACCTTCCTTGAAGGATCGTACCCAAGACGCCCGCCCAATTGCACCTGTATTGTAATGGAAAGAGACTGCCGCAGCTAGTTGGCTTTCACTAAGCTTTACTCCCTTAAATGCTTGAAGCACCGGGGGAAGATACTTAGTCTCTAACAACCACTTATAAATCTCAACCACCTTGGCTATGCTTTGGGGGTTATCTTTGTATCTACCAACATGGTGGCCTGAGGCATCAGTCACGCCGACACCCCAGGTCCATATCCCTTTACTGTCTTTGTACGATTCTAAGACGATGCCTTCATGAGATACAATCTCAATCATTGCTCTCTTAGTAAGAGGGCCTTCGTTGCCAATAGGTTTTGGCAAGTCTTTTGTCTGTTCTCTTAATAAAATTTCAAGTTGTTCAATAAACTCACGAATGATTTGTCTTAACGCGTCTTCATTCATAAACTATCCTTTAATCCACATTATTAAAGAAGAGACAATACCGATTACACCTGATCCTATAATAAGAGTAGCAAGTTGAACTGCTCCCATACCTTTAGCTTTCAACTCTAATAGTTGATCTAGTTTGGCGTTTATATTTTTAACGTCATCTACTAGTTCAGATACTTGGTGTTCCATAACGGCAATCCTTTCGCCGTCTTTAATTGACATTGTCATCTCCTTATTCACTTTCTTCTTCGGGAACTAGTCCTAATAAGGGCAGCATGTATTCCTTAGTCAAACCGTATGCTTCAGTCTTAATTTCCTTTACAATAACTATCTTTTCAGCGTCTGATGCCTGTTTCCATTCATTACTTTGAAGGACATTTCTCATTCCGTCTTTAATCAGACCCCCTTGAACTCTCTGCCATTCTTGTTTTCCGGCAGCATTCAGTTTTATTTTCTCCCCTTCGTGTTGGAAAGAAGATGGGGCACCAGTTACGATTGCATCATCTGTAGTTCTTTCCAAGCGTTGAAGCTCTTGAGAGACAGGGTCTTTCTTAATGTCTCGATAGTTATTAAGAGCTGTCCAGCTCCTGCCTTGCTTTATAGGGTCTCCGTACAAGTCATACTTAACAGGAAGGTCATCTGATAGGCCGGGAATAGCAGACTTCAACCGTCCCTCAATTTTACTAGAGATAGTTCTGTCTCCTGCTGTGTCCCTCTTAACAGGGTCGACCTCAATCTGGTTGTACTGACGCATAGCCGCGGGCAAGAACTGTCCTGCCATACCTGCCAGCATACTAGCAGTAGCTGACTCCTTCTCCCATTCAGCACTCTCTTGGAAAGGCTCAATGTACATCGAGAGGTTTTCAGCAAAGCTGGTAGAGGCAAGCTCAGTCATCAAAGCCTGCCCCGCAAAAGCGATAGCCTTGGCCGTGCTGTCTGTGTCCTGAAGACCCTTGTTGTACGCAGAACGTATGGTCGCTACGTTAGCAGCTAAAGAGTTCTGAATATTAGTAGGCAAGATGGACAGGTTGAGTGCTGTCGCATCAATGTACTTATCTTCAGTCTTGATAGCGTTAGGCATATAGCCTCCGGCCATCAAAGCCGCCATCTTATCAGGATCACTAGGTCCGGCAGGAGTAATTTTATCCTCACTTGCTTGGTCCCAATAGTACCAAATAAGGGCAGAGCTAAGTGCCATACGACCCAAAGCAATGTCCATACGAGGACCACCAGCAGCCAAGTCTTCCCTTGTTACTCTGTCTAGCAAAGCCAAAGGACCCATACGACGTATCTTCTGGAATATCAGACGGTCAGTAACACGGAAGAAAGGAAATATGAAGTTAGCGAAGAATGCTCCCGCTTGTTCCCCTCCCGACATGCCTGGGCGAATAGCCTTAGTTGCCTCCAGTTTAGAGGCAAGGTAAGAGGGAGTATCAACCAGCAGAGCTACATCAGCCATCTTACGGGCCTCGTCCAGCATTGACTGGTCTGCGTTAATTGCGATATTAGAGCCTTCTTCAAAAGCAGCTAGGCCAGTGAAGCCCTGCTTCCTTGCTTCTCTAATACCAAGAGTGTACATGTTAGCGTTCTCGTGGAAAGCACGGAAGAACGTGTCGGAAGCATGAAGGAAGTCTTGCACCTTGTTAAGAGGCTTAAGAATACCTCCCAGCTTTGCGTCCTGCATCTCAACCTTAGAAGAGATTTCACGATTGCCGTGTCCGGAAAGGAAAGCATCCCGAGTGTTCTTATAGGTATCTACATCTAACGCAGCGCGAAGAATACCGTACATCCTACCAGCCACTTCTTGAGGAGATACTCCGTCTTCTACACCATAGCCAGCGGCCTGCAATCCTTTACGAATTGGGAAGCCTGCCATGCCTACAGCCTGCTCTTCTATCTCACGTACAATCATGCTTGCGTTATCATAGGTGTTTTTGACGTGAGTGCCGAGACCAGACAACATCATCGAGTGACGGAAAGTAAGAACCTTCTGCCACCAATAAGGCTTCATCACAGAGCGGAGCAAGGAGTGCGCCCCGTCTGAGTTACCACTTTCCATTAAGAGCTGTACTTGCTTAACGAAGCGATTGAAGACTTCTTCATCTGCAAATGCAGCAATAGGATTACCCTCGAACTGTGTGAGGATATCATTGAGTGCTGTGATTTTATTCTTTGTGTACGACAATGCCTTCATTGCATTAAAGGCCCGAGCAATCTCAGCTTGGTCTTTAAAGATGTTAGCAAGGAGTTCATTGTACGAG
>JBIPPB010000123.1:0-3427 GCA_044368655.1 Chitinophagales bacterium | reverse complement strand
ATAAAACTGATGATTTTTTGGATTTATTTCAATTGCTTTTTGCAATTTAGCCTTTGCATTGGTATTATTTTTTTCAGCTAAACTAATGTTTATATCTGATATAATTAAATCTAAATTATTTGGATATTTCGTAAGTCCTTCATTTAAGTACTTTTTTCGTTCTTCGGAATTATCTTTCAATAATTGAACTAAATTGGTATATTTACTTTCTGTTGGATTTTGCTGAACCTCTTCTTTGAGAACTTTAATTGCTTCATCATTTTTATTTGAATTAACTGCAAATACAACATAATTGGTATTTACATCACTCTTTTTTAATTCACTTTGACCATCAATTGCAAGTGTTTGTTTGTTCAAACTCATAAATTCAATAAGTTCATATAATTTTTTATACATATTTAATGCTTGGTCTGATTTTTTAGCATTATGCAAATTAATACCGGCATTATAAAAATCAAAAGCGATATACTTGATGAGTTTAAACGCTTGATTCTTATCTTTTTCTGAAAGCTTAGCTCCCAAATCAATAGATTTTTTCAAACTATTGTATGAATTTATTATAGCTTCTTGATCATTTTGTCCATTAGCGTCATAATGAGTTTTTAGAACCAAACCATAAATATAATTGGAAAAAGCATCGTTTGAATTGGATTCATTAGACATAGCTAGCTTAGCATTCTCTAGAGCTTTGTTTAAATCTTCTACTTTTTTATTATTTTGATATTCAAATAAAAAATCATTTGCTTTTTTGATTTCATTCGATTGAGCATTGATATTCAAATAGATAAGGGCAACTAATAAAAAAAGAGATTTGTTCATGTTTTTAAATATTTATAAATTTTTAATTAATCGTACAAATATAGCGAATTTCATGAAAAAGTATCATGGAATTTTGAATAGATAAATTTATTAAAATATTGTCATAAAAAACATTAAATTTGCAACAAAATTAAATATTGAAAAATCTAATCAACCTTTTTAATCAAAAAAAATCCTATTTCAATTATTCTGAAATAGCTGTTGATTTTCATTCACATTTAATACCCAATGTGGATGATGGTTCTAAAAGTATTGAAGAAACATTAGAAATATTACATTTTTTTAAAAATCTTGGTTATAGTAAAATAATTACAACACCCCATATTATGTCCGAAGGTTTTGATAATAATACAAAAGGACTTAAAGAAAACTATGAAAAAATAAAGGAACAATGCGAAGCAATTATACCATTTGAACTTGCTGCTGAATATTATATAGACGAATCTTTTGAAAAATTGATTGAACAAGATGATATATTACATTTTGGAGACAAGTATGTTCTTATCGAAACCAGTATGAATTATGAATTTCCTATTTTCAAAGAATGTATTTTTAAACTTTTAAATAAAGGATACAATCCTGTTTTAGCCCATCCCGAAAGGTATTCATTCATTTATAATGAAAGAAATCCTATTAAAATATATGAATCATTAAGTGACTTAGGAATTTTTTTTCAATTAAATATGTACTCTTTACTTGGTATTTATAACGAAAAAGTAAAAAAAACAGCTGAAATGCTTATTGATAATAATCTTATAGATTTTGTATCTTCCGACATTCATTCTTCAAAGCAACTCAATCATTTTGAAGAGATTAGTAAAAATAAATTTATTAAAAAATTATTAGATTCTCAAATTTTAGAAAACAAAAATTTAATTTAAATGCAAGTTATACCTACATCAATTCCAGAAGTGATATTGTTTGAACCAAAAATTTTCAAAGACCATAGAGGCTACTTTTATGAAAGTTATAATTCTGAAAGCTTGGCTCAAATTGGAATAAAAAGTACATTTGTTCAAGACAATCAATCCAAATCAACAAAAGGCGTTTTAAGAGGTCTGCATTTTCAAACGGGTATTGCAGCTCAAGCGAAGTTAGTTCGGGTATTGGAAGGGGAAGTACTTGATGTTGCTGTAGATATTCGTCAAGATTCACCTACTTTTGGTAAGCATGTTTCAGCAATTTTATCTGCAGAAAACAATCGACAAATGTTTATACCTCGTGGCTTTGCCCACGGATTTGTTGTTTTAAGTGAAACAGCAACTTTTTTCTATAAGTGCGATAATTTTTATTGTAAAGAATTGGAAGGTGGTATCCTATATAACGATCCTGAAATTGGAATAGATTGGCAAATTGATAATAATGACCTCATTTTATCTGAGAAAGACCTCATTTTGCCTCAACTAAAAAATGCACCTACATTATTTTAATTTATTTCGATTATGTTAAAAAAAGTATTAGTTTCTGGAGCGTCAGGACAGCTTGGATTAGAAATTAAAGATCTTTCCTCGAGTTTTAACAACCTAGATTTGCATTTTTTTGATAGTAAATCTTGGGATATCACAAACAAAGAAAAAACAAAATCTATTTTTGATGAATACAAGCCTGATTATTTCATAAATTGCGCAGCTTATACAGCTGTAGATAAAGCAGAAAGCGATATTGAAAAATGTTATGAGATAAATGCAAATGCGCTGCAACATATAGCTGAGAATTGCAATTTGTATAATACACATATAATCCATATTTCAACAGATTTTGTTTTTGATGGCAATAAAAATATTCCGTATGAAGAAAATGATCAAACAAATCCAATATCCGTATATGGAAAAAGTAAACTTCAAGGTGAAAACATATTATCTAATACTTCAAACTCTTTTAATATCATCAGAACTTCTTGGGTTTACAGTAAATATGGAAGTAATTTTGTTAAAACAATGCTTCGTTTGGCGCAAGAAAGAAAAGAATTAAATATTGTTATTGATCAAATTGGATCGCCTACCTATGCAAAAGATTTAGCATCATTTATTCTAGAAAATATTATTAATCTTAAAGATAAAAATAAAGAAATATATCATTATTCCAACCAAGGAGTTGCGAGTTGGTATGATTTTGCCTATGAAATATTTAAGATAAAAAATATATCCATTAAATTAACTCCAATTAATTCAGATCAATTTCCTACACCGTCCAGTCGTCCAAAATACAGTTTAATGGATAAAAATAAGTTGAGTTCCGATTTTGGCACGATTGTTGAACATTGGAAAGAAAGTCTTTTAAAATGTTTGCAAACGTTGAATTAAATTCTAGTCAGATTAATGAACTCCTTCAAGTAGTAAGGAATGCGGGTAAAGCAGTAATGGAAATTTATGATAAAGAAATTACTGTTGAAACAAAAAGTGATACGTCGCCTTTAACAAAAGCCGATTTAGTTTCAAATACTTTAATATGTAAGTTTTTAAAATCCAATTATAATTTTCCAATAATTAGTGAAGAAAACTCCGAGTCTCATAATTTTAAGAATGATGAAAACTCATATTGGTTGGTAGATCCCTTAGACGGAACAAAAGAATTTATAGCCAAAAATGGAGAATTTACAATAAATATA
>JBIPPB010000164.1:0-3432 GCA_044368655.1 Chitinophagales bacterium | reverse complement strand
CCCCCTCGTTCTCATTATCTGGCGCCAGATTATTTAACCGAAACCAAATACAATGTTTCATGTCATTCTCGCTTCCCATTTTCCCCGTTTGTACGTTTGCCGTTTGCCGTTGTTGTCGCGAAAACCCAGGGTCGGTGATCAAAAAGTCGACACCTTCTTTTACCGCTAGAAGGGCACAGGGTGCGATTAGTATTATGCCCAGTAAAGCATCATGCGTTGTTAGCACTCCCTTCTCCCGGTCTAATCTTTAAAGCTATCAGCCTTTCTGGCGACATTGGTTGTCAGCGGCGTGGTAGTAGCACCAAACGGGAGCTCTTCATTGAGCACTGTCTAAAACCAAGAAAAGGCCTCAGCCGCGTTTTATGACGGATTCCTAATCCGCCATAAAAAGCAAATGCCTTGCTCTTGCAAGCTTCCTCTAGAGATTTATCCTGACTCGGCGGAGTGGGGTCCACTTCTGTGGACGATTCTGCATGGAATCGCGGAGCGGTCCGGTGCCGCTGTCACTCCTCTTTTTCGCGCCGACGAGCGGCGCCAACTCATCTCCCTCTTTCACGCGGTGGCCAAGATGATCCCATGCCCCTCCTGTAAAGAGCATTATACGGAGTACTTGAAAGAGCATCCTGTTGACAAGACGCTGAAGGACATTCCCTATGAAGAGATCCGCCCCTATGTGCGCCGTTGGTTCTGGGAGCTACACAACTGGGTGAACGAGTCCTACGGGAAGCCGGTCTTCTCTCTAGAGGATGTTGCAACCACGTACCGCTCCGTGGCCATTCGCACTGTTATGAAACAGCTGGCGGCTCCTATGCAGCGCGCGATTCGCCTACAGGCTGGACAGCTCTTCGGCTACAACGAATTCGTCAAAGCAGTGACAATGCTCCTTTCTCTCTATGGTGTTTAGAATGGGCGTGAAACGCCAGGGACGAGGAAGAGCATTAACGCGAAAGAGGAAATGTTCGCGGCGCTCAAGGAGGCGCCAACAGCGCGGTGGAAATACCTCTGGCGTCCTGGAGGTTTCCTGGCCTGGCGGACAAGCCGCCACCCCTGCTGGTCCCCTGCTCTCCAGAGGATTAGTGGCCGCCAAACCCGCCGTGAAAATCCTCTCTCCTTCAGGAAATCCTCTGCTCCTTGTTTGCACCGATCCGGATGCCGCGGCGACTCCCTGGCTCCACTGGCTCTCCCGCTATCCAGAGGATATTGTTCCCTGGGCACCTCCAACACCTCCCGCAGGTTCTGGCATTCATCGCTACCAGTTCCGCTTGTTCGAGGCCCCTGGACCTCTACCCCCTTTGAAGCCTCCTGCCACACGCGCAGCATTTCCTCTAGAGGAGTTCGTGGCCCAGCACCGCCTGAAGCTCCTCGACATGAAAGAAGTACGCGTGGCTGCCGCGAAGCGTTCAACCACCTAACCCCCTATAAAGTACCTCTTATAATGAGCAGCTCCGTGTCATTGCAAGAGATCCTCGCAGAGTTCTATGATCGGCCACCCGGGCTCTGTCGGGCCGAAGTCATTCATATGAGCAGCGCGACGGAGCGCCAACCCCTTGTTGCGGAGCTCCTAGCTGTGCTAGGACCTGGCGCAGCCGTTCGAGAGGCCGCTGTGCCCCCGCCAGATGCTCCCCGCACCTGTGCACTCTTTATAGGAGAGGCTGAGGAGGCGGGGGGCTTAAAGAACGAGGTGCGCCCCAGAACCCTCGGCGAAGTTGGCTGTCTTTTGAGCCATGTAACCGCTTGCCGAGAAGCTTTGGCAGCCGGCGCGGAAGTCCTGGCCCTCTTTGAAGATGATTGCCGCGTTAGCGCTTCGCTTAGTGCCATCCGCGACTGGCTCCGCAAGGTCGCCACAGCCGCCACCGCTTTCGGCCTCCCGCCCCAACCTGAAATCCTCTTGCTCGGTACGATGGGGGCCTATTTTGCTCTGCCCTGGACCCCCGAGGCGAAACTGGTCGAGCGATTCAATGGCTCTCACGCGCTGGTCCTCACGCGTCCCTTTATGGAAAAAGTGGTGGCCGCGTACGAGATGCTGCTGGCCCGAGGCCTAACGGCCCCCGTGGATGGCTTGTACTCTGCGCTGCTGCGTGCCGAAAAGCGCTGGGCGATCAGCCCCGCCCAAGACACTGCCTTTTTCGCACAGGACAGGAGCATTCCCTCTTATGTTGTGGGGCCCGACGGGACACCCACGCTTCGCTAAAAATCCCCGACCCCATGGTAGAGAAGGAAATGGTTGACGCGGAGCTGCGGAAGAATGTGCGCGATCTCAAGAAGCGGGTGGCGGAAATGGCGGAGGCCTGGAGGCAGAAGACGGCAAGGAAGCTGAAGAAGAGTATCCGGAAGCTGAAGGACAAGACTAGAAAATACTCTGGGGAGGTGCGGGATATGCGCAAGCGCCTGCGCACAAATACGCGCAGGGCTGCTAATGCGAAGCGCGCCGTGGGGCGTCGCTAACTTCGCCGCAAGCTTATCGCCGCATCCTCTTCAGTTGCCCCAGGAGCTGCTGCGACCCCGTGGCCTGCATTGCCATGTTCATGAGCTCAAGGGGGGAGATGACCCCATCAGGTAGCCCCAGCCCTCCAACAGCCTTGTACACCTTCTCGCCCTCGTCGCCCCCGTAGTAGTAGCGCAGGATGTCCGCGATCATCGTGCCGCTGCAGCTCCCCAGGCACAGCTTCAGATCGAAGCGCCCAGGCCGCAACAGCGCGGGATTGATCTTATCAGGATTGTTCGTCGTGGCAATGATCACACGATCCTCTGCAGAAACTAGACCATCCAGTTTCTGCAGAAGATAAGCCATGTCAATCAAGGAATCTGCGCTGTAGGTCCGCCCCTCCCGCATCATCCGCAGAATCTCCTTGCGTTCATCGCCCTCTGCTGCGAGCAGCATCGAGCCCCAGTCACTCTTGTCATCCTTTGATGTGCCGACCCCCTTACCCAACGCATCCAGGATGCAGTCGAACTCGTCGAAGACGAACAGGTGATCCTTGAACAGCTCAGGCTTCAGAATCGCATCCAGGTCCTTGCACTTGGTGATCTGAACGAAGTTCACCACCACAATGTTCTTCCCCAACATGTTCGCAATCGCCGTGATAGTGCCCGTCTTGCCCGTGCCTGGCGGCCCGTACAGCAGAATACCCAGCTTGTTATCCATCGGCATGTGCGCAGGATAGAGTGTCCGCGTCTGGAACTTCCGCAGTAGCTGCATCAACGCCTCCTTTTGAGGATAGAAGAGAGAGTCGAAAGTCTTCTTGGGGCTGACGGATCCAATATTGGTGAGCGTGATTGCATTATTTGCCAAAGTCGGCTGCAGAATCTTATCATTCACACCAGCCGCCCCCCCTGCTGCAGCCTCTTTGCACTTGGGAATAAGAAACTTCTTTACCGCGTCATACATTTCAACATATGATCCACTAGTGTTTGTATAGAGTACCATCTTAT
>JBIPPB010000066.1:0-12147 GCA_044368655.1 Chitinophagales bacterium | reverse complement strand
ATTCATGTGTTTTAGAACTGTCTTTATTAATTTTTACATCTATAGAATATTTATCCTGTTCAAACTTTGCATTTTTAATTTGTTCTCCCATTAAATTATAATAAATAACTACCCTTATTCCTGTTTTTTCTTTAGTATAATAATAATAAAAAATTGAATTTCCATTTTTTTCAATAGTATTTAATTGAGTATTATACCTTTTGGATAGTCCAGAAACAGAATCAGAAAAATAAAATACACAGTCATTTAACATCCCGTTTTCCTTTTTAAAATAATATACAAATCCCATGTTGTCAACTCTTTCATCATAAATATAAAATAAACTATCTGAGTATTTTATAAATATTGTACTATCGTTAATATAACTTTCATGATCAATAATATTATATTCGCAATTAGAGGTACTTTTGACATTACAACTTGTATTGAATATAAATAATATAAGGAAAATTACCTCTGCCTTGGTTCGTGTCCTCACGAACCGAAATATCTCGCTTAAAAAATCTATTTTCATATATATTTTGATAATTGCACAAACAAAAATACATTTTTTTTTCAATATCAAAAACTATTATTTTGTATGATGTTTAAATGGTATATTTTTAACAATTAGAAGCCAATTATAAACTCGCTCGCTAGAAGCGAAACCTAGGGTTAAGGGATCCTCGATAAATTTTTAATAAAGTAAAAGCTCAAAAATTACTATATTTTGATGCTAAAAATTTTGAGGATGACCTAGTGTATTGAAATAAAATCATCCTACACGTCTTTCCCGAATTTTTGCAATAAAAAGTTTATAGTTATACTACATTGTGAAATCAAAAATATCGGGAATCTCTTTGAAAATGAGGATTTTAAATATTTACAAACGAATTAGCCTAAATTTTTTGCTAAAGCGAGCCATAATTGCTCTTCGCGTATTGGGGCTTTAAAAAGTAGTTTTTCTTTTGTAATTGGGTGTGTCATTTCAATTTGGTAGGCATGCAAATCAATACTTTGATCGATATTACTTCGTTTAAAACCATATTTATTGTCACCTTTTAAAGGAAAACCCATATGCGAAAACTGCGCACGAATTTGATGATGTCGGCCGGTAAGCAATTGAATTGATACGAGTTGATAATTCGTGCTTTTTGATAAAATTTCATATTTAAGCTCCGCCAATTTATAATCCTGAAAAGCGTGCTCTTTCACAAAAGATTTGTTATTTTTTTCACTTCGTTTTAAATAATGTTTCCAATGTCCATTTTCAGCTAGATTCCCTTTTTCTATAATGGCCCAATAGGTTTTATAGATTTCTTTTTTTTGAAACATTTCATTAACTCGAATTAGCGATTTGCTTGTTTTACACAAAATTACGAGCCCGCTAGTTGGCCTATCGATTCGATGTGGAATGCCTAAATAAACACTTCCAGGCTTTTGATCCCGTATTTTTATAAAATCTTTTGCCAAAGATTCGATACTTTCTTGATTTGAAGCATCGGCTTGAACTAAAACTCCCGAAGGTTTATTTACAATCATTAAGTGATTGTCTTCAAATAATATAAGATTTTGAAAATGATACATCGTCGGTTTTTATCCTTTAAACATTTTGGAAAGAATAGGTACAAAAGATTCTTTAGCGTTTAAATGTGCAAACCCCAATCCTTTTTTTCTAAATAATTTTTCAGAGGCTAAAGCGTTCGCCGAAATGATTTCTTGTATTTTACGCGCTTCATTTTTAGCGTTGACCCATTCAAAAGTGCCTTTTTCAGCGTTATAAAGTTGAATAAGACCAAGGTTTTCAAAATGATATTCTGCGTCATCTTCAATTCGTAAGCCATAAATTTGATGTTTGGATTGTACCAAAGAAAGTGCGTTGTCAAAAGAGCTGCTTTCTAAAAAATCGGATAAGATAAATGCAGTGGTTCTCTTTTTTAAAGTATTATGTAAAAATCGAAGTGCTTCTCCAATATCGGTTTGATTCCCTGTGGGTTCCGTTTCAAGTAGCTCTCTTATGATTCGAAGAATATGTAATTTGCCTTTTTTAGGAGGAATATATTTTTCAATACGATCGGTAAAAAACAAAACGCCAACTTTATCATTATTTTTTAATGAACTAAATGCCAAAGTTGCAGCAATTTCAGCTACAAAATCACGTTTACGTTGTTTACTGCCAAACTCCATACTAGAAGAAATATCAATGAGCAGCATAAACGTTAGTTCGCGCTCTTCTTCATATTCTTTAACAAAAGGTTCGCCACTTCGGCTGGTTACATTCCAGTCGATATTCCGAATGTCATCTCCATAGGTATACGCCCTCACTTCGCTAAAACTCATCCCTCTTCCTTTAAATGTACTGGCATAATTACCAGAAAAGAGTTCTTTGCTTAATTTTTTGGTTTTAAATTCAATTTGGCGTACCTTTTTTAATAACTCTTGAAGTTCCATGCCCAAACATTTTTACAAAAATAATAGTATTGAATTAGTTGTTCGATTAAAAAAAGTAAAAAATAGAAAAGCCTTTTAAAAACTTTTAGAATCCTTGCCTGCAAGCATCGGTACAAACATAAATTTCCCAAAATTTTCTTCCTCTAGCGAGCCATCGTCTTTTTTTGTCAAACGAATCATATCCTGTTTACCTTTTCCGTCATCTTTAGGCAAGACCATTTGTCCTCCAATTTTTAATTGATCAATCAACGTTTGTGGTATTTCGGGTGCTCCACACGTAAGAAGAATTTTGTCATAGGGCGCATATCTTGGATTTCCAATAAATCCATCTTGAAAAAAGGTTCTAAAGTTTTTAAAACCTAATTTGCGTAACTTTTCCGTAGATTTTTTGTATAAAACTTCGTGACGCTCCAAACTAACTACTTCTTTTGCCAAAAGACAAAGCACCGCTGCTTGATATCCGCTTCCTGTTCCTATTTCTAAAATATGATCTTCGGGTTTAATATCTAAAATATACGTTTGAATTGCTACGGTTAGCGGTTGAGAAATGGTTTGGTCAGCCTCAATTTCTATGGCTTCATTTTCATAAGCCAAAACTTCAAAACCTTTTGCTAAAAAAAAGTGTCTTGGGATTTGACTTATTGCATCCAAAACCTTTTCATAATTTGTGTAGCCTGATTTTTTGAATTCTTTTTCTAACTCTTCGGTTAATCTTCTGCGCAATCCAATTGTAATGGAGGTGTCAAACGTTTCAAAATCCATAAATGCACTCTAAATTATTCTTTTTCCGATTTTCCCTTTTTTAAACTTTCAATAAATTCGGCCCATCGAAGCGGACTAAAAATATTTTGAATCGGTTGAACGCCTTGTTTGTAAATATTTTCTCTATTTTGATTTGCCAATCCTATTTGTTGAATGGCTTGTCCATCATAAGATACACTTTGTTGGAGTTCTTTCCATCGGGTGTATTGCAAATTTTGGTATGCTCTTACAATATCGCCTTCATTGAGTTTTAAATCAACAAACGCTTTTTTTAAGTCATCCACATCTTTCCAAGGCACAATGATTGCTTCAGGAAGACTCATCGTATCGCGAATGATGATTTGAGTTGCATAAAATTTGCGACCTTTGATGTCATTCGGAATGGTAATTCTATTTTTTCTAAATCCAACCGAACTATATTCTAAAACATCGCCACGCGCCACAACCAAGCTGTAATTTCCATCTACATTGGAGTATGCACCGGAGTTTCTTGTTAAATTCTTGACAAGAACAAAAGGAACAGGCATTAATGAATCTCTTCCTGCTGTTAAAATGGTTCCCGAAAATTGAATTAATGAATCACTTTGACCATAAATTGCAAAAAAAGCAAACTGAAAGCCTATTAAAAATAAAATTTTCTTTAAATAATTCATAGTAGCCATTTTTATATAATAAATATATGTTAAAGCATCAACAGTGCTTCAACGGGATCGGAACCGATAAGCATTTTTTCTGGATTTTCTAGATAATCTTTTACCGTTACTAAAAATCCAACGCTTTCTTTTCCGTCGATTATTCTGTGGTCATAACTTAAAGCAAGATACATCATAGGTCGAATAACCATTTGTCCATTTTCTACCATCACGCGATCTTGTATTTTATGCATACCTAAAATCGCACTTTGCGGTGGATTGATAATTGGCGTACTCATTAAAGACCCAAAAACACCGCCGTTTGTAATCGTAAATGTGCCTCCTTCCATATCTTCCATGGTTAGATTTCCGTCTCTACCTTTTTTGGCTAATAAAGCTACCGCTTTTTCTATACCATCCATGCTCAAACTTTCGGCATTGCGAATCACAGGAACGACCAATCCTTTTGGCGTAGAAACCGCAATGGAAATATCCGCATAATTATGATAAATTAATTCGCCTTTTTCAACATCAATATAGGCATTTACTTCAGGGAATTTCATCAATGCTAAACTACAAGCTTTGGTAAAAAAGCTCATAAAGCCTAAATTAATTCCGTGAGTTTCTTTAAATTTGTCTTTATATTTTGCACGAATATCCATGATCGGTTGCATGTTTACTTCATTAAATGTCGTTAACATGGCCGTACTATTTTTTGCAAATACCAATCGTTCCGAAATTACTTTTCGAATTCGCGGCATTTTTTTCACTTCATCGGAACGATCAAATGCATTAGGTTGTTGGATTAGATTTTGAATACTTTGTTGTAAAGTAGCCGAACCATTTTGAACCGCTAATAAAGCATCTTCTTTTGTGATTCTTCCATTTTTACCAGTTCCCGAAATTTTATTTACATCCAATTGGTTTTCCGAAACAATTTTACGTGCCGCAGGCGATGGAGTTCCTGTAGCATAATTGGTGTCGGCTTTTTCCTCTTTAGGTTTTTCAACTGGAGCGGGCGTATTTTCAACTTTTACTTCTGATTTTGGAGCTTCCGTTTCAGCAGGCGCTGCAGCACTTGTGTCGATTTTTGCAATCAATCCACCTACTGCTACATCATCGCCTTCAGCTACTACAAGTTCTATGATACCCGCTTTTTCAGCTATCAGTTCTTGAGACGCTTTGTCGGTCTCTACTTCGCAAATCGGTTGGTCTAATTTAACATAATCGCCTGTTTTTACAAACCATGTACCTAACGTTACTTCTGTAATTGATTCTGCCACATTCGGAATAACTACCTCTAAAATCATTTTTTTGATATTAAATATTAAATAATCTTGTTTAAAATGCAAATATACCATTTTTTTTTTAATAAAATTTGTTCAACACTTAAGATGGTTCTTTTTTAAGCATTTTTTTCAAAATTCATTTCCTCTAGTATGAAGAATTTTATGTTTTTTTTTGTGCAAATTGAACAATTTGAATCGGAATCTAAAATATATTTTATTTTAACATAATTACTTGTGAATTATCATTTGTTTCTAGGTTGACAAATTAATGAAAAAAAAAATAAACTTTTTTTTTAGATATTCTATATTTGCAAACTTTATAAAATCTAATGAAATGACACTGATTCAAAAAATACAAAAACGTTCTTATATATTAGTCGCTTTGATTGCGGTTGCGCTTATATCATTTTTATTTATGGATATCGATAAAAATGCATCCATGCTAGGACAAAGCTTTTCAGATGTAGGTGAGGTGAATGGAACCTCTTTAACCTATGAAACATTTGAAGAACAATATAAAGCGGACGAAGCGCGATATATAGAAATGAAAGGCGGACAAGCGCTTTCAGAAAATGAACAAAATCAACTTAGAACCCAAATTTGGCAACGATTTTTGAATGAGCAAGTGGTAAAATCCGTAATGGAATCTGCTGGAATTATAGTTTCTACAAAAGAGATGGCCGAATTAACGATGGGCGCAAATGCCGATCAACAATTACAAATGACCCCTGCATTTCAAAATGCGCAAGGTAAATTTGACCCTTTATTAGTTTCTAATTATATCAAAAATTTAGGTATTGATGATCCAGGAACACCTCCAGGTTCAAAAAGAAAACAATGGATGGAGTTTGAAAAACAAATAAAAGAAAGTCGTTTAAATTCAAAATTTAATAATCTTGTGGAGAATAGTTTTTATGTTCCATCTTGGTTGAATGATTTTGATATACTTACGTTTACAAAAGAAGTAGATTTTGATTATGTTTATGTTCCATTTTCTTCGATTAATGACAAAGAAGTAAAAATAGAAGAAAGTGATTTAAAAGCGTATTTCGAAAAATATAAAAGAAAATTTTCGGATAATCAAGAATATCAAAAAGTATCTTATGCGTTATTTCCATTAAAACCAACTCAAACAGACTCTATAGAGTTGGCATCGAAGTTTAATGAAAAAGTGGCCTTGATGCAGTCTTCTACAAACGATACAAATTTCATGAGAAGTTATGCCGATAATAGTTTTGATGTTAATTTTTATAAAAAAGAAGATTTAAGTCGTTTTACCAATATCGATGCATTATTTCAAGCACCTGCAGGAAGTATCGTAGGTCCATTTATTGAAAAAGATAATTTTAAAGCAGTTAAAATACTTGGAAAAAGAAATATAACGGATTCCGTAATGATTCGTGAAGTGGTTATTTCGTTCAAAAATCATATGCAAAGCCAAGAAGCGGTTTCAAGTCGAATGAAATTTGTAGATTCGGTGTTTAAAATGTTAGATACTTTAAATATGAGTTTTGATGCGGTAGCGGCTCAATATTCTGAAGATAAAGGCCAGTCGCCAGCGCGATGGACTTACTTAACGGAAGGGCTTTTAACACGCGAAGTTTTTCAATATGGTGGCACCAAAAAATATTTTAAAGTACCTTCGGATCGTGAAGGATTGGTTCGTATCGTTCAAATAGTAAATTATCCAGCTACAATTCCGGCTATACAAATTGGAGAAATTTCAGCTCCATATGCACCTTCAGAGCAAACGACAAATACTATTTATAGTAATGCATCTAATTTTAAAAATAAGATTAAAACGGCTAAAGATATTGAAAAAGAAATTTTAAAATATGCGGATGCCCGATCTTCAACAGCATTTTTATCTCCTGCCGAAACACAACTAGGTGGTATCGAAGGTTCTCCAAGAGAATTAGTTCGTTGGGTATTTAATAGCAAAAATAATGAGGTTTCAAATATTATTACAATAGGAAATCATTATGTGGTGGCGCTTAACTTAGGAAGTCGTTCTTATGATAAAATTGAATTTGAAATGGCTAAAGAAGACGTAAAAGAAATTTATTTAGCTGAGGCAAAATCAAAAATGTTGATGGAGAAAATGGCAAAAGCTACAAACCTTCAAGATGCAGCAAGTCAGTTTAAAACAACAGTAGCAAAAGCATCAGCTGTGACGTTTCAAAATGCTTCATTTGCTGGTTCTCCGGAGCCTGCTGCTGTAGCATATTCGGTAATGGCTAAATTAAATAAGGTTTCAAAACCAATCAAAGGATTTGGAGGCGTTATGCGTATTTTACCAACGCGTGTAGCAACTCAAAATACGGACCCTGCTCAATTATTAGATATTCGTGCTCAAATCAGTATGCAATACAAAAATATTAAAGGTATCGTTGAGGGTATGTTAAATACGGCTAAAGTTAAAGACTTAAGAATGAACTTTTTTTAAAGGTTTTAGTGATTAGGGGTTAGGTTTTAGGGATTAGTTTATTGAGTAATTAGTGACTAGTGATTAGAGATGAGATTGGAGATATGAGATATGAGATTTGAGGGATTAGTTCTTTTGGAAAAGGGATGCTTTGCGGAATGTTCGTTCCCGAATCGCAAGCTCTTGGGACTTTCAGCCTTTTGAAAATTTTCAGCAACTTCATATTTATTTTATTCGCATAATATAATTTGAAAATTTATCGGGAATCTCTAAAACAATTTGAGATTCCGCATATTTTTTTAAGAGATGACTAGACAGTCAAAAAAAATTACGGAATGACGGGGGTGCGCGTGTAATTTGAAAATTTATTGGGAATCTATAAAACGATTTGAGATTCCGCATATTTTTTTAAAAGATGACTAGATATTCAAAAAAAATTACGGAATGACGGGGGTGCGCGTATAATTTGAAAGAAAGGATTTAGGCATTAACATCTAATCTCAAATTACCAGTAACTAATTACTTAATAGCTTTTCATTCCAAAAAAGTCTCAAATCTCAAATCTATTATCTTGTATCTAAAATCTAACATCCAATTTTCCCATAATTTATAAAAATAATTTCCACAATTTGTTTAAATAGTTTTATATTTACCACCAAATTTCGTGATTTATGAGAGTTTTTTTATTGTTTTTAATTCTATTTTTGAAGAATGTAATTCTAAATGCTCAATATTGTCCTACAGCTGTGGCTCCCTTTACTACAGGTATACCTTCAAGCACCAATGAAGACGAAATTGGATTGTTTCAAATTGTGGGTACCACTCTTAATCAAAGTAGTACCTGTGCTGGGACTTCTTTAGGTAACTCTATTGTAAATAGATATTCTGACTATACCAGTATTCCACACATCGTCAATTTCGGCACACATGTTGTAAATTTGCTACGAATTAACGATTGTAATATCCCACATCCCTCAACTGCAGGAGCGGTTGTATTTATTGATTATAATCAAAATTTCGTATTTGATCCTGATGAAAGAGTTTTGATTTTCCCAAATACTATAGACCAAGGCGGCTCAATTTCAGGAATTATTACTATACCGAATACGGCTAAAGTAGGAGCTACTCGATTAAGAGTGATGTTAGGAGAAAATATGAATGGTGCTACTCAAAATCCTTGTAATAATTTTACTTGGGGAGAAACCGAAGATTATACCATATTCATAGGCCAAAAGACATTTGATTATACCATCACGGGTATCGCGGCTCCAGATACGTTTGGATTTTGCGGTCAAAATCCACAAAATTTTAGTATTAATGTTCGAAATGTAGGTAATCAAGATATGCAAGGCGGCACGGTTACCGTTAAATTAAAAGGAGTGGCTTTAGGTACCGTAACCCGTTCTAAAACCTTTCAAAATGCCTTGGTTAAAGATCAAATGATTACCGTAGATTTAGATAATCCATTCATCTTTCCTGCCGAAGAGTTTGTCGATGTAGAGGCGGTGATTCGTAATCCTATTGATACATTCTTTAGAAATGATACGTTTAGAGAGCGCATTTATGTGTATAAAAATCCAAAAGTGACGTTAAAGTATGATAGTTTTTGTGTAGGAGAAACCACTAAAGTTTGGTTAGTTAATGAGAATAAGGTAATTAGAGGTAACGACACTATCTTGTTGCCACTAACAAGAGTATTGTGGGAAAATCAATCGGAAAAAGATACGATTTTGATGACCGCAAGTCAGCCTATTTTTGCAAATGTAAGTGTTTCAAGAGGTCCGTGTTCAACAACGGCGAGAGTTCAGTTGGTGCCGGATTCATTACCGAAATTTGTAATGCCACGTGATACCGCATTATGTCAAGGACAGGACGTGATATTAGCTCCTGTGATACCAAGTCTTGGTTTATATGATTTTTCTTGGGATTTCCCAGAAACATTGGTGGATATTTATAAAAATAAAGTTACCGGCGCTTCATCTTCGGAATATAAATTTACTTTAACCGACACAACAACGGGATGTAAAACAACCAAAACAACAAAAGTAAAACAAGTAACCGTTCCTAATTATGCAATTTTTAACGACTCCGTTTGTGCTAAAAATTCGGGAAATATTGGTTTTGAATTGGTGCAGGGTTTTTCTTATGAATGGAAAAATTTAAATAGTTCTAAAAATACCGTAATAATACCAACTACGGAAACGATGATTGGAAAAAATCTATATACCGCCGATATTAGATACCAAGGTTGTCGTAAAACCGACACCGCAAATGTTACCGTCTTAGAACTTCCAAAAGGTGCATTAAGCCTTACTTCCAATAGTATCTGTGAAGGAAAAAATACAACACTTTCTATCATTGGTATTAGTAATAATGATCTTTTTAAATGGTATGATTTTAATTCTACTCTAAAATCGATATCCGTTAGCCCGCTTAAAACGACCACGTATAAAGCAGATGTCATTAATACTTTTGGTTGTGTAAATACCATAGAAACACAATTAATCATCAATCCAAAACCTGTTTTAAAAGTATATTCGAATCGTTTTAACGATATTTTATGTATGGGAGATGATGCGATTTTATATGCCAATGGTGCGAAAACTGTTAGATGGTTCGATTTAACAGGTCCTGAAGCAATGGATACGGTTCGATATATTTCGGACACTATAAAATCTTCTAAATTGTTTGTATTGGAAGCTATAAGTGACAAAGGTTGTAAAGATACGTTTCAATATCGCTTAAATCTAAAACCTTCAAATTTTGATGCTTCGGTTTCTATTTTGCCTACACCTAAAGTATGTAAAGGCGAAAATGTTCAATTTGATGCTGTAATTAAAGGCGCCACAAGTAATGCAGGTTATACCTTTAATTGGGGCGGGTTAGATGATAATGGATCCGCTTTATCTAAAAATACACCGGCTATTAAATCTACGAAGTATACAGTAACGATCACCAATAGTGATAATTGCCAAAAAGTATTTAATGCCGATGTAGAAGTGATTGAGCCTCCAGTAGTTACAGCTCAAGGTGCCATAGTTTGTGAAGGCAGTCAAGCTAACGTATCTGTGTCAGGGTCAACCAATCAATATACATATCAATGGTCAAATAGTGGAGGAAATTCAAATAAAGCAAGTTTTAGACCAGCGGGTAATACTACATATACTGTTACGGTTTCGGATTTACTAAGTAGTTCGGCAAATTGTGCTACTGTAGTGAATGTTCCTGTTACTGTGGTTCCTACTTCTGGTGTGGCAGAAATTCGTTCTATACAAAAAACAGAATATATTTGTCCTACCGTTCCAATTACCTTAGTAGCCGTTCCAGTTGGCGGGATTTTTGAAGGATTTGGAGTAGAAGGGAATAAATTGGCTATTGAAACGTTTGCAAATGGCACTTATTCGGTTAAATATACATTTATTGAACCCATAAATGGTTGTAAACAAGAAGATATTAAATCATTTAGTGTTATAAAATGTACTTCGGGAATTGATGATATTCAGCAAAATAAAAACAGTTTGGTTGTTTATCCAAATCCATTTACGGATCTATTTCAAGTAAAATGGGAGGCTTTAAAAAGACAAAACGTATCGATGCGTTTAGTAGATTTATTAGGAAAAGTTGTTTTACAAGAAACCAAAGTACTAAATCCGGGCACGCATATTCTTGATTTTAATCCTACAAATATTGCTTCGGGTTCTTATATTTTTGAGTTTACTATAGATGGAGCGTATACGCATCAAGTTAAAATCATGAAAAAATAACACGAACGTATTTATGAATATACTTGTAATAGGCCAAGAAGACAAACAGAAAGAATTTGTAAGTTCCATATCTAATGAAAAAATTGAATGGACTTTTTCAGATGGCGATTCCGAAGAAGATTTTGACGATTTTGAAGTGATTTTTGATTTAAATTTTGATGATGATCATGAAAATTTCGCAACCTATGCGCAGTTAAAGAATACGATTGTATTTCTTTCTGCAGCCAAACAGTCCATTTCCGAAGCCGCTTTTATGTTTGACGTCAAAGTTAGAAGTTTTATTTTTGGTATCAATGCGCTACCGGTATATTTATCGGATGCTTCTGTTGAACTATCTGCGTATCGAGCACATGAAAAAGATAAAGCCACAGCCATATTAGATCAGTTAGGTAAAAAAATCATTTGGGTTGAAGATCGCGTTGGGATGTTCAGGCCGCGTTGTCAATATTTATTTTTTAATGAAATAACAAAATGTATCGAAGAAAATGTGATGCATACTTCGATGGATGCGCCCGAATGGAACGATTATTTTAGACAAATTGACACCTATCAAATTACATCCATCTTTGAAACATTAATGGCAATTTATGAAGACACGAAAGATGTTAAATTTTTGCCTTCACAGCTTTTAAAGAAAAAGTATTTGAGAAACCATCAATTGGTAAAATAGGAAATCTTACTGACGTAATTTAAAGTGCCCAATTAAAGGATAATGATCGGAAAGTTTGGAAGCTTTCATTTCATAAGAATTGAATGAAACGTTATCCGAGTGAAATATATAATCAATTCGAAACGGAACTATGAAGTCATAGGTTTTTGCTATTCCTCTTCCCGAAGATTTG
Organism: Chitinophagales bacterium; assembly: GCA_044368655.1. GTDB lineage: Bacteria > Bacteroidota > Bacteroidia > Chitinophagales > JADJOU01 > CHPMRC01. The sequence goes on along the minus strand of JBIPPB010000066.1, from coordinate 3 downwards.
AAT
>JBIPPB010000065.1:0-12199 GCA_044368655.1 Chitinophagales bacterium | reverse complement strand
AGTCGCAGTGGATTTTTGAATTATCAAATTGATCTTCCTTATTATCTTGTTCGTTTATTTTCAGCAATTGGTGGTGTCGTGGAGTATAAAGATTATAAAAATCATTTTATCGAAAATTACTACAAGCCATTTATGGAAACCCATAAATACAAAAATGATATTTCTCAAAAAGCCGAGTAATTCTTTAATACGATAAGGTAATTATGTTTAAAGATTTATTCAATACTTTTTCAGGAGTTTTTAGTAAATTATTACCTATTGTTTTATCTTTGATATTAATGCCTCAGATCCTTGAAGTAGTTGGATTTGAGGCATTTTCAATTCTTGGATATATTGCTATTTTTACTCAAATTTTTGGATTTTTCGATTTGGGATTAAGTACTTTGATCTTAAAAAAAATAGCTCAAAATAATCAAAATAAAGTGTCCAACGAAATTGTAACCATAGAATGGCTATACGTAATTATTGGTTTTTTGATTTTCTTCTTGATTCTACTTTTTAGTCAATATCTGACTTCATATTGGATTCCTTTCCAAAGTTTAAATGGAATTTCAATTCAATCTTATTTTATACTTATCGGACTTTTATTATTTGCACAATGGCCTATTTCACTTTATCATAATGCATTGTTTGGTTTTGATAAACAAATTCTTGCTAATTTAATTTATTTAGTCATTAGTGTTATAAAAATCTCAATAGGATATTTTATTGTTTTAAAAACAACATCTATTTGGTATTTTATTGTTTTTCAAATTGTTATGGTCAGTTTTCATCTTTTGATTTTGAACTTAATTTTTAATTTAAAATTGATTAAGTTTAAGATACAATGGAGCATTTTTTATCAAAATATTAAAAATTTAAAATCATGGATTTTACCTTTTTTAGTCATTGGTGTTTCTGTTTTAATAGCAACAGATTTAGATAAATTATTGATAAGTAAGTTATTAACGGTAAAAGAATTCGCTTTATTTTCATTAATAATGCCTATCGTATCCGGAATTTTTCTTTTAAATACCAATATCAAAACAGCTACATTTCCTCAAATTTCAAAAGATGTATTATCGAGCTCTAACATCTTTCTAAATTTTAATACCTATCAAAATTATTATATTTTCATTTCGTTACCTATTTTGGTCTTTTCAATGGTTTCATCAAAATCATTTATTTGGATTTGGACTCGAAATATAGATTTTGTTCATATTTTAAATCTACCATTTAAGCTATTAGTTTCTGGAGCGGTTTTATTTTCACTTACCATAAATATCCAAAATTATTTAACCGCAACGAACCACTTAAAACCTATTAAAAACTTTTTTCTATTTTCTGCGTTTTGCTTCTTATTTGTTGTGTACATTTTGAGTTCAAAATATGGGCTTTTAGGCGCATCTATTTCTCAATTTTTATTTGGCTTAATTGGATTCATCTATTTTGCTATAATTGCTCAAAAGGAACTAAAACTAGTTTTTATAAAATCTGACAATTATATTCGATTTGTATTATACCTACTAATTTGTATCGGATTTTCTTTTCTTTTTAACCTAACTATTTCTTACTTATTTCCAATTCAATAACGAAATTTCTTTTAAAACTTTTGGTTCATAATACATTTTCCCAATATAAAATTGAGGGTCTACGTTTTCATATTCAAAATGTGTAATGATTCCATTTTCTATTTGCATTTTGCCGAGTTTTCCTTCAAATATGCACGTTCCAGCTTTTTCATAAATCCATGAATTAGACGCATATATTTTTGACAATGCTTTTGTTTTTAAAATATCTTCTTGACTTACTGAAAATTCACTATTAAATTCAAGAAAATTTGCACAGTACATTTTAAAATCTGCAATATTAAAATTTGTATATGGTTTGAGATTTCCAATTTTGGATCGAACACTAGGGCTGGCTTTGGTTTCAATTTTGAATGGATTGGGTTCTAATATTTCCGAAATAATTTTGGTATTGGATTCAAATAAAAGAGTAAGGTGGCTCAAAATAGAGTTAATACTAGTAAATTGCGCACTTCCACTTATTTTTAGTAGTTCATCTTTCAAAAAAATGGCATTTCGTGAGTTGACTTCACAAGCAATTGATAAATTGTCAATACAACGCAAAATTTCTAAAACACTGCTTTTATAGGTATTAACTTTTTCAAAAGTTTTTGATTCAAAAAAAGAGAAATTTATATTGCCTAAATCATGAACGACCGTTCCTCCGCCACTAATTCTTCGGCAAACTTTATATTCATTTTGATACCAAAATTGTTGATTCACCTCAGTTAAAAAATTTTGATTTTTCCCTAAAATGATACTGGGTTCATTTTGATAAATCAATAATAATGCATCTTGACTCCAATCTTTATTTCTAATTAAATATTCCTCAAGAGCAAGATTAAAATAAGGATCCGTTGAAGGTGAAAAGTATACGAATTTCAAATTCCTGAAATTAAAAGTATAATAAATTAATTAGCAAAAATCATTTTATATCTTGATTTTACAAATCCTTTTTTGATATCCTCTAATTTTTTGCGAATCAATTGTTTTTTTAAAGGTTTTAATTTTTCAATAAATAACTGACCCATAATATGGTCATATTCATGTTGGATAACACGTGCTGTAAATCCAGAAAATGTTTCCGTTTTTTCTGTTCCGTCTATATCGGTATAGGACATTTTTAACTGACTATGTCGTGATACATTACCATAAACACCTGGAATACTCAAACAGCCTTCTTCATAATCAACCATATTTCCAAACTCTTCAATAATTTCAGGATTTATAAATGCTTTTCGCACGCCTACTTCATCCTTTGATTTTCTAGAATCTTCATCACTATCAATTTTGTTAGAATCGATTACAAAGAGTTTATAGCTTTTATTCACTTGAGGTGCCGCCAAACCAACGCCATTACAATGATCCATTGTTTCAAACATATCTTCTATTAATTTTTGAATTTCAGACTGCTTTAGATCAATATTGATACCTTCTTTTTTTAATATCGAGTTTCCGTATGCTACAATCGGTAAAATCATATGTTATTTTATATTTTGTTTATAAGATAAATAATCTTGAAGTAATATGCTGGCACTCACTTTGTCAATTAAGCTTTTATCACTTCTCGTTTTTTTATTAACGCCACTTGCCAAAATACTCGCTTGAGCTATTTTAGAAGTGAATCTTTCGTCGTAGGTGACGATGTATCGAGGTTTTAAATCTTCTTGTACTTGTGAAATAAAATGCTCGATGTCTTTACAAATTGGATTGGGTTGATTGTTTAATCTTTTGGGCATTCCAAATACAAGACCTTCAACTTCATTATCTTTACAATATGAAATTAAAAATGATTTTAACTGATTTTGTGAAATCGTATCTAGTGGAGTTGCAATAATTTTTAAAGGATCTGAAACCGCAATACCACATCGTTTTGATCCGTAATCTACAGCAATAACTCTCACTTCTTTGGTTTTACAAATACTTTAAAATAAATACTCGTCTCACCACCTTCTACATTTCCAAATAAGGTTAATTTATTCATTGAAAATCCAGATTTTCCCTTTGAATCAAAACCTACCGAAATTTTACCTTTAGACTTCGGAGCAATGGGTTCGGTTTCATATTTAGGAACGGTGCATCCACAGCTCACTTTTACATCCAATAAAAAGTAAGGATTTGTTCCTGAGTTATAATAAAATAAGTCTTCTTGAATAACCGTTCCTTCTTCTATCGTATCAAAATCATACAAATCTTTTTCAAAAACAATTTGCGTCGGTATGGAATAAAAATAATCATTATTATCTTTTGATAACGTTGGATTACGATCTCTGTAATCTATTTTTTTTTGAACAATTTGTTTAATTTCTTCAAATTCGGACGATCCATTTTTTTCAAAATAAAACCACCCCGAAATTATAATTACGACCAAAATTAATACAACCGTGCTAAGTTTCCAAAAATTGATTTGATGCATTTTACCTTATTACTTTAATGCAAATATACTAAATTTGTGTAAATTTAATGAAAAATGACGGTTTTGTACTTTAAAAAGTTGTTGCAATACGATCATCAAGTAAATAATAAAATTCTTGAGATATTAAAAAATAATCATAATTTTGATGCTAATCAAGCGATGGCTCATGTATTTGTAGCTCAAAAACTTTGGATGAGTCGAATTCAAAAAACATCTTTTGACTTTTCACTCTTTGATAAAAAATTTGATTTTTTGGAATTAGAACGATTCTTCATGGAGCAACATCATTTAATAAAAGACTATTTGGATTCGATAAATGACAAGGATTTAAGTCGTCTAATAAACTTTAAAAATCAAAAAGAAGTTATATGTCATTTTGAAGTTCAAGATATTTTAACTCATATTTTTAATCATGGAACCCACCATAGAGCTCAAATTCTATGGATTTTAAAACCTCAAATTTCAAATTTACCTATTTTAGACTTTATCCACAATCTAAATTAAAAACATGCGAAAAGAACAAAAACTTTTTGTTATTCTTTCCGGAATATTTATTGCAAATACCTTAATTGCCGAGTTTATTGGAGTTAAAATTTTTTCACTTCAAGAATGGTTATCCATTTCCAATTTTAATTTCCATTTATTTGAAATGAAGATGGGGTTAGATTTTACCGCTGGTGTATTGATTTGGCCTGTCGTATTTATTCTCACAGACATCATTAATGATTATTATGGTGTAAAAGGAGTTCGTTTTATTACTTTTTTGAGTGTTGGTATTATTATATATGCATTTATAGCGGTTAATTTTGCCATAAATGCACCTGCTGCTGGTTGGTGGCTGGATATTAATAAACAAAATTATCAAATTGATGCGCAGCAGTCTTTTGCCTTTATTTTTGGACAAGGACAAAATATTATTATTGGTTCTTTGGTCGCTTTTGCTTTAGGTCAAATTTTAGATGCATACATTTTCAAGACAATTAAAAATACAAATAGAGGAGGACAGTTGTGGTTTAGAGCCACTGTAAGTACCTTAATTAGTCAGTTTTTCGATAGCTTTGTTGTAATTTTTATAGCATTTAAGATTGGTCAGAATTGGACTTGGCAGCAAACAATTTCAGTTTCAATCAATAATTATCTGTATAAGGGGATTTTGGCAATCATTTCCATACCTTTATTAATACTAATCCATAAATTAATTCATAGCTATTTAGGTAATGATTTATCTGTAAAATTAAGAAAGAGTAATTTATAAAACATAATCATATGAAATACAATAATTTCGAAGCATTTTATCAAGATTATTTAAAAGAACATGCGCATCCTTTAAATCGAAAAATGCATTATATCGGAACATCTGGGGCTTTAATTTTTATTCTTTTAGGATTTCTTACCTCAATTTCTAAATTCTTTATTTTTGCTTTAATTTTTGGTTATGGATTTGCTTGGATGGGACATTTTTTTGTAGAAAAAAATAAACCAATGACGTTTAAATATCCTTTATATAGCTTAAGAGCAGATTTTCAGATGCTTTTTGATTTTTTAGCACAAAAGATTAATTAAGAAAATACGGCTATCCACGTATTTTCCACAATTACTATTTTAGAATTTTTATTTACCATATATGTTCTATCTTTATACCAATTTTTAGGTAAATAATATATGCAGCATTTTTCGCACGAACAAGATGAATTTAAAGAGTTGGTCGATTTGGTTTTAAAGTATGAAAATGCTTTAACGGATGGCAATTTACCTAATTTGTCCGAAGAGGAATATGAGAAAATTATTGAATATTATTTAAATGACAACAGTCATGAAAAGGCCTTAGAAGCTAGTGAAGTTGCATTACAAAAGTTTCCATATAGCTCCGATTTTAGTATTTCAAAAGCGGATGCTTTTCTCAATCTTGGGCAATTAAAAAACGCTAAGGAGACACTATCTAATATCATAGATTTTAATAATGTCAATTATCATTTGATTTTATCCGAAATTTATTTTTTAAAAGGAAAAAGAAAAAAAGCATTTAAAACGCTCAAAAATGCTTTAATTGTATTGGAAGACGAACAAAAAGATGAGATTTATTTGCAAATGGCCGACTTTTTTGAAGAAGAGGGCGATTATGGAAAAATGTTGAAAGCCTTAAAAAAAGCGCTAAAACATAATCCAAAAAATCCTGAAACGTTTCATCAATTGGCATATGTCTATGATTTGTTAGAACAAAAAGAAAAGTTTATCAAATTATTAAATAAATATCTTGATGAAGACTGCTTTAATGTTTTGGCTTGGCATATTTTAGCATTACAATATAAAGAGTTAGGTAAATTGACCGAGGCGATAGAAGCCATGGAATATTTAGTCGCCATCGAGCCAAACAGTATAAGTTATATAGAAGATTTAGCATTGCTTTACTCAGAAACATATGAGTATAAAAAAGCGCTAGAGATTTTATTAGAAATTAAAAAGAAGTCCGAATTGTCTGTTTCGGGTTTATTGGTATTAGGTGTTTGTTATATTGATTTAGAAAATTATAAAAAAGCACGTTTGTGTTTTAAAGAAGCATTACAAATTGATGATTCCAATCCGGATATTTATTTTCATATGGCTAAATTGTATTACCTCGAAGATAAGTATGCTGCTGCATTACCTTTAGTTCAAAAAGCGCATCAAGGTTATCCTGAAAATATTGCTTTTTTAGATTTATTGGCTCATACGTATTTAGGGCTTAATCAATTAGAATTGGCTATAGAATATTTCCATCAAATATTACATCTTAAACCTGAAAAAAACGAAATGTATGCCAAATTAGCCATGACCTATTTTTTAAATAAAGACGCCGTTCATGCTATCGAAGTTCTTAATTTGGGTATAGAAAATTATGCTTTTTTTGAGCTACATTATTACCAAACTGTTATATTTTTTAGTGAAAACAAATACCTTCAAGCGATGGAAAACTTTAGTTTAGGACTTCATAATTGCTTTGAACAACATCAAATCGTATTTGAATACTTGCCTAATTTAGTTGAATATAAACCTATTTTAAATAAAATTGAAGAATATAAACCATAGTTTATTTTCTTGTAAAAACAATATTTTGTAAAATTAGTATATACATTTTTAGTTTCTAAATCAGCGTGTTAGATTAAATTTGTTTCAAATCTTTATATTTCATGAGAAATTAAGAAAAAAAAGAACTTTTTTAGACCAAATGTAGTTATATTTGCAAACATCTCAAAAGATAAATTAAACTCAAAATTTTAAAACTTTATGTCAGAATCAGCTAAATTAATTTACAACAACCAAACTTTTGAATTGCCTGTTATTATTGGTACAGAAAATGAACCAGCTATTGATATTCGTAAGCTTAGAGATACAACTGGTTTAGTAACTTTTGATGATGGTTATAAAAATACAGGTGCTACCGAATCACAAATTACATTTATCGATGGTGAAAAAGGTATTTTACATTACAGAGGTTATGCTATCGACGAATTAGCTGAAAAAGCAGAGTTTTTGGAAGTGGCGTACTTATTAATTTACGGACATTTACCTAATCAAGAAGAGTATTCAGATTGGAAGAATAAAATGATTCGTCATAGTTTGGTTCATGAAGATGTTAAAAAAGTTTTTGATGCCTATCCGACTGGTGCGCATCCTATGGGGCAGTTAATGACCATGATGAGTATGATGAGTAGTTTTTACCCTAATAATCAAGATCCTCATAACACCGAAGAAGATAAAAATTTAACAATTGCAAGAATGATGGCAAAAATGCCAAATTTATGTGCAATGATGTATAAAAAACGTATTGGTCATCCAGTTATGTATCCAAATAACAACTTGGGATATATCGAAAATTATTTAAGAATGACATTTGGTAATCCTTGTGAAGATTATCAAATTGACCCCGTAGTTGTAAGTGCAATGAATAAATTATTGATTCTTCATGCGGATCATGAACAAAACTGTTCGACAAGTACGGTTCGTATGGTAGGTTCGGCGCATACCAATTTATGGGCTACGATAGCTTCTGGTATTTCTGCGCTTTGGGGGCCTCTTCATGGAGGTGCTAATCAAGAAGTTTTAGAAATGCTTCAAGATATAAAAAATAGCGGAAACTCTCCAAAAGAGTATGTTGAAAAAGTTAAAAATAAAGTTGCTGGTGTTCGTTTGATGGGCTTTGGACATCGTGTTTACAAAAATTTTGACCCTAGAGCTAAAATTATTAAAAAAGCTTGTGATGATATTTTAAGTAAATTAGGTGTTAATGATCCATTGTTAGAAATAGCTAAAGAATTAGAGCAAATTGCTTTATCAGATAGCTATTTTGTAGAGCGTAAATTGTATCCAAATGTTGATTTTTACTCAGGTATTATATATAGAGCTTTAGGATATCCAAATGAAATGTTTACGGTATTGTTTGCTTTAGGTCGTTTACCAGGATGGATTTCTCAATGGAAAGAAATGATTGAAAGTAAAGCTCCAATTAGTAGACCAAGACAAATATATACTGGAGCTACTCCAAGAGCTTATGTTGAAATTTCAAAACGCTAATTAGGTTTTTATGATACCTAATGAGCTTATAATTCAAACTATTGTATTTTATAGCTTTTATTTTTTAGGAGGATTTATTTTATTATTATTTCCTCCTAAAATAAATAAATGGTACGGTATGCGTACTAAAAAATCACTAAAAAGTTCTGAGAATTGGTATATTGCTCAAGCAAAGTCTGCTAAGCACATTATGCTTTTTAGTCTTGTTTTGTTTCTTCTTTCATTATTTGTAAAATTTGTATCGGGTGCTATGATAAATGCGCTTGCTCTATATGTTTTAATCGATATTTTATTTATAATTATTGCTACTTTTGTAACATATTTTTTGGTTGAACAAAAAATAATCTTTTTTTCTAATAAAAATATTGAAACGTTTTAATATTTACAATTCTTGTAAAACGGATAATTGTAAGCATCTAGTTTTTTATTATCAATATCAATTTTTCCGTCTAAACTAAATATTACAGGCATCATAACAGATTCACAACATGATTTCTTTGCCAAGATTACTTTATTATTTTTTAATTTATTGAATATTTTTTCTACCTCATTTATAAACAATGGTAGGCTTTCAGAATCTGTTTTGAACCCAGAGATCGCACCCTCTTCATTAAAAAAAAGTCTTACATAAATAATTCCCTCAATTTCCTCTTCAATCGCTTTTTGAGGATATTTTAAGTCTTTTAATAAAATCTTATTCACTTTATTGTTAAACTTATTTTTAAAATCAGAAATAGAATCGTTTTTATTTATGTTATCTTTTTTATTAGATTGGCCATATGCAATTGAATAAAGAAAAAGTAGAATGATATATTTTCGCATTTGCATTTATTATAATAAAAAAAAGACAGTTGGAAAACCAACTGTCTTTTTTTTGAAAATTAAATTTTGATTAATATCTATAAAAATCAGCTTTGTATGGTCCTTGAACCGGAACACCAATATAACTAGCTTGATCTTGAGATAAAACTTCAAGTTCTACACCAATTTTTTCTAAATGCAAGCGTGCTACTTTCTCATCTAAATGTTTAGGTAAAACATAAACTTTATTTGAATAAGCTGCTGCATTTGTCCAAAGTTCTAATTGCGCTATAGTTTGGTTTGTAAATGAATTTGACATTACAAATGATGGGTGACCCATTGCGCAACCAAGGTTAACCAAACGGCCTTCTGCTAATACGATAACATCTTTTCCATCTACGTTGTACATATCAACCTGTGGTTTGATTTCAGTCTTTTTAGAGCCATGCGTTTTATTTAACCATGCCATATCAATTTCATTATCAAAATGACCAATGTTACAAACCACGGCTTTATCTTTCATTTTTTTGAAATGTTCCGCACGAATGATATCTTTATTTCCTGTAGCTGTTACAACGATATCAGCATCAGCGATACAATTTTCTAATTTCTTAACTGCAAAGCCTTCCATAGCTGCTTGTAAAGCACAAATAGGATCAATTTCAGTAACCGTTACTCGAACACCAGCAGCTTTTAAACTTGCCGCAGAACCTTTTCCTACATCACCATATCCACAAACTACAGCTGTTTTTCCCATCAACATTAGATCTGTAGCTCTACGAATTGAATCTACTAAAGACTCCGTACATCCATATTTATTATCAAATTTAGATTTTGTAACACTATCATTGATATTAATAGCTGGGATAGGAAGTGTTCCTTTTGCTTCTCTTTCTGAAAGTCTTAAAACACCTGTTGTTGTTTCTTCAGAAATTCCTTTAATTCCTTTAACCAATTCAGGGAAACGATCTAAAACCATATTTGTCAAATCACCACCGTCATCTAAAATCATATTTAACGGTTGACCATCTTTAAATGCGTGTAAAGTTTGCTCTATACACCAATCAAATTCTTGCTCGTTCATACCTTTCCAAGCAAAAACTGGAATTCCTGCAGCAGCAATAGCCGCAGCTGCGTGATCTTGTGTAGAGAAAATATTACAACTGCTCCATGTAACATCTGCACCAAGTTCCACTAATGTTTCGATCAATACAGCAGTTTGAATCGTCATATGAAGACAACCTGCAATTCGAGCACCAGCCAAAGGCTTGCTATTCCCATATTCTTTTCTTAATGACATTAAACCAGGCATTTCTGCTTCTGCTAATTTGATTTCTTTACGACCCCAGTCTGCTAAAGAAATGTCTTTTACTTTGTAATTCATTTTTTGAGTTTGAGTAGACATATAAATATTTTATGAAATAAATGATAAATGTTATACAAAAATATATAATTTTCAGTAAATAAACGTTACATTTTTAGAATTTAATTATGTAATTTATCATTATATCAATTTATTAATATAAATTAACATAATGGTTTTCAATTTCATGAATCGTTTGTTCTAATGAAAAAACACCGGCTTTTCGATATGTTTCTTTTCCATTTTCTAAAAATAGAATAGTAGGAGCGCTAAATACCATAAAATGACCTTTTAAAATTGGAAATTCATCTATATTTATTTTTCTATAATTGAAATTATTTCCCAAAATAAATTCAGTACTTCTTAATTTTTGATCAATTTGTTCACAAATACTACAAGTAGACGTTCCTAATAAAAGGAGCAGTTTATCTATAGAACTTAACGTCGAAATCAAATCAGACATGTTTGTTTATCGAATTAAATAAATTTCACCTTTTAGTCGTTTTTTGACACCATTTTTAAATTCAACTTCACCAGTATAGATGTACATGCCTACTTCTTGCGGTATTCCTTTAAATGTTCCATCCCATGTCTCAGTTCTGGATTGTGCTTCAAAAATTAGCTCTCCCCAACGGTTAAATACGTTCCATTTTATAGAATTCACATTTTTCGTTTGTGGACCAAAAACATCATTTCTAGTGTCATTATTTGGAGAAAACGCATTAGGGAAGTCCGCTATATATTCTGGCTCTGGAGCTACTTCAAAGAAAATAGAGTCTGTAGATTTGCATTGATACAAGTTTGTATAGGTTACTTTTATCCAATTTTGATCTTCGAGTTTAAATGAAGTTTTATTACATGTGTCACATGTTAATTTTGTATTTGAAGACCATTTATATCTACCGTTATCAAACGAATCATTGATAGTGACTTCAGCAATAACATGGAATAATTCTTCTGTTTCATAACTTTCAGATGCAATTGGAAGTATTTTTACATCAGTTTTTGGTAAAACATTAACATTAATAGTGTCAAAATCAACACATCGGAATGAGTCCATAATCACAAAATTATATGTTCCTGGTTTATCAACTAATAAATTTGTTTTTGTAGTGCCGTCATTCCAAGTATAAAGATAAAATCCTTCTTCCGCTTGAAGTAAAACACTTTCACCTTCACAGAAAAACGTGTCATTGAGCGGTGTTAAAGGTTTATTTTTAACTTTTACTTCTTTAGTAAGAATACTATCGCATCCATTAGCATTAATTAATGTATCTACAAAAATACCAATTGGAATATTTCCATATATTCGATCATGATAACAAATTTCCTCCGTAATGAATCCAAATGTAATTGGATTCACAGTAAGCTGGATTTCTCTTACTCGTTCACAGCCATTTTCTAAAAAAGTATCAAAATAGGTGCCAGATTGATAATAACCAAAATAATTATCTTTTTCACAAATAGTAACTTTATCAATAAAGACTTTTGGGATTACATATAAATTAAGTGTCACAAAAC
>JBIPPB010000163.1:0-3478 GCA_044368655.1 Chitinophagales bacterium | reverse complement strand
CTTGTATACTTTGCGATAGCCTCCTCTTTTTCGGCGCGCTCCTTTGCAGAGGCAGCCGCTGCCACCTCTTTCGCCATCATCTTATCCACGCGCCGTAAAATCTGATCCCACTCAGTATTGTTTATTTTTATTCCCTTTCCATAACCTAGAGAGTAAAGTATCTGCCTCGGCACCGGTGTTCCAGTGTGAAGTACGTCTTCGTCAAGATTCTTTTTCGTCCCTAGCACATAGTCCTTGAAGATTCCCTGAAGCGTCTTCAGAATCTTCTCGAACTCGCGCCGCTTCTCAGCATTTGCCTCGGCCTCACTATTGAGAAGTGGGTAATCAATATACAGTAAGTTGATCACAGTAGCAAACTGCTGAATCTCCATCTCTGTATGATACGTGAGGGACCCCTCTCCCTCCGCCCCCCCCGTCTTCTCAAAAAAGTAGCGGTACAAGAACTCAATAAGACGCTTCTCGAGTTTTCCTTCAAAACCCCCATCGCCAATCTCTTCCAGGGCCCCCTTCAGGCGCGCCAGATTCATCGGCCTCACACCTGGTCCAAGAGGACATACAACATCCTCCCCCTTCAACGAAAAAGACGTCCGCCGCAACTGCCGCCGACTCTGAAGTACGTTTGTTATTGGGCCGAAGTATTTTGGCACTTGCCCCCTTTCCGCCGTTTCAGCGGTAAGACCATAGTCAAGATCATCGGGACGACACGACGAAACAATATAAAACTTATACTTCTTCCTTCCACTACCAGATCCTAAGTCTTTTAAAAGTGCTGATAACTTGCGCTTAGTAAGACTTTTAAACCTATTGCCGTGACTGTTATCAATGGCATATTTGTTAATAATCGTTTGTATATCATGTGGATCTTCAAACCACGTCTCTAGTTTTTTCAAACTTTCATTTCCATTACTCAACAATAAATACGCGTTATTTGCATCGTCTGAGTCTAATAGACGCTTCCAAGTGGGCTCCATCTCAGACTTTAGTTTTTTCGTAACGATCGGTCTCATTTTTGTCGGATGTGTTTTCACCAAGTTAACCAGAAATGGTATCTTGAAGATATCAGACTCTCCTCCGAACTCTTTCACATCCGTCACAGGAAGGGGGTAGACCCCTGTTCTGAAGAACGTCTCATCGCTATAAGTATTATCAAAGCTGATACGCATATTATGCATTACGTCGCCAGGAGTATAGACGAGCGCACCAGGATATGGCCGCGAGTGTGTTTCTCCTGTGACAAACTCCTTGTACATAGTTTCCATGTACTGTTGCCTATTTCCCCAGCCAGTAAGAAGGGCTTCGCGTATATGCGCAGCATATAAGATAAAACCGGAAGGGCCCATGAAAATAATAAAGGTGTTTTCTGGCACAATCATGATCGATTTCGTGAGTGTGATCCCGTGGCCCGCGATCAAGTTAAACTCCATCTGCTCATCCAGCTTTTCAGGGCTATTAACCTCGTCTGGCAAGAGAGATTTGATCGTTTTCATGGCCCCGCCGCGCTGCTGGCCAGCGGGGATGCTGTAACGCCCCATCTTATTCTTGCGTTAGATTAAGATGGGCAGGGCCAATGGCATCCCAACGTATGTGATCAACATGAAAGAGAGGCCCGATCGCTGGCGCCTGTTCTTGGACGAGCTGGGGCCGGCCGCGGAGGCCCTCAAGCTTCATCGAGTGGCAGCCCAAAACGGCAAGCTCCTCGACCCTTTGAAGGATCGGCGCATTTCCACACAGACCCGCCTCAACATTCTCCGCAATGACCGCCGCACCCACAGAGAGATTGCCACTCTCGGAGCAATCGGCTGCTCCATTAGCCACGGTATCGCGTGGCGCCGCTTCCTGGCTTCTGGGGCGCCTTGGGCACTGATCATGGAGGATGACGCGCGACCTAGCGCCGCTGCGTTACTCACTGCGCGCATCGCAGCCCCCTCGCTTCCCGCCGACGCCAAGATCTGGCTCCTCGGCTACTACAAACCCAATCTCGTGTACGAACCCATACCAAACAACCCCTGGTCAACCGCCTATCAGTTCACTGCCTCTCACGCCTATATGATAAGCCGCGAGGCGGCCAAAAAGCTGCTTGAACAACTCTACCCTATAGAGAGTCACGTGGACCACTATATCTCCGCCATGTCTGTCCTCTACGGGCTCAAAATGGTCGTGCACAAGGACGTCTATGTCCCCTTTGGAGGACTGCTCGAGAAGAAGGGGTCGCCTCGCGCCATCGAGTCTAATACCAGCCAGCACCGCAAAGACGGTTGCTCCGCCTGTCACGTGCCAGATCACTTGTCGCGTTTTTACAGGCGCGTGGGGCCAAAGACACGACGGGGTCGCGCCGTGCGGGGCCTCAGGTTAGACGGCCAGCAGCCGCGCGAAGTCCTGACCTATCGCGGCAAAACGCGCAGGCTGCACCGGCTATAAGTGGGGTTATTTGCAAAGCAAATAGGGGCCCCCCGCCCCCCAAATCCTCTGGCTCTAAAGTAAATGGCCTCGCGCAGCTCGAGTCCAGGTCCTTCACGCCGTGGCTCCACAGACAAGGGTACAACCGATGTCTCTGGTGCTCCTGTAAAGCGCTTCTTGAACGGCTGGACAAAAGAACAGGAGACGCTGATGGCCGAGTGGGCCGACATCGCCGGTTGCTATCGCTGGCTGCATGACCGCGCAGAGAAGATCTTCACGCGGTCAAACATGCTCATCACAATCCCCGTGATTATCCTCTCGACCCTCACTGGAACCGCCAACTTCGCCGTGGGCTCCTTTATACCCGAAAACGACCAATCTCTAAAGAAACTCGTCTCCGCCAGCATTGGAGCCGTCAGCATCTTCGCCGGTATTCTGTCCACCCTCGGCAACTTCTTCCAGTACGCCCAGAAGTCCGAGTCGCACAAAGTAGCCGGCATCAACTGGGGGAAGTTCCAGCGCCAAGTCACCGTGGAACTCGCCATTCACCCCGATGAACGCATTGACGCCATGGACTTTCTCAAGATCTGCCGTCAGGATCTCGATCGCCTCATAGAGCAGTCGCCGCCGATTCCGGACGCCGTCATTAGCGCATTCGAGCGGGAGTTCAAGACGATCCCCAATCTCAAGGTCCCCGATATCTGCCACGGCATCGAGCACACTCGCGTCTACGACGCGTCCAAGACCCGCCTCTCGAAACTCACCGCCGACGCCGCCCTGCACCTCAAATATAAGAAAGGAGTACTCAAGGACTCAATCCTTCCCGATATTGATAGGAAGATTCAGGCGGAACTCGCCAGCCGTATCGAGGACCGCATCAAACAGCTCATGCCTGCGCCGCCCCCGCCGCCGCCAGCAGAGGCCACCAAAGCTAAAGAGGGGCTGACGGCGGTGGTTTCAAATCTCGAAACGGACTGGCGGAAGCTGCTCGTGAGCCGCAAACACCTCATGATGCCAGTGCCCACGGGCGCACGTCCACTCTCTATGAGAGTGCGGGGGGATGATCGGCATATGAGCGTCT
>JBIPPB010000064.1:0-12307 GCA_044368655.1 Chitinophagales bacterium | reverse complement strand
GGGTGGTCAGAATGTCAATAAAGTAGAAACGAAAGTTCAGTTAACCCATAAACCAACAGGAATGGTGGTTGTTTGTCAGGTAGAGCGTTCGCAATTAGGGAATCGAGAGCGCGCTATGGAAATGCTCCGATCTAGATTATACGAAATTGAGTTGGAAAAACGTGTCGGCGATGTAGCCAATCAGCGAAAATCTTTGGTATCAACAGGCGACCGAAGTGCAAAAATACGTACTTATAATTATCCACAAGGTCGAATAACCGACCATCGTATCAATAAAACGATATACTCACTTGATGCGTATATGAACGGCGATATTCAAGATATGATTGATAGCTTGAAATTTGCTGAAAACGCCGAAAAATTACAAGAAGGAAATATGTAGCGATTACCATAATTGGCAACCGCTACAATCTAATTTTTATCTTTTTGGGTAAATAACCACTTCATTATCAAGAAAATCAATGATTATGGTATCTCCATTTTGAATTTCTCCTGAAATGATTTTCTTTGCTATTCCGTTTACAATTTCTTTTTGAATCAATCGCTTGATAGGTCTTGCACCAAAATCAGGCTCATATCCTTTTTCTGCTAAATACTCCAAAGCCAAATCATTAATATCAATTTTTAGTTTATTAACTTCAAGTAATTTTTCAATTTCTTTTAATTGAATACGTACGATAGACTCAATAACGCGTTTTCTTAAAGGTAAAAACAAAACAATATCATCGATACGATTAATAAACTCAGGTTTAACCGTTTTTTTCAGATGGTTTAAAAGTTCATTTTGTACAAAAGGAATTTTTTGATACATTTCATTTTCTTCCAAACCTTCAAATTCATTTAAAATAATCTCGCTACCAATATTAGACGTCATGATAATAATGGTATTTTTAAAATTAATTAAACGACCCTTATTGTCTGTAAGCCTTCCATCATCGAGCATCTGCAATAGTATATTAAAGGTATCGGGATGCGCTTTTTCGATTTCATCAAAAAGAACAACGGAATATGGTTTTCTACGAACCGCTTCGGTCAACTGACCACTTTCTTCATATCCCACATAGCCCGGAGGCGCTCCAACCAATCGACTGATTGCATGTTTTTCTTGATATTCGCTCATATCTATTCGAATATACGCATTTTCGTCATTGAACAAATACGCAGCCAACGCTTTGGCTAATTCAGTCTTCCCTACCCCAGTGCTTCCTAAAAACAAGAAAGAACCGATAGGTTTGTTTGGATTTTGAAGCCCCGCTCGACTTCTTATGATGGCATTTGACACCACTTCTACGGCTTCATCTTGACCCACCACAC
The DNA here is from genome assembly GCA_044368655.1 of Chitinophagales bacterium. Classification (GTDB taxonomy): domain Bacteria; phylum Bacteroidota; class Bacteroidia; order Chitinophagales; family JADJOU01; genus CHPMRC01. The sequence goes on along the minus strand of JBIPPB010000064.1, from coordinate 10,993 downwards.
GCTGTTTTAAAACATCTTCGAGACCGATTAACTTTTCTTTTTCGGTTTGCAGCATACTTTGAACCGGAATTCCTGTCCATTTACTAACGATTTCGGCAATATCTTCGCTGGTTACCACTTCTTTCATTAATTTTTGATCTACTTGAATTTCGGATAATGCGTTTTCATTTTCTTTTATTTCTTTATCCAAATTGACGATGTCACCATAACGAATCTCGGCTACACGAGCAAAATTTCCATTTCTTTCGGCTTGTTCGGCTTCCAGTTTCAATTGTTCAATTTTATTTTTAGCTTGTTGAATTTTTTCAACAAATTCCTTTTCTTGATTCCATTTTGAAGAAAAAATATCGCGTTCGGCATTCCAATTGGCCAATTGCTCTTCTATGGCAATTAACTTTTGGTCATCTTTTTCTCTTCGAATGGCTTCACGTTCAATTTCTAATTGTAAAATTTTGCGATTCAATTCATCTAATTCTTCAGGGATTGAATTGATTTCTAATCTCAGCTTTGCAGCCGCTTCATCAATTAAATCAATAGCTTTGTCTGGTAAAAATCGGTCGGTAATATACCTTTCGGAAAGCATTACCGAAGCGATAATGGCTTCATCTTTAATCTCAACATTGTGGTATCTTTCATAACGTTCTTTCAATCCACGCATGATTGAGATGGCATCTTCGGTGGAAGGTTCATCCACCATTACTTTCTGAAAACGACGCTCCATCGCCTTATCTTTTTCAAAATATTTTTGATATTCATCTAGCGTAGTGGCCCCAATTGAACGCAATTCGCCACGAGCCAAACTTGGTTTGAGAATATTGGCGGCATCCATCGCGCCATCACTTTTTCCGGCTCCGATTATCGTATGAATTTCATCTATAAATAAAACGATTTTACCCTCGCTTTCCACGACTTCTTTTACCACCGCTTTTAAACGCTCTTCAAATTCACCCTTATATTTAGCTCCTGCAATTAAAGCCCCCATATCCAAGGCATAAATTTGTATATCTAATAAATTTTCAGGTACATCTTTATTGATGATTCGTTTTGCAATACCCTCAGCAATAGCCGTTTTTCCTACTCCAGGTTCACCCACTAAAATTGGATTATTTTTGGTTTTTCTACTCAAAATATGCAATACTCTTCGAATTTCATCATCTCTTCCAATAACAGGGTCTAGTTTTCCTTTTGACGCTTGTTGATTCAAATTAATCGCATATTTTTCGAGTGCATCAAAAGTCATTTCATTATTTGAATCATCCGCTTTTCTGCCTTTTCTCAATTCCATTAATCCTTTTTGTACATCGTTGGAAGTTGCTCCATTTTCTTTAAGAATCTTAGAAACTTCATCTCCGTTTTCAATAATTGCTATTAACAACAATTCAGGCGTTAAATAACTATCATTGAATGATTTCATTTTAGAAATTGCCGCATTAAAAGAGGATTGTGCTTGGCGCGACAATTGAGAACCTAATTCAACTCCTGTTATTTTTGGCTGTTTATTTAGTAACTCTTCTAACTTCAATTCCATAATTTGGGTATTGGCTCCTACTTTTTTAAGTAACTGAAAAGCCAAGTTGTTTGCATCTTCAATGATTGCAAGCATCAAATATGAATTATCTATCAGTTGACTTTGATTTTCAACCGCTTTATTTTGAGCTGCCGCAAGAATTTCTTGAAGCTTAATTGTAAATTTTTTAGTATCCATTTGACATTAAATTTTATAATTATATTGCATCAATAGCTATTCCTAATTGGGAATTAAGACGAAATGGCTTATAATATTATTTTTCTTACCTTAAACTATGACGAAATGTTATAAATCCATCAAAATGACCGAAAAAGAAAGTGCCAAATTGACTTACATAACTATAATAATGAAAAACAAAACAACTATTATTAAAAACAAATACCAAAAGGAAATATTCCAATTATTTTTTACCTTGATTTTGTTTTTTTGTTTTTTAGATTTTCGGTAATGGAGCTGTTCTTTTAACTTTGTCTTATATTCAATATCCGCTTTTGTAATTTCATTTACTTTTTTGATTTGAATTCCTTTCGTGGCAGTTAAATGATACAAATTGACCACTTCATACGCCTTTTTTATTAATTCGTACGTTTTCTGTGCCTCTAAGTCTTTATTTCGGTCAGGATGAAACTGTAAAGTAAGCTTTCGATACTGATTAACAATTGTTTTTTTGTTATCCGTAGGTTTTATTTTTAAAATTCGAAACGCATCTTCTAGAATCATTGAAGCAAATATGATAAAAATGAATTTAAATTGAACTAAAAATACTAATTTTGCATTTTAATATTTCAAATCATCTACAAATTTAAATAAATTATATAAAATTAATAAGAAAATGGAGTTAAAGCAGCAAATTATTGACATTTTAAAAACGATATACGATCCCGAAATTCCAGTTGATATCTATGAATTGGGGCTTATTTACGAGGTCAATATAGATGATAAAAAACATGTAGAAATTGTGATGACATTAACTTCGCCGAACTGCCCCGTTGCAGGAAGTATGCCTCAGGATGTTCAAGAAAAAGTAGCTTCCGTAGAAGGTGTAGAAGGCGCTCATGTAGAACTGGTTTTTGAACCGGCGTGGGACAAAAGCTTTATGAGCGAGGAAGCAATGCTCGAATTGGGTTTTTTATAAATTAAGTGTTCATAAAAAATCGCAAAGCTGCTGCAAGTCTTGATTTCAAATCTTTACGATGTACTATAAAATCTAAGAAACCATTTTCAAGTAGGGATTCGGCAGATTGAAAATCTTTAGGTAATTCTTTTTTTATCGTTTCCTTAACTACTCTTGGACCTGCAAAACCAATTAAAGCTTTAGGTTCTGCAATATTAATATCGCCCAACATCGCATAAGAAGCCGAAACGCCCCCCGTTGTAGGATCGGTCATTAAAGAAATATAAGGTAACTTCGCTTTTGATAACTGCGTTAATTTAGCTGAGGTTTTAGCCATTTGCATTAAAGAAAAGGCACTTTCCATCATACGCGCTCCACCAGATTTTGAAATAATCATAAAAGCCGAATTGGTTTGTATTGCCAAGTCTATACCTTTAGCAATTCGTTCTCCAACTACAGAACCCATAGACCCTCCAATAAAAGTAAAATCCATACATGCAATGACTAAATCCATGCCTTCTATTTTACCTTTTGCAACAGAAATAGCTTCGGTTAAGCCTGTTTTTTTTGTAGCTCGTTCAATTTTAGATGGGTATGGCGATTCATCTACAAATTCAAGTTTATCCGTAGGCCGAATATTCTCAAAATGCAATTGATAATCCTGTTGATCAAAAATAAAACTAAAATATTGTCTAGACGTTATTCGAGCGTGATATTCACATTTATTACAAATCCAAAAATTCTCTTCAAAATCTTTTGCTACTTCTGTGTGATTACATTTAGGACATTTAAACCAGATTCCATCCGGTGTATCTAACTTTTCGTTCGTTTCGGTATTTATATTTTTTTTGAGTCGTTGCCACCATTTTGGCCTATCTTGTTTATTTAATTCCATGTATTCAAAATCCATAAATCACAATTTTAATGCAAAACTACTTTAAAAAAAATAAATTTGCAGTGAATTTTAAAATACAACAACATATGATTGCTTCCATTTTATATCCATTTTACTTATTTATATTTAAAGTAATCATTTGGTTTGTTCAATTTTTGTATTTCACTCGTTTAGAAATTATCGCCAAATTCAAAATTTATTTCCTCCTTAAATATGTATTAAGATATCGAAAAGCAATCATATATAAAAATATAGAAATCATTAATCCAAATTATACAAAAGAAGAACAAAAAACATTATTAAATTCGTATTATTGGCACTTAGCGGATTTGTTTATGGAAACGCTATGGTGTTTTGGCGCGAGTAAAGACAACATCTATTCAAAAGTTGAAATTACGAATATGTCGGTTTTTGAGGATATTTATTTATCCAAAAAAAATGCTACAATTTTGCTATCACATATCGGTAATTGGGAGCTATTTTGCCAGTGGTCTTCATTATTTATTCCAAAATTACGCGTTGTTACGTTATTTACTCCAATTAAAAATGCGCTTCTAAATAATATCATACAATCTTTTAGAGGTCGATTTGGAACCGTTATGATTTCAACAAAAAGTACTTTGAATTTGTATCGCGCTCAAAAAACGAATTTTCCTTGTATCAATCTATTTGCTGTTGATCAAAATCCGGGTGCTCCTGATGAACAATTGTGGTTAGATTTTTTCAATAAAAAAGTACCTGTAATTTCAGGTGCCGAAAAATTTGCAAAAAGTTTGGAACAAGAGGTTTATTATTTGCATATTGAAAAAAGAAATAAAAAATACGAACTACGTCTAGAAAAAATTGATTATAACAAAGATTCCGATTATGAAGTAACAAAAAAACAAATGAAACTTTTAGAAAACAATATCCTAAAAGATCCCTCGTTATGGTTATTATCTCACAATCGTTTTAAGTTTTTAAAGTAAAAATTATGAAAATCTACCTTCTTTTTATGTTATTGATCCCAAATTTGTTTTTTTCTCAAAAAAGAATAAACAAATCAAGCCATTTTTCAATCGTCAAGGGAGTCGTAAATCAAACGAGTAGTTATTGCGGCGGTGCAAGACCTCCTGATGATTTATTAGAAGAATTAGCAAAACCGAAACCATTAACCAATTATAAACTATACATCAAAAAAAATACACCCTCCATAATTGATGCAATAATTATGGATTCCATTATTACAGATCAAAATGGCCGATTTACTCTCAAAATGCCAAAAGGAAATTATATTTTTGTAGATAGTATCTATAAAGATCGAGAGCATTATAATCAAATGGTGCGTTTAATTTTAAATGACAATGAAAACTATTCTAATTTAGATACTAATTGCCTATTAAATCGATTTAATACGCCTTTATTGGACTTTAAAATAACTAGAAAAAATCAATTATTGAAACCAATTAGGATTCATAGAAATTGTGATTACAATAAAATCCCATGTGTTAATTACAAAGGTGCTTTACCTCAATAATAGCTATTTTTTTTAAAAAAAGTTTAAAAAAAATAGCAAATGTTGTTTTAAAGATTAAATTTTTGTTAATTTTCTTTATTTTTGTTTATCTAAAAAAATTTATATGAGATATACTATTATTTTGTTTCTATTTTTCTTTCTAAATGTTAATGCGCAGCACCATTGGTGTGGAACAGAACCCAACCCAGATTGGTTTTCTGAGAAAAAAGAACTTAATATGAGAAAATACTTAAAAGGTAATTTAATTCATGCGCGTTCTAATTACACCATTCCGGTTCGATATTATATCGCACGAAGAGATAATCGTACTGGAGGATTTCCATTAAATTATTTGTTACAAATGCATTGTGATTTAAATAACAATTACAAAAGTACAGGCGTTAAATTTTCATTAGACAGTATTATTTATATAAATTCAAATGCGTTATATGACTTAGATAATGATAACGAAATTACTTCTATTGCAGCGTCAAGATTTTCAGACAAACATTGTAATGTTTTTATTGCGAATACCGTGCTTCCTAATAACTGTGGTTTTACGTATATGCCAAGACAACATGCATTTTTTGGTTCTACACCATTCCGAAGACATTGTATTTTTGTTAAAGGATCCGCTACGGATTTTAACTGTTCTAAACCGGGTTCGATTACATTAACTCATGAAATGGGACATTGGTTGGATTTGCCACATACATTTAGTGGCTGGGAAAACGGCACACCTTCTACAAATAGAAGAGAACGCGTAGCTCGAACAGGATCAAATAGTAATTGTGAAGATGAAGGTGACGGTTTTTGCGATACAGACCCAGATTACGAAGCAAACCGTTGGCCATGTCCAAACAATAATAATAAAACCTACACGGATCCATTAGGTGCTACTTTTAAATTAAATCCGTCAAATTACATGTGTTATGCTAGTGATGACTGTATGAATAGTTTTAGTCCTTTTCAGTCAGAACATATGAAAGAAGCTTTAACAACTTTTACACATCGAAAGCAATATGAAAATTACACGGGTGTCAATTTTCAAGAAATTAATGATAATGAATTTTATGAACCTAAATCTCCATTAACGACTTCAAATATTAGAATTCCTAAAGGAGATGTTCGTTTTGAAACAAATACATATTCCAATACAGAACGATATCATTTTGTTTTAGCAAGAGGAAATTCACAATTTGTTCAAAATTTTGCGTTCTTACCAAGTTCTGTTTTAGTTGACACATTTTTAAGTGAACCTAAATTTACCCCTGCTCAATCTTTGTTTCAAACCAATGACAACAATTATTATTATTGGAAATTATCGCCTATTAATAGATTCGCAACATGTGGGAACACGGGATCAAACACACAATATTTTAGAGTGAGTAATGCGGATGCTAAAATTGATATTGTAGATAATACTTGTTTTGATTTTGAAGAAGGAGAAATTAATATTACATCATTAAATTCAAATATACAAATTAATGAAGTAAAATTAAATGAAAGCCAAATTATTTCTTCTACAAACTATGGAATGAAATCAGGTCGTTATACCGTTGATATTAAGTTTTCAAATAATGACGTGATTCGTAAAAGCATAGAAATTAAAACCCCCCCAAAGATTACAAACAAATTTACGCATAATGGTAATAAACTTGAAGCGTTGGCAAGTGGTGGCGTTTCTCCATACAAATATAAATGGAATACCGGTTCAAGTTCAAGAACCATTGACGTTAAAAATGGCGATGTTGCAAAAGTTACAGTTACAGATAAAAATAATTGTGATGCTATTTTTGAATTTAAAGTTGTAAATTCATCAATACAAAATAATATATCTGAACCAATTTCTTTAATACCGAATTTTGTACTTCAAAATGAAACATTTAAAATAGAAAACTTAGAACCAAATAAACCTTTTAGTTTTCAAATTTGGTCTATTAACGGTCAAGAAATCAAGCATTCAGATAATCATATTAACAATAATATTGAAACAACTGGCATTCAAAAAGGAGTATATTTCATTAATATTCAACAAAGCGAAAAAACATACAATAGTAAGTTTACGATTTATTAATTTTTGAATCTATTTATAATAAAAAAAGGATGAGATTTTATCTCATCCTTTTTTTTGTAACAAAAACTTAGATATTAAACTATTGGCTTACTATCTAAAGCACCTTTTAAATTATTAATTACATCGATTTCAGATGCATCATAGCCTCTTATTTCAGCCAAATGACAACTTAGCAAGTCGGCAAAATGAATTTGGTAAAATGATTGTTCTAACAAACCTCTTCCTTTTGATTTGATATTAAAAATATTTGAAGTATATTTCTTAATAACATCCTCATTTAAAAGCTTACGTTCCGTATTTCTTTCAAAATCGGTACTATTTACTAAAAAAAGAACCGCAATTTGATTATTTTGATCTCTCCAGCCCACCATTTCATTATGATTCATTTCAGGAATCACATGGTGCCAACAAAGCATTTTTGAATTTTCATTAATTTGTTGACGGTATCGAACTGAAACGCCTTCAAATTTATCTTCCGAGTAAATAACTGGAATTTTATCAAAAATCTTGTTAGCTAATGTTTTAGATTTATTATCAATTTCTTCTTGATTTTTAGTTAAAAAATCAGCTAAAGTATCTAACTTTTTATATAAAGAACTTTTGATTATTTTGAATGCAGTTAATGTATATATAAGTTGAACCATACTATAACCTATACAAGATCTTGGTGGCATTCCTCCATCTATTTGAATATAATCTATTTTATTTTTAATACAAAAATCCAACATCTTGCCACCACTCGTAATACAAACTATTTTAGCACCTGTTTCGAAAGCTTGATGAAGCACATGAACGGTTTCTTCTGTATTGCCACTATATGAACAACATATAACTAATGATTTTTTATCGACGAATTTTGATAAAAAATATCCTTTATTAATTACAATAGGTAGTTTTGATACATCCGAAACTAAATTTGTAACGATGGTCGCTCCTATCCCACTACCTCCTAGTCCTGAAATAAAAACATTTTTGGGTTTAAAGCTTAAATTTAAATTCGATTTTTTAGAAATCTCAATTGAACGAGTTAATTGATTTGGAAATTCTAAAACAAGTTGTCTCATTGTTTTTTTCATAATCGTATTTTTTTATTAGTTATATATAAACATAAAAAAAGCGAATTCCATTCGAAATTCGCTTTTTTTTATACTTTTTAGAGAATTAATTAACTTTTTTGTTAACAAAAACCTCATTGAATTTTCTAAAACCAGTACCCGCAGGAATTGGTTGACCAACAATAACATTTTCTTTTAATCCTTCAAGATAATCCACACGAGCAGCAATAGATGCCGTAGATAATACCTTAGTAGTCTCTTGGAAAGAAGCCGCTGATATCCAACTTTCTCTACCAAAAGATGTTTTGGTAATACCTTCAAGTAAAGGAGTACCTGTAGCTGGAATTGCTTCTCTTACTTCAACTACTTTTTTATCATTACGTTTTAAGTCAGAATTTTCTTCACGTAATTCGCGAATTGTAATAATCTGACCCACTCTTAGTTTTTCACTTTCGCCCGCTTCTATAACCACTTTTTTATCAAAAATTCGGTCATTTTCTTTCATAAAGTCAAATTTATTTACAGTTTCACCTTCTAAGAAACGCGTATCTCCTTGATCATCAATATGAACTTTGCTCATCATTTGTCTAACAATAACTTCGATATGCTTATCATTAATCTTAACCGATTGTCTTTGATAAACTTCTTGAACTTCATTAACTAAATATGATTGAACCGCAAATACACCTTTGATTTTAAGAATATCATCTGGAGAAATATTACCATCAGATAATGGCGTACCACTTCTTACATAATCTTGATCCTGAACTAATATTTGACTTGAAATTGGAACTAAGTATTTTCTTGGTTCGCCAGATACTGGAGTTACAATAATTTCTCGATTACCTCGTTTAACACCACCAAAGGTTACAACACCATCTACTTCAGCAACTTTTGCTGGATTTAATGGATTTCTAGCTTCAAACAATTCCGTAACACGAGGTAAACCTCCCGTGATATCACCCGACTTTCCAACGACTCTTGGTATTTTTGCTATAACCGTACCCGATTTAATCTTTTGTTTGTTATCAACATTAAGATTTGAACCTACAGGTAAGTTGTACGTTTTTCTTTCATCTTTACTATCAATAATGACTGCAGGAACTAGTGTTTTATTTCTACTTTCAATAATAAATTTCTCCGTGTTACCTGTTTGTTCTACAATTTCTTCTTTAAACGTAACATTATTTATGATATTCTCGTATTCTACAATACCATCTTGCTCTGCAATAATAAGATTATTGAATGGATCCCATGTACAAATTATATCCTCTTTTACTGCTTTTTGCCCATCTTTTACTATTAGTTGAGCACCATAAGGAATATAAGCACTTTGTAAAATTTTATCTTCAGCCGCATTCATAATTCTCAATTCGCCCGTTCTTCCAATTACAATAGTTCTCTTCTCACCATTATCATCAGTAGCTTCTATTGTTCTTACTGCATCTAAACGAATAATACCTTCAAAACGAACTTTGATTTCACTTACAGTAGAACTTAATGAAGCGATACCTCCAGAGTGGAACGTACGAAGTGTTAACTGTGTACCTGGCTCTCCAATTGATTGCGCAGCTATAACACCTACAGCATCTCCAATTTCACTCATTCTATTTGTAGCTAAATTTCTACCATAACATTTAACACAAACACCTTTAGCACTCTCACAAGTCAATACCGAACGAATTTCAATAGTTTCTATTCCTGAATTTTCAATGCTCTTAGCTATAGCCAAAGTTAATTCTTCTCCAGCTTTTGCAATCAATTCATCTGTTTCAGGATGAAATACATTATGAAGTGATGTACGACCTACTATTCTTTCAGAAATTGGTTCAACGATTGTACCTTCTTTCATCAAAGCAGATACATCAATACCTCTTAAAGTATGACAATCTTCTTCATAAATTACGACACTTTGAGCAACGTCTACTAATCTTCTAGTTAAATAACCCGCATCAGCTGTTTTTAAGGCTGTATCCGCCAAACCTTTACGTGCACCGTGCGTTGAAATAAAGTATTCCCATGCTGATAATCCGTCTTTAAGAGAAGATAAAATTGGATTTTCTACAACATCTTGCTCCGTTCCAGCACCTGATTTTTTAGGTTTATTCATCAAACCTCTTACGCCACCTAACTGTTTAATTTGAGCTCTTGAACCTCTGGCTCCAGAATCAAGCATCATATAAATAGAGTTAAAACCTTGTTTATCTTTTTTCAAACGATTCATTAAGTCAATTGTGATATTTCTATCCATTTTTTCCCATGTATCTACAACTTGATTATAACGCTCACGCTCTGTAATATGACCTTCGAAGTGCAAATTGTTAATTTCACGAACTTGCTCTTTAGCTTTTTTAACTTGATCAATTTTAATTTCAGGAGTTAAAACATCTTCTAGGTTGAAAGATAAACCACCTTTAAATGCCATATCAAAACCGATATTTTTGATATCATCTAAGAATCTAGCCGTTCTTTTAACACTTGTTTTTTCGATAATTGTAGAAATAATTTCTTTAAGTGCTTTCTTAGAAAGTAATTCATTAATAAAACCAACTTCTTCTGGTACATACTGATTAACAAAAACCCTTCCAACTGAAGTATCAATAATTTTAGAAACCAATTCATTATTTTCTAAAACATTTACCTTACATTTTATAGGAGCATGTAAATCCACTTTTTTCTCATTATAGGCAATAATAACTTCTTCTATTGAATAAAAAGTTTTACCCTCTCCCATAATTTTAACCTCATCTGTAGAATATCTAATATTCGTCATATAATATAAGCCTAAAACCATGTCCTGAGAAGGAAGTGTGATTGGCGTTCCATTTT
>JBIPPB010000063.1:0-12446 GCA_044368655.1 Chitinophagales bacterium | reverse complement strand
TAAACGATTTTTGGGAATAGAAATGTCGGCTGATGTTCAGTTAGGAGGCGGATTTAGTGCAACTTTTGCAGGCGCTTTAAATGATAATGAATTTATTTTAAGACCAAAAGTTGATTTCTATTATGATAATTTAGATCGAAGAGAACCTACTGAAACCGTTTATTTTCATGGATTACATGTAGCAAATGGACCTCAAACTGTTGGTATGGCTCGTTTAAATTATAATTCAAAGCAATTTTGGTCTGCTTCCGTAAGTTTAAATTACTTTGGTGACAATTATGTAGAACCAAGCCCTCAAAGACGTTCAACGGAAGGTATAGATAATGTACCTATTAATTCAGATTTGTATTATCGTATTATTAAACAAGAAAAGACAAATAATGCATTTACTTTAGATGCTTCATTTAGAAAATCGATTTACTTAAATAAGTATATAAAATCACTTAAAAAAAGATTATACTTAGATATCAATTTGAGCGCAAACAATATTTTAAATGTAACCGATTATGCGCGCAATGGAAGAGAGCAACTACGATTTGATTTTAGAGAAAGAGATCCTGATAAGTATCCAAATCGTTATTTTTACATGTTAGGACGAAATTATGCAGCAATTATCACACTAAGATTTTAATTAAAATTCAAAATATACTATAATGAAAAATGTAATTTTATCAACAATATTTTTAGCTTTTGCTTTATTGGGATGTGTTAAGGATGATTTTGATCGCCCAAATCCTTATGAAGACCCCCCTCTTGTTGTAAATCAATCTATAAAAGGGTTAAAAGATTATTTTATTAAATACAGTGATTCAACAAAAATCAATGTAAAATCTATTGATGAAAATTGGGTAATTTCTGGTATTGTAACGGCAGATGATAAGTCTCAAAATTTTTACAAAGAAATTGTTATTCAAGATTCTACGGCAGGTATCGGCATTTTGATTGATCAAAATAGCTTATACAATGACTATCCAATTGGTAGAAGAGTTTTTATAAAATTAAAAGACATGAGTATTGGTATGTCTAATAATTTGATTCAGCTTGGAGGTTATGTTGATAGTGTTTCTAGACCTAATGTAAAAGGATTGGGACGTTTGGTTTCTACTAAAATTAAAAATCATTTAGTGAAAGGAACCCTTACCCCTGCGGATAAAATTACACCTCTACAAATCTCGATAGATCAATTATCAAATGATTATCAATACCGATTAATTCAGCTAAATGATATGGAGTTTACTTGTAATGATGTAAATAGTACGTATGCAGATGCGGTAAATCAAAATGATGCTTCAAGAACGTTGTCCGATGGTAAAGGAAAATCAATTATCGTTAGAAGTAGCGGTTATTCTTTATTTGCAGGAACTCGTGTGGCTCAATTGAATGGGGAAGCAGTTGGGGTTTATACGGTTTACAATAATGATAAACAATTGAAATTAAGAGATATTACGGATTTGAAATTTACCAATCAACGAATTGAACCTTGCGAAGCAGGCCCTCCTATTAGTATCAAAGAATTAAGAAGCTTATATAAAGGAGCTGCAATTATAATGAAAGCGGTTGCAATTGAGGGAATTGTTATTTCAGACAAAAATGCTTTAAATATTAATGAGCGTAATTTAATCTTACAAGATTCTTCAGCCGGAATTATGCTTCGATTTACATCGAATCATTCATACAATGTAGGAGATAAAATTAAAGTTAATTTGAGAGGGGGCACTCTAGAAGAGTTTGGTGGTACGCTTCAAGTAAATAATGCACCAAATGGAAATGTTGATTTTATTGGTAGCAATTTTATAATAACACCTCGCGTTGCTACAGTTGCCGAAATAAGAAACAATTTTGAAGCGTGGGAGTCTACTTTAGTTAAAGTTCAAGGCGCTACTATAACTGGTACAGGATCAAGTGCTTCAAAGTTTGTTGGAAGTAAAACGGTAACTCAATCTGGACAAACATTAACTTTATTTACAGCTTCGGCAGCTACTTTCGGCTCTTTAGATTATCCTACCGGAAGTGTTGATATTGTGGCGTATTTAGGTCAATTTAACACTACATTACAACTTCAAATTAGAAATGAAAAAGATGTAACAGGTGGTTCTGGTGGTGGCGGAGGTAGTTCGCTTACTAAAATTAGAATTGATTCGCTTCGAATGAAAGGAACAGGTGCAACCGTTGGTAGTCATTTTATTGAAGGCGTAGTTATTTCGGATAAAGATAATAAAAATACAAATGGTCAAAATATGATTGTTCAAGATGGAACATTTGGGGGTATTTGTATTCGATTTACAGCTACGCATAACTTTGCGCTTGGCGATAAAGTAAAAGTAAATTTAGATGGCAGTTTGGCACTTTCGGAGTTCGGAAGATTATTACAAGTGAGTAATGTCCCATTAGCTAATGCTTCAAAAATTTCTTCTGGTAATACGATAACACCTGTCATTTTAACTCCAAATCAGCTAACTGCCGATTTTGAGAAATATGAATCCATGTTAGTACGAATTAACGATGCTACGTTGCCTTCAGGAACATATAATGGAACTAAAACCATTACAACGTCGAGTGGAGATTTTAAATTGTATACGATGACTACGGCAATGTTTTCAGGAAATACAATGCCTACAGGTTCGTTAAGTTTAATTGGATATGTAGATCAAGGCACTAATGATAACCGACTAGTATTAAGAAATCCAGCAATAGATGTTATTGGAGGATCAGGCGGTGGAGGCGGTGCCACAACCGATAAAACCATTATGGAAATTCGTGATTTATTTTCGGGCGCCGCTCTTTCTTTGGGTAAATTTAAAATTAAAGGTACTGTAATTTCGGATCGTAGTTTAAAAAATATTGTAGATAACAATATTGTTATTCAAGATACTTCTGGAGGTATTGTTGTTCGATTTACGGCAGTACATTCATTTGATATAAATGATGTTGTAGAAATTGAGGTCGAAGGCTTTTCTTTAGAGCAATTTAGTAACCAACTTCAAATCAATAACACAACACTTGCAAAAGCGGTAAAAGTGGGTACGAATACAATAACTCCAAGAACGACAACAATTCCATTATTATTGTCGAATTTTAATAAATGGGAATCCACTTTGGTTAAGATTGCAAACGTAACGCTTCCTTCAGGTACTTATAATGGTTCAAAAAATGTAATATCCGGTTCTGATACCGTTCAGACATTTACTCGATCTCAAGCTACTTTTTCAGGAAGTACAATGCCGTCTGGAAATAGAAGTTTAACTGGAATTTTGGGAACTTTTAATACTACAAGACAAGTTAATATTCGTTCAACATCGGATATACAATAATTTATAAATTTAAATAGTTTTTAGCCTCGTGTTTTTTATCACGAGGCTTTTTTTTTGTTGTATTTTTGTGTAATATTTAAAAATAGAGTTCAATGAAAAATAGAATCATACTGATAGCCTATTTAATTTTAGTTCAAGTAGGCGCTATTTTTTCGCAATGTGCTATGTGCAAAGCCAATGCCGAGCAAAGTGTTTCAAATGGTTCGCAAACCGGAAACTGGCTCAATTATGGTATACTTTTATTAATGACGATACCGTTTGTTTTTTTTATTTTGGTTTATTGGATGTATCGAAAAAATAATAGTGAATCGTAACCTTTACTTTTTATCCGCCCTCGCTCGCATCCTGCGAGTGAACAATTATTTGGCTTCTAGCCATTAATTTTCAATTTAAAAATTAAATTATTAAAATAAATTCAAGATTATTATGTATATTTGCTTTAATAATATACCTTGTATTGTGAATAGAATAATTAAAAAAAAGCGAGACGCTTGTATTAAAATCAAAAGCAAAGTACGAAAAATTTATTAAGGTATTAATTGAGTATTTTATTTTGTATTTTTTCAAATTTAATTAAAATTCGAAATTTATTTGTATTTTTGCATAAACAATAAAATGTAAGATATGGAAACGCTTATAATAGAATCAGAAGGAGACACCCTAGAAAAGATTAAGTCTTATTTAAGCGAACTCAAAGTAACCTTTAAGACAAAAAAGAAAAAAGAAAAGCCCTATAATCCAGAGTTTGTAAAAATGGTGTTGGATGCAAGTAATGAGCCTAGTATTCCTTATACCGATGATTTAAGAAAAGAATTGTTTGGTAAATGAAGTATCAAATCGAATTTAAGAACAAAGCTGTAAATGATATTAAAAGATTAAAATCTTCAGGAAGAAAATTAGATTTAGATAAATTGTTTGCTATTATAGAAGAATTAAAACAATCACCAACTGTTGGTATAGGAAATCCTGAGCCACTCAAACATAATTTGTCAGGATTCTGGAGCCGAAGAATCAACAAAAAAAGACCGACTCATCTACCAAATCATAGAAGAACCTGATAATTTGGTGGTGATTCTATCTGCTCTTGGGCATTATGATTAAGATTTGGCTAAATATTACCAATAATATCTAAAAAAACACCATAGCGTATATTTTGAGAGTGAGTAATTATTCAGCTTTTAGCCATTAATTTTCAATTTAAAAATTAAATTATTAAAAATAAATTCAAGATTAACTTGGGTTAAAGTCTCTCGCAGGATGCGAGGAGGTGAATCATAACCTTTTACTTTTTATTTAATTTATAAAAGACAAACAATCCTTCTTCATACATTTTAGTGAAATAATCTGCTTTTTTATTCTTTTCAAATGAATCCGAAATTTTTGAGAATAAATACGTTTCATATTCTTGTTTAGTCAAAAATGAAATGGTGTCTTTTTCAATTTTTGGCCAATTTTTTGCATTATATGAATAGAAAGAAGATGCGTTTGATGTGGAGTTGTAGTTCCAAAATAAAGCATTTTCGTCTCGTTTATTTTTTATAAAGTCAATATAGCTTCCTTGTGCAATACGTTCAATTTTCGGCAAATAATATAATAAGACTACTTGACTAACAATTAAAGTATTAAAAAACAATATCGCCGTGCCCGTTCGAATGTGTTTAAATGAAATTAAAACAATCGAAATAATTAAAAAAACAAAAAAGAAAATTCCAAAGCTGATTTCCCAAACTTCCCAATTAAATGCTTTACTCAAAGTTTCATAGAGCGTAGGATCTTGAATATATTTAAACAAAAAGTCAATTCTTGCCTTTGTTAAAGGAATAATTATCAAAATAAGCGCCCAAACAAGACCAACTAAAATTAAACCTATATAAAATCGAAAATCTAAAGTTCTTTTTTTGCTCAAAAATTGAAATACCGTGTAAGAAGCTAAAAATGAAATTGGAAAATAAGCGAGCGAAGAATAATGTACATATTTATGTTTAATAAAGGTAGCTATAAAAAAGATTACAATCAAACAGCCCACCATAATAATTCTAAATATTTTTTGTAAAGTGGGTTCGTATGAGCTATTTTTAAAACTTCCAAATGCTAAAATGGATGCAGGAAAACATCCAATCAATAAAATAATAAAATGAAATGTTAACCGTTTGCCAAAACTAACATTATGAATTTGATAATCATTTTTTTGATATTCCCAAAAAAGATTAAAATAATCCCAGTTTAAATTCGATTTGTAGGTGATTAAAACCCAAATAAACATAAATAAAAATACGGCAAAGGTCCATCTTAAGATATTGGTATAACCAAACCCATATTTACCGCTAGAACTTATAAATAACAACCAATATGATAAAACCACTACAAAATAGGCTTCAAACCCGTTGGTGAGTATCGCACCAAAACAGGCAAAGGCACTCCAATATAAATTGGTTAAAACATCCGATTTTCTGTAAAACCCATCGCCGCGTTCTTGGCGCATTTCGATGACACGGCTCATGTTATATAAACTTAAAAATACAAAAAAATTGTACCACGGCTCGATCAATCCAGACTTATGATAAAGTTGGCTCAAAAACATCGATAAGTATATAAAAGCCCACAATAAGCCAAATGATTTTGAGTAGATGCGTCTTCCAATTTTATATATAGATAAAACGGACAAAAATCCACAAACCGCATTAGGCAATCGAGATGCATATTCAGTAGGTCCGAGATATTTATAAATATAATACTGCATCTGAAAAAATAATGGTGGCTTTTCTACATAGAATTTGTTTTCAAAAATGGGCGTCCAAAATTGTTTCGAAAGATACATTTCTTTTGAAATTGAGGCAATAAGCGTCTCATGCCAATCAAACAAATTGACTTCTCCGATAAATGGAAAAAATATCGTTAAGCAAAAAAGCGCTAAAACCGATACCGAAGATAAATTGTATAATCTTTTAAGCCACATTAACTAGTCCACTTTCTTTTTCGAATGTAATGATAAATAATGCCAAAAATAAAAATACTTAATATAGGAACAATGATATTTAAAAGTTGCCATTTAAGCGCTTCTTTAGGATCTTCTGTTCTTTTTTTGTCTAACATTCGCAATTTAATTTCTTTGTTTCTTGCTGTCAATAATCCTTGCTCATCAATTAAATATTCCACACAATTTTTAAGAAAATCGGCATTTGCAAAAGTTTGTCCACTATACATTTCAAAACCTAATGGATATTGTTCGCCTTTTTGACTCACAAAATTTTGAATCAAATCGCCATCGGATAAGACAATCATTTTGTTTTTTACACTATAATCTAACGTTTTTGCACCAACTTGCTGTAATTTATCCAACGCTTCGGGTTTTATTCTATTTTTGTAAACCGACTCAAAACTACCTTCTAACAAAACTCCTGCCGGAAGATACGGTTTATTGAAATATTTTAAATTGGGTTTTTCTTTGATCGCGGCTAAATGTACACGAACCGGATCAGGTAAAAAACGGCCATATTGCGAACTGGATAAAATGATATGTTTTTCAATATTATTCTCTATTGTATCGATATGCGATGCGTATTTAGATAAAATAGGATCTAAATTTTTACCAATTGGATGGCTAAAAGATGGTGAAAGAAGCGGATTATATAACCAAGGAAATAACATCGGTTCGCCCGATTGATTATCAATAATAGGAATTGGCGCACTTTGAAGTCCGTCTTGAATTAGCGTTTTATTGATTCTTACGCCATATTTAAATAAAAGGTCATCTAAATTTAAATCTAGCGATTTGGTCATATAAACCATGGATTCATTTTGTAAATAATTGTTATCGGCATCCAATCCATCTACCAACCAAAGCGTTTTTCCGCCTTGCATGATATATTGATCGATTCGAAATTTTTCATATTCCGAAAAAGGTAAGATGGGTTTCGCAATAATTAATAAATCTGTTTTAGCAGGATTCCAAGGATAAATCGTATCTTGATCTCTAGAAATAAATCCACTTCCAATCGTATTAAATGAGAAGGTATATTGACTTTCTTTCAAACTATTTAAAAAACCTTGAAGATACTTAGGTGAATACTCTTCGTGACCTTGTAAAAAAGTAATATGGTGCTTTTTGTTGCTAGTTAATTTTTTAACTGCATTAGCAATTTTATATTCAAGAGCAATTATTGAGTGATTTAACGATTCTTCCGGCGAATATCCAATTTGATTTTCTAGAATTTGAATCGGCATAAAAATTTCTCCTTTTGAAACTTTCATTGAAGGGAAAATGATTTTTTCACTATACGCATCATCTTTTTTAATCTTCAAATTTGTAGGTTGAAAACCGTTAGAAGCCATTTCTTGATAAATGCTGTATTTTTGTTCGGGGCTCGCATTAGCGGGCACGGGATTGACGAATTCAAATTCAAAATCGGCGTTACTATACGTTTTCATTTCTTTCAAGATGTCTCGTGTGGCATTTTGAAGTCTTAAAAATCCAGTCTCCAATTCACCTTCTAAGTATACTTGTATATAAATATTTTCTTTATTATTTTTCAATAATTCCTTAGTTGCATCGGATAGCGAATAACGTTTTTCAGTCGTTAAATCAAATCGTTTGTATAAATAGTTTCCTATGATATTGATTAAAACAACGCTCGCTATTACAACAATAAATCGTAACCATAAATCTCGTATTTCGGGAGCTGCTTTTGAATTTGTCTTTTTATGTTCCATTTTATATTCATTAATATAATAATTTTGTAAGATTTCTTAGTATGATATCCTACATATTCCTTCTATACTGTCCGCCTACTTCGTAGAGTGCGTTCGAAATTTGACCTAAAGAGCAATATTTACTTACTTCCATAAGATCGTTAAATAAATTCTGATTTTTAAGCGATGCTGTTTTAAGATTTTCAAGATGCGTTTTTTGTTCTTGAGCATACACACTTTTTAGTCGCTCCAACGTTTGAATCTGTTGTTCTTTTTCTTCCGTCGTTGCACGAATTACCTCGCCAGGGATTACCGTAGGAGAACCTTTGGAGCTCAAAAATGTATTCACACCAATAATCGGATATTCGCCGGTATGCTTAAGCATTTCGTAATGCATTGATTCTTCTTGAATTTTACCTCTTTGATACATCGTTTCCATAGCACCCAATACACCGCCACGCTCTGTAATACGATCAAATTCGATCAATACCGCTTCTTCCACCAAATCCGTTAACTCTTCAATAATAAAAGCGCCTTGATTTGGATTTTGATTTTTTGCCAAACCTAGCTCATGATTGATAATCATCTGAATAGCCATAGCACGTCTTACACTTTCTTCTGTAGGCGTTGTAATGGCTTCATCATAAGCGTTGGTATGCAATGAATTGCAATTGTCATAAATCGCATACAAGGCTTGTAATGTCGTACGAATATCATTAAAGTCAATTTCTTGTGCATGAAGACTTCTTCCACTCGTTTGGATATGATATTTAAGCATTTGGCTTCGTTCGTTGGCGCCATACAGATTTTTAAGTGCTTTTGCCCAAATTTTTCGAGCTACTCGTCCAATTACGGCATATTCTGGATCCACGCCATTCGAAAAGAAAAAGGAGAAATTCGGTGCAAAATCATCAATATGCATCCCTCTTGATTTGTAATATTCTAAGAAAGTAAATCCATTTGAAAGTGTAAATGCCAATTGACTAATCGGATTGGCTCCCGCTTCGGCGATATGATAACCCGAAATCGAAACGGAATAAAAATTACGGATTTTTTGATCAATAAAATATTGCTGCACATCGCCCATCAATTTTAATGCAAAATCGGTAGAGAAAATGCACGTATTTTGAGCTTGATCTTCTTTTAAAATATCCGCTTGAACCGTTCCTCTAACTTTAGAAATGGTATCCGCTTTTATTTTTTCATAAACCTCTTTAGGAAGAACTTGATCTCCGGTTACGCCTAATAGCATAAGTCCTAAACCGTCATTACCTTCAGGCAATTTGTCTTCTTGATAAGGCGTATATTGCGGTCTTGGATGATTTTTATAAATCGCGGCTATTTTAGCTTCCACTTCCGCTTCTAAGCCGTTGGCTTTGATATATTTTTCGCATTGTTGATCAATAGCGGCATTCATAAAATAAGCGACCAACATCGGTGCGGGACCATTAATCGTCATGGATACTGAACAGTTAGGCTCGCATAAATCAAAACCACTGTATAGTTTTTTCATATCATCAAGGCAACAAATAGATACACCCGAATTTCCAATTTTCCCATAAATATCAGGTCTTTTATCCGGGTCTTCGCCGTATAAAGTGACACTATCAAAGGCTGTAGAAAGTCTTTTGGCGGGCATTCCTAAAGAAACATAATGAAATCGTTTGTTGGTACGCTCCGGTGAACCTTCGCCTGCAAACATTCGTGTAGGATCTTCGTTTTCGCGCTTAAATGGATATACGCCAGCCGAATAGGGAAATGAACCAGGAACATTTTCTTGAAGATTCCAATATAAAATATCGCCCCATGCTTGGTATTTTGGTAAACTAATTTTTGGAATATTTTTTCCAGACAAACTTTTCGTATGTGTGGCGATTTTTATTTCCTTATCTCGTACTTTAAAAATGTAAAATTCGTCTTGGTATTGTTTAACTTTATCCGGCCAATTTTGAACAATGCGTCGATTTTCTGGCAAAAGTTGCTCCTCGATTTGTTGATATAAGGAATCTAAAGCATTCGCTAAAGTGTTATCTCCAATCTTTTTAGCTTCTTCGGTAGCCAAATGAATACCATACAGTTTTTGAGCAATATCGCGTTGCGCAATACTGTTCTTATTATAACTACGGATATTTTCAGCAATTTCGCTTAAATAACGGGTACGATGCGGAGGAATGATATAAATTTTTTCACTTTGTGCGGCCGCTTCAACGGCTTCTAATGGGAAAATATCTTGTGTAGCGTTCGACATATTCATTTTTATTTTTAAACCTATGCGCAAATTTAACCAAAATTAATTTTTGCAACGGAATGAAATTGTTTTTAGCATTTTGTAATCCAAATTTATTCATAAAATAAATTTTTATTATATTTGTATTGATATAATCAATAACTTATGAATATCCAACAACTCGAATATATTATTGCCGTAGATTCTTTAAAGAGTTTTAGCTTGGCCGCCCAACATTGTCATATTACTCAAGCTACGTTAAGTACTATGATAAAAAAAATAGAGGAGGAGCTCGATATCATTTTATTTGACCGAAAACAGCAGCCTATCATAACTACAGATATTGGTCAAGAAATAGTGCTTCAAGCCAAAAAAGCCATTTTTGAAATCGAAAGGCTAAAAGAAATTTCTAAAAAAGGAATGCATAAAATTGAAGGAAAATTAAAAATTGGCATAATTCCAACCATTGCTAATGCCCTTCTACCAAAAGTTTTAGCCTCTTTATTATCGTCTTTTCCTGAGGTACATTTTGAATTTGTTGAAATTACGACGTCAAATATTTTATTTCAGCTCAAGCAAGGAAATATCGATATGGGCATTTTAGCTACGCCATTAGAAACCGAAGATATTGAAGAATCGGTATTATATTACGAAACTTTGATGGTTTATGGTCAAAAAAATGATGATAAAAAATATTTGATTCCAGAAGATATTAAAGCCAATAAAATATGGATGCTCGAAGAAGGTCATTGCCTTCGTAATCAAATTATTAATTATTGTTCGCTGCGCAAAAAAGACTTAATGCCCATTAATTTAAAGTTTGAAGCCAATAGTTTTGAAACGTTGTTGAACTTAGTGGATTCTTTTGGAGGCTTAACACTCATTCCCGAGTTGTATTATCAACAGCTTTCGGAAGAACGAAAAGAAAAAGTTTCGGTTTTTGCCCCGCCATATCCCGTTCGAGAGGTGAGTTTGGTGTATTACCGCCCATTTGCCAAACAGCGAATCATTAAAGCAATTGGAGATAAAATTAAAGAAGAAATCAATCCACTTTTAGAGTGGAAAAAGATGAAAAAAAGTGAGTTAGAAATCGTTAAGATTTAATTTTATCTAAATCGATATATTTTACCTTCATCTCGATTTCTTTTAAACGTTTTTGATGGAGGAATAAATTTTTTATTGGGATTATTCAGATTTTTGAGCCTTAAAACTTCTTCTTCGCTTAGAAATCTCCAACTACCTCGTGGTAAATTCTTTTTGGTAAGACCTGCAAAAACAATTCGATCCAAATATCGTACTTGATTTCCTATATGTTCAAATAAGCGTCGTACAATTCGATTTCGACCACTATGAATCGCAACGCCTACTTTAGATTTATCGCGAGGATCGGAATAAGCAATGTCGTCCACTTTTATAAAACCATCTTCTAATTCCACACCTTCGGCCAACATTTCCATATCTTCGATACTAATGGGAGCGGATAATTCGGCTGCATAAATTTTTTCA
Source organism: Chitinophagales bacterium (assembly GCA_044368655.1). Classification (GTDB taxonomy): domain Bacteria; phylum Bacteroidota; class Bacteroidia; order Chitinophagales; family JADJOU01; genus CHPMRC01. The sequence continues at coordinate 713 of JBIPPB010000063.1, read as the reverse complement.
ATATTATATTTTGGATGTGTTAGCTGCTGCGTTAAATCGCCATCATTGGTTAGCAAAAGTAATCCTGTCGTGTTACGATCCAATCGTCCAACGGGATAAATTCTTGGTTTTCCAATTCCAGGTATTTCATTAAGTTTTGGTAAAATAATATCTACAACGGTTTTTCGATCTTTTTCATCCGAAGTGGTAGTTATATAATCTTTAGGTTTGTTTAATAAAATATAAACATATTTTTCAGGCTTGATTTTTTTCTTATCAACGGCAACCTGGTCATTATCCAAAACTTGGTAACCCGGCGCATCAATGACTTTGCCATTAACCGAAACTCTGCCGTCTTTTATAATAACATCGGCCTCGCGTCGGCTACAAATTCCAGAATGCGCAATATATTGATTTAATCTCATGTTACTTTTTTACAATTAGTTGTTAATCCGAATCCAATTAAAAAAATCTTTCCAATTGGCCTTTTTGCCATATCTTAAAATTCCGATTCGATAAATTCGAGCCGCCAAATACGTAAATAGAAATGTGGTACTTAAAAGAATGGCCATACTTAATAAGAGCTGCCATAAAGGAACTCCGTCGGTAATACCAAATACCAAACGACTCATCATCACAACAGGTGCGGTGAATGGCACTAAACTGCCTACAATTGCTTCGGTGCAATTGGGATTATTAATTGATTTGGTAAGAAGTACAAAAGAAAAGAAAAT
>JBIPPB010000062.1:0-12458 GCA_044368655.1 Chitinophagales bacterium | reverse complement strand
AATTTCTAATAAAGAAATAATGCAAATCAAAAATATCGGGAATCTCTTTTTGCTTTTATTAATGAGATTCCGTATATTTTTTATTAAAGATTACTAGATGGACAAAAAAATTACGGAATGACGTAAATCCCGAGACGAAGAGCCTGTCCCAAGAAGAACAATTCGGGAATTCGGGAACGTTCTAACTAACAATTCGTCCTTCCCGTTTTTTTTAAAGAATAAAAATGGTTAAAAAGCAAATCCAATAGAAGGTTCCAAGCCATACAAAACGGCACCGCCTTGTTGTTTTAATCCATCTAAATGAATATAACCGATATAACCGTTTAATTCAATAAACATGGATTCGCTGATGTATTTACGATAACCTGCCCGAGCTTTAAAATTTGAGTTTATATCGATTTCGCCTTCGGTTTTAAAAAAATGAAAACCTACGGCAGGACCAACAAAAAAACCTTTAGGATCTTGGTCAAAATTAATATAAAAACGAACCTCACTATCAAAATCTAATAAACTTATTCCGTTGCCTTTTTTATAACCTATTGAAGTATTGATGGTAATATTATCACTTAAACCAAAAGCCTCGGCTCCTAATCGTAATTTTACTCCGTAGGTATTGATAGTATTGGTATCATTGAGTTTAAAGGTTTCAAAGTTGGTAACAAATGACAAATCATTTACTTGAGCTGAAAGCAAAAGGTTTGAAACTAAAAATAAAAATAAAATATTTTTTTTCATAATGGTCGTCTAGGATAAAAAAAAACCGCTATCTTTCGATAGCGGTTCAATAATTTTTAAAGGAATAAAATTATTTTCCAATATTATGGATATAACCTACGTTAATACCAATTTGGCTCATTTTTAAATCACCTCCAGTAAGTTTTGAAGCATTAGCAAGACCTAAATTATATCTAGCATCTAAAAAGATTTTACCAGAAGTTAATTTATAAGCTGCACCAGCTCCGAAAATACCTGACATATCTAAAGATTCAACTGACTCTTTAATGTCTTGACCTGCGAATTTAGCAGAAATATTCATACCAAAACCGATACCCGCCATTACAAATCCTTCGATTTTATCATTACCAAATTTTGCTTTAGGCAATACATTTAATCCAAAGTAACTAACATTAGCTGTTTCAGTTAAAAATTTATAACCTTTAGTTGTGTAAGCTAATTCTGGTTGGATCGCAAAGTTTTTGTGCAAACCTATTTCAGCAATAATAGCTGCATTTAAAGGAGAAATGCTAGACTCAGCAGCTTCTGTACCTTTTCCAGAAACAGAATTGATACCAACACCATAACGAGCACCAATACCTAAAGTTGTTTGAGCAAAAGCTCCTAATGTCATTGCAGAAATTGCAATAGTTAAAATTGTTTTTTTCATGTTGTTTGATTTTTTAGTTTAAAAATAATTGCAAATATATATGTATTTTTAAAATTGCTATGTTAAAAAAAAAAAAAACCACTATCAAATGATAGTGGTCAAAATTTTAATTTTAAGAAGTTTAAATAAAATTCTTAGAAATGTAAATTTAAGTTGATTGATTGTACAGAAACACCTGACAAACCTACAGAAGATCCGCCACCTGATTCAGTAACAGTTCCGTTGTTGTCAACTTTGTCTTTTCCAACTAAACCTAGGTTCAATCCATAAGAAAATTGAGCACCTAATGACATTTTAGGGAAGATAAAATACTCCGCACCTACAAAACCATTTACTCCTAATCCTAATTCTAAACCTGGAGTTCTAGTAACTGTGCTTGCACCTGTTACTGTTTTTTCAGATCCTGTGTTGAAGAATACTAATGCATCAGCACCATAAAAACCTTGGAGTCTAGTTTTACCTTTTCTCCACTCTTTACCTAAACCAGCTGTTAAGCCAAAACCTGAGTTTGTAGTTTCAGTTGTTCCAACAGTTGAAGTAGCTGTACCTGCTCTTAAATTAGCTACAACTCTGTAAGCCTCAGTAGCAGAAGTGAATTTTTTACCTACAAATGCTCCATCTAACTGTGAAGATAATGTTGGTGCATTGTTACCAGAAGTAAAAGCTCTTCCGATATAGTTAAATACACTGTTTGCATTGAACCCTAAAGCCCAATCACCAGCTTCTGGTAAATAATTTTCACCTTTGCTAGATTTGATTTCTTGTGCAAAAGCACCTAATGTCATTGCTGACATTGCAAGCATTAAAATTGTTTTTTTCATGTTAATTAATTTAAGGTTAAATAAATTTAACACAAAATTAAAAAGATTTAAAGGATGTGCAACTTTTTTTTTACATTAAATTAACATTTATGTGAAAATCTGTTTTCTATTTAGTACGCCTTTTTTACATTTCAGTCAAAAACATCAGATATACATTATATTTTTCAATAGTATAATTTAAAAAACAACTTTGAATATTCTAAGTTTATATATCCAAAAATGTGTACTTTTGTCCATTAATTTATATTTAATACATGTTTGATATACAATTATTGACCATTCCTTATTTTCTTGAAAACATAGGAAGTCAACAATTTTTAGCCATCATCGGAATCATCATTCCTTCTTGGGCGATATTTATGATTCTTTTAGAACGCAATTTCCCTTATACAAAAGGATTCAAATTAATACGTAGAGGATTTTGGATGGATTTATTTTGGTATACCTTTACGCAAAGTAAAATCCTTGAAATTATTATTTTTTCGATGCTCATTATTCCATTCAAAAATTATATAGGATTAGGCAATTCAGGAATATTAAATCATTGGAATTTCTTTGCTTTATTGGCCTTTTTCTTTGTTACCCATGATTTTTATATTTATTGGTTTCACCGTTGGCAACACAGTAATAAATGGCTTTGGCGCACCCACGAAGCGCATCACAGTAGCAGAGAAGTCGATTGGTTGGCTGGTAGCCGTAGTCATTTTCTAGAAATTTTGATTAATCAAACCATCGAATTTTTACCTATTTTCTTATTATTAGATTCGTATCACGCGGCGTTTGTTTTCCCGGCTAAGGCGCTTTTAGACGCCCTTTGGGGTATGTGGATTCATGCCAATGTTAATGTAAATTCGGGCAAATTGCAATATATTATCAACGGACCTGAAATGCATCAATGGCACCACGCCAATCATAAAGAAGTGTTTTATAAAAACTTTAGCACCAAAATTGCCGCTTGGGATTGGATTTTTGGAACGGCTTTTTTACCCAATTTGAAACCGTTGCATTTTTATTTTGAAAAACCGAAGATGTTTGGCTTGCCTTATGCGTATCCAAAGGGATATTTTTCGCAAACGTGGTTTGCAATCCATCGTTTTTCTATTCCTCGATTAGAATCGCAATCTTGGTATCAATATATCCTAAATGCAAGAAAATCATTTTTTGCTTCTATTTTTAATTTATTTAAAGGACAAAACGTATTTAGCTTTTTTGTAGATGATCAAAATAAAAGATACGATTTGGATGCGCAGGTTAAAAATTGCCCAAAATGCCAGCATACGCTTAAGTATTTTTATGAACAAGAGCATTTAACATATATCTGCGAAAAATGTGAGACAAATACCGAATATCTCGACAAGTTTGATTAATACATAATGACAAAACATCAAGTTACAATTTTCCATTACAAATCGTGCTCAACCAGTCAAAAAGTTTTAGATTGGTTACTTCAAAATGAATTTGATGTTCAGGTTTTTGAATATCAAAAAACACTTATTTCCAAATCACAATTATTAGAAATTGTTGAAAAGTCGGGGCGTCCGATTTCCTATTTTTTAAGAAAAAAAGACAAGGTTTTTCAAGAATTATATAAAGATCAGGAATGTAGTCAAGTCGCTTGGATGGAACATATCATAAAGCATCCCTCAATTTTAGAACGGCCTATTTTGGTTTTTAAGAACAACGCCTTTTTAGCGCGCCCTTTTCAAGATTTTATCAACGATTTTTCGATAGAATCCATAAAGTAAACGAAATATGCTCAAAGAAAAAACGTATCAACGAATACAAAAGATTACGGAAAGTGTCTATTTAGATTATATAGGATTAATCATTGTCATTTTTGGCTCTATTTATCTTGGATTTCACAAAACCATTAAGCCATTAAATCTTTTCGGATTTGAGATACAAAATTACTATTTAGGGTATCAATCCATTTTATCTACATCCATTTCGGTAATGGTGACGCGTTTGGTTACCCGACGCAAAAATATTGGGAATCTGATAGGCACGTTTAATACCGTAAGTGTCGCTATGATTGAATTTATGCTTGGTAATACTGCGGCAATTATTACATATCCCGTTTCGGTGATCGGTAATTATTATGCGTATTACCTTTGGAAACAAAAATCAGAAGTCGTTCCGATCGGAATCAATAAATGGTTTTTCATTAATTTCTTATTTGGATTTTCTATTTCTATTGTTCTTAATTTTATTGGATTTACTAATTTTTTAACCACCCCAAATCTTGAAATTCAAAATATGCCTTTATTCATAACCACCACGTTATTGGTTGGATTAACTTTTGGTGGACAAATCAATACTGCAAAAAAATATAAAGAAAACTGGTTTACGTGGCAGCTTTATAACTTAACTAAGTTTGTACAAAATCTTCAATTGGGTAATATTGCGCAATTGCTCAAATATGTATTTTACTTTTTCAACGCAACTTTAGGTTGGATTACGTGGAGCTACGTAAAAAAGAAAAGAGAAGGAAAATTCTAATTAATTTCGAATCACTTCAATATTTCCATCTACTAATTTCAAAATTTGAGAGGCTTTTCCCGTTCCAGAATCTAAATCGGGATGCACAATGATATCAACTTGCGCTTTTATTTTAGCATCAATTTCTTGAAATGAATTTGGATTGGGCGCGCCCGAGAAATTTGCCGACGTAGAAACTAAAGGTCTTCCTAATTGTTTAATAATATGATTACAAAATGCGTTTTTTGGAATGCGCACCGCCCAAAAGCCTTCGTAACTGAGCATTTCGGGCAACTTAAATTTAGAAGATAATATAAAGGTTGTTGGTTTATCTAATGGATTAAAAAGAGACGCTAACGTTTCTAAAGATAAATCACAATAATCACTTAGCATCTTTACATCCGAAAAAAGCAAAATAAACTTTTTATCTAATGGTCTATTTTTGATTTGATACACTTTTTGAATGGCTTCAATATTTGTGGCATCGCAACCCAAGCCCCAAATGGTATCCGTTGGATATAAAATCGAATTGCCTTGTAATAAATTTAATGCAATTTCATGCGCATCAGAAAGATAAGAAAGCGACGACATTTTTAATTAATAATTGTAAACGACCCGACACGTTTTTCCGCATCATTTAGCGTTCCTCGTTGTGCACTAAAAACAAAATAAACGCCTGTCGGTGGGCGCTGTCCCCTCAAATCCTTTCCATCCCAAACGATTCGGCCACCATTAGACACGCCTTGATAAATCAAATTACCAACAGCATCAGTAATTTTATATCTGGATTCAGCAGGCAATCCATCAATTGAAATAAGTCCTGAATAACCTTGTGGAACAGGATTTGGCGTTACTTTATAATTACTCGGCGCTTCTTTTACGCCTTCTATCGATTGCCCCATATAGCTAAATAATCCAATTTCGGTTGAAAAAAAGACATTGCCTGTTTTGGGATGTACTAAAATATCATAGACATTATTGCCCGGAAATGGACTATTTACTTTGGTAAAACGTAAAAATTCATTACTGATTCCTTGGTATTTTACACTAAAATCTTCATCCATATAAAATAAACCGGCTCCACTCACGCCTACCCAAAGTCGATTACCGCCATCGGTGGTCAATGCACTAATTGCGGTATTCAAAAAAGCGCATTCAAACGTCGTATCTTGATTATTATTAGGATCTACCAATTCTTGCCCAGGAATGGTAAACATACATTCATATTCGGAGCCATCTACACAATTGTAAATCCCCCCTATCCCACGTCGCGCGCCAATCCAAATCAATCCACTCGTCAATCCTCCAATGCCTCGGCTAATACTTTCGGTTATGGCAAAGGACTCGGAAACATCCAAACTACAATCGCCATCTTCGATTTTTGTAATTAATCTAAAGATGTCATCATTTGCATCGTTTAAATTTAATTCATCAAAATAAACGACTCCTTTATTTCTTGAAAGCATCCATTTATGCCCTTTTTGATCTATAAAAAGCTTACGAAATTCTTTTCCGGGGCTAATATCTTTAAAAGGATGATTTCGCCAAACACCTTCTTTATCAATACTTTTTAAAGGATGTTCGGCATTATTAACAACGACCCAAATAACTCCGGTATTGGGGTCTTTTTGCATATCAATCACATTATTTTCGGGACCTGCGCCTTCTAATGTAGAATTTAGAGCATTAAATTGTATGGCTTCTCCATTATTTTTCTCAAAAAAAACACCTCCCTTTGTATAAGCACGATAAACACCTCCATCTACATAAATCGCACTAATATGATTTCGGATATTATTATAAATAGAATTCCAAATACCTCTTTGAAACCAATCATTATTTAAATTTTGCTTAAAATGCCCATCAAAAATATCAAAAGTAGCCGTATTCTCAAGCAAAACAGCAGTATTTACAATGACTTCGTCATTTTGGTATTGGAGTTTTTGTGTATTATCTCCTGGCGCCATAGGCGTACTTATTTCCTCAAACTTATTGTTTTTAAATTTAAACAATCTAAAGCTAGCAATAAAAATAGATTCGTCATCACCAATCACAAAATCATTACAATCAAAGGCCGAACTGTCATGCAGTTTTTTTAAAGCATTATTTTCTAACTTTTCAACCCAAAATCGAGAACCCGAAGCAATACTTAAATCCGCTTTATTTTTTAATGTATAAATTGAATTATTGTAAAATTTAATTTTCTTAAAAACTTGGTTATTCGCTGCCGTTTCAAGAAGCGTTATGGTATTTCCATTATACACATATAATTTTTTTGCAGTTAATAAATACAATTTGTCATTGACTTTGATTAAATCAATAAATGTATCATTAAATGTTAAATCCGTTTTCCAATTTTTATAATCTTGTAGATTGATAGCGGCGACATCTGGTGCAGTTTTGATTTGATTATTTGAAATGGCGTACCATGTATTATTAAAATTTTCAAGTGCCAAAACATTACTTTGGTTGCCATTATCTCCAATAACATAAGTACTTTCTACAATATTTTGCTCTAAATTTAAAACAACAATTCCCATCGAAGTAGATAGGTAGGCTTTATTACCGATAAATTTTACTTTAAAAATTTGTTTAGCACCAATAAAAATTTTGTTAAACAAATCGTAATTGGGTTCAATTTCAATACGATTTTGATTCCAAGAAATGAGATCTATCGTTGAATTATTATACGTTAAAATACCTTTTTGAGAGGATTTGTCATAATAAGCGCCATCAATAGAATAATCCGAAAGTCCATTAATTTTATGCAGAATATCGGCATTCATTTGATTTGGAGGAAAATGCAAAACGGCATATTTACCAATAGCAAAAATCTCTTTATCAAAATGCTCAATAGCATTGTAACTAAGAGGTTTGTAATGGTACTGCCAAGTCCCAGGCACCTGAATTTTTTGACCAAAAAGAGACGAAAAAAGACCTATCGCAATCCATATATTTACAGTAAAAAAGAGTTTTTTTAACGTATTAAAATGTATGGACATAAAATAGGTAAAAGTTAAGTGATGAATATAAAAGAGAAACGCTAAAATTTGTGATAAATTTTAGCGTTTCTTAAAAATTAACTTAAAACACCTCTCGAAATGACCACTTTTTGGATTTCTGAAGTACCTTCGTAAATCTGAGTAATTTTAGCATCTCGCATCAAACGCTCTACATGATATTCTTTTACATAACCATATCCACCATGAACCTGAACCGCTTCAACAGTAGTTTCCATAGCTACTTTACTTGCATATAATTTAGCCATCGCGCTTGCTTGAGAATAGTCTTTACCTTCATCTTTCAAACGAGCTGCTTTGTAAACTAATAATTTAGCGGCTTCTATTTCAGTAGCCATATCTGCTAATTTAAATTGAATAGCCTGAAGCTTAGAAATTTCCGAACCGAACGCTTTACGTTCTTTGGCATATGCTACAGAACGTTCGAAAGCTCCCATTGCGATTCCAAGAGCTTGAGCCGCAATTCCTATTCGGCCGCCATTTAAAGTGCTCATTGCAAATTTAAAACCAAAACCATCTTCGCCGATTCGATTTTCTTTAGGCACTTTTACATCATTAAATAACAACGTATTGGTATCACTCGAACGAATTCCTAATTTATTTTCTTTAGGACCAACAACGAATCCTTCCATTCCTTTTTCAACAATTAAAACATTAATTCCTTTATGTTTCAACTCAGGATTGGTTTGAGCTATTACTAAATAAACAGAAGCCTGCGTACCATTTGTGATCCAGTTTTTAGTTCCGTTTAACAAATAATAATCTCCCATATCTACAGCCGTAGTTTTTTGGCTGGTTGCGTCACTACCTGCTTCTGGCTCGGACAAACAAAATGCACCAATAACTTCACCGGACGCTAAAGGTTTCAAATATTTTTCTTTTTGTGCTTCGGTTCCATATTTTTCTAGACCAAAACAAACTAACGAATTATTAACACTCATAGCTACACTACAAGAATTATCTATTTTAGAAATTTCTTGCATCGCCAAAACATAGCTTAATGTATCCATACCGCCACCGTTATATTTTGGATCGACCATCATACCCATGAAGCCGAGTTCTCCCATTTTTTTGAGATACTCAGTTGCCATGATTTGATGCTCATCTCTTTCAATAACACCTGATAAGAGTTCTTTTTCGGCAAAATCTTTTGCCATATTTTGTATCATTAAATGCTCTTCGCTTAATTCAAAGTTCATATAAAAAAAATTTAATTTTAGTCAACAAAAATAAGAAATTTGTGTTTAAATAATTGTATTAAAATATACTTTTAGTTTTTAAATCGATAAAAGAAAAATAGTAAATCAAATAAACGATTGGCAATGCGACGATTAAACCAAAGCCACAAGTTAAAAGCCCTACAAAAAGTATTAAAAAAGTAGCAAATAACATTCCTATTATTTTAAAATAATTTTTAACTCCAATTTGATAACTACTTTTTAGTGATTTTAAAACACCTTGATTATCAAAAATTAAAAAATATTCAAAATAAAAATAAAAAGGTAAGGTAAGCCAAATGGCAAAAATTGCAAAGAAAATTGAAGTTACAGCCATATCTGGCAATTCTATTGTTTGATTAACAACAGCTTGATTAATTGCATCTAAATCAAAATTATACGAAACCAAAAGTTGATAAAAAATTTTAAAAACAGGCATCAAACAAAATAAAATTACAAAATAGCTGAATATTTTTGCCACCAAAATCCATAAACTTTTTTTATAAATCAAGAAAAAAGTAGTGAATTTAGGGCTATTATCCAGTATTTTTGCTTTTATTTCATCTGGATTTTCATCAACGCGTTCGAATTCATAATTGGAATAAATATTTATATCTCTTTGATTTAAATAATGATTCGCAAAATAAGCTATTGAAAATGCTAAAGGCAAGGTTGCGATTTGCAAGAATAACGATACCTCCTTGTATGGTAAATAACTAATAAAAACCATCAAGAACACATAAAATATAGCAAATGGTATTATAAATTCGTAGAAGGATTTAAAAAAATCTATGGATTTTTGATACCAATCTGAAAAACTCCCATTTTGATTCATAATATTTTGTTTTTTATAAATGTATCACTTCGCCATAAGCTGCTGCGGTAGCTTCCATTACCGCTTCACTCATTGTTGGATGCGGATGAACCGCTTTTAAGATTTCATGCCCAGTCGTTTCTAATTTTTTAGCTACAACGATTTCTGCAATCATTTCTGTCACATTCATTCCGATCATGTGTGCGCCTAATAATTCTCCATATTTGGCGTCATAAATAACTTTTACAAATCCTTCTTTAGCTCCAGCCGCGCTTGCTTTGCCACTCGCCGAAAATGGAAACTTACCAATTTTCAATTCATAACCTTTTGCTTTTGCTTCGGCTTCGGTGAACCCAACAGAAGCGATTTCAGGAGCACAATACGTACAGCCTGGGATATTCGTATAATCGATTGGTTCTACATGCATATTTGCAATTTTTTCGACACATAAAATACCTTCCGCAGATGCTACGTGAGCTAGAGCGGCAGTATCAATAACATCTCCAATGGCATAAATACCATCTAAATTCGTTTGATAAAATTCATTAACTACAATTTTACCTTTTTCCATTTTGATTCCTAAATCTTCTAATCCTATTCCTTCAATATTGGATTGTATTCCCACCGCAGATAAAACAATCTCTGCTTGTTTCATTTCAATACCTTTATCCGTTTTGATACTCACTTGGCAACCGTCTTTTGTAATATCTACTTTTTCAACGCTACTATTAGTAAGAATTTCAATACCTTTCTTTTTGAAGATTTTTTCTAATTCTTTACTAACATCTGCATCTTCACGAGGAACAATATTTGGCGCGAATTCAACTAAAGTAACTTTAGTGCCCATATTGTTATAAAAATATGCAAATTCAACTCCTATAGCACCTGTACCAACTACAATCATTGATTTAGGCGCTTTTTTTAACGTCATGGCATCTCTATAGCCTATTATATTTTTACCATCTTGAGGCAAATTAGGCAATGAGCGACTACGAGCTCCAGTAGCTATAATGATATTTTTAGCTAAATAATCTTTTTTAGAACCATCTTCAGCGGTCACTTCAACGACTTTTCCTCTTTTTAATTTTCCAAAACCTTGAATAACTTCAATTTTATTTTTTTTCATTAAAAATTGAACGCCTTTACTCATTCCATCCGCTACATTTCGACTTCTTTTAACAACATGGTCAAAATTCGTTTTGGCACCAGATACTTCAATTCCATACTCCTCAGCATGTTGAATATATTCAAAAACCTGAGCACTTTTTAACAATGCTTTGGTTGGGATACAACCCCAATTTAAACAAACACCACCTAGACTTTCTTTTTCAATAATTGCTACTTTCATACCAAGTTGACTGGCACGAATTGCCGCAACATATCCACCTGGACCACTTCCTAAAACGATTAAATCAAAATTCATAATTGATATTTTTTAATTTGTCCGCAAACATACAAATTTGTAGATAAAACGTAATGTTTTTTTGTCTAAAAATTAAAATGTTTTAAAACCAAATATAAGGGCAGAAATCGTACTGATTAAATGCATCTTTGCGATACTTAATTAAATATCCAAGCGAAAATTCAATGCCTCCATAACTGTTTGAAGCAATTCGAAGCGGCGAAGTATTAAAGTCAATACTCAACTGTGCCGATACATTTTTTTTCTCAAAATGTAACCAAGGAATAAAGGCATCTCCTAGTCTACCACTTAAACCAAGCGTTATATTCAACTTATCCGTTCGGTCATTGTTAAACACATATTGTATTCCTGAACCTAATACATATTCATATTTTCCATCCTGCAATTGATAAAATCCCACAGGAAGCCATTTTAATTTTTCAATTATTGAAATGTTAGCACTTAGATAAAAATTATAACGTTTTTGTAACAACGTATTGGTTGAAATATCTATAAAATTCTGTTGGGTTTGATGAAAATGCGCAATAGAAAAACCAAAATTAAACACATGTTGCTGCTGGACGGTAAAATTGGCATTCGTTCCTAAATTAAAATCAAAAAATTGAAGCTGGGTTCGATCCAATTGTTCACCAATGGGCCTCGTTGGATCAAAATAATCTCCATTAAACTGATTATCAAAAGTTAAACGATTTGGATCATAAGACCTTTGAACCCAATTAGCTTGTCCTCCGATAGATAATATAAATGGATTCGCACTTCCTGATGTAAAATGATACGCCGAAGAAAAGGAAAACATACTTGTGGTAAATCGACCATCTCCTGCCCGATCCATAATGGCTTGAATACCTAATCCAAGTTTGTCTTTTTGATACCGAACTGGTAAATTGTAATCTACGCTCGCGCCAATAGAATTATAAGGTACTGGGATTGTTTGCCATTGATTTCGGAATATAGACATCACTCGAATATCGCCTTCAAAACTTCCTGTTAAAGCTGGATTTAAAAATAAAGGCGTACGATTAAATTGCGAAAAATGTAAATCTTGACCTAAAGTAACATTTGAAAAAATCAAAAAAAAGAAGATACAATACATCGATTGCAGATAGCTTTTAAACAAAGTTTTTAGCGCTTTATTTTTCAATTTTTATTATTCAACAGGGTAAAAATAACAAATTTTTAATGGTTTGAGCTATCTTTTTAAAAAAGTAGAGCTGTTGTTATTTTTTTCGCCCCACCAAAGCGACTCCCGATAAAATTGTAGCTAACGATAATAAATGCAACCAACCAATAGCTTCATGATC
>JBIPPB010000155.1:0-12595 GCA_044368655.1 Chitinophagales bacterium | reverse complement strand
CAACGCCGAGGGCCTGAAAACCGGCTTCCGCCGCGCCAGAGAGGCCGCGAAGATGCCCGATGTGCACTTCCACGACCTGCGCCACAGCTGCGCCACCATCCTGCTGGCCAGCGGCGCCGATTTGTACACCGTCGCCAAGATCCTGGGCCACAGCTCGATCAAGACCACAGAGCGCTACAGTCACATGCAAATAGATCAGCAACGAGACGCGCTCGTAAAGGCATTTGGATGAAACACTTCAACACCACGCACGGGCACGCCAGCCGCGGGAAAAAGTCTCCGACTTACAAGGCGTGGGAGTCCATGATCCGCAGGTGCACGAATCCCCGACAACAGAACTACGCCCTCTACGGCGCAAAGGGCATCACTGTCTGCGAACGTTGGCGGTGGTTCGAGAATTTCCTAGCTGACATGGGCGAAATGCCAAAAGCCAGCTCGCTTGATCGAGTCGACTTTCACGGCCACTACGAGCCGGGCAACTGCCGCTGGGTGACGATGACCGAGCAGCAGAGGAACCGAAGGAACAACCGCTTGTTCACCCATGATGGCCTGACGATGACCGCTGCAGCCTGGTCTGAGCGCACAGGCATCCCATCTGCAACAATCAGAAGCCGAATTGATCGATATGGGTGGAGTGAGGCTCGAGCACTGACCACGCCGCACCGAACGCGAGCAGAAGCATGCAGGGCAGCTTCTGCGGCGCGATGGTCTGCCGCGTAAATTGCACAGGCAATTACACAGACCCTGAGAACTCAAAAAGAAAAAGCCACGTAACTCATTGAATTACATGGCTTTATTTGGTGGGCGGTGCAGGGTTCGAACCTGCGACCCCTGCCGTGTGAAGGCACCTGACGGTCAAAACAGCACGGGCGCCCATAGGCGGGCAGCGGTCAGGACGCCCACAAAACGCCCCTGACGGTCAGGATTTTGCACTGGAATTACACAGGCCAAAACAAAAAAGCCCGCCCACCCCAAAGGGCAGGCGGGCTGGAAGCCGGTGCGCTGGCCGCGCGGTCCGGCAGGAGACAACAGTGGCGACTGCTGATCGTTACGGCGCGGTCGGCGCCGGGGTTGTTTCGATCACCAGCGGCTCGGCTGGCGAGTACGTTGTGATGGCCTGGCTGGCGATGCCTTGTGAACCGGTGACCGCTGCGCCCATGATGTCCAGCTCGCCCTGGCGGATCGCGGTCGCGTTGTTGTTGGCCTGGCGCTGCGTGTCGGCGTTCTCCCGGATCAACGTCCACGGCACAAACACCCTGGCCGCGACGTCACCAGCGGCGCGCAAATACTTCAACCCCGTCGGCTCCACCTCTTTTGGTGCCGCGATGCTGTACCCCTGCGCCTGCTGCGTGACCGGCTCGAAAACGGTGAACGACTCGGCATCAATCGTGATCGGCTGGCCGGGTCGTGCCTTGATCTCCACCAGCGGGCGCCGTGCCGCCTCTTTGGGCGCGGCGATGGCCTTGACTGCCGCGTAGTAATCGCGATGCTTGAGCACGTCGGCCGCGTGGCTGGAATCGAGCCCGGTAGTTGCGCCCTTGGTGCTGGTGCCCTCGTCAAGGGCGGAGGTAGCCACCTGGACCAGCGACTCGGTATTGAGCCCGGCGCAACCGGCCAGGGACAAGGGGATGAGCAAGGCAAAAAGCAAGCGTTTCATGGTGAATTCTCCGTTTCAGGTGGTGTGGTGGTGGTGGGTGGCAATGGCACAAATCGACAGTAAACGCGGCGCTCCCAGCGGTCTTTACACACGGTGCCCGCGCATGTCTTGGTCTCGCCCGGAAGCCATTGCAGGTTCTCGACCGTGTCGCAGCCGCCGCACACCAGCGGAACCACGTGATCCCTGAACCAGCCAGGACATGCGCCCGCCTGCAAACCGGTGGACGGACACGGATACATCGCCTGAAAACTGCGCAACACCGCGCGAGACCGGACAATGTCGCCATCGGCGTCGCGCTTCGGGGCGCCGCAGTAGCGCGCATCCTGAGCCCATGCCCACGGCGCCGCCAGCAGCGCCAGGCAGAGCAACAACGCCCGCGTCACGAGTCCGCCCTGTCAATGGCCGTCAGAAAAGCCTGTTGGTGGAATGCGTCCCAGGTCTTGCGGTGAGGCTTGCCCGGGCGCCAGGTGCGCATGTACAACCTCCAGGCGCCAGCCGCGTCGTCAACAGCCGGGAGCCTTTTCGGGTCGGTGAACAGCAGCAAGCGCGCGGCCACGGCGGCCAGCACGTCGTTGGTCTCGACAGCGTTCCAGATCGCCGTCGCGTTGAACGGCACATCCTGCAGCACACACACGCGGTGCATCCAGTACCGGCTCGCCGCGTGATCAACCACACCACGACAACCGCCCAGGCGCTCGAACTGCCAGAACCCTTTGGCTGGGCCGGTGGGTCGCGGCGGATTGCCGACAAGCTGACGCCGATCGGTAAACCGGCTTTCCTGCAGGCCGATCGCGTACATCATCACCCGCGCCTGCTGGCTCGACATCGCGTGCGGCAACAGCGCCAGCCCTCGGTCGATGCTGTCGAGGATCTTGTGGTCGATGGTGGTCATGCGGTTTCCATAAAGTCAAACAGGCCGATCGTTTTCACTTCCGGGATGCAGTTCGGGCTGCACCAGAGTGTTTCGCCCGCGCTGTTCTCGACCGCTTCATCGGTCATCGCGTACCCCTTGCGCGCGGTCCATGTGCGGGTGTGCCACCCTTTGGCAAGCAGCGCGTCGTGTTCGCCCGCGTGACCACACAACACGATGCGCAGCGCCTTGTTGTCGCCATTGGCATCGCACCAGGCGCGTACATCCTCGGCAATGCCCAGGCCCATGCCGCCCGCGCTGTAGTCCATGGCGCCCTTGGCATACGGAGGGTCGAGAAAAACGGCGGTCAAGCCATGGCGAACTGTCACGGAATCCTTGACAGTTCGGGACCAGTCTCCACACGTGACGCGCACATCGCGCAGCCGATCATGCAGCGCGCGCATCCATTCGCGAATGTAGGCAGAGCGCGGGTGTTCATCGCCCTGCCCGGCTGACAGGTGCGGGAGCTGGCGGTTGATGCCCTTCCCGGCGTCACCCAGGTGCGGGAGCTGGCGGTTGATGCCCTTCCCGGCGTCACCCAGGTGCGGGAGCTTGCGGCGGTCGACCAGCGTCGTGCCGTCGTGAACCCATGGACCCTCGCCGCTGCACCAGCCCGATCCAATCCAGTTACAGGCGCCCCAGCACCACCAGCCCGCGCTGCGCGCGTCAAACCACGCGGGGTCGGCGTGTAGCTGGTCGGTGATGCTTTCCCGATGGCGCACCAGCCAGGAATGCCGCGCAAAGAGGTCCACCTCGTTGCAAGGCCAGTCAGCCGCGTGCGCCACAGCCTCGGGATCCGCCGCCACAGCGCGCCAGAAGTTGGCCACCATGCCGTCGAAGTCGTTGATGGTCTCGATTCGCTTGCCAGGGGTCTTTGGGGCGCCCAACAGCATGGCAGCCGAACCCGCGAAGGGTTCCACGTAGTTATCCACCACCCCAAAAGCCGCCCACACCTGCTCGCAGGCGTTGGACTTACCGCCAAACCACGGAAACGGCGCCGCCAGCGTGCCGCTGATCGACTTCATGCCGCAGCCCTTTCAACATGGTGTGCCCGATGTTCCGCCGCCTGCAGCTCAGCCAGCCCGCTGTCGGTCACCAGCCCATCGGTCACCAGGTCCACGCCGGCCGCCGCCTCGCGGTAATAGTGGCGCGTCCGCTCCAGGTCCCTCGCTTGCGCCTGCCGCTCGAACACCTCGGACACGTGCCCGCCGCTGCCCCAGACAACCATCAATAGCGCCAGCATCGGCAGGCTCGAAAAAGCCATCGCGATCAACCCCAGGTCGATGGAACCAACCACCGCGCAGCCGATCAGGAACGCCCCGGCACCCACCAGCACCGGCAGCAACACAAACCGCACCCGAGGCCCGCGCTTCATGTAACCCGCCATCGCCACGAAGTGCAACACCATCACCACGCCCGCCAGCAGCATCAGCGCGCGGGCCGTCTGGTCGATCCAGTCAAAGGGCTGCATCGTCGTGTCCTTTCGGGTCTTTGCCGCCGAGCGCCTTGATCCGCTTGCGGATCACCTCCCACACCAGCGGACCGAACCACGGCCAGCCAGCCGAGAGCAGACCCGCGAGCATGATGTGCGTCAGCAACGTGTTGAAATTCGGCGTGTCAAAGTAATGCATGGCCATCGCGTTGCAGGTCTCCGACACCCACGGGCCGCCCACGCCGCCCGCAAACACCGACACCACCGAATGCGCCCAGGCCGTGCCCCGTGTGCGCGGCGGTTGCGCGGTGATCACCACCGTCGCCCCCACGGCGCCAACCACGAACGGCAGCAACTCGAGGCCGAGCCCGGCCGCCGCGCCGACCGAGACCGCAGACCCCGCCGCGCTGGCGGTCTTGCTGCTGCCCAGGGCCGTACCCGCCAACACCACGCGCTTGGTCCATGTCATGCGTCCACCCACGCAGGCCGGAACCCACCCGAGAAAAACAGCCCGGTCACATCCACCCCGCCGATCAGCGGCAGGATCGTCCACAACGCCGCCGGGTTGAGCATGTGCGCGTCCGGGATGCCCATCGCCGCCGCGCAGGCCTCGGAACAAAAAAACGTGTCGTCGCGCTGCTGCACCAGCGCCTGCCCGACCGATCCGGCCGCGCCGCGCGGGTCATACGGCAGCCCGTCGTGATCAGAGAACCAGATCCGCGCCGCCGTGGTGTGGCGCTCCAGCGTGTCGGGCACGTACATCGCGCGCCAGTTCGCCGACTTGAGCGCGACGCCGTGTTTCGTGCGCACGCCGCCCTGCCCGCGCCCCAGGTCGTCGACCAGCGACGAGCTGCCGATGCTAGCGTCCGATGGCGTTCCGCCCAGCATGATCTCCGTGTGGCTCACGCCACGGGCCGGAGCGCTGTAACCGCGCTGCGCCCAGAGAATGGTCTTGTGGCCCAGGTTCGCAAACAGGCCGCCCCGCTTTTCGGGGCCGGTGTATCCGAGGACGATCACGATCCAACCTCCGCCGTCAGCGTCACGGCGCCAGCGGTCGCCTGCGCCAGGTGCGCAGCGGTCGAGGTGTATTGCACCTGCAACGCATCCGGTGCGATGGCAACGACGGTCGCGGCGCTGGCGTTGGTGTAGTTCCAGGTCAGTGTTGACGCAAGCGTCGGCGTCGCGCGCATCGGCGGCATATCGATCCACGACGCCTCGAAGCCGCCGCCCGTGCCACGGGCGAACACAAAGCGCGAAAACGGAATCACCCGATGACGCTTCTTGCACCGCTCCAACTCATCAAAAGCCCAGTCGTGCGAGGTGTGCATCGCGCCCCGCTCGACCTGGGCCCGGTTGACCTCCAGGGTCTGGCCTTGGGCCAGCACCGCGTCGGTCCAGATCACCAGAATCAGGTTTTTGGCGCTCGCGCCCACGGCGAAAGAACCATCAATCTCCCCCCACACCCCGGCGCCAGGCGCAATCGACCCGAGCCTCAACACGTTGACGCCTTCGATAAAGAAGTTGCCCGCCGTGTAGGTCGTGCTCGCCCAGTTGGCGACCGGATCGCGCGTCAAAACATCGGGGTCCCCCGTCCACTCCAGCACCGCCCACCGCAGCACACCCGCAGTACTTAGCTTCACTCGGGCAAACGCGTTGACCACAGACGACACCACCGACGCGCACCGGCTGGCCTCGACCGCCTGACCCAGCCCGATTCGCTTGGCGACCGCGTCTGGCTGCGTCAACCGGATGCCCCAGGGCGCGCCCGGCTCCGGGTTGGTGGTTTGCGCCACCGTGACCGGCCCCGACTGCGAAAGCGCATACCACCCGTCAAGACACATCACGCCCGAGCCCGCAGAAGTCAGCGCACGCTGGTTGATCTCGAACCCGCCGTTGAGCAGAAGGTTCTTGTGGCCGAGCACCGCCCCCGAGGTCAGCGCGTCGTTGACCGTGCCTGTGCCGTGGCTGATCTGTGCCGAGTCGGCGCGGATCACCTGCCACGCCGAGGACACGCCAGGCGTATGCGCAGTGACGTCCGCGACGTTGGTGGTCAAGGCGTAGACGCTGCCCGCGTGAGACACAGACGCGGGCATATCCAGCGGGCCCGACAACGCAGACCAGGCCCCCTGAAAATTGATCAGCGCGTCAGCGGCGCCCACGGCCACCGACATGTCGTCGAGGTATTCGGCGACAGCGTTGGCTTGACTGCTGAACCCGTTGAGGGCGGCGACCAGGGCGAAGGCCTTGGTGTTAAACGTCGCCTTCGGATCGCTGGGCAGCGGCGGGTCGAACACAGTGGAGATGATGGGTGCGGTCATGTCATTCCTTCGATTTCAAGCAGGCATTCGGACATGACCGGGTTTCCGATCACAATCTCGAACTCTTTGTAAAAGCCGTACACGGTCAGGCTGTCATAGACCCCGCCCACCCAGAGACAGGGCTCGGCGCGGATCTCCGCAAACAGGTCGATCAACCCGTCAACTTCGACGTTCATGACGTTGACCGGAAACGAAGCGCGACGCGCAAAAGAGCGCCGCACGAGGTTGTATTCGCCGTACTCGTCGGCCTCTTTTCGGCTGTAGTCCGTGATCCCGACGGCGGCGCCGTGGGAAATGCTGTGCCCGATCACAATCTGTTGCCCGAGCAACATCACGCCGATAGCCATATCAACCAGCCCGGTCAGGTCCACGCGCACGGTCGCGTTGGGATAGCTCGGCAGGTCGGTCAGCGCGACGCTGCTGCGCTCGATCCGCACACCAAACAGCCAGTCGTGCCACGTGGATTCGGCGATCGAGCTGATGTTGTCAATCGTCCGGTCGTAGACCACCCCGAACGTCGGGTCAGTCATCCGCACGCGCGCCGTGGTCACGCTGCGCATCGCCAGCAACCCCACGGAGTTGATCACCTGACCCGTCGTCAGCTCGTAATACAGCGACAGGGCCTGCTCGGTGCGGCTGCTGTTGGCGCGGTCAAAGGCTTTCCAGCGGTTGGTGGGCGAGACACGGATCCACCACTCCGGCGAGGCCGCTGGAGATCGGCCGGTGTTCGCCGCCTGCAACGACTCATACACCGCGTGCTCCGCCACCACCATGACCCGCGCCCCCAACGCATACGTCGACCCGACCAGCCACTCGGGGTGATCGGTCTCGGGAACGTTGGTGCCCGTCAACATGGCGGGCGTGATCGTCACCGGGCGAACCAGCGTCAAGCGGGCGAAACTCATGCGGACACCTCGCGCGTTTCTGGCATTCCATCGGCATCCCATCGGCGGATGACCTTGTTCAGAGCCTTGCTTTCAGCGACCTGGGCAAAGGTGCCCGAGCGCATGAGCTGCAGCAGCTCGTACAAAAGCCGGTTGGTCTGTTCCCCACCACCGCCCAGGAGGCCCTGTGTTTGCGCGGCGGTGTACACCTGACCGGGGTTTTTGAAGTTGATGATTTCCGGCCCCTCTTCGCCGACCAGCGCCAGGCCGCCCGGGTAGTAACCGCCACGGGCGAAGGCCCGGCGCTCGTTGGCGCCGTAGGTCTGGTAATGCCACTTGAGGTATTCGTCGCGCGCCGACAGGTTCGGGTCGGCGTTGAACTGCCGCGCCCGCTCCAGAACGCCCGCGTTCTCGCCCCAGTAGTCCCGCAGGTCCGAGTTTTTGGCCCAATAGCCGTCGGCGGTCCAGTTCGCGCCCGACTGCGGCGCCGACTCAACGCCGCCGCCAAAGCTGAAACCCCCGCCACCCGACGGAGCGCCGCCGGAGCTGTAGGACTGCGCCATGGCCGCGCTCACCGCGCCGGTATAGGTCGCCATCGCCGATTGAAGATCGACCACCGCCGCGCCCATCGACTTTATAGAGTTGTCCACGCCGAACAGCGCATCGACCTGCTTTTGCGCCAGGTCAACCTGCAGATCCAGCGCGGTCAATTGGTCCTCCAGCAGCGCAACCTGCTGTTCTGCGTTGGTCAGCTCGCGCTGAGTGACTTCCTCCAGCGACGAGAGCTCGCCCGCGAACCGCAGGAACGCGCGGTCGCGCTCGAACCGGCTGGCGTAGGCCGAATCGTCCAGACCCGTGCGCACCGCGTCAATCGCGGTGACCAGGTCGTCGTTGTTGAGTTTGATGGCGCCGGAGATGGCCCGGGCGATCTGATCGCGGGCTGCGCGAGAGTCCAGCGACGCGGTCGAGTCGACGTCGCCGCGCAGCGACCGGATCGAATCGCGCAGGGTCTTGAAAACATCGTTGAGCCCCGCCTCGGCTTCGGCCGCAATGTCCAGCAGGCCGGTCAACCGGTCGCGCTCGGCATCGGCCGAACGCTGAATTGCCGACAACGCGCCTTCGACCGCCGCGCGAGAATCCTGCAGCGCGTACACATGCAGCTTCAACGCGCGGGCGCTGCCCTCCAGCCCGGCCAGCTCGCGCTCGCGCAGAGCCGTCGTGTTGCCCAGTAGGCCCAACAGCTCCGACTCGATCTGGTAACGCTGCGATTCAGCCTCGGCCAGGCTGTTGTTGATCTCCGGGACGCTGATCGACCCGACCGCGCCGGTCACGCCGCTGATCGCCTGCTGGATGCCTGCAATCGCGGATAGGAACCCCGCGTCGTTGAAGATCGCGTTGAGCGCGGCGGCGGCCTGGTTGGCCGTGGCGACGACGCTGTTGATCGCCGATTGTGAAATCGCTTGCGAGATCGGAACGCCAGCGGCCAGGGCCGTGAAAATCGGGGTAATGATCTGATTGGTGAACGCCTGCGCGATCACGCCCGCGTAATTCGACGCGATGGCGGTATAGATCCCGCCGATGATCGTGCTGGCCAGCTGGTCGCCCACCTCCGCCGACGACAGGCGCCCGGTCATCCCCTGCACCAGAATGCTGGCGATGGATTCGCCCGTGATGCCCACCGCCGCCATCGACTCGCGCACACCCTCCATCATTCGCTCGAATTCTTCGCGCGAATACTTGCCGCCGGCCGCTGCCTTCAGCAAGGAAAATTGAAGGTCGTCCATCGCCTTGGCCATGCGCTCGGACTGCTCGGCCGCCGTTTCGGCGCCCTTCATGTTGATGCGGATCTTGCCGGTGTAATTGTCGATAGCCTCGCTGGACAGGCCCATCGCGCGGGCCATGGCGCGCGACCCCTCCAGCACCGACTCGACCTGTTGTTTCACAGCCGCCGAATCGCCGGAATCAACCGCGATCCCAACCGTCTTGTTGGAGCGGAACAAACCGCCCTTGTAGCGCGCGAATCCGCCGACGTTGGCCTCGCCGCCCGCGATGTCGGCTTCGAAGCCGACCGCCGACAACTTGCGCCCGACCAGCGTCGCCAGCCCGGTGGTGCTGCTCAGGATGTCCGCCCACTTTTCCGAGGTGCCCAGGGCCTGCAACAGCTTGCGCATATTGCCGATCTCGTTGCTGGCAAAACCCTTGTTGAACGATGTCTCGCTGATGCTCTTGTCGGCGGTGTAGGAGGAAAACCCGCCAAACCGCACCGTCGACTGGTCGCCGATCCCGAGGGCGGCGCGGGTGTAACCCTTGTCATAGAGGTTGTTCGCGATGGCAATCGCCGCCACGATCAAGGCGGCGTAACCCGCCGCACCGATCAGCCCGGACGAAGCGCCCGCACCACTGGCGCCCGCGCCCCCGGCACCAGCGACACCAGCCGCCCCCGCAGCGCTACCGGCACCTCCAGCGCCCGCAGAAACCCCGGCCCAGCCGCCATTGGCCGCGTACAGCGCGCCAATCGAATCGCCGCCGAAAGCGCCGACCGCGTTGGCATAAGCCAGCGACGCCGAACTGGCGCCCACGCTGCCGCCGCTGTAGGCCTGCCAGGCGGCGCCCAGCGCGGAATTGCTGAGGCCGCTGTTGTTGCCCGTCAAGTAGCTTTGCACGCCGCCCTTGATCGAGTTGGACAACTCTTGTGCAAACGCGCGCTTGAGCTGAGCGGCCAGGTAATCGAAAAACCCATCGGCGAAGCCCTTGCCGCTGGAGAACCCCGCCGCGATGCCGCCAGCCAGCGCCTCGCCCAGGTAGTCCGCCGTGCGGTCCCACTCCGTGTCAGCGCGCTGGCCGATGTTGCGCAACGCCGCGTAAGTCTCTTCTTGCACCGCGTTGGCCGATTCGGCGGCGGCTTTTTCGTCGATCAGCGCCAGGCGCTGACGCCGCAGGTTGATTTCCTGTTGCATCAGTGCGATAGACGCTTCGCTCGCGCCGTTGGACTGAGCAACGATCAGATTCAATTCGAGTTGAGCGATGGCCTCGCGCTCCTTGAGCGACACCAGCTCCGCGCGCTTGTCGGCGCTGGCCCCCACCATCGCCACCTCTTCGCGCAGCACCTCGTTGGCCTCGATCAGCCCGGTGACGCGGCGCACCACGTCGTCGGTCTCGCGGTCCGCAATCTCCGCGATGCGCTCGCGCGTCTTGGCGAGCTCGGCGGCCACCTTCGCGGCCTCCTTGTCGGCGTCGGTGTTGGCCTTTTTGGCGGCGGTGTTGCGGCCGGTGGCGCGGGTCTCTTCCTCAATCAAAGGGGCCCGCCCCCTGATGCGATCAATACCGAGGCGGCGCGATTCGGCCGACGACTGATCACCAGGAGAGGAAATGCCGATAGCGAAGCGACGGCGGGAGTTGATGATTCGATCGCTCAAAGCATCAACTTCGCGGCGGGCTTCAGCGGCGTCGGCTTTCATGGCTCGCCCGATTTCACCGGCGGCCGAAAAATTGAGCTGGGCGACTTGGGCGGCTTGCGCAGCGAGCCCGCCCAACTCTTTGCCAACCTGCGTCAGCACGTACCCGACGTTGACGCCAAGCACCGCCACCGTCTCGAAAACAGTGGCGATAGCATCGCCAATCGAGGCCACAGAGCCGCCTTCCCGCGCGCTAGCGGCAAATGCCCCCGTCAACTCCACCAACGAAGGCAAAAGCCTGTTGGATAGCTGAAGCCCAAGACCATCAACCCGGCTTTGCATCAAAAACAGGTCGTCGTTGAACTTCCCCGCCGCTGCGGCGACTTCGCTGCTGATCGTCAACCCCATCGCCTTGGCGCGGGCGTCGAACTCGCGCATCGACGCCGCGCCGCCGTTGAGCAGCGGGATCAGGTCGGCGCCGCTTTTCCCAAACAGCTGCATCGCCAGCGCGGCTTTCTCCGGTCCGTCCGCGTAGCGGGAGAACTGGTCGGCGACCTCGCCCAGCAGGTCGCGCGTGCTCTTGAGCTTGCCCGACGCGTCGGTCACGCTCAGGCCCATGGCGGCAAACGCCTTGTTGCCGTCGGCGGCGCCCTTGGCCAACTTGGACAGCACCTGTCCAAACTGATCGCCCAGGCCTTCCTGCCTGAACAGCAGTTGCAACCCGGCGACCTCTTCGGCCAGCAGTCCGGTTTTTTGCGCCAGTTCTTCGGTCTGGTCGGCGGCGTCAATCGCACCCCGGATCCAGCTCGTGAACGCGGCCGCAGAGAGCGTGCCAGCCGCCAGCCCGGTCAGGGCCTTGGCGGCGTCGCCGACGCGCGATTGCACCCCCGCCAGCCCGCGCTCGACAGCGCTGGCCCCTTCGAGCTGCAGGCGGATGCCGACGGTGGTGGTCGTGGTGTTCATCTCCCGAGACTTTCAGGCGCCGGGTGTGTCATCTGGAAGGCGACGGGTGGGACGGTTGGCGGCACCAGGTCAGCGGCATCGCTAAAACCCCGGGACCGCTGGCGCAGCGGGCGCGGGCCGCCGGGCCTCGTCAGACTTGCGCCGATCCGACCAGACCTCCAGCGTCGCGCGCTCAGCCGCCAGGATGCAGCGCCAGACGTCGGCGCGATCTTCGGCCGGCAGATCGCCCGCGTCGCGCAGCTCTTCCAGGTGGGCGCGCACGCCCGCGTAATCGAGGCCAGTGGCCCCGCCCATACCGACGCGCCATTGGGTCTGGACCCCCACCCAGCAAGCCCAGGCGCTGACGCATTCGGGCCAGAGGTATTCGGTGCGCTCGTGTTCCTCGGTGTCGACCGCGTCGGGCGCCGACCCCAGCAGACCCAGCGCCGCCAGCGGGCCTGCCCAGGCGGCGCCGGGGTCTTGCTGCTGGGCGGGTTGGGCCCGGTCATGGTCGGGGGCGTCCTGCGCGACTGCTCGAGCGAGCGCCGTCAGTTTTTTTCTTTGGCGCCGGTTTCCGACAGGAAGGTGCGGTAGGTGGTCCAGGCCAGGCCCGGTTGATTCAGCAGCTGGCGCAGCCCGTCGGGCGAGTAATCGACCGGCTTGTCGTCGTCGCCCTTCACGTCAAACCAGTCGATGACAACGTCTACCATGAACTCGACCAGGTTGACTTCGCCGCTGGTCTTTTCCCGCAGCTCTTCGGCGCCCAGGCGCTTGGCGAGGAGGCCGAAGTCAAAGGGCTGTGCCTTGCCTTCGGCGTCGGCGAAAGTGCCTTTGACGCGGAATTTCGCGCGAGGCGCGACCGTGATTTTGATTGCCATGTGTGTTGCCCGAGAAGTAGTGCCCGAGAGACAGGGGTGTGCGCGGCTGCAGGCTCGGGGCCGACCTGCGGGCGGGGCGTAGTGGCGCCCCACCCTGCCGCGCACAAAACAGCTCAGCTCGCGTAGCTGATCGGACGGCCCAGCAGCGTGAACGCGGCGCTGACCTGGTTGACCTGGCC
>JBIPPB010000157.1:0-3588 GCA_044368655.1 Chitinophagales bacterium | reverse complement strand
CATCTATTGATTCAAATAACTTTGATTTACATTTTGGCAAATATTTGTCAAAATTCTTGTTACCAAGACTCTTCTCATTGTATATATACATTATACAAGAAATCCAGTCTACTAATTTAACAAAATTCTTAACAACTTCATTCCCATAGTAATTCAAAGAGTCTATAATCATCTTATGAGATTGATTTTGTTTGTTGAAATTATTGCCTAATTCATAATTTACAAAATCATTCAACAATCTCTTCAACTCTTCTCCATTGAATACGTTGTATTTGACACTATGTAGTATATCCCCAGAGAATATCTCATCAACATCGTGTTTTGCTGCACTTCTCAATATCTTCAACTTCAAAACTGAAAGATACCATTTCTCTTCTTCACCTTCTGGAAAAATCTCTTCCAATAAAACATCTGCTATCAACATTGAAGTGTACATATGTTCTCTTAAAGATTCTTGTTGTATCCTTCTTACCCCATTCCATCTAACTGTTACATTCAATGAATCCCAATGTTCTTTTTCAAAGAAATCTATTACTAAACTACTCATAATTCAAATATTTCTGTAAATTCGTTTGTGTGAAAAATGTTCTTATTGCGATTGTTGAAAGTATCATACTTTATTGAAGCACTTAAAGCAATCATCTTTCCTTTTAACTTTGGTAGCTTATCTTGCCAATTCTTGTATGTTTCGTTCCAAATATTACCTTCTAATACAAAATCATTATTATCCAACGTTATGAAGGCGAATTTGCCACGCTTACTGTCTCTCTCATAAACATCTCTCAATATACCAGCGATAAAACATTTTTGATAATCCTTTTTACCATCGAAAAAATCTTTTGGACTTGTGTAATACATTGAAAACTTCTTGCGAACTTTTTGAGACAATATTGACTCGTAATCAATGAATCCTAATCCAGTCAACTCTTTTTGTTTTATTTTCCAATAAAACTCATGGCTCACTGAATCTTGTTCTATCTTGTCCAGCAAATCGTAATTCTTTGTCAATTCTACATATTCAATTATTATCTCCAACCTCTTTGATGGATTGTCTATTGTTATTCCGTATAAGTTGTCGAAACAACCGCTTAGAATCAAACTAAAAACCTTTGCTTTATTAACTTTAGACTTTTCAACTCTACTTATAAAATCAGATAAATTCTTGAATGGAGTTTTACTCCTATGTTGAATTATATGTTCAACAGTGTTTGACGCTAATCCTTTTATCTTAGACAAAGACCAGTATATTGAATTTGTATTCTTATCACAATCAAACACTGTTATCGACTTGTTGATATCTGGTGGAATCACCTTAATGTGTTTTGAAACTTTAAACATTTCAGACAATATGTTTGGTATGTCTTCTTCACCTGCTTTATCGAAAGCAGTTGTCCAAAATTGCAATGGGTAGTGAGCTTTTAAATACTGACACCAATAAGACATTAAAGAATACGCTGCTGAATGGCTTTTGTTAAATCCATAAGAACTAAACATCATCAGTTTGTCCCAAACTCTATTAGATTCAACAATTGAAGATTCTTTACTTATCTTCGATTGTAATTTTTCAGCATATAAAGAGACAAATTTGTCTTTAAATTTATTCATCGCAACCTTATCAAACTTCTTGATTTGAGTTCTAACCATATCAGCCTCAATCAAAGTCATACCAGCAACAACCATCGCTTGCATGATTTGCTCTTGATAAACATAAAGTCCATAAGTGTGTTTTGTAACTACTTCCATAAGTGGGTCAAAATCTGGTTTTTTTCGACCAAATTTGATGTCAGCAAAGTCTGTATGAGCATTACTCTTCATTGGTCCAGGTCTGTAAAGAGCATTCATAGCAATTAATTCTTCAATATTATCAGGCTTAACTAGCTTTGAGTATTGCTTCAACCCATCACTACCAAACTGAAATATGTCTTCTGTATATCCCTTTTTGAATAACTTGTATGTAGCTTCGTCATCAAGTGGTAACTCTTCAAATTTTACTACATCACCATGATCTCTTTCTATCAAATTTAAAGTCATCTTGAATTTATCAAGAGTGTTTAATGCTAATATGTCTTCTTTCAAGAATCCGGCTTTGTCAATGTACTTCCCTTCCCATTCAGAAACCAAAAATCCATCAACTTTTCTTATTGGTAGCCAATCAAAAACAGTCATCGATTCCCCTTTTGAATTGAATTTAGGTGTTATAACAACAGCTGATGCATGTATTGATATTGCTCTTGGTTGTTTCAGAGTATATTGTATCACATCTACTACATCATTATTCTTTTGAACAAAATCTCTTATTATTTCACTCCTAACAGCATATTTAAACAAATCAGCCCATTCATATTCTAATTGATTTGGTATTTTGCTTGTCACGAAATTCACATGTTTAAAATCTAATCCTTTTGCTCTTGAAAAGTCTTTTAAAGCACCCTTTAATTTCATTGTTGTGTATGCTCCAATAGAACAAGTGTTGTTAACTCCATATCTTTGAGATATATATCTCTTTACTTCATCTCTTCTATCTGATAAGAAGTCAACATCAACATCTGGAATTTGGTCTTGTCTCCCACGTTTTTCTACCTTTATTGACTCAATTTTATTACCTTTGAATTCAACAATATCGTCTCCTACAGACAATTCTTCAACCAACTTGATTTCGTTGTTAGATAACTTAACCTCTGTTCCTTTGATTATTGATTTTTCTTTGTCTCCTAAACTCAAAACATACCACTCCTCTGGCATCATTCTGGTCTCATTCATAAACCTTTCAAACAACAAATCATGTTTTATAGGGTCTATTGTTGTTATATCAATCAAATAAGCAACCAAACAGCCTGCAACTGAACCTCTACCTGTCCCCACGTCTATATCGTTTGATTTAGACCACTTAACAAAGTCCCAGAGTATCAAGAAATAATCGACAAAGCCTGATTTTATAATCAAATCACACTCCTTTTCAATTCTCTCAAGATATTTGTCTATATCAACATCTTTTAACTTTTTTTCTATGCCTTCTTGAATCAATTCAAAAAACAATTCATTATTGTCTTTACCTGAATCATATTTCGGCAACTTGTGATTACCAGTATCAATCTTATAGTTACAATTATCTGATATATGAGATAGATTTTGAATCATCTTATCAATCAATTCGTCAGGAGAAAAACTGCAATATTGTTTATCTTGATTGAATAATGCATACAGTAATTCAATACTTTCTTTACCATCTTTATAATATTGACTCTTTGATTTTGGATTAGCAACTCTTGTTATTGAATCTATGTAGTTTTTAGCATTGTAATTGTTCCTATCTATGTAATAAGAATCGTTTATCAACACGGGTTCAATTAAATCGCAAAAATTATTGAAGTAAAATGATAATGATTCTAAATTCTTTATGTCGGTTTCATCTGAATCATACTCTACAGTGTCAATTTGATAGTATTTTTCTTCAAAAGAATCATAAGAATTCAAGTACTTAACAATTTCTTTATAATCTCTAATTTTATAAATCAAAGATTCTTTTGTAAATACAAGAATCAATCCCTCAGAATAAGACAATAATTTGGATTTTTCTATGTATCTGTG